>NZ_MCRH01000004.1:0-614840 GCF_014332665.1 Microbacterium sp. 4-7
CGGCGCGCTCGATGCGTTCTACGGCTGATCAGCCCTTGTGTCGGGGCTTGCGGAACGGCTTCTCGCCTCGCTCATCGGTGCGAGCAGGACGGTCGTCACGGTCGTAGCGCGGACGGTCATCGCGACGCTCGAACCCACCGCGGGCGCCGTCACGAGGGCCGTCGTTACGACGGGCTCCAGGCCCACGGTCGGGCTTGATCTCGATGAGCCGACCCGAGATGCGGGTGTCCTTCAGCTTCTCCAGGACGGACGAGTCGAGGTTCGCCGGCAACTCGACGACAGTGAAGTCCGGCCGGATGTTGATCGCGCCGAAGTCATCACGACCCAGGCCGCCCTCATTCGCGAGTGCGCCGACGATCTGACGGGGCTCGACGCGGTGACGGCGTCCGACCTCGATGCGGTACGGCTTGTAGTCGCCGCGCCCACGGCGCTCGCGCGGTTCGCGGGTCTCGCGACGCTCGCGAGTGTTGCTCTCGCGCGGCGGACGGTTGTCGTACTCGACCGCTTTCGACAGGGCGTCGTCGGCCGGGTCGAGCAGCAGAGGAGTATCGCCCTGGGCGACGACAGCGAGCGCAGCTGCGACATCGGCCTCGGGCACATCGTGGTTGCGCACGTAGTGGTCGATGATGTCGCGGAACTTCTCGATGCGGGTGCTATCGCTGAGCGCGGTCGTGATCGCGTCATCGAAGCGGGCGAGGCGCGTGGTGTTCACGTCGTCGAGGCTGGGCAGCTGCATCTGAGTGGGCTGCTGACGCGTGGCCTTCTCGATCGACTTGAGCAGGTAGCGCTCACGCGGGGTGATGAAGCTGATCGCGTCTCCGGTGCGTCCCGCGCGGCCGGTGCGGCCGATGCGGTGCACGTACGACTCGGTGTCGGTGGGGATGTCGAAGTTGATGACGTGGCTGATGCGCTCGACGTCGAGACCGCGAGCGGCCACGTCGGTCGCGACGAGGATGTCGAGCTTGCTCGCCTTGAGCTGGTTGACGCTGCGCTCACGCTGGACCTGGGGCACGTCGCCGTTGATGGCGGCGGCGGAGTATCCGCGGGCACGCAGCTTCTCGGCCAGCGTCTCGGTCTCGTTCTTCGTGCGGACGAACACGATCATGCCGTCGAAGTTCTCGACCTCGAGGATGCGAGTGAGCGCATCTACCTTCTGCGCGTACGACACCACGAGGTACCGCTGCGTGATGTTGGTGCCGGTGGCGGTCTTCGACTTGATGCTGATCTCTTCGGGCTCACGCAGGTACTTCTGCGCGAGTCGGCGGATCTGCGGGGGCATGGTCGCTGAGAAGAGGGCTACCTGCTTCTCCTCGGGCGTCTGCGCGAGGATCTGCTCGACGTCTTCGGCGAAGCCCATCTTGAGCATCTCGTCGGCTTCATCGAGCACCAGGTACTGCAGCTGGGACAGGTCGAGGGTGCCCTTGGCGAGGTGGTCCATGATGCGACCGGGGGTGCCGACGATCACGTGCACGCCGCGGCGCAGCGCCGACAGCTGCACGCCGTAGCCCTGTCCGCCGTAGACGGGGAGGACGTGGACGCCCTTCATCTTCGACGCGTACGACTCGAACGCCTCGCACACCTGCAGAGCGAGCTCGCGGGTCGGAGCGAGCACGAGAGCTTGCGGGGTCTTCTGGGACACGTCGAGGCGCTCGAGCACGGGGAGCGCGAATGCCGCGGTCTTTCCCGTTCCGGTCTGCGCCATACCGACGACATCGCGACCGGAGAGCAGGGTCGGGATCGTGGCGGCTTGGATGGGGGAGGGGGTCTCGTAGCCGAGGTCCTTGATGGCCTTGAGGACGGGGCCGGTGATGCCGAGCTCCTCGAATCCAGGGGCCTCGGGGGCGTCGGTGGGCACAGCGTCTTCAGGAGTCACTGACCAAGGGTAGCGCTTCGCGGGATTCCGCGCCTGTGAGGGCGCCCTCAGGAGCCGGAAGTCAGAGTGAGCAGTCTCTCCTTGACCTGGCGACGCAGGACCTTGCCGATCAGCGATTTGGGCAGCTCGTCGACGATGAACAGACGCCGCGGAACCTTGTACGGGGTGAGGATGCTGCGCGCATACTCGCGGATCGCTTCGACGTCGACGTCTGCCGCCGCGTCGACGACGATCGCGGCGACGACCTCCTCGCCGGAGTGGTCGCTCGGCAGACCGACCACGGCGGCGTCCACGACCTGAGGATGCTGACGCAGAGCGCTCTCGACCTCGGTGGGGGCCACATTGAAGCCGCCGGTGATGATCAGCTCCTTGATGCGGTCGACGATCCGGATGAAACCCGCCTCATCGACCGTCACGATGTCACCGGTGCGGAACCAGCCGTCGACGAAGACCGCCTCCGTCTCCTCCGGCTTGCCGTAGTAGCCGGAGAACACCTGGGGTCCGCGCACCAGGAGCTCACCCGCGGAGCCTTCAGGAACGTCGACGGTCGGGTTCTCGGGATCGACGACGCGGCATTCGGTTCCCGGAAGGGGAAGTCCCACGGTGCCGGGCACGCGGTTGTCAGCTACGGGGTTCGCCATCAACACGGGGGAGCACTCGCTGAGTCCGTACCCCTCGACGAGGAAGCCATGCGTCGCCGCCTCGAACGGCACCACGAGTTCGTGCGGCAAAGCCATGGCGCCGGAGATCGCGACCTCGATGCCGTCGAGCGAGACATCCTTCGCCTTCGCCGCCGACAGCAGCCGGTCGGCGATCGGGGGCACGAGGGGAAGGAAGGTGGCGGGGTGCTTCTTCATCACGTCGAGCACGAGATCCGGATCGAACTTCGGGAAGAGCACCAGGCGCGCACCCATGGACATCGCGAATGTCAGACAGAGCGTCAGACCGTAGGCGTGGAACATCGGCAGCACCGCGTACACGACGCAGCCCTTGCCGCGCTGGATCGACGGAACCCATGCCTGCGACTGCGCGGCGTTCGCGAGCAGGTTGCCGTGGGTCAGGGCGGCGCCCTTGGGGGTTCCCGTCGTGCCGGACGTGTATTGGATGATCGCGAGGTCGTCGGTGGCGGGCTTCGGGTGCGCGGCAGGGATCGGGGCGGACTGCACCAGCGAGTCCCAGGTGACGGTTCCTCGCACCTTCTCGGTCAGAGCGGCGCGAGACTCACGGGCCTTCGCCACCGGCAGCCGCAGCGCCACACGAGTGAGAACGGGCATCGCGCGCGTCACATCGACGGAGATGAGGTTCGTCACGGCGAGGTCGGCGGGGAACTCCTGCACTGTGGCGACGACCTTGTTCCACACGATCGCGTGCTTCGCGCCATGGTCCTCGAACTGCTTCCGCAGCTCGCGCGGAGTGTAGAGCGGGTTGTGCTCGACGACGACGGCGCCGAGACGGAGCACCGCGTAGAACGCCACGATGTGCTGCGGACAGTTCGGAAGCACGATCGCCACGGGATCGCCCGCCCGCACGCCGAGGTCGCGCAGTCCTGCGGCTGCTCGGTCGATCGCATTCTGCAGTTCTGAGTACGACGTCTCACGACCGAAGAACTGCAGGGCGGGGGCATCCGGGTAGTCGCGGGCGGACGCGGCGACGATGTCGACCAGCGATCCGGACACGGGGGAGAGGTCTTCCGGGACGCCTGCGGCATAGCTGGCGATCCATGGGCGAGGAGGCTGGTACGAGCTCACCCGCCCAGCATAGGGCGGCTTCGCCGGACTGCAGGGACCCGGTGAGCACGGCAACTAGACTGGGGCCGTGTCTGAAATCACCCCTGATCTCGTGCGTCATCTCGGCGTGCTCGCGCGCATCCAGCTCAACGACGACGAGGTGTCCCGACTCACGGGCCAGCTCGATGCCATCGTCGACAACATCGCGAAGGTGTCGGAGGTCGCAGGCCCCGACATCGCAGCGACGAGTCATCCGATTCCGCTGAGCAACGTCTACCGTCCCGATGTGGTGGGCGAGACCCTCACACACGAGCAGGTGCTCCAGAACGCGCCGGATCAGGCCGACGGCCGATTCCGCGTCACCGCGATCCTGGGAGAAGAGCAGTGAGCGACATCATCCGCATGACTGCGGCGGAGCTTGCCGACAAGCTCGCCAGCCGCGAGATCTCGAGCGTCGAGGCCACTCGCGCTCACCTCGACCGCATCGCAGCCGTCGACGGCGACGTTCATGCCTTCCTGCACATCAACGAGGGTGCGCTCGAGGCGGCCGCCGCTGTCGACGCCCAGCGTGCGGCGGGTGAGCAGCTCGGCCCGATCGCCGGCGTGCCGCTCGCGATCAAGGACGTCCTCGTGACGACCGACCAGCCGACGACGAGCGGCTCGCGGATCCTCGAGGGCTACCGCTCGCCGTACGACGCCACGGTCGTCGCCCGCTCGCGCGCGGCGGGGCTGATCCCGCTCGGCAAGACCAACATGGACGAGTTCGCCATGGGGTCCTCGACAGAGCACTCCGCCTACGGTCCCACCCGCAACCCGTGGGACCTCGACCGGATCCCGGGCGGTTCCGGCGGCGGATCGGCGGCAGCAGTCGCCGCTTTCGAGGCTCCGCTGGCACTCGGCTCCGACACCGGCGGCTCGATCCGTCAGCCTGCTCATGTCACCGGCACGGTGGGCGTCAAGCCGACCTACGGCGGCGTCAGCCGGTACGGGGCCATCGCACTCGCCTCCAGCCTCGACCAGGTCGGACCCGTCACGCGTACAGTGCTCGACGCGGGTCTCCTGCACGATGCGATCGGCGGGCACGACCCGAAGGACTCCACGTCTTTGCGTGACGTGTGGCCCTCATTCGCTGACGCGGCCCGTGAGGGCGCGCGCGGTGACGTGCTCAAGGGGCTCAAGGTCGGTGTCATCCGAGAGCTGCCGGACAGCGGGTTCCAGCCCGGTGTCGCGGAATCGTTCCGCAGCGCGCTCGCGATGATGGAGGCGCAGGGCGCGGAGATCGTCGAGATCGGCGCTCCGCACTTCGAGTACGGCGTCGCGGCCTACTACCTGATCCTGCCTGCGGAGGCGTCGAGCAACCTCGCGAAGTTCGACTCGGTGCGCTTCGGCCTGCGCGTCACGCCCCACGGCACCCCCACCGTCGAGGACGTCATGTCCGCCACGCGTGACGCCGGGTTCGGCGACGAGGTGAAGCGACGCATCATCCTCGGCACCTACGCGCTGTCGGCCGGCTACTACGACGCGTACTACGGCAGTGCTCAGAAGGTGCGCACGCTCATTCAGCAGGACTTCGCGAACGCCTTCGCGGAGGTCGACGTCATCGCGACGCCCTCGGCTCCGACCACTGCGTTCAAGCTCGGCGAGAAGATCGACGATCCGCTGCAGATGTATCTGAACGACATCACGACCATTCCCGTCAACCTCGCGGGCGTTCCCGGCATCTCGGTCCCCAGCGGACTCGCGTCGGAAGACGGATTGCCCGTCGGCATCCAGTTCATCGCACCGGCGCGGGAGGATGCGCGACTCTACAAGGTGGGCGCCGCCGTCGAGACGCTGCTCGTCGATTCGTGGGGAGCGCCGCTTCTCACGCGTGCACCCCAGCTCGTGGGAGGGACCCGCTGATGGCCACCGCCAAGCTCATGGACTTCGACAAAGCGCTCGAACTGTACGAGCCCGTGCTCGGGTTCGAGGTCCACGTCGAGCTCAACACGCACACCAAGATGTTCTCGGACGCGCCGAACCCGGCGAACGAGCTCTACCACGCCGCCGAGCCCAACACGCTGATCGCGCCGGTGGATCTGGGCCTGCCCGGATCGCTCCCGGTCGTGAACGAGACGGCGATCCGTTCGTCGATCAGTCTCGGTCTCGCTCTCGGATGCTCGATCGCACCGTCGAGCCGCTTCGCCCGGAAGAACTACTTCTACCCGGATCTCGGCAAGAACTACCAGATCTCCCAGTACGACGAGCCGATCGCGTTCGAGGGTTCCGTCGAGGTGGAGCTCGAGGACGGCACGATCGTGCAGATCCCCATCGAGCGCGCCCACATGGAGGAGGACGCCGGCAAGCTCACCCACATGGGTGGCGCGACCGGACGCATCCAGGGAGCCGAATACTCGCTCGTCGACTACAACCGCGCCGGTGTGCCGCTCGTCGAGATCGTGACGAAGACGATCTTCGGCACCGAGCACCGCGCCCCCGAGGTCGCCAAGGCATACGTCGCGACGATCCGTGACATCGTGCGCAGCCTCGGGATCTCCGAGGCGCGTCTGGAACGAGGCAACCTGCGCTGCGACGCGAACGTGTCGCTGCGTCCCCGCGGACAGGAGAAGCTGGGCACCCGCACCGAGACGAAGAACGTCAACTCGATGCGCTCGGTCGAGCGTGCCGTCCGGTACGAGATCCAGCGTCAGGCGCAGATCCTCGCCGATGGCGGGACCATCACTCAGGAGACGCGACACTGGCACGAGGACACCGGGACGACCTCGCCCGGTCGTCCGAAGTCGGATGCGGACGACTATCGCTACTTCCCTGAGCCCGACCTCCTGCCGGTGGAGCCTGCAGCAGAGCTGATCGAAGCCCTGCGTGCCGAGCTCCCGGAACAGCCCGTCGCCCGTCGACGCCGTCTGATGGCCGAGTGGGGCTTCACGGACCTGGAGTTCCAGGACGTGCGCAATGGAGGGCTGCTGGAGGTCGTCGAAGCGACGATCGCCGCCGGCGCGACTCCGGCGACGGCCCGGAAGTGGTGGACGGGCGAGATCACGCGCCTCGCCAACTCACAGGAGAAGGACGTCACCGAGCTGGTCTCGCCCGAGAACGTCGCGGCCCTGCAGAAACTCGTCGACGCCGGAACGCTCACAGACAAGCTCGCGCGTCAGGTGCTCGAGGGCGTCATTGCGGGCGAGGGCACGCCTCAGGAGGTCGTCGACGGCCGCGGACTCGCGGTCGTCTCGGATGACGGTGCGCTGATCGCAGCGATCGACGACGCACTCGCAGCGCAGCCCGATGTGCTGGCCAAGATCAAGGACGGAAAGGTCCAGGCCGCCGGGGCCGTTATCGGCGCTGTGATGAAGGCGATGAAGGGCCAGGCGGACGCCGCCCGTGTCCGCGAACTCGTCCTCGAGCGCGCTGCGCAGTAACCGGTTCCCCCGGGCCTCATGTCCGAGGCCCGGGGGAGAATGGTGTCATGGGTCACGGTGACGGCAGAGGGCGCATCGTGTCGTCCGCGGATGCCGACGACACCGGCACGAGCATCCTGCACGTCGATATGGATGCGTTCTACGCGGCCGTCGAGGTGCTCGATGATCCGAGCCTGCGAGGACTGCCGTTGATCATCGGAGCGCCTGACGGTCGCTCGGTGGTGTCGAGCGCCTCGTACGAGGCTCGTCGCTACGGCGTTCGCGCAGCTATGCCGGTCTCTCAGGCTCTGCGCCTGTGTCCTTCTGCGCGCATCGTCCCTCCGCATTTCCATCGATACCACGCCGTCTCGCGACAGGTCATGGCGATCTTCGAGTCGTTCACGCCTCTCGTCGAGCCGCTCTCTGTCGACGAGGCGTTTCTGGATGTGCGGGGCGTCCGACGTCTGTGGGGGAGCCCTGCGAGAATCGCGCACCTCGTTCGCGAGCGAGTTAGAGAAGAGGTCGGGATCACCTGCAGCGTCGGCGTCGCTGCGACCAAGCATGTGGCGAAGATGGCCTCGACGATCTCGAAACCTGACGGGATGCTGGTCATCGCCGCATCGGAAACCCAGGACTTCCTCGATCCGCGCCCAGTGCGTGCGATGTGGGGTGTGGGCCCGAAAGCCGCCGAAGCGCTGGAGGGACGAGGAATTCGCACAGTGCGGGACATCCGCACCTCGTCGCAGGCGATTCTCGACCGTGCCGTCGGACCGGCTCTGAGCGCTCGGCTCTCGGAACTCGCCCGCGGGGAGGACCCCCGTGCAGTCGAGACCGAGCGGGTGGAGAAGAGCATCGGGCACGAGGAGACGTTCGACACGGACATCATGGACCGATCGTTCCTCAGGGCTGAGCTGCTGCGCCTCGCGGACCGCGTCGCGGCGCGTCTGCGGAAAGCAGAGTGGGAGACCTCGACCGTCGCCATCAAGATCAGGTTCGACGACTTCCGCACCATCAGCCGTTCACAGACGCTCCCGGAACCCACCGCGGTGGGGCAGCGCATCGGCGAAGCGGCTCAGACGCTCTTCGATCAGATCGAGCGACGCGATCCTGTGCGGCTCGTCGGGGTGCGCGCAGAGAAGCTGCGCCCCGCCGGCGGTGGCGGGTTCGGCCTGTGGGACGACGATGAGGACTGGCGACGCGTCGAGGGCGCGGTCGACGACGCCGTGGCACGGTTCGGGAGCGCCACGATCAGTCGAGCGCGCCACATAGGGCGCGGTGACGGCCGCGGCGCTGCCCAGCATCCCAAGGCCCATGGACTGGATTGACGCTTGTCGCGGACGATTCCTGGACTAGCGTGGAGCCATGCCCAACATTGCACTGGAACTCGGAAAGCAGGCCGCCGCGTTCGGCGTGAAGAGCGCGTACGGCGAACAGCAGGATGTCGATGGAGTGAGCATCACTCCTGTCGCTTTCACCTACTCCGGCTTCGGCGGAGGCAGCGGTGACGGCGCCGAAGGCGGTGGTGGCGGCGGTGTCTCCGTGCCGGTCGGCGTCTACGTCCGCCGCGAGGAGGGACTCCGATTCGAGCCCAACATCGTGACGCTGCTCGTCGTCGCCGTGCCGTTCATCTGGGTCACCGGGCGCGCGCTCTCTCGCATCATCCGTGCACTCAAGAAGTGACGACCCGGTCGCTGTCGCGCTCGAGCGCGCAGCGACCCAGATCGTCGAGGACATCCGGATGCTGTCTGCGGCCAATCCGGTCGTCCTCATCGACGGTCGCAGCGGTGCCGGTAAGACGACTCTCGCCCGGATGCTCGTCCAGCGCTGGCCGATCGCCGGACGGGTGCAGCTCGTCGCTCTCGACTCCATCTACCCCGGTTGGGACGGCCTCAGCGACGGAGTGGAGCGAGCACTGAACGGTATTCTGCGTCCGCATGGTCGCGGGTACCTCGGGGAGTGGCGACGCTGGGACTGGGCGAAGGGCGCCGAGGCTGAGACTCACGCGGTAGACCCCTCGCTGGGCGTGCTCATCGAGGGGAGCGGGATACTGACGCCGGCCACCGCGGCGATCGCGGACGTGCGCGTCTGGATCGAGTCCGCCGAAACCGGCCGCAAGGCGCGGGCTCTGGCGCGGGATGGGGAGACGTACCGGCCTCATTGGGAGCAGTGGGCGCGGCAGGAAAGCGATCACATCGCGCGCGATGATCCCCGCTCCCTGGCGACCAGGGCCGTCGAAGTGCCGTAGCTCAGAGGAGGCGGTCCGCCGCTTCGACAGTCAGCTCGAGACGATATCCGAGCCAGTCGTAGACGCCGTACCTCGGGTCGTCGGGATCATGATCGTCATCGTTCTGGATCCCGAGACGCTCGGCGATGACGAGTCGGAGGGCGGTGAGCGTGCGCATCCACGCGTCGACATCAGACAGGGGGATGTCGAGATCGTGCTCTGCGAAGGCTTCGTCCCGGGGCATGTCGCCGAGGTCCCCGCGCATCCCGGCGAGTGCGGTACGGACGATGTCCGCGTCCAGAGCGCGTCGATCCAAGAGATCGTCTCGGGTCGCGTCACGGAACGCGCGCGACGAGTCTTCGTCTTCGGGATAGGGGTCTGGAATCAGGCGACCGATCGCGGGATCCTCGACGTCGCGGTTCGCTCCCACGAGTTCACGGAAGTCGTCGACCAGGTGCACCAGCTGCGCACCCTCGACGCGGGCCATCCGCACCCGTACGGTCAGGTCGGTCACCTCGAAGCCTTTCGGACGGTCGCCCAGAGGCCGTAGTCGTGCATCGCCTGCGCGTGCACCTCCATCGTCTCGCGCGGGCCCGTAGCGACGATGGCCTGACCGTCGTGGTGCACCTGTCGCATCAGCATCGTGGCTCGCTCGAGCGAATATCCGAAATAGGTGCGGAAGACCCGCACGACGTAGCTCATCAGATTCACCGGGTCGTTCCACACGACGACCTCCCAGGGCTCGAGCGGGGCGGCCGAGAGATCGAGCTGTTCGTCGATGTCAGGTGTAGCGAGGGGACTCATGCCCACCCCAGCGTGTGGAGCTGCTCGTCGTCGATGCCGTAGAAGTGCGCGATCTCGTGCACGAGGGTCGTATGGATCTCGTCGCGAAGCTCGTCATCGCTGTCGCAGGCGGCCAGATGAGACTCGCGATAGACGACGATCCGATCCGGGAGCTCCCCGGAGCCGTATTGCGTGCGCTCCGTCAGGGCCAAGCCGTCATAGAGTCCGAGCAGGTCGAGGCTTCCATCCTCCGGACGATCCTCGACGACGAACACCACGTTCTCCAGCCCGTCGACCATCTCGTCGGGCAGGCGATCGAGCTCGTCGATCACGAGCTCTTCGAAGTCCGCTGCATCCATCTCCATCAGCTCCAGCCTATTGCCGGCTGGGGGAGCTGCGTGTCAGTGGAGGAAGACGAGGAGGCCCGCGACGGCGATGAAGAGGACGCCGAAGACACTGTTGAGCGTCCGCTGCCCCCGCGAGGATCTCGTGAGCCTGCGGAACGGTCCGGCCGCTGTGGCAAAGAATCCCCACATCACCACGATGTCGAC
Organism: Microbacterium sp. 4-7; assembly: GCF_014332665.1. Classification (NCBI taxonomy): domain Bacteria; kingdom Bacillati; phylum Actinomycetota; class Actinomycetes; order Micrococcales; family Microbacteriaceae; genus Microbacterium; species Microbacterium sp. 4-7. The sequence continues at coordinate 10,554 of NZ_MCRH01000004.1, forward strand.
GATGATGACGGTGCCGATGAGAGTGAGGTACTGGGGGAGTTGGGGCTCGTCCAGTCGGATGAACTGCGGGATGAAGGCGAGGAAGAAGACGATCGCCTTGGGATTGAGCAGGTTGACCCAGAATCCGCGTCTGATCATCGACCAGTGGCCCTCGTGCAGGTCGACGACCGTCCCGTCTTCATCGGCGGCACGTCGAGGCCTCGTGAGGATCAGTCGGATTCCGAGGAAGACCAGGTACGCCGCGCCGGCATACCTGATCACGTTGAAGAGGACTTCGGACTGCGAGACGAGAAGCCCCAGGCCGGCGGCGACGATCACGACATGGAGGATGAGAGCCAGCTGCTGCCCGAGGATGCCCCAGATCGATCGGCGCCAGCCCTGACTCAGAGCGTTCGACATCGTGTTGATCGCACCGGCGCCCGGTGTGAAGCTGATCACCACGCAGGCGGTCAGAAGCGAGAACCACACGGCGAGCGACACCCCGCAATCCTAGGGGCAGCTCAGCGTGCTCTCGATCACGGCCGCCTGGGCTTCAGGACCGAGGCGTCATCCGACGAGGAGAACAGAAGAAGGTCCGAGTCTCTCGACTCGGACCTTCTTCTGAGTGGGGTGAGTAACGGGACTCGAACCCGCGACATCCGGCACCACAAGCCAGCGCTCTACCAGCTGAGCTATACCCACCATGTGCCAATCGCGATTGGCAACCAGACGAGTCTATTACATGTTCGGGGTGAACTCTGACACGGTGCGAATGGCGATGTCGCGAGCGTCGTCACTCGACGGTCCGGGCTCGTCGACGAAGACCGCCTCACGGTAGTACCGCAGCTCGCGGATCGACTCGAGGATGTCCGCGAGGGCGCGGTGTCCGCCGTCCTTCGCCGGCGCCTGGAAGAACACCCGCGGGTACCACCGCCGCGACAACTCCTTGATGCTGGAGACGTCGACGTTGCGGTAGTGCAACCACTGGTCCACCTGGCTCATGTACTTCGCCAGGAACATGCGGTCGGTGCCGATGGTGTTGCCTGCGAGCGGAGCCTTGCGTTCGAGGGGGACGAACCGCTTGATGTAGGCGAGGGTCTGCTCCTCGGCCTCGGCCAGCGAGACGCCATGCGGGATCTCTGTGATCAGCCCGGAGGACTCGTGCATCTTCGTCACGAAGTCGTTCATGTTCTCGAGTGCTGCGTCGCTCGGTCGGATCACGATCTGGAAGCCGGGATCGACCGGACGCAGTTCGAAATCAGTGATGACGACGGCGATCTCGACGAGCTCGTCGACGGAGAGATCGAGACCGGTCATCTCACAGTCGATCCAGACGAGGCGGTCGTTCTCTGAGGCAGATACCATGTCGCCATCCTATCGACGGCTCCGACATCCGAGTCGGGCGCGGTACGGTAGTTCTGTGCGCCTCCGTAGCTCAGGGGATAGAGCAGGAGCCTTCTAATCTCTTGGTCGCAGGTTCGAATCCTGCCGGGGGCACCATCGCCTGGGCCCGTGTGCGGAGGCTCATCCGTTCCGCAGCGCGGCCACCGCATCGTCTGCGCTCCAGAAGTCTCCGACGAGTCGGAAAGACGACGTGGCGAGGTGGAGGCGTTCCGCCCGATACCTGACCCCGAGGGGATCCGGGACGAGGCGCAGATGCCCGAGGACCCGGTCCTTCGCGTCCTGCACCCGCCAGAGATGGGCTGAGGCGCGCACAAGGTGCTCCTTCTTCGCCGACAGCCGCGGCGTCGCGTGGGGAACCTCGGGGACGGACGTGATCAGGGTGGCGGACATCGAATCTCCTTTCCTGATTCGAACGTATGACCGACCACCGACATTGCGCGGGTGGCATGATGCGGCGGCAAGCGCAGTTCTTCTGCACATGCGGACGTCGATTCTGGTTGTTCAGGATCTGGTGTTCCGCGTGCGCAGGAAGCACCGCCGGAGCGCACTCTGTAGCGAGCCGGACGCACGTTCCGGGCACAGAGGAGCGAACATGTACGACACAGTGACGATCGTGGGAAACGTTGCGACCGATCCCACCCAGGGGCGCACGACCAGCGGGATCCCTGTCACGAACTTCCGACTCGCCAGCACTCACAGGCGGTTCGACGAATCGACGCGGACCTGGATCGACGTGGTCACGAACTGGTATTCGGTCGCGGCTTTTCGCCAGTTGGGAGAGCATGCCAAGGCCTCGCTGCGGGCGGGCGACAGCGTGATCGTCACCGGGAGGATGAAGATCCGCGCGTGGGAGAACAACGGCAAGCAGGGGACCAGCGTCGACATCGACGCGGATGCGATCGGCCACGACCTCCGCTGGGGCACGACCGCGTATCGCCGTAGTTCCAGATCGACCGTCGACGCGCCTCCGCGAGGTGGCGCGGCGCCGTCGGATGCGGTCAGCGACGACGCGGGGAGCCTGGGCTCGAGCGATGAGATGAAGGACATCGACACGTCGTGGGCCGCGAACGACGCCGAGCCTGCGGGATCAGGCAGCGACCTCGTGGGTTCGTTCCCCTCAGGTTCCGGTGCGTCCTGAGGGCGGGTGAGGACTGCGTCCGACCCACTCGATCGTGGTGAGCCGGACGCGTGCGGAGGAGGACGCCCGTAGACTCGGTTCGTGCTTCGACGACCGGACTCCTCCGCACCGCGTTCGGCGATCGCAGTCGGCATCGGCACGACTCTGGTGCTGCTGCTGACGGCGTGCGGTCCGACAGCCTCGCCCGCACCGGCACCGGCACCGGGTCCGACCGACGCCGCTGCGTCGCCGGGGCCGTCGGCATCTCCGGCAGGTCCCGTGTTCGTGGCGGACGGCAGTGCGGAGGACAACCTGCCGCTCTTCGCAGCCGTGACCGACGGCGTATGGGCATCCGAGCAGAGGGTTTCCGGCCGCGCGTATATCGATGCCCTGACGGCGGCCGGCTTCGACAAGGCCGCCATGCAGGTGACCGCAGACGTCACGACGGTCGGAAACCCGGTCGAGAGCCTGCAGTTCGCGGTGCGTTGGGGCGACGCGGAGTGCCTCGTCGGCCAGGTGGGACCGTCGACCGGCGAGCCCGTCGCCGTCGTGATGCCCCAGCTCGCAGAGGGGCGCTGTCTCGTCGGTGCGACGCGGGCAATCGACTGGTGATACGGCGGCTCCGGTAGCGAGCCCTGCGATCGCCGGTAGGCTGGAGTGTCGATCTTCGACGCCAACAGAAGGAGCGGTTTTCGGTGGCTGAGTACATCTACTCGATGGTTCGTGCGCGCAAGGCGGTGGGCGACAAGCTCATCCTCGATGACGTCACCATGGCATTCCTCCCCGGTGCCAAGATCGGCATGGTGGGTCCGAACGGCGCCGGCAAGTCGACGATCCTCAAGATCATGGCCGGCATGGACACGCCGTCAAACGGCGAGGCGAAGCTGTCTCCCGGCTTCTCCGTCGGGATCCTGATGCAGGAGCCCGAGCTCGACGAGAGCAAGACCGTCATCGAGAACATCCAGGACGGCATCGCCATCAAGGCGAAGGTCGACCGCTTCAACGAGATCTCGATGCTGATGGCCGACCCGGATGCGGACTTCGACTCGCTTTTGGCTGAGATGGGCACACTGCAGGAAGAGATCGATGCAGCCGATGGCTGGGACCTCGACTCGCAGCTCGAGCAGGCGATGGACGCCCTCCGCACGCCGCCGGCCGATGCCGCCATCGCGCCTCTCTCCGGTGGAGAGAAGCGCCGAGTCGCGCTGGCGAAGCTCCTGCTCCAGAAGCCCGATCTTCTGCTGCTCGACGAGCCCACCAACCACCTGGACGCCGAGAGCGTGCTCTGGCTCGAACAGCACCTGCAGGCGTACAAGGGCGCGGTGATCGCGATCACCCACGACCGGTACTTCCTCGACCACGTCGCCGAGTGGATCGCCGAGGTCGACCGTGGTCGGCTCATCGGGTACGAGGGCAACTACTCGACCTATCTGGAGAAGAAGGGCGAACGCCTCGAGATCCAGGGCAAGAAGGACGCCAAGCTCGCCAAGCGCCTCAAGGAGGAGCTCGAGTGGGTGCGTTCGAGCGCGAAGGGCCGTCAGACCAAGTCCAAGGCACGTCTCGCGCGGTACGAGGAGATGGCGACCGAGGCAGAGCGGACCAGGAAGCTGGACTTCGAGGAGATCACGATCCCGGCGGGTCCCCGACTCGGGAGTGTCGTCATCGACGCGAAGAACCTGAAGAAGGGGTTCGACGGGCGTTCGCTCATCGACGGCCTCAGCTTCAGCCTTCCGCCGAACGGCATCGTCGGCGTGATCGGCCCGAACGGTGTGGGTAAGACGACGCTGTTCAAGACGATCGTCGGCCTCGAGCCGCTCGACGCGGGCGATCTCAAGATCGGTGAGACGGTCAAGATCAGCTACGTCGACCAGTCCCGGTCGAACATCGACCCGGACAAGACGCTGTGGGAGGTCGTCTCCGACGGGCTCGACTTCATCACCGTGGGCAAGACGGAGATCCCCTCGCGCGCGTACGTCTCGAAGTTCGGCTTCAAGGGGCCGGACCAGCAGAAGAAGGCCGGTGTGCTCTCCGGTGGTGAGCGCAACCGACTGAACCTGGCCCTCACTCTGAAGGAGGGCGGCAACCTGCTGCTGCTCGACGAGCCCACCAACGACCTCGACGTCGAGACGCTGAGCTCCCTCGAGAACGCGCTGCTCGAATTCCCCGGCTGCGCAGTCGTGATCACCCACGACCGGTGGTTCCTCGACCGCATCGCGACGCACATCCTCGCGTACGAGGGTACCGACGAGAAGCCCGACCAGTGGTACTGGTTCGAGGGCAACTTCGAGGCGTACGAGGAGAACAAGATCCAGCGCCTCGGTGCAGACGCGGCGAAGCCGCACCGCTCGACGCACCGCAAGCTCACGCGCGACTGACCGCCCGATGTCCGACCTGACACCGGGATCCCGGCTGCACATCCCGATCCACCTCCGCTGGGGGGATCTGGACGCATTCAATCACGTCAACAACACCTCGATGCTGAAGCTCCTCGAGGAGGCGCGCGTACGCGCGTTCTGGCGTGCGGGTCCCGGTGAGCAGGCGCCATCCACCGCTGTGCTCGACTCAGGCATCGACGAGGGAACGCTGACGCTCATCGCTCGTCAGGAGATCGAGTATCTCGCACCGGTGCCGTATCAACGGCGCCCGCTCGAGGTGCAGATGTGGTTCGGCAAGCTCGGCGGCTCCAGCGTCGAGGTCTGCTACGAGGTGCACAACGACCCCACGGCGGAACCTCGCATGATCTATGCGCGCTCCACCGCCATCATCGTGCTCGTCGATGCGAAGACCGGACGACCCACGCGGCTCACGCAGGAGATGCGCGAGGCGTGGGAACCGTACGTCGGGCCGTCCATCGAGTACGCCCACCGGTGAGGTGAGCTGACTCGTCGGCGCCGGCCGGATCACGCCGGTGCGGGCACCCTGACCATGATCTCCTGCGCGACCGAGGCGACGAGGTCGCCCGACTGCGTGTAGATGCGTCCCTGGGCGAGTCCACGGCCGCCGCGCGCGTTCGGGGACTCCTGAAGATAGAGCAACCACTCGTCGACACGTGCGGGACGGTGCCACCACATCGCGTGGTCCAGGCTCGCCACCTTGAGCCCGGGCAGGCCCCAATAGACGCCATGGGCCCGGAGGATCGATTCCTGGATCGTCATGTCGCTCAGGTATGCGAGAGCCGCCCTGTGAATGCGCTGGTCATCGGGAAGCGGCGCCTTCATGCGCATCCACACACCCTGTTGAGGGACGCGGTCGTCTGCGCTCGGCAGAAACAGAGGCGAGTCGATATGGCGCACGTCGGCCGCGCGATCACTGAGCATCCGCACGACGCCGGACGGCAGACCGTCGACGCGCTGCTCATCGGGGAGCAAGGAGTCGGGACCGGGGACATCGGCGGGCATGGGGACGGCATGCTCGAGTCCCGGATCCTCGTCCTGGAAGGACGCGATCATTGAGAAGATCGGTACGCCGTTCTGATAGGCCTGTGATCGGCGAGTCGAGAAGGATCGCCCGTCGTGGATGCGATCCACGGCGATCGTGATTCCCTGACTCGCGTCGCCCGGCCGCAGGAAGTAGCCGTGCATGGAGTGGACGGCCCGATCCTCCGGCAGCGTACGCTCCGCGGCGAGCAGGGTCTGCGCGAGCACCTGGCCACCGTAGATCCGTCCGGACGGCATCGGATGCGACGAACCGGTGAAGATGTCCTCGGTGGTGCGAGCCTGCGTCGAGTCGAGATCGAGCACGTCGAGGAGTTGTTCGACGGTGCGGATCGCGTGGGCGTCGGCGGTCATGACTTCCTTCCCGCGACTGCGGATGCATCTGGCGTTGCTAGTTTAGAGGGTGTGCCCCACCAGCTTCTTCTCGCAGACGCCGAGACCGCCAAGGACGTTCTGACCTTCCTCGGACGAGCGACCCGCATCTCCGATGAAGGGGTTCGGCTGCAGGCAGCGAGGGGAGTTCTCGCGCTGACGGGCGCCGCGCTCTCTCCCCACGGCCTGTTCGATCAGACTCCGACCGTGCTGGCGATGCGAGTCGTCCAGGCGGACCCCGAACTCGAGTGCGACGTCGTCGTCGCCGCGCTCACAGCGACGGACGACGAGCGCGCCCTGACGCTGCCAGAGACCGGGCTCTCACCCGCGTGGGCCGGCGTCGCCCCGCCGCGCGGTCCCTGGCAGGCGACGTCGACCCTGCCGGCATCCGTGATCGCCCGACGCGCCCAGTGGGGGATCAGCGCCGTTGCTCGTGGAGCGACGCCGGGCGCGGGCGAGGAGGCGGTCAGAGCCCTCCGTGCGGCCATCTGGGGCGAGCCCGATGACGATCTCGGCGGTCTGCCGCGCGGAGTGGCATTCGCGGCGGACGCGTTCGGCTTCATCTCCGGCGAGGAGGACGTTCCGGTCATGCAATCGGGGCGATGGACTCGGCTCGCCTTCCGTCGCGGACACGTCCTCTCTCGAGGTCCCGTCGCCTCAGGGCTGACCGCCGTCAGGGGTACGGGCTCCGCACAGTAGACGCGTACGAGCTCACCGCGCGGCAGCGCGCCCGGCCTGACGACCCGAGAAGAGACATCCGCCGAGGAACGTGCCCTCGAGTGCGCGGTAGCCGTGCATCCCGCCGCCGCCGAAGCCGCTCGCCTCGCCCGCGGCATACAGGCCGGGGATCGGTTCGCCGTCGGCTCCGAGAGCACGGCCGTCGAGATCGGTATTGATTCCGCCGAGTGATTTCCGCGTGAGGACGTGCAGTTTCACAGCGACGAGCGGACCTGCTGCCGGATCCTGGAGCCGGTGCGGTGCGGCGGTGCGGATCAGCCTGTCGCCACGATATCCGCGCATGGAGCGAAGCATGCCGATCTGGGCGTCCTTCGAGAACTCGTTGTCCATCTCCAGGTCGCGCGCCACGACCTCCCGTCGGACGTGGTCGATGTCGAGCGATTCGCCGCCGGGATGCCGCTTCATCTGTTCGAGCAGGGACTCGAGATCGTTCTCGACGATGAAGTCCTCACCCTCGTCGAGGAATGCCTGCACCGGGCCGGTCGGTCCCTTCGCCAGTCGGGACTTCACCAGCAGACCGACGTCCTTGCCCGTCAGGTCGGGGTTCTGCTCACTTCCCGAGAGGGCGAACTCCTTCTCGACGATCTGACGAGAGGTGATGAACCACGAGTGGTCGTAGCCGGTGCGGCGGAGGTGGGCGAGCGTGCCCAGCGTGTCGAAGCCAGGAAACAGGGGGACAGGCAATCGCGTCCCCGTGGCATCGAGCCACAGCGACGAGGGTCCGGGGAGGATGCGGATGCCGTGGGACGGCCAGACCGGATCCCAGTTCGTGATGCCTTCGACGTAGTGCCACATCCGGTCACCGTTCACGAGGCGAGCCCCCGCCGCGTCCGAGACGGCGTGCATCGATCCGTCCACGTACGCGGGCACCCCCGTCAGCATGTGCTCGGGCGGCACGCCGAGGCTCGCAGGCCATGCCGCACGCACGAGATCGTGGTTGCCGCCGATGCCGCCCGAGGAGACGATCGTCGCTCCGGCGCTGATCTCGAAGTCGCCGATCGCGGACCGTGACGACTCGACGCCGCGAAGCACGGGGCTCGACTCCAGGATCGTTCCCCGTACGCCGGTGACGGCTCCGTCGGTGGTGACGAGTTCGGTCACCCGGTGGCGGGGCAGGATCGTGATCCGGCCCTCGCGCTCACCCTGTTCGACTGCTGCGGCGAACGGAGCCACGACACCGGGCCCGGTGCCCCAGGTGATGTGGAATCGCGGAACCGAGTTGCCCGGACCGAGTGCACCGTATCCGCCTCGCTCGGCCCATCCGACCACGGGAAAGAACGTGACGCCGCGTTCGCGCAGCCACGCGCGCTTCTCACCGGCCGCGAACTGGAGGTAGGCCTCGGCCCACCGGCGCGGCCAGTGATCCTCCGGGCGGTCGAAGGAGGCCGTTCCGAACCAGTCCTGGGTCGCCAGCGCGAGCGAATCCCGGATCCCCATCCGTCGCTGCTCGGGCGAATCGATGAAGAAGAGTCCGCCGAACGACCACCACGCCTGCCCGCCGAGATTCGTGCGCGGCTCCTGGTCGACGACGATCACGCGACGCCCGGCATCCAACGCCTCACTCGCCGCGACGAGCCCGGCAAGCCCCCATCCGATGACCAGTACGTCTGCAGACAGGGGCGTGGTCGTCATGTGCTCTCCGTTGATTCCTGACGTGATCGCGTCTCGAGCGTGGGACGCCCGGCGGAGGGTGCGCCGATGCCGGACGGCTCGAATGTGTTCACCATGGCATACGCGGCTCGTTCCAGGTAGTCCCAGAGCGTCGATTCGTGGAGTGGCGACAACTCCGCCTCGTCCACGGCCGTTCGCATGTGCCGGAGCCACCGGTCACGCGCGTCGGGGTCGACGTGGAACGGCATGTGGCGCATCCTGAGGCGGGGGTGGCCACGAGTCTCGCCGTACGTCGTGGGGCCGCCCCAGTACTGCTCGAGGAACAGGAGCAGGCGTTCCTCGGCGGGGCCGAGATCCTCTTCGGGATACATCGGCTTCAGGACAGGATCGAGTGCGACCTCGCGGTAGAAGACCGACACGATCTTCGCGAAGGTGTCGCGACCGCCGACCTCGTCGTAGAAAGTCACTTCTGGGGGCTCCCGTCGTCGTTCGTCTTCTTGCGTCGCCAGATTCCCCTGTCCGGGATCACAGGCACGCCGGTGACCGCGTTCGGACGGGTCTTGGGCGGATTCGCACCTCGAACCCGGCGTGCACCGTCGAGACCGGTGGGCACGACCGTCGTCATGCTCGGGAGCGCGATCTCGTTCTCGAGCAGGGCGGACCGCAGACGCTTGCGCAGTTCCTGCGCCACGTCGTCCTTGGCGTTCGCGCGAGCCTTGATCACGAGACGGATGACCAGGGCGTCGCCGTCGATCGACTCGAGACCCCACAGCTCCGGCTTCTCGACGATGCGAGTTCGCCACTTCGGATCCTTGGCCAGCGCCAGCGCGGTGTCCAACATGGTCTGCTCGGCCTTGTCGAAGTCCGAGTCGACGGGCACACCGACATCGATGATCGCGCGCGCCCAACCCTGGGACATGTTGCCGATGCGGAGCACCTCGCCGTTGCGGACGTACCAGAGGGTGCCGTTCACATCACGGACCTGGGTGATGCGCACACTCACGTACTCGACGACGCCTGACGCGAGACCGAGATCGACGACGTCGCCGATGCCGATCTGATCCTCCGCGACGATGAACATGCCGTTCAGCACGTCCTTGACGATGTTCTGAGCGCCGAAGCCGAGGCCCGCGCCGACCGCCGCAGTGAGCAGGGTGAGGGAACCGAGCAGGGTGGGGGACAGATGATTGACCACCAGCACGATCGCGATCACCACGAGCATCACGTTGACGATGTTCTGCAGGATCGTCCCGAGAGTGCGCGTCCGCTGCACGAGGCGCATGTCGGCGAGCGGAGATCGCTCGAGGGCCTGAGTGTCGTCGACGTCTGCCTTGCTCTTCGCACTGTCGACGATCCGGTGCACGACGCGTCGGATGACCACCCGGAGGACCAGACCGATCAGGATGCAGCCGCCGATGATCGCGACGACCCCGAGAGCTTGGAGGCCCACGTCCCGGAGCACGGTGACAGCATCCATCCACCAGTCGGGGAGTGGGGTCTCTGCAGGGTCAGGGTTCGTATCGAATGGCTGCATCATCCCCTCCAGAGTAGCGATCAGGCCTCTGCGCGGGCTGGATGCACCGCACAGAGGCGTGATCGGGAGAGACGGGTCAGTCCTCTGCGTCGCGAGACTGCGCGGCGAGCGACCGCTCGACGTCTGCGAGGTTCTCGAGCACGAGACGACGGAGTGCCGGTGCGGCGTCCTGATTCGCGGACAGCCAGGCCCGCGTCGCATCGCGCAGTTCGACATCCGCGATGGCGGTGGGGAAAAGGCCGACGATGAGGTACTGCGCGATCTGGTAGCTGCGGGACTCCCAGATCGGCACGAGCATGTCGAAGTACGCCGGAACGAACTCGCGGAGCGATTCGGCGCCCGCCGGGTGGACGAAGCCGAGTGCGGCCGAACGCACGATCGTGTTCGGAGCGTCGTCACGATCGATCAGCGAGGCCCACGCGGCCTTCTTCGAGGCGGAGTCCGGCAGCGCGGCACGGGCCTGCGCGGCGAACTCGCCGCCCTTCGAGGTGTTGTCCGAGGACAGCGCGGCATCGATGGATGCTGCGTCCGTCGCTCCGATAGTGGCGAGGCCCACAAGGAGCTGCCAGCTGAGGTCCGCGTCGATCTCGAGACCGGGAAGCGTCTCCTCGCCGGAGCGCAGTCGACCCACGATGCCGGCGTGCTCGGGAGTGACGAGCGCGTTCGCGAAGGCCGTCACGAACTGGAGCTGGCTGTCGCTGCCCGATTCGGCGGATTCTGCGAGTGTCCAGAGACCGTCGGCGACCTTCTGGCGGGCCGCCAGGCGGTCCTCCGGCGTGACGTAGAGAGTCGCAGCCGTGCGCAGTTGCGCAAGGGTCGTACGGACCGTGGTCGACTCCGTCTCGCGGCCGATGTTCCCCAGCACCAGATCGATGTAATCGGATGCGGCGGTCTCGGCGTCGCGGGTCTGATCCCACGCCGCTCCCCACACGAGCGAGCGTGCGAGGGGATCACGGATGTCTGCGAGGTGCTCGATCGCCGTGGCGAGGGAACGGTCATCGAGGCGGATCTTCGCGTAGGCGAGATCGTCATCGTTGAGCAGCACCAGGTCGGGGCGCTTGAGGCCGTGCAGCTCGGGGACTTCGGTGCGGTCTCCGTCGACGTCGACCTCGGCATAGTGCGACCGCACGAGTGCGCCGTCCTGGAGGTTGTAGAAGCCGATGCCGAGGCGGTGAGGGCGGATGGTGGGGTAGTCCGCGGGAGCAGTCTGCGTCACGGCGAACCGCGTGATGGTGCCGTCGACGTCGTCGGCGATCACCGGTTCGAGCGTGTTCACGCCCGCGGTCTCGAGCCACTTCTTCGACCAGGTGCTCAGATCGCGACCGCTGGTGGCCTCGAGCTCGGTGAGCAGATCGCTCAGCTCGGTGTTGCCCCACGAGTGCTTCTGGAAGTACTGCGAGACACCCGCGAAGAACTCCTCGATGCCGACCCAGGCGGCGAGCTGCTTGAGAACCGAGCCGCCCTTCGCGTAGGTGATGCCGTCGAAGTTCACCTGCACGTCTTCGAGATCGTTGATCTCGGCCACGATCGGGTGGGTGGACGGAAGCTGATCCTGACGGTAGGCCCAGGTCTTCTCCATCGCGTTGAACGTGGTCCATGCCTCGGTCCACTCGGTGGCCTCGGCGGTCGCGATCGTCGACGCCCACTCGGCGAACGATTCGTTCAGCCAGAGGTCGTTCCACCACTTCATCGTGACGAGGTCGCCGAACCACATGTGTGCGAGCTCATGCAGGATCGTGACGACGCGACGCTCCTTGACGGCGTCGGTCACCTTGCTGCGGAAGACGTAGGTCTCGGTGAAGGTCACCGCGCCCGCGTTCTCCATGGCGCCGGCGTTGAACTCCGGGACGAAGAGCTGGTCGTACTTCGCGAACGGGTAGGGGACGCCGAACTTCGACTCGAAGTATGCGAATCCCTCGCGGGTCTTGTCGAAGATGTAGTCGGCGTCGAGGTGCTGCCAGAGGCTCTTGCGTCCGTAGACGCCGAGCGGGATCACCCGGCCCGAGGCGCTGGTGAGCTCGGAGAACGTCGCTTCGTAGGGCCCGGCGACGAGCGCGGTGATGTATGAGGAGATGCGCGGGGTGGGCTCGAAGCCCCAGGTGGCGACCGAGTGGTCGTCGTGCACGATGGGCTCGGGCGTGGGGGAGTTGGAGACGACCTTCCACGACGCCGGTGCGGTGACCGTGAACTGGAACGTCGCCTTGAGGTCGGGCTGCTCGAACACCGCGAACACGCGTCGGGAGTCGGGGACCTCGAACTGCGAGTAGAGGTAGACCTCGCCGTCCACGGGATCGACGAACCGGTGGAGTCCCTCTCCGGTGTTCGTGTAGAGGCAGTCCGCGTCGACCACGAGAACGTTCTCGGCCTGCAGACCGGCGAGTGCGATGCGCGAGTCGGCGAAGACCTCGTCGGGGTCCAGCTGCTCGCCGTTCAGCGAGATCTCGCGCACGTCGCGGGCGATCAGATCGATGAAGGTGGTGCTCTCCGGCGTCGCGGTGAACCGGACGACGCTGCGGGAGCCGAAGACCTCCGCACCCTTCGTCAGGTCGAGCGAGACTTCGTACGACTGAGTGTCGATGACGTCGCGGCGCTCCTGCGCTTCGATGCGGGTGAGGTTCTCTCCAGGCACAGCTGTACTCCCAGGGGTGAGGGGATGCTGCCGCAACCCAGCGCAGTTGGCGCCCACGGCAACCATGACAGCCTACGCCAGCACGGCGGCCTGTCTCACGTCTGGAAGGTGAAAGGATGGAGGGGTGACCGCGATCGAGCCGAACCACGTCCTCTTTGCCTCTGCTGCCGCTGCCGAAGGTGCGCCCTACGTATCGACGCCGACGGCGTACGACGGCATCCTGCTCGCCGGATTCGGAGGGCCCGAGGGACAGGACGACGTCATCCCGTTCCTCCGCAACGTCACGCGCGGTCGCGGTATCCCCGATGAACGACTGGAAGAGGTGGCGCATCACTACCGTCACTTCGGTGGCGTGAGCCCGATCAACGGTCAGAACCGCATCCTCAAGGAGGCTCTGGAGGGCGAGCTCGCACGCCGCGGCATCGATCTTCCGGTGTACTGGGGCAACCGCAACTGGAGTCCGTACCTCGAGGAGGTCGTGACCGAGGCGGCCGCCGACGGGAAGACGACGCTGCTCGCGTTCGCCACCAGTGCCTACAGCTCGTTCTCGAGCTGCCGGCAGTATCGCGAGGACTTCGCACGCGTGCTCGAGGAGACGAAGCTCGGCGAGACGGTGACGATCGACAAGATCCGTCCCTTCTACGACCACCCCGGATTCGTCGAGTCGTTCGAGACGGGCGTCCGCGAGGCCGTGGAGGCGTTCCTCGGACAGGGCATCGCCCCCGCGGACATCCAGATCCTGTTCTCGACCCACAGCATCCCGACGGCCGACGCGGAGCGCTCCGGTGCGCGGGACATCGACTGGGGCGAGGGCGGCGCCTACGCGGCGCAGCACCTCGCGGTCGCCGCGTGGGTCATGGATCGAGTCCGCGAGACCATCCCCGAGGCGGCCGACGTGTCGTGGGAGCTCGTCTACCAGTCCCGTTCGGGTCCCGCCTCGCAGCCGTGGCTGGAGCCGGATGTGTGCGACGTGATCGGCGAACTCCCCGAGCGCGGTCGGAAAGCCGTGGCGGTCGTGCCGGTCGGTTTCATGAGCGACCACATGGAGGTCCTCTGGGACCTCGACACCGAGGCGGCCGAAGCTGCGGAAGAGGCCGGACTGGCTTTCACACGCACTCCCACGCCCGGGGTGGCGCCGTCATTCGTCACCGGCATCGTCGACCTGATCGCCGAGCGGCTGGAAGGCCGCCCCAACGAGGAGCGCCCCCATGTGACGTCGCTGCCGGGTGCGTTCGACGTGTGCCGTCCGGGCTGCTGCGAGAACGTCCGCGCCGGGTTCAAGCCGGCCGCCGCCGGCGTGGCCCCGTGAGCACCCGCTGACCCGCGGCGCTTCTAGGATGGATGCCATGCGCATCCATATCGCCACCGATCACGCCGGTCTCGACTTCTCCACGCAGCTACAGGATCACCTCCGCGGCGCGGGACACGAGGTCGTGGACCACGGGCCGATCGAGTACGACGCGCTCGACGATTACCCCGCATTCTGCATCCGTGCGGCGCAGGCCGTCGTCGCGGATCAGGCGGCCGGTGTCGAGACGCTCGGTGTGGTGTTCGGCGGCTCCGGCAACGGCGAGCAGATCGCCGCGAACAAGGTCGAGGGCGTCCGTGCCGCGCTGGTGTGGAACACGTCGACCGCCGAGCTGGCCCGCCAGCACAATGACGCGAACGTGATCTCGATCGGGGCGCGGCAGCATTCCTTCGACGAGGTCACCTCGTTCATCGACACCTTCATCGCGACGCCGTTCTCGGAGGACGAGCGCCACATCCGCCGAATCGGTCAGATCGCGGACTTCGAGCGCAACGGCTCGCTGCTCCCGGATCCGAGAGCCTGAGATGCCCGAGGGACATTCGGTCCACCGCATCGCGCGCCAGTTCGACCGTAACTTCGTCGGCAAGCAGATGCTCGCCTCGAGCCCCCAGGGACGATTCGCCGAGGGGGCGGCCGTCCTGAACGGTCGTGAGGCGATCAGCGTGCAGGCGGTGGGGAAGCAGATGTTCCTCGAGGCCGAAGGCGATGTGTGGCTTCGGGTGCACCTCGGCCTGTACGGCGCGTGGGACTTCGCCGGCGACATCCTGGTCGACCCGACGATCGCCTCTGCGAACGGCCGCATGGGCCAGACGAACCAGCGCGGAACTGTGGTCGACGAGGAGATCCTCGACGATGCCGGAGAGAACTCGCTCGCCTCGATCGGCGCACCTCGCCGGACTCGGGTGCACGTGCGCATGTCGGAGCAGACGAAGGGGCTCGCCGACGAGGGACTCGAATGGCCCCCACCGGTCGTCGGACAGGTTCGACTGCGTCTGATGACCGACATCACGGCTGCCGATCTGCGCGGCCCCACGGCCTGCGTGCTCCAGAGTCCGGAGGAGATGCTCGCAAGCGTCGCCAAGCTCGGCCCGGATCCCCTCGTGGGGGATCCCGCGCAGAACGAGGAGCGCTTCGTGCAGGCGGTGCGTAAGAAGCAGACGGTGATCGCACTTCTGCTGATGGATCAGGCCGTGGTCAGCGGCATCGGAAACGTGTATCGCGCGGAGATGCTGTTCCGACAGCGGCTGAACCCCCACACGCCCGGCCGCGAGGTGCCCGAGGAGGTCGTGCGAGCACTGTGGCGCGACTGGGTGCGGCTGCTGGCCGTCGGTGTGGAGACCGGCCAGATGATGACTATGGATGATCTGTCGCCCGACGCCTATCGGGCGGCGATGGCGAGCCGCGACGATCGCCACTGGGTCTACCATCGTGCCGGTCTGCCGTGTCGTATCTGCGGCACCGAGATCGCCCTCGAGGAGATCGGCGCCCGCAAGCTGTACTGGTGCCCGCGCTGCCAGGCCTGACCGGTCAGCCGTAGGCTGAGAGGATGCGTCAGAACCCCAGTTTCACGCTCGCTGATGTGGCCGAGATCCGTCGGGTCATCGATGCCGATCCGTGGGCGACCATAGTGAGCGACGGACCGGAGGGCCTCGTCTCTTCTCACTACGTTGTGCTGCTCGACCAGGATCGCGATGATCTCACGGTCGTCGGTCACGTCGGCCGGCCCGACGACCTGATCCACGGCTTGGGCGAGAGGGAACTGCTCATCGTGTTCCAGGGGCCGCACGGCTACATCTCACCGGGCTGGTATGGCGATGTCCCCTCCGTTCCGACGTGGAACTACACGGCCGTTCATCTTGCCGGAGTTCCCGAGATACTCAGCGACGAAGAGAATCTCGCCGTTCTCGATCGACTCGTCGACCGTTTCGAGGGGCGGATGCCGGAGCCACGGCAGATGTGGGAACGGCCGAACGACCCCGCGTTCATCACACGGCTGGCCGCAGGGACGGTGGGATTCAGGCTCACCCCGACACGCGTCGTCGCCAAACGCAAACTGAGTCAGAACAAGCCGGCCGAGACAGTGGAGACCATCATCGCCGAACTCGAGGCCGATGGGCCGTACGCACAGCCCGCCCTCGCCGCCGAGATGCGTCGCGCCCAGCAGGCGCGCGTCGGAGCCCGCTCGTGACCGGAGCCGCAGACAGCGTGGCCACCCTGTCGGGCGTCCGGGTCTCAGGACCGGGCAAGGAGTTCCTGATCGACGACGAGCCCGTCGACATCTTCATCGAAGACGGCCGGATCAGCGACATCGCCCCCGCCGGAGCGCTGCCGCCACAGGGGCGCATCCTCGACGGCAACGGAGCGTGGGCCGTGCCGGGCCTCTGGGACAACCACGTGCACACGGTGCAGTGGGCTCTGGCCGCCGAACGCGTCGCTCTCGGTGGCGCGGGCTCCGCGTCGGAGGCGGCTGCGATCATGTCCTCCGCGGCGCCCCTCCCGGACGGGCGGAAGGTCGGCAGCGGGTTCCGTGATGCGATGTGGCCCGATCAGCCCTCGCTCGCACTTCTCGACAGCGCCACGGGGGACGTGCCCACCTATCTCATCAACGCGGATGTGCACAGCACGTGGCTCAACTCGGCGGCGTTGCGGCTCGAGGGCTTCGACAGTCCGGACGGGATGCTCAGAGAGGAGCATGCCTTCGAGATCTCCCGTCGCTTGAACGCCGTCGACCCGGAACGCGGCGACAGAGCGGTCCGCGACGCGGGGGAGAGGGCCGCCTCTCGAGGCATCGCCGGCCTGGTGGACTTCGACATGGCCTGGAACGCCGATGCCTGGCCGCGGCGTATCCGTGCCGGGTTCGCTGCCCATCGTGTCGAGTTCGCCATCTACCCTTTCGACCTCGGACGTGCGATCCGCGCCGGGCTCCGGTCGGGCGAGCTGCACGAGGCGGCGGACGCGCCGGAAGCCGGGCGCGGCCTGATCCGGATCGGGCCGCTGAAGATCATCAGCGACGGCTCGCTGGGCACGCGCACCGCGGCCTGCTCGCATTCGTATCCTGGCGATCCCGAGAACTTCGGGGTGCTCAATGTGCCGACCGCCGAGCTCGCCGAGCTGCTCACGACCGCCACCGGCGCAGGGCTCTCGGTCGCGGTGCATGCGATCGGTGATCGCGCCGTCACCGGGGCGCTGGACGCCTTCACGGTGGCGGGTGCCGTCGGAACCATCGAGCACGCTCAGCTGGTGCGGCACTCCGACCTCGCGCGGTTCGGCAGGCTCGGCGTCATCGCGAGTGTGCAACCGCAGCACGCGCTCGATGACAGGGATCTGGTCGGCCGGCACTGGGCCGGGCAGACGTCGATCGGCTATCCGCTCAGTGCCCTCCGAGACGCCGGTGTGGAGATCCGCTTCGGATCCGACGCTCCCGTGGCTCCCCTCGATCCCTGGCAGGCGATCGCCGCGGCGGTCACCCGCACGGACGATGATCGCGACCCCTGGCACCCCGAAGAGCGACTGACGAGGGAACAGGCGATCCAGGCGAGCGTCCGCACGGCTCTGCGTCCGGGGGAGGCCGCAGACATCGCTCTGTGCGGCTACGACCCGCTCTCCGCATCAGGTGCGGATCTGCGAGGGATGCCGGTCATGGCGACGATGGTCGCCGGGCGGCTGACCTACGGCGGATGAGCGCGAGAACGAAGAAGGGCACCGGAAGCCCGGTGCCCTTCTTCGTCGCGTGGGTGCTCAGGCTGCGATGTGCGACACGAGGAACCAGCGGTCCTTCTCGAGCCCGCGCATGATCTCGATCGCGACGTCCTGGCTCGTGAGGTCGACCTCGTCGAGCCCGTCGATCGCTGCCTTCACGTCGACGAGGATCGCGTCGATGTCGGAGATGACGGCGCGCACGAGCTCATCGGACTGGGTGAAGCCAGCCGGAACCGACGTCGCACCGCCCTTGGCGGCGACGGCGCTGATGCGCGCGTCGATCGGGAGACCGAGGGCGACGATCCGCTCGGCGGCCGTGTCGGCGAAGTCGCCGGCGTGCGCGACGATGGTGTCGAGAAGCTCATGAACTCCGACGAAGTTGGCGCCGCGGACATGCCAGTGCGCCTGCTTGCCGTCGATCGTCAGCGCCTGGAGACCGAGCACGACGGGGGAGAGGAACTGAGACGCTGCAGCGGCCACGGTCGGGTCGCTGGCGGTGGTGGAAACGGTCTGTACCTTGCTCATTGTGACTCCTCCGGAGTTGTCTCTTCGTGCCTGATGAGGACAACGCTACTCGTCTGAAATCATTCCGCAAGCAAGCGAAGGCTCGGCTTAGTGGCCCGGAATCACGCGGAAATCCGGGCTTGGGAGGATAGTCTCACCTTATGAGCATCGCTGCCGGAGCCTCCGTCCTCGCCCTGCCGGGGAAGTCCCCGTGGATCGCCGCCGACGCGTTCATCGCCGAGGGCGCACGCATCGTGGGAGACGTGTCGCTGGCCGAGGGTGCGAGTGTCTGGTACAACGCGGTCCTTCGAGGCGACTCTGCCTCCATCGCGGTCGGACGCGACAGCAACGTCCAGGACAATGTCTCGGTCCATGTCGACGCGGCGCATCCGGTCGTCATCGGCGCGAAGGTGTCGATCGGTCACAACGCGGTCGTCCATGGGTGCACGATCGGAGACGGTTCGCTCATCGGCATGGGAGCCGTCGTGCTCAGCGGGGCCGTCATCGGCGCCGGCTGTCTCATCGCAGGTGGAGCCGTCGTGCTCGGAGGCACAGAGGTGCCAGACGGATCACTGGTGGCCGGGGTGCCCGCGAAGGTACGCCGAGCGCTCAGCGACCAGGAGCGTGCTGACCTGATCGCGAACGCCGACGTCTACCTCGCGCACGTCCGGACCCACGCCGCGGCGACACCGATCTGATCGGATTCGACCGATAGGCTGGTCCTCACGGGGCGGTGGCCAAGCTGGTTAAGGCAGTGGGCTCATAACCCAACGATCGCGGGTTCAAGTCCCGCCCGCCCTACTCCTGCTCCGCTTCGCAGCGACGTCATCGGTCGACCGCTGTCGATCGAGGGACGACGTCGCAAGGACTGTTCCGGCGGCGATCCCGCCCAAGGCGCCGAAGACCATGTCGCCGATCGTGTCCTGGTAGGTGACGAAGATCTCGTCACTGAGGTAGGCCCAGCCGAGCCACTCGATCATCTCCCACACCGCGCTCAGCGCGAGCGCCACGACGGGCGCGAGGATGAGCGACGTGCGTCGGCTGGCGCCCGAGTCGCGAGTCAGGGGAACGACATCTGCCCGGGTGAGGATCAGCGCGGCGACGACCGTGAGAACCCCCGTGCAGATCAGGTGCAGGAGCAGGTCCCATCCGGGGATCGACCGGTACAGGTCGAGCACATTGCTCCACGCCGCCACGAGCACGGTGGCGCATACAGTGAGGTCGAACCACCCGCGCATGCCCAGAACTCGCGGCAGCATCAGAGCGGGAAGCGCAAGCGCCGCGATGCCGGCGTCGGTCGGGGCGAGCCATACCAGCGCGACGGCGACCCCGATGATGCCCACCGCCCGCACGAAGTCGGCCGACCACTCCGTGACGGTGCGCGGTGGTCGCAGGAAGTCCTCTTTCACGGTGTCCTCCCCGTCAGGCGCAGGAGCGCCTGCACCGGGCGATGATCCGAGGGTGCGATCCCGTCGAAGACGTGTGCGTTCACTGCAGCGGCACGGACTCGGACATCCGGACTGACGAGCAGCCAATCGATGCGTCGACCGCCGACCTTCGGACGCCGATATCCGCTGAGGGTGCTCCACAGGGGCGTCAGCCGATCGTCTGCCGCGCCCCAGGAGTCGCTCAGATCGGCGCGCGAGACGAGTGTGCGCAGGGCCTGGGAGCCGGGGCCCGCATTCAGGTCTCCCATCACGACCGTCGGAAGGGCGCGCGCGCGAACCAGTGCGGCGATGACCTCGGCAGAACGTCGCCGAGACCGACGCGAGAGATGATCGAGATGGGTGTTGACGACCAGGAACCCGACCCCTGTCGACCTGTCCCTGAACTCCGCGGAGACGACGATGCGAGGAAAGAGCGCTCCCCATGACAGGCTGCCCGGCTCGTCGATCCGTGTCGAGAGAGCGTGCTGGTCCCACCCGCGCAGCTCCAGCCGCGACGCGTCGTAGAGGATGGGTGTTCCCTCACCAGTGCCATCGCGGTTCCTCCCTCTGCCGATGAACCGATGGTCCCGCCCGAGGGCGTCGGTGACGGCGTTCAGCGATCGGGGGAGCACTTCCTGCAGTCCGAGGACGGTCGGCCGCTCCGAGCGGATCATCTCGGCGACCGCAGGCTCGCGATGGCTCCAGCGGTCACGCTTCCGACGCAGGGCGCCTTCCATCGCGCGACGGATGTTGAACGACATCACGTGCAGGTCCGGTGCAGCAACGGGACCGATCAGCGGCACGACCGTCACCTGGCGCTCCGTCCCGCGGTGCTGAACAGGCGGCGGCGGACGATGAGCCGTCCCCAACGCAGGGGTGGGAAGTCGCGGGGCCAGTGCACGAGCACGCTACGGACGCCTCGGTGCACGCGTCGACCGAACTGTCCTGCGGTGAGCGGCCTCATCGACATCCCCATCGTGGTGTGCGGGAGCCGGGCGATGCGGTGGTTCTCGCCGAGGTGGAAGGCGAGGTCGAGGTCGTCGTGGATGTCGGGGTCTCCTCGGTGCACGTCGGACCGCACGGCCTGCCAGGCCTCCCTGCGGAACGCGAGATTGGATCCGAAGAGGGGCAGATGTCCGAGAGTGACGCTCAAGAGGGTCATATAGGCGCCGAGATAGAGCCGCGAGAGCGGCGTGCGCAGGGCTGCCGGCCCGTCCGTGAAGCGCGCGGGCCCAGTGATCGCCCCGAGGTGCTCGTCGTCGTCGAAGGCCGAGACGATGGCCGTGATCCACTGAGCATCCGGTTCGCAGTCCGCGTCGAGGCGCAGGATCAGTTCGCCGAGAGCCGCGTCATACCCGGTCGACGCTGCAGCGGGAATGCCGGGATCGAGACACGTCAGCACGCGCGCACCCCAGGCGAGGGCGACGGAGGCCGACGAGTCGGATGAGCCGTTGTCGACGACGATGATCTCGTCGGCCGGCTGGTCCTGGGCGTGCAGAGCGCTCAGGCAGCGCGCCAGCAGCTCGGCATCGTCCTTGACCGGGATGACCACTGACGTGGTGAGCCGTGTGCCCTGATTCGCCGTCGACGGAAGGCCATCGACCGTCTCCATCGTGTGCCCCTCGGTGTGTGCCGTCATCGGTTCGATCGTGGCATCACCCGACGTCGGGCGCGAGGGACTTGACACCGGCGGGTGCGTGCCGATGCCTGTGGACGTCAGTGAGTGCCCGCGGCGTCGAGGTCGGGCGAGGGGTCGATGACCTCGTCGACGAGCGTGATGCCCCCGCTCGAGTTGGCCGAATGAGCGAGATCCTCGATCCATCGGCGGCTGAGCTCGGGCGTCTCGCTCTCGTCGAAGACGAACCGCAGCGGGATCGACGGATGCAGCCAGACCGTCGAACGGCCTTCGGTGTCACCGTCGGGATGCTTCCACGTGAGTGTGAAGCTCTCGTTGCGACGCAACTTCGTCGCGACGACGACCTTGAGGTGCGCGAGCGCCCGATCTTCGATATGGATCGGCTCCGAGCCGCCGTAATAGAGAGAACCCATATCTCGGAATATATGTCTCAGTCGGCGCCGCTCCCGGCGTGCTGGTCGCGGCGCGCGACATGTGCGAACAATCTGTTCGCATAGTGTCATCGACGGTGCTTCGCCGCCGTCACAGAAGGAAGCACGCCGAAGCTCTCGCGATACGCCGCGGCGAAGCGAGACGGATGCGAGAAACCCCACCGTCGGGCCACCGCGGCGACCGGCGTCGGTGAGCCCGAACGCAGATCGCGGTGCGCTCCATCGAGGCGCGCCTGCCTCAGCGACTCCGCCGGCGTCGTGTCGAGCGCGCGCCGAAAGGCGTATTGAAGGCCTCGCGTCGTGATGTGGACGGCAGCGGCGACGTCGTCGACCGTGATCGGCCGGTGCGAGTTCTCGGCGATGAAGGCGAGGGCGCGACGCACCGTCGCCGGCGCCGGCGTGCTCTGCGCCGGCCGATGCCGTTGCAGGCGACTCGTCGTCGCGAAGGCCGCGAGCGTCGTCGCCGCGGCATGGCGAGCCAGTTCGCTGCGCACGAGATCGTCATCGTCCGCATCGTCGACGAGATCCGCGGCGCTCATCTCGAGATACGCGAACATGCGATCCCAGGCAGCCCCGGCGTGCGCGGAGCGCGGAGCGAGATCGCCCACGCGGACGGATACGCCGTCGTCGCCACTGATCCTCTTCGCGAGGTGGGTCAGGGTGTCCCGCTCGAAGACGAGTGCCGTGACCCTCGCTCCCGCATCCCAGCGGGCGCGCACTCTCGGACCATCGGAGATCCAGGGGAGACTCGCATCGAGATCTCCTCGATCGGAGTACACCCGGGCATCGGGCCCATCGACACGGCAGACCAGCACCTGGTCCTGTGGTTCGGCTGTCGAGCGCACCTCGGCGGCGAGGTCGTAGCGCACGAGACTCACGGCACCGAGATCGGCAGAGTGCCAGTCGAAGCGAAAGCGTTGCGGGTCGACGTCGTGCAGTACGGCGGACGGGACGAACTGCTTCCAGGTGCTCTCGACACGCGAGACGTCACTGGTACGGAATCGCATCGCGGGGCACCTCCTGAACGGTTCGACGTGCACGGACCGGCCAGGTTCCGTCGAGGCGCTCATCAGGTTCGATGCGGCCCATCCGGATGAAGTACTCCGTGAGGCTCGCCGCCTGAGAGCGGGCCCACCCGATCTGGCGTGTGTGCAGCTCTTCCAGGGTATCCGGAAGCACGAACTGGCGGGCCAGAGCCTGCGCGACCCGGCCTGCGGCCACGGCATCCGCCGCCGCTTCGTGGGCGTCCTCGAGGCGCACCGCATAGAGGGCTGCGACCACCTCGAGCGTGCGTTTGCCCGGACGATAGCGGTCATAGGCCTTGTCGATCACGAGCGGGTCGATGATCGGTGAAGGGTCTTCCAGTGGCGGGATGCCGTGGCGGTGCGCCTCGTGTGCCAGGAGGGAGAAATCGTAGGCGGCGTTGTAGGCCACGATCGGCACACCCTGAGAAAGCAGGGATCGCAGGGCCGCCGTGACCTCTCGGACCACCTCGGCGCCCTGCCGTCCGTGGCGGCGCGCGTGCTCGGTCGTGATCCCGTGCACGGCGGTGGCGCCGTCCGGAATCGGCACGCCGGGATCCGCGAGCCAGTCCCGTGCGGCGATCTCGCGGCCGCCGGCGTCGAGGAGCCCGACGTGTGCGCTGACGATGCGGTCGTGCTCCACGTCCACACCGGTCGTCTCGAGGTCGAACACGCCTACGCGAGTGATCCAGTGCGGGAGCGAGGGTGCCGGGGGCATGATCTCACCGTAGAACCGGGCTCCGACATCGGGGCGGAGGCACACGGGGATCCCGCATGCGACGACCCTAGACTTGATCCATGCCAGCGCCCTCTCCGTATGCCGACCGTCTGAGCCGACTGCCGGTCGTGCGTCATGAGGTCGAGGTCAGAGACGGGACGACCGTGTACTGGGAGTACGGTCCCTCCGACGCAGATGTGACAGTCGTCGCCGTGCATGGATTCCGAGGCGAGCACCACGGTCTCGAGCCGGTTCTCGCGTTCCTTCCCGAGGTCCGGGTGATCTCTCCCGACCTTCCCGGCTTCGGAGAGACGGCGCCCGTCGCCGGGCGCTCGTACGATCTCGATGAGTATGTCGCGTGGCTGACCGAGTTCGCCGCTGCGGTGGCCCCCGGGGCGGTGATCCTCGGGCACTCCTTCGGATCGATCGTCGCCTCCGCGGCCGTGGCGGCAGGGCTCGAGACTCCGCGGCTGATCCTCATCAATCCGATCGGCGCACCCGCCCTCGAGGGCCCCAAGGGCATCATGACGCGGCTGGCCGTGCTGTACTACTCGCTCGGGGCGCGGCTGCCCGAGCGGCTGGGCACTGCTCTGCTGCGGAATCGACTGATCGTCAGAGTCATGAGCATCACGATGGCGAAGACGTCGGACCCGCAGCTGCGACGTTTCATCCACGATCAGCACGACACCTACTTCTCGCGCTTCGCCGACCGCGATGTCCTGCGGGACGCGTTCGTGACGAGCGTGTCGCATGATGTGAGCGAATTCGCCCGCTCGATCCCGACGCCGACTCTGCTCATCGCCGCTCAGCGCGACGACATCACACCGATCGAGGTCGAGCGGGAGCTCGCCACCAGATTCGATGACGCGACCCTCGTGGAGATCGCCGAGGTCGGACACCTGATCCATTACGAGACGCCTGCCGAGGCTGCAGGCGCCGTACGACGATTCCTCAGGATTCCCGTCTCGCGAGCCCGATGAGGCCGGCAACGCGGAAGGGGATGACCTCGCCCATGGCCAGGGAGGTCTCAGTCCGCTCGACTCCGTCGATCGACAGGATGCGCGCATCGGTGTCGAACAGGTGGCGGGCGTCCCTGCACGCGACGCGTGCCAGCAGATCGATCGATCCGCTGAGTCCGTGCGCCTGCACGACCTCGGGAATGCGCGCCAGTTCGTTGATGATCCGCGGCAATTCGGTCTGACGCACGCCGATGCTCACGAACGCCTGAAGGGGGAACCCCAGCACGTCGGTCGAGAACGACCGCTCGTACGACTGGAAGATCCCTGTCTGCTCGAGTCGCGCCATGCGCGCCTGGATGGTGTTGCGGGAGAGTCCGAGATTCTCCGCCAGCGCCACGATCGTCACGCGAGGGTCATCGGCGAGTGCGGCGAGAAGTTCCAGATCAATGCGGTCAAGTCCGGCCATAGTGCCAAACGATAGCAGGCACGATGTACCCCAGATTTGGCAACATGCTCAAGCCGCTCTCGATTGCTTGAGCGAGGTGATGAGCGGACGTACTCTCAAGTGAACCGGCGCTGAGGCCGGGGCCGCGCGTAGAACCCGTGACGACGGCCACGAACGAGGAGGACGACGATGTCACCCCAGATCACTCCGATCGCCGACATGGCGCAGGATCTCGAACTCGCGGAGCGCATCCTCGCGCCGGACGGCGAGCGCGTCGCGAACACTCGTCTCGACGGGTTCGTCGCCGACGTCGACGGTGCCGGACTGCGCGCGCTCCACCGCGACATGGTCGTCCTCCGGCGCATCGACGCGGAGGGGGTGGCGCTCCAGCGTCAGGGCCAGCTGGGTCTCTGGGCGCCATGCCAGGGGCAGGAGGCGACCCAGATCGGAACCGCGAGGGCGCTCGCACCGCAGGATTACGTCTTCCCGAGCTACCGCGAAACGGGTGTCATCTATGCACGGGGCGCGCAGCCGGGCGACTTCGTCCGTATGTGGCGTGGTGAAGAGGGCGCGGGTCACGACCCCGCAGCACTCCGCGTCGCTCCGTTGCAGATCATCATCGGAGCGCAGACGCTCCACGCGGTCGGGTATGCGCTCGGCATCCGTCACGAAGATGCGGACGAGGTCGCCGTCACCTACTTCGGCGACGGTGCCACGAGCCAGGGAGATGTGAACGAGGCGATGATCTTCGCGTCCTCGTATCAGGCTCCGGTGGTGTTCGTCTGCCAGAACAACCACTGGGCCATCTCGGAGCCGGTGTCGGTGCAATCGCAGTATCCGATCGCCGGACGCGCGCCCGGCTTCGGCATCCCGAGCCTGCGCGTGGACGGCAACGACGTGCTGGCCTGCATGGCCGCGATGCGCTGGGCTCTCGCGCACGCGCGGTCCGGACAGGGCCCCGCCTACATCGAGGCCGTCACATATCGCATGGGGCCGCACACGACAGCCGACGACCCGACCCGCTACCGCAGCGACGACGAACTCCACGCATGGCGTGAGCGTGACCCGATCGCCCGGCTGGAGGCACACCTGCGCTCGATCGGCGAGCTCGACGACGACCAGCTCGCGGACACGCAGAGAGCGGCGGACGCCGCGGCTCGAGACATGCGCGCCGAGTGCCTGGGCATGGTGACGCGTCCTCCGCTCGCGGTGTTCGACGGCGTCTACGCAGAGCCGCACTCCGGCCTCGAGCGGCAGCGCGACGAGTACGCCGCGTACCTCGCGTCGTTCGACGGCGAGGCGTGAGCATGACTCAGATCACTCTCGGAAAGGCGCTCGGAGCAGGTCTACGACGGGCGATGCGCGACGACGACAAGGTCGTGCTGCTGGGCGAGGACATCGGCAAGCTCGGAGGCGTCTTCCGCATCACGGATGGACTCCTCGACGAGTTCGGGCCCCAGCGTGTCATCGACACGCCCCTCGCTGAATCCGGCATCGTCGGCATGGCGGTCGGGTTGGCGTTCCGCGGCTATCGGCCTGTGGTCGAGATCCAGTTCGACGGTTTCGTCTATCCGGCTTTCGACCAGATCGTCGCGCAGGTGGCGAAGCTGCACTACCGGACGCAGGGCCGAGTGAAGATGCCGATCACGATCCGCATCCCCTGGGCGGGAGGCATCGGTGCTGCCGAGCATCACTCGGAATCGCCTGAGGCATACTTCGTGCACACCGCAGGGCTCCGTGTGATCGCGGTCTCCAATCCGGAAGACGCCTACCGGAGTCTTCGCCAGGCGATCGCGTCGGACGACCCGGTGATCTTCTTCGAACCGAAGCGGCTCTACCACCACAAGGGCGATGTCGATCTCGACGCCCCGCTCGCGGATGCCGCACCCATGGGACTCGCGCGAGTCGTCCGCACAGGCGAAGATGCGACGCTCATCACCTACGGGGCCATGGTGACGACCGCGCTGCAGGCCGCCGAGGCCGCCGAAGACGATGGCATCTCGCTCGAGGTCATCGATCTGCGCTCGCTGTCGCCGGTCGACTACGACACCGTGGCGACGTCGGTCCGCAAGACCGGCCGTGTCGTCGTCGCGCACGAGGCGTCGCGAGAGGCCGGTATGGCGGCTGAGGTGATCGCGAGCGTCACGGAGCGCTGCTTCGAGTACCTCGAGTCGGCGCCGCTGCGCGTGACCGGACACGACGTCCCGTATCCGCCGGCGAAGCTCGAGAAATACCATCTGCCGGATCTCGACCGACTGCTGGACGCCGTCGACCGGGTGCTCGACCGTCCGAACAGCCTGACGGGAGCAGACGCGTGAACGCGGAGTTCAGACTGCCCGACCTCGGAGAAGGACTCACAGAGGCGGAGGTCGTCCAGTGGCTCGTCGCTCCCGGCGATGTCGTCGCGCTCAATCAGACTCTCGCCGAGGTCGAGACCGCCAAGGCGATCGTCGAGTTGCCTTCTCCGCACGCAGGCGTCGTCACAGCCCTGCATGCTGCGGCGGGGGAGACCGTCGCAGTGGGCGCGCCGCTGATCGAGTTCGATGTCGAGGGAGCCGACGACGCTTCGTCTGCCGCCTCGAATGGCGGCGGTGCTGAGGAGAAGGCGCAACCCAACCTCGTGGGCTACGGAGCTGCGCCATCAGCATCCGGGCGACCGGCCCGACGTGCCAGACGTGCGGTCGGCGGAGGGGCGGCGACCGACACGGCCGTGCTCGAAGCGGCGCCGCACGACGCGTCGCCGACCGTGAGCGTCGAGGTCGTCGCCGAGCGGCCGCGCTCCACTCCGCCCGTGCGTGCGTATGCCAAGCGTCTCGGGATCGATCTCGTGCTGGTGGCGGCGACGGTGGGGGACCGCGTGATCACCCGCGGGGATGTCGACGACTACGCGTCTCGCACGGCGACGACCGCAGAACAGGTCGATCCCGCGCCTCCCCGACCGCGGGTTCCGGACGATGCCGCGAGCCTCCGTGATGGCTCTCGGGAGACGCGGATCCCCATCCGCGGAGTTCGCAAGCACACGGCTGCGGCGATGGTCGAGAGCGCGTTCACCGCACCGCACGTCACGGTCTTCCACACGGTGGATGTCACGGCGACGATGGACCTCATCGCCTCGCTGCGGGGCGACCGCTCACTCTCGGAGCATCGGATCGGTCCGCTTGCGGTGGTGGCGAAAGCGGCCTGTCTCGCCTTGAGTCGCACGCCCGGGCTCAATGCCCGATGGGACGAGTCCGCGGGCGAGATCGTGCAGTTCGGATACGTGGACCTCGGGATCGCCGCAGCGACCGAGAGGGGACTCATCGTGCCTCACATCCGCGACGCCGAGTCTCTGACACTGACGGAGCTCGCCGATGCGGTGGCATCTCTCGCCGTCACCGCGCGGGAAGGACGCACATCTCCTGTCGAGCTGGCGGGCGGCACCTTCTCCATCTCGAACATCGGTGTGTTCGGCATCGACGCGGGCACCCCCATCCTGCCTCCGGGGCAGTCGGGAATCCTCGCCGTCGGCGCCGTCCGGCGCCTTCCGTGGGAGTACCGCGGTGAGATCGCCCTTCGCCAAGTGATGACTCTCAGCCTGTCGTTCGACCACCGCATCGTCGACGGGGCGGAGGGAGCGAGGTTCCTCAAGGACGTCGCGGACGTGTTGGAGGAACCGGGGAGGGCGATGCTGCTCAGGTAGTCGCTCGGAGCGCTGATTCCGCCATCGCGGCGAGCACTGTCGCGGTGGCGGAGCGCTGCCGGGACGCCGCGCGCGTGCTGTGCGGTGTCGAGTTGATGAGCCCGAAGCACGCTTGCACCCGCAGACGAAGCTCGTCGGCGTCGGCATCGACCAGAGGGCTCAGTGTCTCGATCCAGAGCTCGATGTATGCGCGCTGCAGCCGGCGGACCTCGGCATGATCCTGAGCGGCGAGATGCGCGACGTCCCGGTCATGCACTCGGATCACATCCGCGTGACCCAGCGCGAACTCCACGTGGAAGGCGACGAGCGCGCGGATGCGCTCCTCGGGTGTGGACCCGCCCGCTGCGACACTCGTGCCGCCCGAGACCAGGTCATCGCTCACCTGGACGAGCACGGCGCCGAGCAGCGCCTGCTTGCCGGCGAAGTGGCGGTAGACCGCCGGTCCGGAGACGCCTACGGCGGCGCCGATGTCTTCGAGGCTCACACCGTTGTATCCGCTCTCGGCGAAGAGTCGTGCGGCTTCTCGGAGGATGGCGTCAGACCGCTCCGCCTTGGCGCGGTCTCGCGCAGTGGGAGGGCTTGTCATCTCAGTTAATCCTCGCTAACCTGATGCGATCGGTTAGTGAACACTAACCGAGAAAGCATCGAATGCGCCAGGGCGATGACGCCGGCGCGATGTGGTCGAGGAGGACGTCACGATGCCCGCAACCCAGCAGTCTCTCGCTGCCGAGCTGCACGAACGACTGGCCGTCGCCGCTCAAGGGGGGCCGCAGGCATCCCGGGAACGGCACATCGCGCGCGGCAAGCTCCTCCCGCGTGATCGCGTGACCAGACTCCTCGACGAGGGCAGCCCCTTCGTCGAGATCGCCCCGTTGGCGGCCGACGGACTGTACGGGGGAGAGGCGCCAGCCGCGGGAGTCATCGCGGGGATCGGCCTCGTCCACGGCAGGCACGTGATGGTCGTGTGCAACGACGCGACAGTCAAGGGCGGAACCTACTATCCGCTCACGGTCAAGAAGCACCTGCGCGCACAGGAGATAGCGCTCGAGAATCGACTTCCGTGTCTCTACCTCGTCGACTCCGGCGGCGCCTTCCTCCCCAAGCAGGACGAGGTGTTCCCGGACCGCGAGCACTTCGGACGCATCTTCTTCAACCAGGCCAGGATGTCCGCGGAGGGGATCCCGCAGCTGGCCGCCGTGCTCGGTTCGTGCACGGCGGGCGGAGCCTATGTCCCCGCGATGAGTGACGAGACCGTCATCGTGCGTGGCCAGGGGACGATCTTCCTCGGCGGCCCTCCGCTCGTGAAAGCGGCGATCGGTGAGATCGTGTCGGCGGAGGAGCTCGGCGGCGGCGAACTGCACGCCCGGCGCAGCGGGGTGGTCGACCATCTCGCCGAGGATGACGAGCACGCACTCGAGATCCTGCGCGACATCGTCGCCACCCTGCCGTCGCCCCTCGCTCCGGTCTGGGACGTGGTCGAGTCGCGTCGGCCGTCCGAACCCGGCTCGCTCTATGACGTCGTCCCGGTCGACGTCAACACCCCGTACGACGTGCACGAGGTGATCGATCGGCTGATCGACGGCGAGACGTTCCGCGAGTTCAAGAAGGAGTACGGCACGACCCTCGTCACCGGCTTCGGGCGCCTGCACGGGCACCCGGTCGGGATCGTCGCGAACAACGGAGTGCTCTTCAGCGAATCCGCCCTCAAGGGCGCGCACTTCATCGAGCTCTGCGACCAACGCGGCATCCCTCTGGTGTTCCTGCAGAACATCTCCGGCTTCATGGTCGGATCGGATGCCGAGGCGGGCGGCATCGCGAAGGACGGAGCGAAGATGGTCACCGCCGTCGCCAGCACCCGCGTGCCGAAGCTCACCGTCATCATCGGCGGATCCTTCGGGGCCGGCAACTACTCCATGTGCGGACGTGCATACTCGCCTCGCTTCCTGTGGACGTGGCCGGCCAGCCGTATCTCGGTGATGGGCGGCGCCCAGGCGGCCTCCGTTCTCGGGACGGTGAAGGACGACCAGCTGACGGCTCGCGGACAGGCGTGGAGTACCGACGAGAGGCTCGCGTTCGAACAGCCCATCCGGGAGCAGTACGAGACCCAGGGTGAGCCGTACTACGCCACCGCGCGCCTGTGGGACGACGGCATCATCGACCCCGCCCAGACCCGTGACCTGCTGGGGCTCGCCCTCGATGTGGTCGCGCGAAGCCCTCTGCCCGAGCCGCGTTTCGGCCTCTTCCGGATGTGACCGCAATGACGAACAGTGTCCCCACCTCCCATCGTTTCGACAGCGTCCTCGTCGCCAATCGAGGCGAGATCGCACGCCGGGTCATCCGCACTCTCAGTGCGATGGGCATCCGCAGCGTCGCCGTCTACAGCGATGCGGATGCCGACGCCCCCCATGTGCGCGAGGCCGATCAAGCCGTGCGGATCGGCCCGGCGCCGGTCGCCGAGTCGTACCTCGACATCGATGCCGTCATCGCCGCAGCCCGCGCGACCGGAGCGCAGGCCATCCATCCGGGCTACGGATTCCTCTCGGAGAGCGTCGGGCTGGCCGAGGCATGCGCGGAGAGCGGCATCGTCTTCATCGGTCCGTCGGTCGACGCGCTCCAGATCATGGGAGACAAGGCGAAGGCCCGCGACCATGTCGTGCGATCCGGGGTCCCGGTGGTGCCGGGTTTCGATGCGAGAGGACTGTCGGACGCGGAGATCGCTGACGAGGCCGACGCTGTCGGCTACCCGCTGCTCGTCAAGCCGAGTGCGGGCGGCGGCGGCAAGGGTATGGAGGTCGTCGAGGCGGCATCCGGGCTCAGCGCCGCACTGGCGTCCGCTCGACGGGTGGCGCGTTCGGCGTTCGGTGACGACTCCCTGATCCTGGAGCGGCTCATCCGACGCCCCCGGCACATCGAGGTGCAGGTGTTCGGCGACGCTCACGGAACGGTGATCACCCTCGGCGAGCGCGAGTGCACGCTGCAGCGACGTCACCAGAAGGTGATCGAGGAGGCTCCCTCTGCGGGGATCCCCGAGTCGACGAGGGACCGACTCCTCGAAGCCGCCACGCAGGCCGCACAGAGCGTCTCGTACGTCGGCGCCGGAACCGTGGAGTTCCTCATCGACGCCGATCTTCCGGACCAGGTCTTCTTCATCGAGATGAACACCCGTCTGCAGGTCGAGCACCCCGTCACCGAGGAGGTCACCGGCCTCGACCTCGTCGCCCTGCAGATCCACGTCGCGGCAGGCGGACGTCTCGACCCTGCGCCGGGTCTGCACGGTCACGCCGTCGAGGCGCGCGTGTACGCGGAATCGCCGGAGCGCGGATTCCTGCCCTCGACCGGACGCGTGCTGCTGTTCGATCCGCCGCGCGGCGTGAGGGTCGATGCGGCCGTGGAGACGGGCAACGACGTGACCGGATTCTACGACCCGATGATCGCGAAGATCATCGCGTTCGCTGACGACCGGACCACCGCGCTCCGCCTGCTCGATGAGGCTCTGAGCAGGACCGTCGTGCTGGGTGTGGACACGAACATCGGGTTCTTGCGCACACTCTGCCGCGATGAGCGGGTCACGGCCGGGGACCTCGACACGGGACTCATCGAGACGCTTCTGCCGTTCGTCGAGGAGCCGCCATCGCCGACGATGCTGGCCGCCGCACGGCGAACCGTCTCAGGCACGGATGACGCGGTCGGCGCGACCAGGGCGAGTCAGCGAGCGGGCGCGGTGTGGCAGGACCTCACGCAGGACGATCGGCGCGAGATCTCCTTCCGGACCGAACGCGGCGAGGTCATCCCCGCGCCTGCATCCAGCGGCTCGCGGTCGCGCGCCATGGCTGCGGTGGACGACGACGGTGCGGTCTGGGTCAGCGAGGACGGACGCACCGTGCGCCTGGAGCCTCTCGATCGCCGAGCCCTGTTGCTGCACCGTCTGCAGCAGAGGGAGCAGAGCGAGTCCGCGAACGGTCCGGATGCGAGAGCCCCGATGGCGGGAAGCGTGGTGGCCGTGCATGTCCGCGATGGCGACGTCGTGACCGCCGGCACGCCGCTCGTCTCGATCGAGGCGATGAAGATGGAGCATTCGGTGCTGGCGCCCCAGGACGGGACGGTGCGCCTCATGGTCGCCGTCGGCGATCAGGTTCGACGCGACCAGCCGGTCGCGCACATGACGACGGAGGAGAAGTGACGATGCATGAGCTGACCGATGAAGAGCGCGAACTCGCGGCGATGGTGCGCGAGTTCGCCGAGACGGTCGTCGCGCCGCAGTCCTACGAGGCGGACCGCACGCACACGCTGTCGATGGACGTGGTCGCCCAGATGGGTGACCTCGGGCTGTTCGGCCTGCCGTTCCCCGAGGAGTACGGGGGTCAGGGCGGCGATTACATGGCGCTGGGCATCGCGATCGAGGCGCTCGGACGCGTCGACCAGTCCATCGCCATCACGCTCGAAGCCGGAGTCAGCCTCGGTGCGATGCCCGTCTTCCGCTTCGGCACCAAGGAGCAGAAGCAGGAGTACCTGCCGGACCTGCTCGCCGGCCGAGCGCTCGCGGGCTTCGGTCTCACCGAGCCGGAGGCCGGGAGCGACGCGGGAGCGACCCGGACCACCGCCCGGCTCGACGGCGACGAATGGGTCATCGACGGGTCGAAGCAGTTCATCACCAATTCAGGAACGCCCATCACGCGTTTCGTCACGGTCACCGCGGTCACCGGGAACGAGGGGGGCCGCAAGCAGATCTCGACCATCATCGTGCCCAACGGCACACCCGGTTTCACCGTCGAGGCGCCGTACGACAAGGTCGGGTGGAACGCGTCCGACACGCATCCGCTCAGCTTCACCGGGGCACGGGTCCCCGCCGGCAACCTCCTGGGTGAGCAGGGGAGCGGCTTCCGCAACTTCCTGAGCATCCTCGACGAGGGCCGCATCGCGATCGCCGCGCTGTCGACCGGCGCCGCGGAGGGCTGCCTCGAGGCAGCCGTCGAGTATGCGAAGAGTCGCACCATCTTCGGCAGCGCCCTCAGCACGCGACAGAACGCGCAGTTCACCCTCGCGCGCATGCGTGCCCGAGTGCACACGGCACGGCTCGCCTGGCACCATGCGGCACGGCTCCGTGACGCCGGGCGGCCGTTCGCGGAGCAGGCGGCGATCGCGAAGCTCGTGGCGGGCGAGGCCGCGATGGACAACGCCAGGGACGCGACGCAGATCTTCGGCGGCAACGGCTTCATGAACGAGTTCCCGGTGGCCCGTCACTATCGCGACTCGAAGATCCTCGAGATCGGCGAGGGCACCACCGAGGTGCAGCTCCTCGTGATCGCGCGAGCGCTGGGGCTCGCCGGGTAGCGTGGCAGGATGCCATCCGCTCAGCGAACCGAGGAGGTGAGGTGATCATGCACGACATCGTCCAGCGCGGTCTCTTCTTCGAGGAGTTCGTCACCGATGCCCGATATCTTCATCGCCCTGGGCGCACCGCGACCGAGGCCGACAACGTCCTCTTCACGACGCTCACGATGAACACCCAGGCGCTGCACCTCGACGCCGCCTTCGCCGACGGGCAGCAGCCGTTCGGTGCGCGTCTGATCAACTCGATGTGGACGCTCTCGACCATGGTCGGGGCATCCGTCGCGCAGCTCACGCAAGGCACCCTGGTGGCTCAGCTCGGGTTGGGCGAGATCGCCTTCCCGCATCCGCTGTTCGCCGGTGACACGCTGTACACCGAGAGCGTGGTCGTCGACAAGCGGCTCTCGACGTCGCGAGCGGGGCAGGGGATAGTGACCATCGCGCATACCGGACGCAACCAGGACGGCACAGTCGTCGCCACCGCGACCCGAACAGTGCTCGTGCACTGCCTTCCCGAGGGGGAACGATGAGCTTCGATCTCGGACCGGCACTGCTCTTCTGCCCTGCCGATCGACCCGAACGGTTCCGCGGCGCCCTCGAGAAGGCGGACGCTGTCATCCTCGACCTCGAAGACGCGGTCCTGGCCGAGGCGAAGGCCGCAGCTCGCGACAATCTCGTCGATGCCGACCTGGACCCCGATCGAGTGATCGTCCGCGTGAACGCACCGGGTTCCGACGCCTTCGTCTCAGACCTCGCCATGCTCTCTCAGACCGACTTCCGCACCGTGATGGTCGCGAAGACCGAGAGCGCTGAGAGCCTCACCGCTTTCGACGAGAGGTTCTCGTTGATCGCCCTGTGCGAGACGGCGAAGGGGATCCACGCGGCAGATCGCATCGCAGCACATCCGCAGGTCGTCGCGATGATGTGGGGCGCGGAGGATCTCGTCGCCTCCCTCGGCGGCACATCGAGCCGCACACCGGAGGGTGGCTATCGAGACATCGCGCGCTATGCCCGCTCCCGCGTTCTCCTCGAAGCGGGGGCACAGGGCAAGGGCGCCATCGACGCCGTGCACATCGAGATCGGCGATGTCGCAGGTCAGGAGGCCGAGGCTGTCGACGCTGCCGCGTCCGGGTTCGTCGCGACCGCGTGCATCCACCCGAGTCAAGTGGCGGTCATCCGCGCGGCGTACGCTCCAGACGACGCGACGCTCGAGTGGGCCCGCCGGGTTCTCGCCGCCTCAGCGAGCGAGCGAGGAGTGTTCCGCTTCGACGGACGCATGATCGACGAGCCCGTGCTGAGGCATGCTCGGTCGCTGCTCGGTCGCACCCGCTGATCGAACGATCTCCCGCGGTCGGTCGTTCAGACCAGGATCGCCTGGTCGATGAGACGCAGAGATCCGGGGGACGCCTCGAAACGGTGGGCGGAACCGTTCGCGAGCACCTCGCCGACGCGCGGCAGCGTGCCGCCGGAGACGTGGTTGATCAGTGACCGGATCACGCCGCCGTGCGTCACGACGATGACGGACTCCGCCACCGGTGCGGAGCGACGGCGAGCATCGCGGGCGATCGCGTCGAGGGCGACCAGCGCCCGTTCGGCGACACCTTCCAGGGTCTCCGCGCCGGGAACCGGCGAGAGCCAATCGCCGTACTTCTCGATGTAGTCGGAGACGAGCATGCCCTCGCCCTCACCGAACTCGCGCTCGCGCATGTCCGGCACCAGCACGGGAGCCCCGAGGCCCAGGCTTTCGGAGATGATCTCTGCCGTCTCCCGCGCCCGCTTCAGCGGGCTGGCGTAGATCGAGTGATGTGTCACGCCCTCGAGACGATCCGCGGCGGTGCGTGCGTCCGCACGGCCCTTCTCGTTCAGGGGGATGTCGGTGGAGCCCTGGATCCGTCGGGCGAGGTTCCAATCCGTCTGGCCGTGGCGGATGAGCGTGAGCAGAGTCATTCGAGGAGCTCCTGGATCGCGGGGAGCACGTCGCTGGTGCCTGCGGCGATGGTGGCATCGGCCCAGACATCCGCGCGCGTCGGCTCGCGGTTGATGATGATGAGGGGGATGCTGCGGCGTCGTGCGCGCTCGACGAGGCGCACGCCGGAGTTGACGACGAGGGATGAGCCGGCGACGATCAGCGCATCGCTCGCCCGGAGCAGCGACTCCGCGGCCTTGAAGCGCCCCTGCGGCACGTATTCGCCGAAGAACACGACGTCGGGCTTCAGCATCCCTTCGCACACCGTGCACACCGGCACGATGAAGCCGTCGGTGCTCTCGGGGAGCACGTCGCCGTCGGGAGCGAGCGCCACGTTCTCGGGGACGGAGATCCAGGGATTGCGCTCTTCGATCTGCACTGCGATGTCGCGGCGATCGAAGACCTGGCCGCACTTCAGGCAGAGAACCCTGCGCATGGTGCCGTGCACTTCGATGACGTGCGAGCTGCCCGCGCGCAGATGCAGTCCGTCGACGTTCTGGGTGATGACGCCGGTGACGTGTCCGGAGGACTCCATGGCGGCGAGAGAGAGATGGCCGGGGTTCGGCTCGGCGCGGGCGAACGCCCGCCAGCCGAGATGCCCGCCGACCCAATAACGACGCCGCGCCGTCTCATCGGCCAGGTACCGCTGGATCGTCATGGGATCAGTCCGGTTGCGCGACCCTTCGCCGCGGTAAGCGGGGATTCCCGAGTCCGTGGAGATCCCGGCGCCCGTGAGCAAGGCGATCTTCCGACCGCGCAGGAGTTCGGCGGTGCGAGCGATGGTGGTCGACAGTTCGACCGGACTCGATGCGCTCACAGGACCTCCCTCTGCGAGTCTACGGCGTGCGCAGGCCCGCTCGACGCGTCGCGGCCGACCGCGACGGCGACTCGGAGAGCGATGGCAGACTGGGGCTCGTGGAACTGCTGCGCGTGACGAATCCCGATGATCGACGACTCGACGACTATCGCGCACTGACCGACACCGCGCTCCGAAGTGTGAGCGACCCGGCCGGCGGGCTGTACATCGCCGAATCGACGAAAGTCATCGCGCGAGCCGTCGCTGCGGGGCATCGTCCGCGATCGGTCCTCGTTCAGGAGCGGCGGGTGGAGGACATCCGAGCGATCGTCGGCGAACTCGATGTACCTGTGTACGTCGTCCCGGACGAGGTGGCGGAGGCGCTGACCGGTTTCGCCGTGCACCGGGGCACGATCGCCTCGATGCATCGTCCTGACCTGCCGACGGTGCGTGAGGTCATCGACTCCGCCACGCTCGTGCTGATTCTCGAGAACGTCGGCGATCACACGAATGTCGGCGCCGCATTCCGTGCGGCCGCCGCGCTCGGAGCGGATGCCGTGCTGGTGTCTCCCGGGGGAGCCGACCCCCTGTACCGGCGCAGCGTGCGCGTCAGCATGGGAACGGTGTTCCAGGTGCCGTGGACCCGTATCACGGACTGGGCGTCCGCCGTCACCGACCTTCATGCCGCGGGGTTCGACGTCGCGGCCCTCGCGCTGAGCGACGACGCGGTGACTCTCGACGCCTATGTCGCGTCGCGTCCCGAGCGCGTCGCTCTCGTCATGGGATCCGAAGGCGACGGACTCTCACGCACCGCCCTCGACGAGGCAGACACCGTGGTGACGATTCCCATGTCGGGAGGCGTCGACTCGCTGAACGTGGCGTCTGCCGCGGCCGTGGCGCTGTGGGCGCTCGGACGCCGCTGACGGGATGAGATGAGATGGTCAGTCGGACGACGGGAAGATGATCGGCGAGGGCTCGGGACGTTTCGCGACGATGTGATCACCGGATGACTCATGGCGAAGACGCCGCAGCACCCACGGAACCAGATGCTCCCGCGCCCAGCCGAGGTCTTCGGAGCGCGCCTCCCGCCAGGTGCGCAGCGGAAGCGGCTCGGGCTGCATGGACTCGAGGTCGTTGGGCACGTTGAGCGCGCGCAGGGCCATGCGGGCGACCTCATGATGGCCCAGCGAGTTGTAGTGCAGACGGTCGTCATCGAAGAACCGCATGTCCTGCACGACCTTGAGCGCCCACTGGTCGGCGACGATGCAGTCGTGGCGCTCGGCGATCGCGCGGACGTTCTCGTTGTAGATCGCGACCTTGCCGCGGAACGCTCGGAAGACAGGAGTGAAGGCGGTGTCGATCCCGGTGAACAGCAGCACGGCGGCACCCGTCGATGACAGGCGTGCGACGGCGTCCTCCAGCTGGACGGCGATGGCGTCGGGGTCGGTGCCCGGACGGATCACGTCGTTGCCGCCCGCGCAGATCGAGATCAGGTCGGGATGCAGCGCCACGGCGGGTTCGATCTGGTCGCGCACGATCTGGGCGATCAGCTTGCCGCGCACGGCGAGGTTGGCGTACGCGAAGTCGTCGACCTGACGCGAGAGCACCTCGGCGACGCGGTCGGCCCAGCCGCGGTGGCTGCCCGGCTGCGAGGGATCGGGGTCGCCGATCCCCTCGGTGAACGAGTCGCCGATCGCGACGAACCTCCGCCAGGGGTGCGGATTCTCGTTGTCGAGTTCCGGGGTTCGGATCGAATCCGGGTCTGTCATCCAGCTCTCCTTCGCGAACGAACGCGGCCCATCTGGGGCGGCCACGCAGTGACCGAGCCTACTCGGGTGCGTGGGCTGTGGGGAGGACGCGCGCGGCGGATCGCGTGAGCGTGCCGAGTGTCGGCGGCAGCGATTATCGTTGACTCGATGCTTTCTCCGTCCTTCCCCCAGCGCGCCCCCTGGGGTACTGCGAACAAGCTGCGCGCCTGGCAGCAGGAGGCGCTCGAACAGTACTTCCAGGCGGATCAGCGTGACTTCCTCGTCGCGGCGACACCCGGTGCAGGCAAGACGACCTTCGCGCTCACCCTCGCGGTCGAGCTCATGCGCATGGGGGAGGTCAACCGGATCATCGTGGTCGCGCCGACCGAGCATCTCAAGACGCAGTGGGCCGATGCAGCAGCGCGGGTGCACATCCGTCTGGATCCCCGGTTCCGCAACAGTCATTGGGCGCCGGCGCGGCATTACCACGGCGCCGTCGTGACCTACGCGCAGGTCGCGGCGAAGTCGTCGGTCCACCGTCATCTGACCGAGGATGCGAAGACCCTCGTCGTCCTCGACGAGGTGCATCACGGCGGAGACGCCCTCAGCTGGGGTGATGCGATCCGAGACGCGTACGGGCCGGCGAAGCGCCGACTGCTGCTGTCCGGGACGCCCTTCCGCAGCGACACCGCACCGATCCCGTTCGTGGAGTACCACCCTGACGAGTCCGGTGCACGGATCTCCCGCACCGACTACAACTACGGCTACGGTCGCGCCCTGGCCGACGGCGTCGTCCGCCCCGTGCTGTTCCACATGTACGCCGGCAAGATGCGATGGCGCACGAGCACCGGAGACGAACTCGAGACGCATCTCGGGCAGGACAACACAAAGGACGTGACCTCGCAGGCCTGGCGCACGGCGCTCGACCCCGAGGGCGAGTGGATGCCGGCTGTGCTGTCCGCAGCCGATCGTCGTCTGACCGAGATCAGGCATCACGTTCCGGATGCCGGCGGCCTGGTGCTCGCGACCGATCAGACCGTCGCGCGTGCCTACGCCAAGATCCTGCACAGCATCACCGGTCAGCAGCCGACGATCGTCCTGTCCGATGACGCGACGGCCTCCGAACGCATCGAGAAGTTCAGCAACAGCGAGGACCGCTGGATGGTCGCGGTGCGCATGGTGTCCGAGGGGGTGGACGTGCCGCGCCTCGCGGTCGGCGTCTACGCCACGTCGTCGTCGACGCCGCTGTTCTTCGCTCAGGCCATCGGCCGATTCGTGCGAGCACGCCGCCGTGGCGAGGCCGCGAGCGTATTCCTCCCTCAGGTGCCGGTCCTGATGGGTCTCGCGAACGAGATGGACAAGCAGCGCGATCACGCGCTCGACCGTCAGTCGAAGGACGACGACGGGCTCGAGGACTCGCTGCTCGACTCCGCGAACCGCGAGGACGACGCGTCCGACGCGCTGACCCAGGAATTCAGCTATCAGGCGCTCTCGTCGGTGGCCCACTTCGACCGGGTCGTGTTCGAGGGCCAGGAGTTCGGTCAGCTGGCCGAACCGGGCACCCCCGAAGAAGAGGAGTTCATCGGCTTTCCCGGTCTTCTCGAGCCCGAGCACGTGCACGAGCTCCTGATGCAGCGACAGGCACGGCAGACGCGACTGCGAGAGACGAGAGAAGCCGAGGCGGGTCCCACCGAGACGACGACGCTCCCTGCGCCCCTGCACCGCACGCTGCGCGAGCAGCGGCAACTGCTGAACAGCCTCGTTGGGCTGTACGCCCGTCAGAAGGGCGAACCGCATGGTGCGGTCCATGCCGAGCTGCGCCGGATCTGCGGTGGACCAGCAGTCGCCCAGGCGACCGTGACGCAGCTGCAGTCCCGTATCGACGTACTCCGCAAGCGCGTCCGCTCCTGAACCCTGGCGTCGGTTCGGATACCCGAAAAGCTGGCAATACCGTCGCCGGGTGCGACTGAGACGGGCTCCCGAAGCTAGCGTTGAACGGTTGCCCCGAGAACGGGACCGTCGATCAGGAGACTTCATGACAGCCCCCGCTGCCGCCGAGCCCACCGCCGCAGACCGCCGCCGCTGGGCGCGGTACCTCGTCGAGGAACGCGCCGAAGGACACGTGTACCAGAAGCTCGCGAGCGGACGCACGGGGGAGGAGCGTGAGATCCTTCTCAGCCTCGCCGACGCCGAGCGGCGCCATGAGCAGCACTGGCTCGATCTGCTCGGCGCGGAACCGGGCCGATTGCCACGCGCCGGCGTCCGCTCCCGCCTCCTCGGCTGGATGGCGGGCCGCTTCGGATCCATCTTCGTGCTCGCCCTCGCGCAGAGCGCCGAGGCACGTTCACCGTACGACTCGGAGCAGTACGCGACGCCGGCGATGCGCGCTGACGAGAAAGTGCACTACGAGGTGGTTCGCGGTCTCGCTGCGCGGGGTCGGCGTCGCCTGTCGGGCTCGTTCCGCGCAGCGGTCTTCGGGGCCAACGACGGCCTCGTGAGCAACCTCGCGCTCGTGCTCGGCATCGGCGCCACGGGCGTCAGTTCGGGTTTCGTCCTGTTCAGCGGCATCGCAGGCCTGCTCGCCGGCGCGCTGTCGATGGGAGCGGGGGAGTTCGTGTCCGTGCGGTCTCAACGAGAGTTGCTCGCGTCGACGGAGGCCAACGAGGATGCTGCCGCATCCGCCGCCGACCTCGACATCGATGAGAACGAGCTCGCTCTGGTATACCGGGCGCGCGGGATCGGCCAGCAGGAGGCTCTGGGGCGCGCACGGCGCATCGTCGATGCCGCGCGCGCCGGCGTGGAACGCACAGCCACAGGGCCGGTCCACGTCCACGCCGGAGACGACCACGAGATCGTCGGCAGCGACTGGACCGCCGCGATCTCGAGCTTCCTGCTCTTCGCATCCGGCGCGATCATCCCCGTGCTCCCGTGGCTCTTCGGGCTCGAGGGGACCACAGCGGTGGTCGTCGCTCTCGTGCTCGTGGGCATCGCGCTCCTGTCGACGGGAGCGATGGTCGGCATCCTGTCCGGAGGGCCGCCCCTGCGTCGTGCACTGCGTCAGCTGGCGATCGGTTTCGGAGCCGCAGCGGTCACATACGTGCTCGGTCTGGTGTTCGGCGTCGGCGCGGTCTGACAGGCGCCGGCCGGACCGCGTCGGACAGGACTCGACGATCCACGCGAGTCCTGTCCGATGACACGGCGACATCGGAAACGAAGAAGGCCCCGGATATCATGTGGATATCCGGGGCCAGTGTGTGCGCGGAGGGGGACTTGAACCCCCACGCCCTTACGGGCACTACGACCTCAACGTAGCGCGTCTACCATTCCGCCACCCGCGCAGGTGTTGGATGTTCGTTGCCGAACGAAGATTTACATTAGCACGAGCTTCGGGGCACTCAGAAACCGACGGCGACGCCCGGGCGCGCCACGGCCTTTCGATAGCCTGGACTCCATGACTGACGTGTCTCTGCCCGAGGTGGTTCGCATCGCGCGCGACCTGATCCGATTCGACACCTCGAACTTCGGCGGGGGCAACGCGAAGGGCGAGCGGGAAGCGGCCGAGTACGTCGGCGCCTATCTGCAGGATCTCGGCCTGGAAGTCGAGTACTACGAGCCCATCCCGCGGCGCACGAACGTCATGGCGCGGGTGCCCGGACGCGACCGGAGCAAGCCGGCGCTCGTGGTGCATGGCCACCTCGACGTCGTCCCGGCCATGGCCGAGGACTGGACCGTCGATCCTTTCGCGGGCGTCGTCAAGGACGGCATGCTCTGGGGGCGGGGCGCCGTCGACATGAAGAACATGAACGCGATGATCCTGACGGCGGTCGGCGACCTGCTGCGAGCGGGCGAGCAGCCCGAACGCGACCTGGTGCTCGCCTTCTTCGCCGATGAGGAGAACGGCGGAGTGGAGGGATCGGCTCTCGTGGTGCAGAACCGCCCCGAGTGGTTCGAGGACGCGACCGAGGCGATCAGCGAGGTGGGCGGCTATTCGATCACGGTCGACGATCGCCGCGCCTACCTGCTGCAGGTGGGGGAGAAGGCGCTCATCTGGATACGCCTCGTGGCGAAGGGCCGCGCCGGCCACGGAAGCCGTCTCCACGACGACAATGCGGTCACGAAGCTCGCGGAGGCCGTGGCGGCCCTGGGTCGCACGCGGTGGCCCCTGCGACTCACTCCCACCACCGAGGCACTGCTGCAGGGCTTGAGCGATCTCACCGGGCGCTCCGTCGACGACCCGGATGCCCTCGCGGCGGCTGCCGGGCCCGCCGAGGCCTTCCTCCGTTCGTCGTTCCGCACGACGACGAACCCGACCGCCCTGTCCGCCGGATACAAGCACAACGTGATCCCCGAGCGTGCCGAGGCGCTGATCGACGTGCGGGTGATCCCCGGAACCGAAGACGACGTGCTCGCCGAGCTGCAGCAGATCGTCGGCGACGAGATCGAGATCCAGACGGTGGTGCGGGACATCGGCATGGAGACGCCTTTCGACGGCGAGCTCGTCGAGGCGATGGTCGCGAGTCTCGGCCGGCATGACCCCGGTGTGCCGGTCATCCCGTACCTGCTGGGTGCAGGAACCGACAACAAGGCGCTCGCGTATCTCGGAATCACCGGGTACGGGTTCGCGCCGCTGCGGCTTCCCGCAGACCTCGACTTCACCGGGATGTTCCACGGGGTCGATGAGCGGGTGCCCGTAGAATCGCTTGTCTTCGGTCAGCGGGTGCTGGCCGATCTGCTGCGCACGTATTGAGCTCTCGGCTCCACGTCCGCGCACCACGACTCAGAAAGCTCCTCCATGCACTTGTTCGAAGCGCTCATCCTCGGCATCGTCCAGGGACTCACAGAGTTCCTCCCGATCTCCTCCAGCGCCCATCTGCGCATCCTCGGCACCTTCCTGCCGTCGGGCGAGGATCCCGGCGCC
Organism: Microbacterium sp. 4-7; assembly: GCF_014332665.1. Classification (NCBI taxonomy): domain Bacteria; kingdom Bacillati; phylum Actinomycetota; class Actinomycetes; order Micrococcales; family Microbacteriaceae; genus Microbacterium; species Microbacterium sp. 4-7. Next base: position 53,957 of record NZ_MCRH01000004.1, read on the forward strand.
GCGTTCACCGCGATCACCCAGATCGGCACGGAGGCGGCGGTCGTGGTGTTCTTCTGGCGCGACATCGTGCGGATCATCGCGCAGTGGTTCCGGTCGCTGACCGGCAGGGTCCCGCGCAGCGATCCGGATGCGCGCATGGGATGGATGATCATCATCGGCAGCATCCCGATCGTGGTCCTGGGGCTGCTCTTCCAGGACCAGATCGAGACCGTCTTCCGCTCCCTCTGGATCGTCGCGATCATGCTGATCGTCTTCGGCATCCTGCTCGGGATCGCCGACCACGTCGGCGCGAAGCGGCGCAAGCTCGATCAGCTCACCTACCCGCACGGCATCGCGTACGGCTTCGCGCAGGCTCTGGCGCTGATCCCCGGAGTCTCGCGCTCCGGTGGAACGATCACGATGGGACTCTTCCTCGGCTACGAGCGTGCCGCAGCCGCTCGCTACGCGTTCCTGCTCGCGATCCCCGCCGTGTTCGGCAGTGGCTTCTACCAGGTGTTCAAGAGCTGGGACGAGCCGTCGTTCTTCTCCTTCGGAGACACGCTCGCGGCGACGGGCATCGCATTCGTCGTGGCGCTCGGCGTGATCGCCTTCTTCATGAACTACATCTCGAAGCGGAGCTTCCTGCCGTTCGTGATCTACCGCATCCTCCTGGGCACCGTCCTCCTGGTGCTGCTGGGGACCGGCGTCATCGCGGCGTGATGACGAGGGCCCCGGCGACTACCGCTTGTGGTCGCCGGGGCCGTCGCCACGGCGCTTGAGATAGCGCTCGAAGGCCTGAGCGATGGCATCGCCCGACGCATCGGGGGAGTCCCACGTGTCGCGCGTGCGCTCGAGCTGATGGATGTACTCGGTCATGTCCTCGTCGTCCGCGGCGGCGGCATCGATCGATGCCTCCCAGGCGGCGGCCTCGGTGCGCAGATGGTCGCGAGGCACGTCCACGCCGGTCAGCTCCTCGAGCCGATCGAGAAGAGCGAGGGTCACCTTGGGCGACGGTGTGGCGGAGGCGACGTAGTGCGGCACGCTCGCCCACAGACTGGCGGTCGGAATGCCGGCGCTCTCGGCGAAGTGCTCGATGACGCTGAGAATTCCGACGGGGCCTTCGTAGAGCGAGCGCTCGAGGCCGTGCGCCTCGCGGACCTGCTCGTTCTGGCTCGAGGCGAAGATCGAGATGGGGCGGGTGTGGGGCACGTCGGAGAGCATCGCGCCGAGCGTCACGAAGCCCGTGATGTCGTCGCGGAGAGCGACGTCGATGAACTCCGACGCGAAAGCCTGCCAGGTGCGCGCAGGCTCCACTCCCGTGAGGATCCAGAACTCGGGGCCGGGACCCGGGTCGCGCGGGCGCCAGAGTCCGGCTTCGGGCCAGGTGAGCTGGCGACGCCCTTCGGCGTCCATCTTCGTCGCAGGGCGCGTGTACTGGTAGTCGAAGTACAGCTCCGGGTCGATCGAGTGCACGAGGTCGTAGTCCGTCGTCTCGCGCAGTGCGGCGACCGCGCCGCTCGCGGCTTCCCCTGCGTCGTTCCACCCGTCGAAGGCGACGATGACGATGCGTGAACCGAGGCCATCCATCGTGGGCTCCCTTCGTGGATTCCGGATCGGTATCCCTCCAGGCTAGTCCGACGGCGCGGGGACGGGGTGGAGCCACGGGTAACATGGTTCGGTGAGCAGACAGCCCCGCGCGATCCTCTGGGACATGGACGGAACACTCGTCGACACCGAGCCGTACTGGATGGCGGCCGAGACCGCGCTGGTCGAATCCTTCGGCGGCACGTGGACCCACGAGGATGCGCTTCAGCTCGTCGGCAACGGACTCATCGACAGCGCGATCATCCTTCAGAACGCGGGCGTCGACATGGATGCCGAGGCGATCATCTCGCTCCTCACCGACGGCGTGCAGGATGCACTGCGCACGCAGGGAGTGCCCTTCCGGCCCGGCGCCCGCGAGCTGCTGCAGGACCTGAGGTCAGCGGGGATCCCCACAGGACTCGTCACGATGTCGCTGCGTCGCATGGCGCTGAGCGTCGTCGACCTGATCGAGTTCCAGGCCTTCGACATCGTCGTCGCCGGCGATGATGTGACCAACCCGAAGCCCCACCCCGAGCCCTACCTCCACGCGGCATCCCTGCTCGAGATCGACATCGCCGATGCGGTGGTCATCGAGGACTCGCCGACCGGGCTCCGCGCGGGCATCGCATCCGGCGCCGTCGCCCTCGGCGTGCCGCATATCGTCTCGCTCGATCACGTGGGCGCGCATGAGCTGTGGCCGAGCCTCGAGGGGCGCACCGCCGCCGACCTGATCGAACTCTTCGACCGAAAGACCTCCATGACGGGAGCCACCCGATGACCGACACCACCTCACAGCGGCCGAGCGGGCCGTTCCGCGAGGGCGATCGGGTGCAGCTGACCGGCCCCAAGGGTCGCCTGCACACCGTGACCCTCCGAGAGGACGGCGAGCTGCACACGCACCAGGGCGTGCTCCGGCACCGCGACCTCATCGGTCTGCCCGACGGCTCAGTGGCCGCGAACAGCTCGGGACACGAGTACCTCGCGCTCCGGCCTCTGCTCCGCGACTTCGCGATGTCGATGCCGCGCGGCGCCGCGATCGTCTACCCCAAGGACGCCGCGCAGATCGTGATGCAGGCCGACATCTTCCCCGGTGCCGTCGTCGTGGAAGCGGGTGTCGGGTCGGGTGCCCTTTCGCTCTCGCTCCTGCGGGCCATCGGTCCGGTCGGCCGGCTGGTGTCGTTCGAGCGTCGTGAGGACTTCGCCCAGGTCGCACGGGGCAACGTCGAGACCTTCTTCGGCGAGACGCCGGACACCTGGGACGTCGTGGTGGGAGATCTCGCGGATGCGCTGCCGGCGGAGTTCCCGGCGGGCACGGTCGACCGTGTCGTACTCGACATGCTCGCGCCGTGGGAATGCATGGATGTCGTCGCCGACGCACTCACCCCCGGCGGCGTCGTGCTGTGCTACGTGGCCACCGCCACGCAGCTCTCGCGGGTGGCCGAGTACATCCGGAGCACGGGCCTGTTCACGGATCCCGAGGCGTCCGAGACGATGGTTCGCGGCTGGCACGTCGAGGGTCTCGCCGTGCGGCCCGATCACCGGATGGTGGCGCACACCGGCTTCCTCCTCACGGCTCGTCGGCTGGCGCCGGGCGCCGTGGCTCCTCAGGTGAAGCGCAGGGCATCGAAGAGCAGCTACGGCGATGCAGATGTCGAGGCGTGGACGCCGGGGGCTGTCGGCGATCGCGAGATCAACGACAAGAATCTGCGCAAGCGGGCGAGAGAGGCCGCGAAGGCCGCTGAGGGCGCCCGTCTCGCCGCCGGTTCGCGCGAATCCGAGCCACCGACGGAATAGACTGGAGCGCGTGCGTAAAACGTCCGCCGTTCTGGCAACCATCAGCCTCGCCGTCCTCACTCTGACCGGATGCGCCTCGGCGCCCTCGTTCGCCGGTGATGCGTGCGATCGGGCGGCGGCATCGACCGCATCCGTGAAGGATTCGGTCACCGTCGAGGGCGACCTCGGAGAGGCTCCGGACGTCACCGTGTACAGCCCGGTGAAGGCGGACGAGACGTCCTTCACCGACGTGGTGACCGGAGAGGGAAACACCCTCACCACCACCTCCCAGCCGATGGTGCTCGACATCGCCTTCTATGGCGGCGAGAGCGGCGAGAAGCTGTACGAGTCCGAGTTCAACGGCGACCCGAGCCGTGTGCACAGCATCTCCTACTGGGCAGAGCGGTCCGCCGGTCTCGAGACCGTTTTGGAGTGCGCGACCGGAGGCAGCCGGATCGTCGCGGTGCTGACCCCCGAGGACTTCGGCGAGGCGAATGTCGAGGCCTTCGGTCTCGAAGAGGATGAGAACGTGGTCGCCATCATCGACCTCCAGGATGTCTACCTCGCTCACGCCGAGGGCTCATCGCAGTTCAACGACGCCCGGGGCCTGCCGACGGTCGTCCGCGCTCCCGATGGCACCCCCGGAGTGATCATCCCCGACAGCGACGCCCCCACCGAGACCGTCACTCAGACGCTCATCAAGGGTGACGGGGAGAAGGTCGAGAAGGAATCGACCATCGTGACCAACATCATGGCGCTCGGATGGGACGACAAGACGGTCACCTCGAGCACGTGGGGTGCCGAGCCCAACATCGGCCCCGCAGCGAAGGAGCTCGTCGGCGCGACGGTCGGCTCCCAGCTCCTGGTCGTCGTGCCCGAGGCAGACGGAAACCCGGCGACCGCGATCGTGGTCGACATCCTGGGCGTCGTTCCCGTCCCGGAGCAGTGATGGCGGCCCGTATTCCCGCGGAGGAGCGCCTGACGAATCTCGTCGTGGCGCTCATGGCCACGGAGATCGGGCTCACGAAGCAGCAGATCCTCGACAACGTGTCGGGTTACCGTCAGCGCGCCGATGCGGGCGTGCGCTCGGATGCACTCGAGAAGATGTTCGAGCGCGACAAGGATGAGCTGCGCACTCTCGGCGTCCCCGTCGAGACGATCGGGGATCAGGCCGATCCGAATGACCTCCGCGAAGCGCGATACCGTATTCCGCAGGCGGAATACGACCTGCCCAGCGATATCGAGTTCACGGCCGCCGAGCTCGCCGTGCTGCAGCTGGCGGGGAGCGTGTGGAGCGCCGAGTCCGCATCCGGCGACGCCAAGGCCGGCGTGCGCAAGATCCGGGCGCTCGGGATCGACGGCGACGAACCGATCATCGGGTTCGCGCCGCGGATCACCGCGCGCGATGCCGCTTTCCCTCCATTGCAGGATGCGATCGAGAAGAGCCGCGTGGTCGTCTTCGACTACCTCAAGCCGGGGGAGGGCGCACCGCGGCGCCGCAGCATCCGCCCGCTCGCGCTCGTCGACTATGAAGCGAGATGGCACGTGTTCGGCGTCGATGTGGACATCGAGCAGGACCGCATGTTCCTGCTCAGCAGGATCGTCGGCGATGTGAAGATCACGGCGAAGGCATTCGACCCTGCGCTGCGCGAGGGCGCGGGGGAGCGTGCCCTGGCCGGTCTCGAGCGCGTCGCCGCTCAGAACTCTGCGCTGCTCGAGGTCACACCCGGCACCGAGGCGTCGCTGCGGCTCGGCCGCCGGGCGACTCCGGCGGCGACCCAGGGCATCCTCGTCCCGTTCGTGGACCTGCACATCTTCGCCGACGAGCTCGCGTCGTACGGTCCCGAGGTGCGGGTTGTCGAGCCTGCGGAGCTCCGCTCGGCCGTCGTCGATCGCCTGACCGCGGTCGTGGCGACGAATTCGGATGAGGGGGAGGTCCGATGAGCGCCCAAGGCAAGCCGCTGCTCGCCGCTGACCGAGTCCGCGTCTATCTGACTCTGGTGCCCTATCTCCTCGAGCACGGACAGGTCTCGCTCGCCGAGGCGGCTGCCGAGTTCGGTGTGACCTCGACGGAGATGCGGCAGATGGTCGAGAAGCTCACGGTCATCGGCCTGCCCGGTGATTCCGGCTTCTGGCAGCAGCCGCAGGAGATGTTCGACATCAACTGGGACCTCCTCGACGAAGAGGACATCATCGAGATCACCAACGATGTCGCTCTGCGCCGGGTTCCTCGATTCACGGCCCGAGAAGCCGCCGCGCTCCTCGCGGGCCTGCAGATGGTCGCGGCCGTGCCGGCGGTCTCCGACTCGGGATTGGTCAGCGGCCTCATCTCGAAGCTCTCGCGGGGCGCGGCCGATGCGCCGGCCGAGGTCGTCGTCGCACCCAGCGCCGTCGACGAGGTCCGCCAGGTGGTGTCGAGGGCCGTGCAGAACGGCGTCGCCGTGTCGTTCACGTATCAGGCTCCCGATGCCGCGCCCACGACGCGCACCGTGGATCCCGTGCAGGTGCTCATCACCAACGCGCAGTGGTACCTGCAGGGGTGGTGCCACATGCGACAGGCCATGCGCACCTTCCACCTGGATCGCGTGAGCGATGCCCGGCTGACCGACATCCCGATCACGCACGCGGGCGAGCACGTCCCTGAGGCCTTCTCGGCCGTCGAGGACGAGGGGGAGGTGCGAGTGCGGGTGCCCGAGCGGATGGCGCCCCTGCTCGGGGACTTCCTGACGGCCGACAACTCCGACGTCAGCGATGGGATCGTCACAGTTCGGCTGCATCTCGCAGACCCTCGGGGAGTGAAGCGACTGGCGGCGAAGTTCGGCGGCGCCCTCGAAGTGGTGGATCCCGGGGTCGCTCGAACTGCCGCGCGGGAATGGGCTGCGGCCGGACTCGCCCTGTATCGCCACCCCGAAGGCGACAACGCCCGTTAGACTTTCACCAAACGACGAAGGAGAATCATGGGCGCTTTCGGTTGGCCACATCTGCTGATCATCCTCGCCGTCATCCTGCTGCTCTTCGGTGCGGCGAAGCTGCCGGCACTGGCGAAGAGCCTCGGTCAGTCCGCCCGGGTGTTCAAGGGCGAGATGAAGGCGATGAAGAACGAGGACGCGACTGATGCCGCAGATCCGGCATCCCCGACCACCACGACCTCGGTCGCAGACACCACGGTGACGGCTCGCGACACGGATCCGGGTCAGCCTCCTCGATCCGCCTAGTTCGTGTCCGCTCTCGATTCCGCCGACCAGGAGACGCCGGGCCGTGACAGGCGGATGTCTCTCGGCGCGCACCTGATCGAGCTCCGTAAGCGTCTGTTCATCGCGGCTGGTGCCCTGGTGGTCGGCATGATCATCGCCTTCTTCGTGACAGGGCCGATCATCGACCTGCTCTCGGTGCCGATCGCCACGATCGCGGAGCAGCAGGGGCGCGAGTACACCGGTCTGAATTTCACCACCGTGACGAGCGGGTTCGATCTGCGCATGCGGATCGCCTTCGCAATCGGACTCCTGATCTCCGCGCCGGTGTGGCTGTGGCAGGTCTGGGCTTTCGTCATGCCGGGGCTCACGAAGAAGGAGACCCAGTACACCTGGGGATTCCTCGGGGCGGCCATCCCGCTGTTCTTCGGCGGCTGCACGGTCGCGTTCTTCGTGCTTCCGCATGTGATCGAAGTCATGGCGTCGTTCGTCCCCACCGGCATGGCGCAGTTCTTCGACTACTCCACCTACTACGACTTCGTCTTCAAGTTCCTGCTCGTGCTCGGCATCGCCTTCGTGCTGCCTGTCTTCCTGGTGGCACTCAATCTCGCCGGCATCATGTCCGGCCGCGACATCCTGAAGGGCTGGCGCGTCGCCATCCTGGTGTGCACGATCTTTGCCGCCGTCACGACTCCGCCTGCTGATGTGTTCTCGATGCTGCTGCTGATGGGATCGATGATCGTGCTGTACTTCGCGGCGACCTTCATCTCGATGCTCTTCGACCGACGCAAGCGCAAGCGCGACGCCGCTGCAGGCATCGAACCCGTGGCCGTATGAGCTCGCCGGCCGAACGATACGCCGCGGCTCGACAGGCGGCAGGGCACCCGGCGACCGTCGCCTTCGCTGCGAACCAGAAGTTCGAGCTCGACCCCTTCCAGGTCGAAGGATGCCACGCACTCGAAGACGGCCAGAGCGTGCTCGTCGCCGCGCCGACCGGTGCAGGCAAGACGATCGTCGGCGAGTTCGCCATCCATCTCGCGATGCAGACTCCACGGGACAAGGCCTTCTACACGACGCCGATGAAGGCGCTCTCGAATCAGAAGTTCCGCGAGCTGGTCGATGTGTACGGCCCGGACGACGTCGGTCTGCTCACCGGCGACACGAACATCAACGGCAACGCCCGGATCGTCGTGATGACGACCGAGGTGCTGCGCAACATGATCTACGCCGACTCGGCCGCGCTCCGGGACCTCCGCTACGTCATCATGGACGAGGTCCACTACCTCGCGGATCGTTTCCGCGGGGCAGTGTGGGAGGAGGTGATCATCCACCTGCCGCAGCACGTGCGGCTGGTCTCCTTGAGCGCCACCGTCTCGAACGCCGAGGAGTTCGGGGACTGGCTCGACACCGTGCGCGGGGACACCGAGGTGATCGTCTCGGAGATCCGTCCGGTTCCGCTCGAGCAGCACGTGCTCGTCCGTGATGATCTGCTGCCACTCTTCGACGATCGGGCGGGGATCGCGACCGCACAGGTCAATCAGGAGCTGATGCGGATCCGCTCCTTCACCGGCTCCAACTACGACAACAACCGTTCGGCGCAGGAGTATCGCAGCAATCGTCATGCCGGCCGACAGGCGCAGCGCCCGCCACGAGGCGGACGTCGCCCCGTCCGTTCCGCGAATGTGCGTCGGATCGAGCGCATGGATCGCCCGGACGTGGTGCGGCTGCTCGAGCAGGCCAATCTCCTGCCTGCCATCTTCTTCATCTTCAGCAGAGTCGGGTGCGATGCGGCGGTGCAGCAGGTCCGGAGATCGGGCGTGCGGCTGACGTCGACCGAGGAGCGCGCGGAGATCCGAGCGATCGTCGAGGACCGGACCCGTTCGCTGCAGGATGAGGACCTCGGTGTGCTGGGCTACTGGGAGTGGCTCGAGAACCTCGAGCGCGGTGTGGCTGCGCACCACGCGGGTCTGCTGCCGGCCTTCAAGGAGGTCGTCGAGGACCTCTTCAAGCGCAAGCTCGTGAAGGTCGTCTTCGCCACCGAGACCCTGGCTCTGGGCATCAACATGCCCGCGAGAACCGTCGTTCTCGAGAAGATGGAGAAGTTCAACGGCGAGGCCCGAGTCGCGATCACATCGGGGGAGTACACGCAGCTCACCGGTCGCGCGGGACGACGCGGCATCGACGTCGAAGGTCACGCGGTGGTGCAGTGGACCGAGGGCATGGATCCGCAGGCGGTCGCGGCCCTCGCGTCTCGCCGCACCTATCCGCTGAACTCCAGCTTCCGGCCGACGTACAACATGGCCGTCAACCTGATCGACCTGTTCGGCAAGCCCCGGGCCCGCGAAGTGCTCGAGTCGTCTTTCGCGCAGTTCCAGGCCGACCGCGCAGTCGTCGGACTGGCGAGACAGGTCCGCGAAGCGGAGGAGTCGCTGGACGGGTACAAGGCGGCGATGGTCTGCGATCACGGCGACTTCCTCGATTACGCCTCCATCCGCCGCGAGCTGAGCGATCTCGAGAAGAAGAACCGCCAGGACTCGAACGCGACGCGCACATCGCGTGACAAGCGCATGAAGCAGATCCACAGCCTCCGCACGCGCATGCAGCGTCACGGATGCCATCGATGCCCTGATCGCGAAGCCCACGCGCGCTGGGCCGAGCGGTACTGGAAGCTCAAGCGTCAGAACGATCGCATCCGCCGACAGATCGAGACGAGGACCGGCACGGTGGCGCGCGTCTTCGATCGCGTCGTCGAGGTGCTCGAGACCCTGGACTATCTCCACCGAGACGACGAGGGCGAGACAACGCTCACCGAGGCCGGGCGGACGATGCGCCGGATCTACGGCGAACGCGATCTGCTGGTGGCCGAATCTCTCAGGCAGGGGCTGTGGAACGGTCTCGACGCGCCGTCTCTCGCTGCGATGGCGTGCTGCCTCGTCTACGAGCCTCGTCGCGACGAGGCGAATGCGGGGGAGCGGGACCTGCCCCGAGGTGCCTTCCGCGCAGCGTACGAGAAGACGACGACCCTGTGGGCCGAGCTGGACGACCTCGAGAAGGACCACCATCTGCCGGGATCCGAGCCTCTGTCGGCGGGCCTCGCCGGTGCGATGCACTCGTGGGCGCGAGGAGGGATGCTGGACCGCGTCCTCGTGGACGCAGACATGGCGGCCGGCGACTTCGTGCGATGGGCCAAACAGACGATCGATCTGCTCGATCAGCTCTCGATCGTCGCGGAAGACGGTGCGCTGGCCCGCAACGCCCGCGTGGCTCTGGACGGCGTCCGTCGCGGCATCGTCGCCTATTCCTCGATGTGAGAATAGGAAGGATGCCCGAACCCCGCGTGCCGCAGCGCCCCCTCCTGCCGCTTTCGCTCGCCCTCCCCGCTGCGGCGATGGCCGCGCTCCTGATGAATCTGTCCTATCCGTCCACTGCGGTGTGGGTGCTGGCTTTCCCGGCCACAGCGCTGCTGCTCGTGGCGCTGATCGGTCGACGGGCCGGCGGAGCTCTGGCGGTCGGACTCGTCTACGGTGTACTCTTCTTCGGACTGCTCGTGTCGTTCACATCTCGCTACCTGGGCCCGCTGCCCTGGGCGGCGCTGAGTGTCCTGGAAGGCGTGCTCACGGCGGTGGCCGTGATCCTGATCACCCTCGCCTATCGCTGGATGCCCCGAGCCTTCCCGAGCGTCTGGGCGCGGCTCCTGCTCCTTCCGGCCGTGGTGGCGGCGCTCTGGGTCGGGCGCGAGGTGTTCGTCGGCTCCTGGCCCTATGGAGGGTTCCCCTGGGCTCGTCTGGGCATGAGCCAGGCCGAGAGCCCGCTGGCTCACGTCGCGTCCTGGACCGGCGTGAGCGGTCTCAGCTTCCTGATGGTGTTCCTCGTCGCCCTCGTGATCCAGGTGGTGCGCGAACGACTCTGGCGCCGGCCGGCTGCGCTGATCGCACCGGTCGTCGTGACCGTGGTTCTGCTGCTCACACCGCTCTTCCCCACGACCACCAGCGGATCGCTGCGCATCGCGGCAGTGCAGGGGAACGGGCCGAGCGGGTATTTCGACGAGCGCGAGCCTTACTCGCTCATCGACGCGCAGACCGACGCGACCGAACCGCTCTACGGCGAGGACGTCGACCTGCTGGTCTGGCCCGAGGGGTCGCTCGACTTCGATCCGTTCCAATCGGACTCTCTGGCGAGAAGAATGAGCGCGATCGCCTCGCGTGTCGGCGCACCGCTGCTGGCGAATGCCGCCACGGAACGAGACGGTCTCTTCTACAACACGTCCATGCTCTGGACGGAAGAGGGCGCTGACGGGCAGGTCCATGACAAGCGGCATCCGGTCCCCTTCGGGGAGTACGTCCCCGACCGCGCCTTCTTCAACGCACTCGCACCCGATCTGATCGGTCTGATCCAGCGCGAGTACACCCCGGGCTCGAATCCGCCGGTCATCGACGTCGACGGTGTGAAGGTCGGGCTGGCGATCTGCTTCGACGTGATCTACGACGACGTGATCAGCGAGGGCATGGCAGACGGTGCCGAAGTGCTCGTCTTCCAGACGAACAACGCGGACTTCCGTGGGACGAATGAGAATCTGCAGCAACTCGCCGTCGCGCGGATGCGTGCGATCGAGACCGGCCGCAGCGTCGTGAACATCTCGACGGTCGGCACCAGCCAGGTGATCCGCGCGGATGGCACGACGGTCTCGAGCCTGGATGCAGGAAAGGCCGGAGCGTTGCTCGAAGATGTCGAGCTGCGCTCCGGCCTGACTGCTGGAGTCGTCCTGGGACCCTGGATCCAGGTTCTTCTGGTCTGGGGTGGACTGGGCGCGCTGGCCTTCGGGTGGTTGCGCGCCCGCAGGCGCTAGGCGCCGATCTTCTCGCGGGTCGGGTCTTCACCTGCGCCGCGGCGGGCACGGATGAAGGCGAGTCGCTCCTCGAGGAGCTCCTCGAGCTCTGCGCGGGTACGACGCTCGAGAAGCATGTCCCAGTGTGTGCGGGCGGCCTTCTCGTCCGTGGCATCGAGCGTGACGGCCTGGCCGTCGACGTTCAGGCGCGCGTCCGCTCCGCAGGAACGGCACTCCCACGTCTGGGGCGGCTCTGCGTCCGCCGAGAACATCAGGTTCGTGACATGGCCGCAGGTGTCACAGATGTAGGTGGTTTCACGGCGCTCCATGAAAACGACGCCCTCTTCGCTCTGTAGGCTCTGGGCGCCGAGTCGGATGCCGCGTAGGCTGCGATCTGCCATTGTGTGGTCCTCTCGTCGCTGTCAGGTATAACGCTCCAGCCTGTGCGCTTCATCCATACGAGCGCGTTCTCGGCGCTATTCACAGCGGAATCCCAGCGCCACAGCGTAATGGCGGCGTGGCGGTCTCAGCGGCCGATCGTGACCAGCGCGAGATCGGCGCGGTCGGTGACGATGCCGTCGACACCGAGCCGGACGAGTCGTCGCATGGAGTCCGCGTCGTTCACCGTCCACACATGAACCTCGACGCCGCGCCGGTGCGCCGCTCGGAGGAGTGCAGGCGTCAGCACCTTCACGCCGCGATGCCGCTCAGGAATCTGCAGCACGTCGATGTCGAGCAGAGCGCGGCCGGGGGAGAGGCGCAGAGCGGAGAGAGCGCGGACCGCGGCGATGGTGCGGCTGCCGCCCGACGTCGCCGGTCGGAGCGGAGCCCCCGCGCGCAGGACCGCTGCGATCGTCGCACGTCGGTTCGCATCGGAGAAGCTGGTCACGAGAACTCGGTGCGTGTGGTCCGCCAGGAGGGGGCCGAGGGGTGCTGCCGCGTCGACGGTCTTGACGTCGATGTTGAAGCGCGTGGTCGGGAAGGCGGAGAGTGCGTCAGCGACCGTGAGCAGCCCGCCGTGGTCGGAGAAGATCGCGGCGAGTTCGCGGGTGCGCACTTCACCGACGGGACGGGGATCGTCGGCCAGTCTGTGCAGCGTCGCGTCGTGGAAGAGCACGACGTCACCGTCGGCCGTCACCCGGCAGTCGGTCTCGATGTACTCTGCTCCGGCGGCATGAGCGGCGGCGACGGCGGCGGCCGAGTTCTCCCAGACACCGGAGTCCCCGCCCGCCGCGGTGATCAGACCGCGGTGAGCGAGGACTCGGGGGTGACGCGCCTTGACGAAATACGGGTGCGTCACGCGCCCGGCAGGTTCGTCGGGGGCTGTCCCGGTCGCGGGGTGAACGCGGTGCCGATGCCCTTGAGCGCCTCGGTCAGCTCGCTCGGGATGATCCAGAGCTTGTTCGACTGGCCTTCGCTGATCTTCGGAAGCATCTGCAGGTACTGGTACGCGAGCAGCTTGTCGTCAGGCTCGCCCTGGTGGATGGCGGTGAACACGTTCTGGATCGCTTCGGCCTCACCCTGGGCGCGCAGCACGGCGGCCTGCTTGTCGCCCTCTGCGCGGAGGATCTCGGCCTGTCGCGCACCTTCGGCCTCGAGGATCGCCGACTGCTTGGTTCCCTCAGCCGTGAGGATCGCCGCTCGACGGTCCCGCTCGGCGCGCATCTGCTTCTCCATCGAGTCCTGGATGGAGATGGGCGGGTCGATGGCCTTCAGCTCGACGCGGCCGACGCGGATTCCCCACTTGCCCGTCGCCTCGTCGAGCACGACGCGAAGCTGTCCGTTGATGTTGTCACGACTGGTCAGGGCCTCCTCGAGGTTGAGTCCACCGACCACATTTCGCAGTGTCGTCGTCGTCAGCTGCTCGACGGCGCCCAGGTAGTTGGCGATCTCGTATGTCGCAGCGCGAGCATCGGTCACCTGGAAGTAGACGACGGTGTCGATCGAGACCACCAGGTTGTCCTCGGTGATCACGGGCTGCGGTGGGAAGGAAACGACCTGCTCGCGCATGTCGATGAGGGGACGCAGCCGGTCGATGAACGGCACCAGGATGTTCAGACCCGGCGTCAGTGTCTTGTGATATCGGCCCAGGCGCTCGACCACGCCGGCCGTGGCCTGGGGGATGATGCGGATGGAGCGAGCCAGCGTGACCACCACGAAGATGATGATCGCGATGACGAGGATCCACCCGATCGCTGCGGGGATGAACGATGCATCGTCCAAGAGACTCTCCTAGTCGTTGACGGGACGGACGGTCGCGGTCGCGCCGTTGATCGTCATGACGGCGATCGGTGATCCTTGCGGGATCGGCACGGCTCCGGCGGTGCGGGCGGTCCAGGTGTCGCCGTTGCTCAGCTTCACCTGGCCGGAGATCTGGGTGATGTCCTGCAGCGCGATGCCTCGGAGATCGAGAAGCGCGTCGACGTTGGACTTGGTCGGGTCCTCGCCTCGATGCAGGCGTTTGATCAGCGGCGGACGCAGGAACAGGATGAAGAGCGCGGCCGCCGCGGCGGCGATCAGCACCTGTACCCAGACCGGGATGCCGAGGAAGTCCGTGACGAGCCCGACGACGCTGCCGAAGCTCAGCATCAGGAAGGTGAAGTCGAGAGTCAGCATCTCGATCACGAGGAAGATGGCGATCAGGATCAGCCAACCGATCCATGCCCATTGGTCGATGAACTGAACGAATGTCGCGAAGTTGTCCATGCGGCCTCCTTTGCGGTCAACCTATCACGCAGGTCGAGCCCGGTCCCGGCTGGACGGGGCCGGCTTGATAGTCTGAAAGCGCCGTGTCATCACGGCGAATCACGCATCAGAGGAGTCACTGTGACCGACGTTCTTCCCGCAGGTTCTCTCGAGGGCAAGGTCGCCCTCGTCACCGGCTCGTCTCGAGGCATCGGGGCGGACACCGTGCGCTACCTCGCCGAGGCCGGCGCCGACGTGGTGATCAACTTCCGCAACAAGGCCCCACGTGCAGAGAAGCTCGCCGGGCAGCTGCGCGAGCTGGGCCGCCGCGTGCTGGTCGTCGGTGCCGACCTGACCGACCCCGCGTCCGTCGGCGAGATGTTCGATGCGGTGAAGGCCGAGTTCGGACGCCTCGACGTCCTCGTCCTCAATGCCTCCGGCGGCATGGAATCGGGAATGGCCGAGGACTACGCCCTGACCCTCAACCGCGACGCGCAGCTGAACGTCCTCGATGCGGCTGTTCCGCTGCTCGGCGACGGCGCGCGGGTCGTCTTCGTCACGAGCCACCAGGCGCACTTCATCCGCACCACCCCGACCATGCCGGAGTACGAGCCCGTCGCCCTGTCGAAGCGTGCCGGAGAAGACGCGCTCCGCGAGCGGATCCCCGGGCTCGCGGAGAAGGGCATCGGCTTCACCGTGGTGTCCGGAGACATGATCGAAGGCACGATCACCGCGACTCTGCTCGAGCGCGCCAACCCTGGAGCGATCGCGGAGCGGCGCGAATCCGCCGGCAAGCTCTACAACGTGTCGGAGTTCGCCGCGGAGGTCGCTCGCGCGGCAATCGACGCTGTCCCCGCCGACAACACGCGTCTCGTCGGCGATGTGAGCGCATTCGCCGCGGAGTGAGCGGCTGATAGCACCGAAAGAGCCCCGTCCGCGTGGACGGGGCTCTTCGCGTTGCGGGGAGGATCAGAGCGCGGAGTCGGCCTTCGCCGATGCCACGAACTCCTTCGCGTCCTTGCCCAGTGTGATCGCGCGCACGATCTGCACGATCCCGAGGACGACGAGCGAGATGCCGAGCACCAGCCAGAGCACGGCTGCCGCGTACAGGGGCGAGAAGAGGACGACGATACCGGCGATGATGCTGAGCAGAGCGTAAAGCAGCGTCCAGACTCGCGAGCCGTCCTTTCCGAGAAGCGACAACGCCACCACTCCGTCGACGATCCAGCTGATGCCGATGAAGATGACGACGACGAGCGCGAGAGTGGCAGCGGCGACGCCGAGGTTCGCGAACGCGATGACGCCGGCCACGATGTACACGAGGCCCAGCACGATGTGCCCGACTCGAGCCCACCCGCCCTTCACGCGCGAGAAGATGCCGAGCCCGATGTAGACGAGGCCCGCGATCACGAGGTAGGTGGCGAAGATGCCCGTCACGATGACGGCGGACTTGGCGGGCCAGACGAGCAGGACGATGCCCGCGATCAGTGCGATGACACCGGAGACGGCCAGGACGACTCGAATGGACTTGAACAGCGATTTCGCTTCGGAAGCGAGGGAATCAGTCATGGTGGGGACCCTTTCTGAGAAAATCCTGTGAGGGATGCTGACAGAGTAGCGCTGTCCGGTGACGGATGGGGGAACCCGATATCGATATGTCGCCGACGTTCACACTCCGTCACGCGCGGTCATGGCAAAATCAGGGGGTGACCTCGGACGATGACGCGCGGCTCCGCGAGCTCGTCGTGATGCGCAAGGTGCGGGATCGGATCGACCGCGAGTACGCCACGCCTCTCGATGTGGAGGCGCTCGCCCGCGGAGCACACATGTCGGCCGGCCATCTCAGCAGGCGCTTCAAGGAGACCTACGGCGAGTCGCCATACTCCTATCTGATGACGCGGCGGATCGAGCGCGCGATGGCTCTGCTGCGCCGCGGCGACCTCAGCGTCACCGAGGTGTGCTTCGAAGTCGGATGCTCATCGCTGGGCACGTTCAGCACTCGATTCACGGAACTGGTCGGTGTCCCACCCCGCGTGTATCGTGAGCGCGCCGCCGACGTCGACGGTATTCCGACGTTCCAGGCGAAGCACGTCATCCGACCGATCAGGAATCAAGAAGCGCCGCGCACGGGCGCGCACCTAACGTGAGTCTCATGAACATCAGCATCCACTACGCATTCCTTCCGCACACCGATGCCGAGGCGGCTCTCGGTTTCTACCGTGACGCCCTCGGCTTCGAGGTGCGCAACGACGTCGGCTACGACGGCCTGCGGTGGCTCACGGTCGGTCCCGCGGGGCAGCCGGAGACGTCGATCGTGCTGCACCCGCCGGCAACCGATCCCGGGATCACGGACGCCGAGCGCCAGACGATCCTCGAACTCATCGCGAAGGGCAGCTACGGCGCGCTGACTCTCGCGAGCGACGATCTCGACGCGGTGTTCGAGCGACTTGTCGACAACGGCGCCGATGTGGTGCAGGAGCCCATGGACCAGCCCTACGGCGTGCGCGACTGCGCCTTCCGAGACCCCGCAGGCAACCTGCTCCGAATCAACCAGGCCGGCTGACCCCGGTCGCTACTCGAGGATCACCATGACGACGCACCCCGCTGACGGCCACGACATCATCCGCGTACAGGGTGCGCGCGAGAACAACCTCAAAGAGGTGAGCGTCGACATTCCCAAGCGTCGCCTCACCGTCTTCACCGGAGTCTCCGGATCCGGCAAGAGCTCGCTGGTCTTCGACACGATCGCCGCCGAGTCACGGCGCATGATCGACGAGACGTACAGCGCGTTCGTCCAGGGCTTCATGCCGTCGGTCCCGCGTCCGGACGTCGACGTGCTCGAGGGACTCACGACCTCGATCATCGTCGATCAGGAGCGTCTCGGCGCGAATCCGCGATCCACCGTCGGGACGGTCACCGACGCGAACGCCATGCTGCGCATCCTCTTCAGCAAGCTCGGTGACCCCTACATCGGAGGCCCGACGGCGTTCTCGTTCAACATCCCGACTCAGAAGGCCAGCGGAGTGATGACGGGGCCGGGCGGCGAGAAGAAGATCGTCAAGGACGCCATCTACCTCGGCGGCATGTGCCCTCGATGCGAGGGCAGGGGAGCGGTGTCGGATCTCGACCTCGCGCAGATCGTCGACGAGTCGAAGTCTCTCGACGAGGGAGCGATTATGGTTCCCGGCTACACGGCGGACGGCTGGATGGTGAAGGGCTTCTCCGCATCGGGCTTCTATCCCGCCGACAAGCCGGTCTCGGAGTTCACCGAGAAGCAGCGACAGCTCTTCCTCTACGGTGAGGTCACCAAGGTCAAGATCTCGGGCATCAACATGACGTACGAGGGGTTGATCCCCAAGATCACGAAGTCGATGCTCTCGAAAGACCTCGACGCGCTGCAGCCGCACATCCGCGCCTTCGTCGAACGCGTGGCGACGTTCGCGACATGCCCGGAGTGCGATGGCACCCGCCTCACCGAAGGAGCGAGGTCCTCCAAGATCGACGGCATCAGCATCGCCGATGCCTGCCGCATGCAGGTGACCGATCTCGCCGAGTGGGTGAGAGGCTTGGAACTCCCCGGGGCGGCGCCCCTGCTCGAGGCGCTGAGCGCGAACCTCGACGCGTTCGTCACGCTCGGCCTAGGATACCTGAGCCTCGAGCGTCCATCGGGGACGCTCTCCGGGGGAGAGGCGCAGCGCATCAAGATGCTGCGTCACCTCGGCTCGTCTCTCACCGATGTCACGTACGTGTTCGACGAGCCGACCATCGGCCTCCACCCGCATGACATCCAGCGGATGAACACCCTCCTGCTGCGCCTGCGCGACAAGGGCAACACCGTGCTGGTGGTGGAACACAAGCCGGAGACCATCGCCATCGGAGACCACGTGGTGGATCTCGGTCCCGGCGCCGGAAGCGCCGGCGGTGAGATCTGCTTCGAGGGGACCATCGAGGGATTGAAGGCCAGCGGAACCCGCACCGGCGCCCACCTCGACGATCGAGCCGCGCTGAAGGATTCGGTGCGCAGTGCCACCGGCGCGATCGAGATCCGAGGCGCCTCGGCCAACAACCTGCAGAACGTCGATGTCGACATCCCCACCGGGATCCTCACCGTCGTGACCGGGGTCGCGGGTTCCGGCAAGAGCTCCCTGATCCACGGGTCCGTGTCGAAGCGCGAGGGGGTCGTGGCGATCGACCAGGGCGCGATCAAGGGATCACGGCGCAGCAATCCCGCCACCTACACGGGCATGCTCGAACCGATCCGCAAGGCGTTCGCCAAAGCCAACGGCGTCAAGCCGGCCCTGTTCAGCGCGAACTCCGAGGGTGCCTGCCCGACCTGCAAGGGCGCCGGTGTCATCATCACCGAACTCGGGTTCATGGACACGATAGAGACACCCTGCGAGGACTGCGGCGGCAAGCGCTTCCAGGCTGCCGTCCTCGAGTACAAGCTGGCGGGCAAGGACATCACCGAGGTCTTGGATCTCCCGGTCGCCGAGGCACGGGTGTTCTTCTCCGAGGGGGAGGCGAAGCTGCCGGCGGCAGCGACGATCCTCGGACGCCTCGAAGATGTGGGCCTCGGTTACCTATCGCTGGGACAGCCGCTGTCCACCTTGTCCGGAGGCGAACGCCAGCGCATCAAGCTGGCCATCCAGATGGGGGAGAAGGGCGACACGTACGTGCTCGACGAGCCGACCACGGGGCTCCACCTCGCTGACGTCCAGAACATCCTCGGACTGCTCGATCGACTCGTCGAATCCGGAAAGACCGTGATCGTGATCGAGCATCACCAGGCTGTGATGGCGCACGCCGACTGGATCATCGACGTCGGTCCCGGCGCGGGCCACGATGGCGGCCGCATCGTCTTCGAGGGAAGCCCCGCAGAACTCGTGGCTGCGCGATCGACGGTCACGGGCGAGCATCTGGCAGAGTACGTCGGCGCGTAGAGCGGGCGGCTGGCGCCATGTCACGAGCCGTGTCGCCAGATGAGTACGAACCTTCGCGACGAGCGATCAGTCCTTGCGTGCGACCACGGTGTACGTGCAGGGGAGAAGGTTCCGTTCCGCTTCAGGCCAGGCATACCCGCCGGGGACCTCGACCATCCGAGGACTGAACCGCCAGGGGAGTGTTCGCCCCTCGTCGAAGTGCAGAAGATGAAGGCCCGCTTTCAACAGCGACCCCAGGATCTCCGAGAGCGGGTGCGGCCATTCGTACGTGCGCGGGTGCGCGACCTTGCCGTCCCCGGCGTAGGTCGATTCGTCGTCCCATCGCTGCGCCCGGCCGTCACCGAAATACGGGTAGCGGGTCACGAGCGTCGGCGCATCTTCGTCGAGCGCGTACAGAGCAGGATGTCCGTCGCGGATGAAGAACGTGCCTCCCGGACGCAGCAGGCCGACGATCTGAGCGGCCCAGCGGTCGAGGTCGTCCAACCAGGTGATCGTGCCGATGCTCGTGTAGACGACATCGAAGTCACCCGTCACGGCTGCGCGTGCGTCGAGGACGTCCGTCTCGATCCATGTCGCCGAAACCCCCGTGCGCTCGGCCAGCGCTTCGGCCGCAGCAAGGGCCGGCGCCGAGAAGTCGACGCCGGTGACGGTCGCTCCCGCACGGGCCAGCGAGACGGAGTCGGTACCGATATGGCATTGCAGATGGCACAGGTCGAGTCCCGTGATTCTGCCGTCGGGCAGGAATCGGCGAAGCACCGGGAGATCGGCACTGACGACGTCGCTGAGATGCGAAGGATCGTCGAACTCGTCGAGACCGTAGGCGACCTCATGCAGCGGGACGCGATCGTTCCAGTTGTCCTGATTGGCGTCGCGGGCGACCGTCCAATCGATGTCGATGTTGCTACCGTTCACGCCTAGAGCCTAGCGATGCGCTCGCATCGTTCTCGTAGCAAACAACGAGTCGCGGATCAAGGGAGATCTTGTCGACGGCGACATCCTCTAGAAAAGCAGCATGCAGAAGATCATCTACGCCGGAGATGAGTACCTCACTGGAGATGCGATCGCCGATGCGCTGCTGGCTTACAGCCGAGCACTGGGAGACGATGAGCGTGCCGAGATCGTCGAGATCCCGGTGCGGGAGAACGACGGCGGCACAGCAGTCGCGAAGTTCCTCATCGGTCCAGCGAGCCAGATCGTGTCCAAGGAGGCCACTGGCGAGGGTCCGGAGATCGAGGATCCCGAACTCGTCGAGCGACTGCGACAGCGCACCCGTTCTATCGAGTCTCCGACGAGTCAGCCGCTGGAGATCGAGTATCCACCCGGATACGACCTCGAATGACACCGGCCGTCCCGCGGCGTTCTGGACGACGGCGCAGCGGGAGCCATCGAAATGGGTAATAGCCGATAATGCACATTATGTCAGTTCGAGGGAGAAGCGCCCTCTCCCGGAGGCCTGCGCGTCACCAGGGCGTACCCCTCAGATCGACGTCCTCCGGCGGCCATCGCGAGTCAGATGCGTCGTGGATCAGTATGGGAGCTCCGAAGGGCTCGGTCGCGTCGGAACCGTCGGCGATCGATATGTGACGTTCTAGCGCGCGGATCCGCCTCCAGCCGGTGCTCTCATAGAAAGGCACGACCGCCTCACGGCATCCGAGGTATCCGAAGTCGACCAGCGCGTCGTCCCGCATCGCCTGCTGGGCACGCGCCATCACCCGTCGCCCGACCCCACTGCCGCGCCAGTCGGAATGCACGAGGACTCCCCCGGTTCCGGCGACGACGATCTCGTGGCCGCCTGCACTGATCGTGCGTCGCTGAAAGCCGACATGCGCGATCACGATCCGGCCGATCGACAGCATCACATGAACATGCGCCGGCGAATACCCGTACGGGCGGTCAGGATTCCAGGCGCCGTGCGTCACGCGGTACTCGGAGTCGAAGAGTTTGCCGAGCGCTGACAACTGCGATGTGGAAAGATCCTGATGCTCGACGAGCTCGGTGCGTTCGACTGGGGTGTGCTCGGTCCCGAGGTCGCGGACCGTGATGAGGGTGCGACCGTGCTCGCTGACGCGGCCCGATCGGCCCGAATCCACGAACCCCAGCTTGTCGAGCACGCGACGCGAACTCACGTTCCACTCCCAGACTCCCGCCCACGCACGGCGATAGCCCGCTTCGGCAGCCCACCGCAGGACCGCCGTCGCGGCCTCCGTGGCATATCCGCGATTGTGCACGGCCTGGAGGAGCTCGAACGCTACCTCGGGCTCCTGATCGTTGCCGTTCGCGTCGAAGACCAGCCCGCAGTATCCGTAAATCTCCCCTGACACCGCGTCCTCCACTGTGAGCAGGCTCGATCGCTCCGAGGCCGGATCGGTGATGTGCGCGGCGATGTCGGACGCCGTCGGGTGTCCGGCTGCGTCCAGCTTCCGGTGCGCCGGCACGCGCTCATCCCGCTCGGTCCAGAGCGTGTGGAAGACGGTCGCGTCGGTGGCGGTCTGCGGCCGAAGGATCAGGCGCGCCGTCCGCAGGCGACCAGAAAGGGGTCTTGCGCCCGCTCGGCCGGATGTGTTCGTCACGGGGCCTCGGGGTTCTCGGCCGCCAGCGTGTCGATCATCTGGGCTCCTCCAGTCCTGCAGCGACCACTTCGAGTCGATCGGTACGGGAATCCCAGATTCGGCGCTGAGCGTCGAGCCAGTCCCCCACGGTGGCGAGTCGATCGCGGTCGAGGCTGCAGGTGCGCACGCGTCCGCGCTTGGTCGTGCGGATGAGACCATTCCCCTCCAGCGTGCGCACGTGCTTCATGAAAGAGGGCAGCGTGATCGCGAACGACTTCGCCAACTCCCCCACGCTCGCCGGACCCGATCCGAGAATCCGGATCACTTCCCGCCGCGTCGGGTCCGCGAGCGCGAGGAACACTCCGTTCACGTCGTCATGGTTAGCCATAGAGCAAAGTATTCTGCACCTGGACGGTTAGCGCAAGGGCAAAGTGTCGCGGTTTCGCACCATGCACACGAGGGCCTCGCGATCCTCCCAGGATTCGACACGCAGGAAGTCCCGGGATTCATACAGACGGATCGCCGCATCACGCCAATGCCAGACGGACAGCCGGACAGGGGAACCCGCGACCTCCAGGGCGGCATCGAGCAGAGCACCGCCGACGCCTCGTCCCCGCACGCTCGGATCCGTCCAGAACCTCTTGACCTCTGCTTCTCCGGCGACCGGCCGGATGACGACCACTCCCACGGGCTGATCGTCCAGCTCTGCGATGAGCACAACGCACCCGGCGTACGCCAGAGCGGGGTCATCAGCCTCCTGCCTGTAATGCGGCGGCAGCGTGCCGGGCGGGGATGGCACTGCGATCCCGTGCTCCCGCTTCTCGTCCTCGGTCTGGAGGAGGTACGTCCGCACGAGATGGGTTACCGCAACCGCGTCGGAACCGTGCAGGTTCGTCCGCCGGATGCGGACAGAGGCGCGCTCGGGGCGTATGAGTGTGTCGAGATCAGGCTGTTCGGTCACAGGTTCATTCTGCCCTCAGCGTGAGGACCAGACGCCGAGCTCGTTGCCGCTGGGGTCGAGGAAGTGCAGGCGGCGGCCGCCGGGGAACTCGTACGGACCTTGCACGACCGCACCGCCGGCCTCGGTGATCGCCACCTGGGTGGCATCCAGATCGTCGGAGTACAACAGCACGAGAGGGCCACCGGGCGGGCGTCCCTGATCGGAGAGGAGCAGCCCGCCGACCTCGGATCCGTCGCCTGTGAGTGACGCGATGCCTGCATAGGCGGGACCGTAGTCGACGAAGACCCAGCCGAAGGCGTCGCGGTAGAACCGCTTCGCCGTCTCGAGATCATTGACGACGAGTTCGACGTAGTTGATGGCGTGGTGCACGGGTGCGGGTGTCATGCGGCCACGCTAGCGACAGCATCCGACATGCGCCAGACACCCGAGAGGGCGGGCTGCGCGACAGGGGAGGTCGCGACCAGGAGTACCGTGGGAGGAGTGCATCAGGTTCCCCGCTCCCCCGTGACCGCCCCGGGATGGAGAGCCTGGCTCATCTGGGGTGTCGGCGTCGCGGCCTACGTCCTGGCGATCACGAACCGCACCTCCCTCGGCGCCGTCGGGGTGGAGGCCGCGGATCGATTCCAGGCCGACGCGTCGACCCTCGCGCTGTTCGCCGTCGTCCAACTCGCCGTCTACGGCGGGATGCAGATACCGATCGGCATCCTGCTCGACCGCTTCGGCTCGCGCCCGATCATGACGATCGGCATGCTGCTCATGGCCGCAGGTCAGCTCACCATGGCCCTCTCCCCCGGCATCGGCATCGCGATCTTCGCGCGCATCCTGCTCGGCGCCGGTGACGCGGCGATCTTCCCGGCCGTGCTGCGGCTCGTGGCGACGTGGTTCCCTGCCCAGCGCGGGCCGATCATGGTCCAGTTCACCGGCATCATCGGGCAGGCGGGACAGTTGATCGCACTCGTGCCCCTCGCCGCCCTCCTGCACGCGACGACGTGGACGATCACCTTCGGCAGCATCGCGGGGCTCGGCGTGCTGTTCACCATTCTCGTCGCGCTCGTCATCCGCAATCACCCGGCGGAGCGTGGGGCCGACGTGACGGTCAACACCGACACGGGTGTCATCCGCGTCGTCACGTCGGCGATCGACACCGGTGTCGGCATCCGCGCCGCGTGGGCGCACCCCGGCACCCGCCTCGCGTTCTGGTCGCACTTCACGACACCTTTCGCGGGCACGGCGTTCATCCTCCTCTGGGGAATGCCCTTCCTGACCGCAGCGCAGGGGCTGGACACGGCGCATGCTGCGGGCATCATCTCGGTGTACGTGATCGCCGGAATGGCACTGGGCCCCATCATCGGAGACCTCTCGCGTCGGCTGCCGAATCAGCGTTCGCTCGCACTCGTCCTTCCGGCCGTCGGGGTGCAGGTCGTCGCATGGGTCGCCGTCCTCGCCCTGCCCGAACCGGCTCCGCTCTGGCTGCTCTACGTCCTCGCCGTGGCACTCGCGACGGGAGGCCCGGCGAGCATGATTGCCTTCGACCACGCGCGCACGCACAACCCCTCGCATCGTCTCAGCACGGCCACAGGAGTGACGAATGCCGGTGGCTTCATCGCCGCTCTCATGGCGATCTTCCTCATCGGTCTCGCACTCGACCTGCAGGGCGCGGGGACGCCGGAGACCTACTCGCTGGAGGCGTTCCGAGTGGCGTTCCTCATGCCCATCCCGCTGTGGATCCTCGGTGTCACCTTCATCGTGATCGAACGCAAGCGCACCCGCATCCGGATGGGGCTGGATCCTGAGCGGCGACGCTGAGGAATCCGAGGATGGTGCTCATGCCCCCGAGCTTCACCTTCTCGAACGAGGACTCGGAATCGGAATCGGAAGGATGCTCGTGCAGGGCATCGTCGATGATCTGCCGGAGACCTCGACCGTGAAGCGCATCATGCTCGCCACCAGCGATGCGGACGGCCTCTACGCGAAGTTCGGCTTCTCCGAGCCGGAGGGACCGAGCCGGTACATGATCAGGCCCATGTCGCGATGAGACGGCCTCGAGCGATTCAGCGCCCTGGGCGCCGCAACGGCGTCCAGCCGAACGGCACCGGGCCGTCGAACGCTGCTCTCTCCTGGTCGGCGCGCGTCGACCACCCCTGAGCTTCTCCCGGAGTCTCATACGCGCCGCGCGCGACTCGAAGCCCGACGTCCTCATGGTGCATGCGGGGTCCTCCCCCGCGACGCACCGAGGCGCGGACGCTCCACGAATCGTCTGCGAAGCCGCCCCCGCGGAACACGCGATAGTCGTCGTATCGCGCGGGATCCAGCAGATCCCAGCACCACTCCCACACGTTGCCGAGCATGTCGAACAGCCCGTTGAGGTTGGGCAGCTTGCCGCCGACCTCCTGGGGAGCCGACACACCGTCGGCACTCGTCCACGCGGCCTCGGCGAGAGGTGCATAGTGCGGCCCCGTCGACCCTGCCCGGCACGCGTACTCCCATTCGGCTTCAGTCGGGAGACGATAGCCGTCTGCGATCACGTCCCAGGTGACGTCCTCGCCGTCGAATCGGTAGACCGGGTCGAATCCCTCCCACTCCGATGCGGCATTGCAGAAGTGGATCGCGCGCAACCAGCTCAGGTCCGCGGCCGGTCGACGGGGATGGCGTGAGGAGATCGGAAGGATCTCCGCCAGCTGCTCCTCGGTGATCGGGAAGACGCCGATCTCGAAATCCTCGAGACTGACGGTGCGTTCCACCTTTCGGCGCGCATCATGCAGTGTGACCGACCCGCCCCGGATCGGTCGCATCTCGATATCGGTCACGCCTGCGGCACCCTCTCGACCCAGTCGGGGTACTTCGCGGCACGTCCGTCACCGGACGAGGTGCGCGTGACGCGTCGCCTGACCCACGGGCCGACGAACTCTCGATAGTAGGCGAGCCCCGCGGGGCCACCCGCGGTGAGGGCTGTCGGTGACCACCAGGTCGACGGAGGCTCGTAGCCCAGCCCCTGCAGCACCCGTGCGGCGACTCGGTGGTGACCGGCGGCGTTCATGTGCAGGCGGTCCTCGGACCAGTACTTCGCATCTGCCAACTCGCGGTCGGGCCAGTTCAATGCGCGCACGACATCGTCGCGCCCTTCGACGCGTCGAAGCACGGCATCCGAGAGCTGGTCGCCTCGCCGCTGCACGAGCGATCCCATCGGGAGCTGGCCGCTCGGATTCGCTCCGGAGAGGAGGATCAGGGTGACGCCTTCTTCGTCGCAGCGGCGCAGGACCCGGCTGAACGCGTCAGCGATGTGCTCGAGGTCGGTCCGCGGCCGCAGCATGTCGTTGCCTCCGCCGTTGAACGACAGGTGGGTCGGGCGCAGCGCGAGCGCCGGCTCCAGCTGCTGCTCGACGATCGGCCAAGCCAGCTTGCCGCGGATGGCGAGGTTGGCATAGCTGATCGAATGGCCGGCGGCATCGGCCCACCCCTGAGCCACGAGATCGGCCCAGCCTCGCTCGCGGCCGTCGGGCAGCACATCACCCACTCCCTCGGTGAAGGAATCTCCGATGGCCACATAGCGAACGTCTGTCACCTCGACAGCCTATTCCCGCTCGCCGACACCAGGCGCATCAGCGGTCGTCGAGCGCCATCCCGCCGCGATCGACCAGGCCCCACGCCGCCGCGGCCGCGACCACGAAGCACGCGCCGAACACCGCGAACAGCACCGGCGCGCCCCCGGCGACGAGAACGACAGGCACCGCGAGCGGAGCGATGATGGACGCGATACGCCCCACTCCGGCGGCCCATCCCGCGCCGGTGCCGCGAAGCGAGGTCGGGTAGATCTCCGGGGTGACCGCGTACAGCGCACCCCATGCGCCCAGGTTGAAGAACGAGAGAGCCATGCCCGAGGCGATGATCGCGGCTTCGGTCGTCGACGTGCCGAAGCAGACGGCCGAGACCGCCGAGCCGATCAGGAAGACCGACAGCGTCGTGCGTCGACCCCACACCTCGATGAGCCACGCGGCGACGGCGTAACCCGGAAGCTGCGCGAGCGTGATGATGAGAGTGAAACCGAACGAGCGGACGAGATCGAAGCCTGCATCGACCAGGATGCTGGGGATCCAGATGAAGGCGCCGTAGTACGCGAAGTTCACGCACAGCCAGACGACCCATAGACACAGGGTGCGCACGCGGAACTCGCCGTTCCACAGTGTCGTCAGACGAGCTCGCGTCGTCACGGCGATCGCCCGCGACATCGGCTCGCGTCTGATCGCAGGCCCCGGCTCGACACCGGCGTCGGCCTCGAACGCCGAGACGATGCGATCGGCCTCGGCGATGCGCCCGCGCGACGCGAGCCACCGAGGCGATTCCGGCAGTCCCCAGCGCACGATCAGTGCGTAGACCGCGGGGATCGCGCCGAGGGCGAACGCCCAGCGCCAGCCGGCGTCGGACGCGGGGATCACGAAGAAGCCGATCAGTGCGGCCGCCGTCCATCCCACCGCCCAGAACGCCTCGAGGATGACGATCAGTCGGCCTCTGATGCGCGCCGGCGCGAACTCGCTCACGTACGTCGACGCCACGGGAAGCTCGGCGCCGAGCCCCAGCCCCACCAGGAAGCGCAGCACGAGAAGCGCGGCGAGGCCGCTCACGAGCGCACTCGCTCCGGTGGCGATGCCGTAGATGAGCAACGTCAGAGCGAAGACCTGGCGCCGTCCGAGCCGGTCGGCGAGAAGTCCGCCCAGCGTTGCGCCGATCGCCATTCCGATGAAGCCGACGGAGGCGATCCACCCGGCATCCGCCTTCGTCAGGCCCCACTGCTGGGTGAGTGCGGCGAGGATGAACGAGATGAGTCCCACGTCCATCGCATCCAGAGCCCACCCCACGCCTGATCCTGTGAGCAGACGAAGGTGGCGGCGCGTGAACGGAAGCTCATCGAGACGCCCGGCGATGGAAGCCCGGCTCGGCAGCGCGGTGTTGGCCATCCCCTCATCGTAGAGGGGAGCGCCGCGCTGCCGAGTCCCGCGTCAGTCCTGGGCGGCCAGCAGCTTGCGCACCCGAGGGATGACCTCGGACCCGTAGAGCTCGATGCTGCGCATCATCGAGTCGTGCGACAGCGTGCCGGTGGCGTACTTCATGTCGAATCGCCCGAGTCCGAGCGTCGTGACGGTGTCGGCGATCTTGGCCGCGACCCGGTCGGGAGAACCGACGTAGAGGGCACCCGCGGGACCGACGTCGTTCTGGAACCGCGCCCGGCTGTAGGGAGGCCACCCGCGCTCGCGACCGATGGTGTTGTTCATCGCCTCGAAACCGGAGTACGCGGCCTCCCACGCCTCCTCGTCGGTATCGGCGATGTGACCAGGCGAGTGCACCGCGATCGGATGCGACGTCGTGCCGAAGGATGCGATCGAGCGGTGGTAGAGGTCGACGAACTGACGGAATCGCCCCGCAGGACCTCCGATGATCGCGAGCATCAGGCCCAGTCCGTGGCGGGCGACCCGCACGACGGATTCGGGGCTGCCGCCGACACCCACCCAGGTGCGCAGACCGTTCTCCGTCTTCGGGAAGACATTCGCGTTCTCGAGCGATGCGCGCATCGAGCCGGACCAGGTCACCGGCTCCTCCTTGAGGAGCTCGACGAAGAGGTCGAGCTTCTGCTCGAAGAGCGCGTCGTAGTCGCGGAGGTCGTATCCGAAGAGCGGGAAGGACTCGATGAACGATCCGCGCCCGAGCACGACCTCGGCGCGTCCGTTGGAGAGCGCGTCGAGTGTCGAGAACCGTTCGAAGACGCGCACCGGGTCGTCGGAGGAGAGCACGGTGACGGCGGTGCCGAGGCGGATGTTCTCTGTGCGCCCTGCGATGGTGGCGAGCACCATCTCCGGGGACGACACCGCGAACTCCTCGCGGTGGTGCTCCCCCACACCGAAGAAGTCGACACCGACGCTGTCGGCTCGCTCCGCCTGCTCGACGATGTTGCGGATCGTCTGCGCGCCGGTCAGGAGCTCGCCGTCGTCGCCTCTCGTGATGTCTCCGAAGGTGTCCAGTCCGAACTCGATGCTCATGTCAGCCCTTTCTATTCAGCTGAATGAACAGCGCACGCCGGCGCGGCATTCCCTCAGCGATTCAGAAGTGCCGTGCGGAGCGTGTCGAGTCCGACCCCGCCCATGTCGAGCGCGCGCTTGTGGAACTCCTTCACATCGAAGTCCGCGCCACGCTTCGCCTGATACGCATCGCGCACCTGCTCCCAGATGCGCTGCCCGACCTTGTACGACGGAGCCTGCCCCGGCCAGCCCAGATACCGGTTGACCTCGAACTGCACGAACTGATCGGACATGTTCACGTTCTTGCGCATGAAGTCCAGGGCGTAGTCGGCATCCCACGTGCCCTGACCGTCGAGACGAGGTTTGCCGAGGTGTACGCCGATGTCGAGCACGACGCGGGCTGCGCGCATCCGCTGACCGTCGAGCATGCCGAGCCTGTCCGCCGGGTCGTCGAGGTAGCCGAGCTGCTGCATCAGACGTTCGGCGTACAGCGCCCATCCCTCGGCGTGTCCCGACGTCCCTGCGAGCAGACGGCGCCAGGAGTTGAGCTCCGCGCGGTTGTAGACCGCCTGGGCGATCTGCAGGTGGTGCCCCGGGACGCCCTCGTGGTAGACGGTCGTCAGTTCCCGCCAGGTATCGAACTCGGTGACGCCTTCGGGCACCGACCACCACATCCGGCCGGGGCGTGAGAAGTCGTCGGTGGGGCCGGTGTAGTAGATGCCGCCCTCCTGCGTCGGAGCGATCATGCACTCGAGGGTCCGGATCGCCTCCGGGATGTCGAAGTGCGTCGCGCCGAGCTCTGCGACGGCACGGTCGCTCGTCTCCTGCATCCAGCGCTGTAGAGCATCGGTGCCCACGAGCTTGCGGGACGGGTCGGCCTCGAGATGGGCGACAGCCTCTTCAACGGTGGCTCCGGGCAGGATCTCGTTCGCGATCGCGGTCTGCTCCGCGACCATGCGGGCGAGTTCTTCGCGGCCCCATTCATAGGTCTCGTCGAGGTCGATCGTCGCTCCGAGGAAACGTCGCGAGTTGAGCGCGTAGAGTTCTCGGCCGACGGCGTCCGTCTCAGTCGCTGCCGGTGCCAGCTCGTCCGCGAGGAAGCTGCGGAGCTCGTCGTAGGCGACCCGAGCGGCGGCCGAGTTGTCGGCCAGAGTACGGGCGAGCGATGCGGGGAGATTGCCTTCCTGAGGCGCTGCCTCGGCGACGAACGCAGCGAAGAATCCGTCGTCGGCGGTATAGCGATCGATCTGCGTCGCGACTTCCACGACCTGACGGCGTGCAGGGGTCACTCCGGCGGCGATGCCTGCACGAAGGGTCTCGGTGTAGCCCCGGAGCGCATCAGGGACCGCGGCGAGGCGGGTGGCGATGACGCTCCAGTCGTCCGCCGTCGCGGTGGGCATCAGGTCGAAGGCCGACCGTACGTCCTGCGCCGCCGACGCGATGACGTTCAGGTCGCGCAGGTGCCAGTCGGCATCGTGCAGTTCGAGGTCGAGACTCAGCTCGGCAGCCAGATCGGTCTTGGTGACCTCATCGATCGCGTCCACGGGTTCGAGCGCTTCGAGCGCGGTGAGGGTCGAACGAGTCGCTCGCACGATCTCCTCGTGCCCCTCGGGGCTCAGGTCGCCGAAACGGTCGTTGACGTCGTCCCGGCCGATGTAAGTGCCGAGCGTCGGAGCGAGCACCGCGATGGTGTCGACCCACTCATCGGCGACTCTGTCGATGGCAGACGGTGTGCGAGAGGAAGAGGTCATCCCTCCAGCGTAGCCCTGCGCCCCGGCGCAGGATATTGGTACCCGTCGCCGGGGCTGTCGGCCCTCGCGGTCGCATCCGTCGTCACGGACGCGCGGTCGGAATCAGTGCGCCGCCTCGTTCCAGTCCTGCCCGCGCCCGACCTGCACGTCGAGCGGCACGGTGAGATCCGCCGCATCGCCCATGCGAGTCCGAACGATCCGCTCGGCCGCGTCCCACTCCCCCGGTGCGACCTCGACGACGAGTTCGTCGTGGATCTGCAGCAGCGCACGCGAGGACAGTCCCTCCGACCTGAGGTCTTCGTGGATGTGCAGCAGCGCGATCTTCATGATGTCGGCCGCGCTGCCCTGGATCGGTGCGTTGAGCGCCGCGCGCTCGGCGTTCTCGCGCAGCACGCGGTTGGGGCTCGCGAGGTCGGGGAAGGGTCGCCGCCGCCCGAAGATGGTCTCGGTGTAGCCGACCTCTTTGGCCTTTATGACGGACGCCCGGAGGTAGTCGCGTACCGCTCCGAACCGCGCGAAGTACTCGACCATCAGCTGCTTCGCCTCGGACTGCTCGATGCGGAGCTGCTTCGACAGGCCGAACGCGGAGAGACCGTAGACGAGGCCGTAGGACATCGCCTTCACCTTCGTGCGCATCGCGGACGTCACCTCGCTCGGTTCGACCCCGAACACTCGCGCGCCGACGAAGCGGTGGAGGTCCTCACCGCTGTTGAACGCCTCGATGAGGCCTTCGTCGCCGGACAGATGGGCCATGATGCGCATCTCGATCTGCGAGTAGTCGGCGGTGAGCAGCGACTCGTACCCCTCTCCCACCTGGAACGCGCTGCGGATGCGACGCGACTCCTCGGTGCGCACCGGGATGTTCTGCAGGTTCGGGTCTGTGCTCGACAGGCGCCCGGTCTGGCTTCCGGTCTGCACATACGTCGTGTGCACACGGTGATCGGTTCCGATCGCGGTGTCGAGCGACTCGATGATCTGACGGAGCTTCGTGGCCTCACGGTGCTGCAGCAGCAGACCGAGGAAAGGATGCGGATGCGACTCCTGGAGATCGGCGAGCACCGCAGCATCCGTGGAGTATCCGGTCTTCGTCTTGCGGGTCTTGGGCAGCTGCAGGTCGTCGAACAGCACCTCCTGGAGCTGCTTCGGAGATCCGAGATTGAACTCGCGACCGACGATCCCGAACGCCTCCTGTGCGAGGCGGTCCGCGCGCGTCGCCAGCTCGCCCGAGAACGTCGAGAGGACGTCGTGCGACACCGCGACTCCCGCGACCTCCATGTCGGCCAGGGTGAGCAGGGTCGGAAGCTCGATGTCGGTGAGCACAGCGGCGACCGACTCGGGGATGTCGTCACGCAGAGCCGTGGCGACGCGGAGGGCGAACCAGGCCTCCTGCGATGGGGTGGCGCCCTCCGTCTCCGGCACGAGCTGCGAGGGATCCGCCTCGGGCAGCTTCTCTCCGAGATACCGTTCGACGAGGTCGGACAGGGTCTTGTCGGGGAAGCTCGGTCGCAGCAGCCAGCCGGCGAGACTGGTGTCGTAAGCGAGTCCCTGGAGTCGGATGCCGAGGCGCAGCAGCGCCTTCACCTGGGGCTTCGCATCATGCAGCACCTTGGGGCGCGTCGACTCGAGCCACGGTCTCAGCACCTCGATGTCGTCATCGTTCCAGTCGAGTTCGCGGAGCTCGCTCGCGGTCGCGGCGCCGAGACGCGTCGGTGCCCCGCCCTGCACGACGATACGCAGTGCGACGTCGTCCGTCTGCGCGTCGGCCCAGCTGACGAACTCTGCTGCGGTGACCTGCGTCGGTTCGGGCAGCACCACCGTCGCGGCCGGATCGTCGGCGACCTCGCCGGCGCCGACTGCTTCGAAGACACGGGGCAGCAGGGTGCGGAACTCGAGGCGGGCGAAGATGTCGCGCACGGCCTGAGCGTCGATCGGGGCGACCGCGAGGTCGTCGGGAGCGACGGGAAGCTCGACGTCGCGCAGCAGTCGGTTGAGCCGACGGTTACGGCGCACGTCCTCGATGTGATCGCGCAGGTTGCCGCCCACGACCCCCTTGATCTCATCGGCTCGCTCGAGCAGGTCGTCGAGCGAACCGAACTGCGTCAGCCACTTGACGGCGGTCTTCTCCCCCACCTTGGGCACGCCGGGGAGATTGTCGCTCGTCTCGCCCACGAGAGCCGCGATGTCGGGATACTGCTCGGGCCGCACTCCGTAGCGTTCCTGCACGGTCACCGGGTCGTAGCGCTTGAGCTGCGAGACGCCCTGCACGGACGGGTACAGCAGCGTGACGTCGTCGGTGACCAGCTGGATCGTGTCGCGGTCTCCGGAGACCACCAGGACGTCGTATCCCTGCTCCGCGCCCTGCGTCGAGAGCGTCGCGAGGATGTCGTCGGCCTCGAAGCCCTCTTTGGTGAGCACGGGGATCGACATCGCCGCTAGGCAGTCCTGCAGCAGCGGGATCTGACCCCGGAACTCCTGCGGGGACTCCGACCGCGTCGCCTTGTATTCGGGGTACTGATCGGTGCGGAACGAATGACGGGAGGTGTCGAACGCGATCGCCATGTGCGTCGGCTGCTCGGCCTTGATGAGGTTCACCAGCATCGACAGGAAGCCGTAGATGGCGTTCGTGTGCTGATTGTCCTTCGTCGTGAAGTTCTCGACCGGGAGGGCGAAGAAGGCACGATAGGCGAGCGAATGGCCGTCGACGACCATGAGGGTAGGCTTTGCGGAGTCCGTCACCCTGTCAGCCTAACGAGGACGACAGACACCCGCTGAGGAGGAACCATGAGCGACACTGCTACCAGTGCAGGACTCGACTGGGCGACAGCCCGCGGAATGGGTGCTCTCGCTCAGAAGATGGGCATGGAGTTCCTCGAGTTCACCACCGAGCGATGCGTCGCGACGCTCCCGGTCGAGGGGAACACACAGCCCGTCGGCCTCATGCACGGCGGTGCCTACGTGGTTCTCGGCGAGTCGCTCGGCTCGATGGCGGCGAACCTGCACGCGGGCCCGGGCCGACTCGCGGTCGGGGTGGACATCAACGCCACCCACACGCGCTCCGCCACGTCGGGTGTCGTGACGGGCGTCTGCACACCCGTCCATCTCGGCCGCAGCATCACCGTGCACGAGATCGTCGTGACCGACGATCAGGGGCGTCGTTGCTCGACCATCCGGATCACCAACATGATCAAGGACGCTCCCGCGGCAGGCTGAGCGGCTCGACCAGCAGCAACTGGAACAGCAGGTGATCCTGCCACTCGCCCGCGATGCGCAGGTACTGCGGCGCGATGCCGATGCGCTCGAAGCCGTTGTCGGCGAGCACACGCTGTGAACCAGAGTTGTGCAGGAGGGTCGCTGCCTGCAGCCTGTGCAGCTGCACCTCGTCGCGGGCGTACTCGGCGACCCGGTGCACGCCGCGGGAAGCGAGTCCCCGCCGCAGACGCGTCCTGTCGACCCAGTAGCCCAGGTCCGCATTCCAGAAAGCCCCGCGGACGAT
This sequence comes from Microbacterium sp. 4-7, assembly GCF_014332665.1. Classification (NCBI taxonomy): domain Bacteria; kingdom Bacillati; phylum Actinomycetota; class Actinomycetes; order Micrococcales; family Microbacteriaceae; genus Microbacterium; species Microbacterium sp. 4-7. The sequence continues at coordinate 87,696 of NZ_MCRH01000004.1, forward strand.
GTTGTTGAGGTTGATCCTTCCGCGGATCTCACCATCGGACGACTCGATCACGAACCGGATGTTGCGACCGGCCGAGGCTTCGATGACGCACTGCTCCGCATGGAACTCCTGCCACTCCGGAGTGAAGAACTCCGGAGCCCTGAGCGGTTCCCACGGCGCGAGATGGTCGCGATTCGCGGAGTACGCTCTCGCGAGGGCCGCGCCGTCGCCGATCCGGACCGGACGCAGAACATGCTCTGCGTCGAGTGGAAGCAAAGGCTACTTCTTCGGAGCGAGCTGCTCGATGATCGCCTTCGCCACGTCCTGCATCGTCAGGCGGCGGTCCATCGATGCCTTCTGGATCCAGCGGAACGCCTCGGGCTCGGAAAGGCCCATCTTCTCGTTGAGCAGTCCCTTGGCGCGGTCGACGAGCTTGCGGGTCTCGAAGCGCTCGACCATGTCGGCGACCTCGGCCTCGAGCGTGATGATCTGCTCGTGGCGAGCGAGAGCGATCTCGATGGCGGGCAGCAGGTCGTTCGGCGTGAACGGCTTGACCACATAGGCCAGGGCGCCGGCCTCGCTGGCCCGTTCGACGAGTTCCTTCTGGCTGAATGCCGTGAGGAGGACGACGGGTGCGATGTTGCCCTTGTGCAGCTTCTCGGCGGCGCTGATGCCATCGAGCTGCGGCATCTTGACGTCCATGATGACGAGATCGGGGCGCAGCTCGGTCGCCAGCGCCACGGCGGTCTCTCCGTCGCCGGCCTCGCCGACGACATCGAAGCCGTTGTCGCGGAGGATCTCGACGATGTCGAGACGGATCAGCGACTCGTCCTCGGCGACGACGACGCGTCGGGGTGCGGATGACGTGGGCTGCTCGGCTGCCTGTTCTTGCTCGGTCACAGATCCATCCTAGTGGAGAGCGCCTCTGAGGTCCCCCGATGCCGCGGCGCGTGAGGATCGACACTGATCCGCTGCGCTAAAGTCGAAGACGCGACACACGAGCCGGCGTGGCGGAATGGCAGACGCGGAGCACTCAAAATGCTTTGTCCGAAAGGGCGTGTGGGTTCGAGTCCCACCGCCGGCACATCAGAGAACAGCCCTCAGACGAGTGACCAGATCTCATCGTCGATGAGGAGGTAGCGATCCAGCGCGGGCCGCATGGCCGCGTGCAGTTCGCGCTCCGCGACGGCAGGATGCTCTGCGAGCACGACCCGTGTCGGCACCGCCGCACGGATGATCGCGTCGAGGTTCTCGTCGGAGGCGTCCACCGGGGCTCCGTCACGCAGCACGGGCATGTAGGTGCCGCCACCGTAGATGCGGGCTCCGTCGTCCGCCGCGATCGTCTCGGCGATGCGCGTCTGCGCGAGCGGCACCGGCACGCACGCGATCGCGTCGCACGTTCGGAATCGACGCTTGAGGCGATAGCGGACCCCGATGCTGCCGGGCTTCGACGACGTCATCGGGTCAGCCATCACCGCAGCAGGGTCGGCCGGGGCCTCGGAACGACCCGCAACGGGCACGCCGCACGGCGGCCGGGCGCTGTCGAGGCGCGCGTCCGTGGCGGGTTCGATGGTCGCTTCATCCATGGGCACGGCGCCCGCGTGGTCTGTCACGGCGTGCGCCAGCACCAGAGTATCCGTCATGCGCTGAGAATCCGTCATGTCGCGGCGCCGACCGGTCCCGAGACGGTGCCGCGGGCGCCGAGGTCGACCCGCTCAGGGTTCGGAGAGAGACGCGACCTCGCCGAGGACGCGAGGATCCGCGAGGATCCGGAAGTGCCCGCCTGTGTCGAGCCGGACGTTCCGGCGCGCACCCGGCAGTTCGCTGCCCTCGGGGATATGCGGATCGAAGGTGGCGTACATCGATACGATCCGTTCGTTCACGTCCTGATGCCGAGCGAGCTCCACGATCGAGGGATGCGAGGGGGCGAAGGCCCACAGGGACGGGACAGGGAGTATCCGTGCGTACCGGGAACCGCCGAAGGGAGTCGCGACCGCCAACATGGCGCGTACTCGAGTCCCCGCCGGGCCGGCCATCGCGAGCTTGCCCGCGAGTCCACCCTTGCTGTGCGCGACGAGCAGCACGTCGGACAGGTCCGCGCGCTCGAGGAAGGCCGTCACGACCCGCGCTGCATCCCGCACGGGACGCTGATTGCGTCTCAGGGCATCGACCACGTAGATCGGATGGCCGCGATCATGCAGGGCCGTGATCAGCGGTTGCATGAAGCGCCATGTCTCGTAGACCCCGGGAAGGATGACGATCGGAGCAGCATGGCCCCCGGCGAACGAAGACGGATCGCGGCGGTCGAAGGCCGAGCGCACCTGCCAGTAGGCGGCATAGGCGTAGTCCGCGATCCACCAGCGGGCCCGTCTCACGAGATCGATGATGTCCCCTCCCCTGGTGGCCGCGCCGCATCCGTCACGCCAGACGATACCAACCGCCAGGACTCCCCGGCGACGGATACGACGAAGGGGCGGAACCGTGGCTCCGCCCCTTCGCCTCTTGCCTGGATCAGACCGTGGCTTCCTTGTAGATCGGAGCCGCGCCGTTCACGGCGTCTCCGACCTTGTGCACGCGGATGTCGTTGGTCGAGCCGACGATTCCGGGAGGGGAACCGGAGATCACGACGACCTTGTCACCCTCGACGGCGAGTCCGCTGCTGAGCAGATAGTCGTCGACCTGCAGATACATCAGGTCCGTGTGCTGGACCATGTCGACGAGCTTCGAGCGGATGCCCCAGGTGAGCGCCATGCGACGGCGGATGCTCGGCTCGGGTGTGAACGCGATCATCGGGATGCGCGAGCGCAGACGGGAGAGACGACGCGCCGAGTCACCCGACTGGGTGAACACGCAAAGGAACTTCGCGTCGACGAACTCGGCCACCTCGAGAGCGGCGAGAGTGATCGCACCACCCTGCGTGCGCGGCTTGTTCGTCAGCGGGGCGATGCGCTCGAGTCCGTGCTCTTCGGTGGACTCGATGATGCGAGCCATCGTCTCGACGACGACGACCGGGTAGTCACCCACGCTGGTCTCGCCCGAGAGCATCACGGCATCCGCGCCGTCGAGCACGGCGTTGGCGACGTCGGAGGTCTCGGCGCGCGTCGGCACCGGGCTGTTGATCATCGACTCGAGCATCTGAGTGGCGACGATGACGGGCTTCGCGTTGCGGCGTGCCAGTTCGACAGCGCGCTTCTGGACGATCGGCACGGCCTCCAGAGGCAGCTCGACCCCGAGGTCGCCACGGGCGACCATGATCGCGTCGAACGCGTCGACGATCTCCTCGAGAGCGTCGACGGCCTGCGGCTTCTCGACCTTGGCGATGACGGGGACCTTGACGCCCTCCTCTGCCATGATCTCGTGCACGCGGCTGACGTCTTCGGCGTTGCGGACGAACGACAGGGCGATGAGGTCGGCGCCGATGCGCAGGCCCCAACGGAGGTCGTCCTCGTCCTTCTCGCTGAGTGCGGGGACGTTGACGGCGACGCCGGGCAGGTTGATGCCCTTGTTGTTCGAGACGGCGCCCGCGACGATCACGCGCGTCGTGACGGTGACTCCGTCGGTCTCGACGACCTCGACGCGGACCTTGCCGTCGTCGATAAGCAGGAAGTCGCCCGGCTTGACGTCGTTGGGCAGGCCCTTGAACGTCGTGCCCGAGATCTCCTTGTTGCCGATGATGTCTTCGGTCGTGATCTTGAAGATGTCGCCTTCGGCGAGCTCGTAGGGACCGTTCTCGAACTTGCCGAGACGGATCTTCGGCCCCTGAAGGTCGACGAGGATGGCGACGGCGCGGCCCGCATCGTCGGCAGCGCGACGGACGTTGGCGTAGTTGTTCTCGTGCACGGAGTAGTCACCGTGGCTGAGGTTCAGACGGGCGACGTCCACTCCGGCGTCGATGAGTGCACGCACGGTCTCGTACGTGGAGGTGGCGGGGCCCAGGGTGGCGACGATTTTCGCGCGTCTCAAAGATTGCTCCAGGGTAGTGGGGGATGGAAATCAGGCGACGGTGCCGCCGCTCAGCCTACGCGGGCTGGAGACCGATAGCGACTTCATGTGGTCGCACCGGCTCGGGCAGCACGGTGGTCCCCATGAGGAATCGGTCGACGTTCGCCGCAGCCGCGCGGCCCTCGGCGATCGCCCAGACGATCAGCGACTGTCCGCGACCGGCATCACCGGCGACGAAGACGCCGGGAACCGTGGACTCGTAGCTGTCATCACGTCGGAAGGCACCGCGGTCGGTCACCTGCGGGAGGGTGTCCTCGGAGTAGCCGTCCTGCTCCGGACCGGTGAAGCCCATCGCGATCAGTACGAGATCTGCGGGGATCTCGCGCTCCGTCCCGCTCTTGGGAACCCGGCGGCCGTCGATGAACTCGGTCTCGGCGACGCGGAGCGCGCGCACCTCGCCCACATCGTTCGAGAGGAATTCGACGGTCGAGGCGAGGAAGACCCGCTCGCCGCCCTCTTCATGTGCCGAGGAGATCTCGAACAGCGTCGGCATCATCGGCCAGGGCTGGTGGCCCGGCCGCTCGGTGCCTGGCTGCTTGCCGATCGCGAGGTTCGTCACGCTGATCGCGCCCTGACGGTGTGCGGTGCCGATGCAGTCCGCGCCGGTGTCACCGCCGCCGATCACGATGACGTGCTTGCCCTCGGCGGTGATCTGCTCCGGCACCTTGTCACCGGCGACCGCGTGGTTCGACTCGACCAGGTACTCCATCGCGAAGTGCACTCCGTCGAGGTCGCGACCAGGGATCGACAGGTCGCGCGGAACCGTGGATCCGGTGGCGATCACGATGGCGTCGTAGCGGGCGCGCAGGTCGGCCCATGAGATGTCCTTGCCGATCTCTACTCCGGCGCGGAAGCGTGTTCCCTCTTCCTGCATCTGGCGAAGGCGCGACTCGAGCTGCCCCTTCTCCATCTTGAAGTCGGGGATCCCGTAACGCAGCAGGCCGCCGATGCGGTCGTCGCGCTCGAACACCGCGACCGTGTGACCGGCGCGCGTGAGCTGCTGAGCAGCGGCGAGACCGGCAGGGCCGGACCCGACGACCGCGACGGTCTTGCCCGTCAGGCGGGCCGGTGGCTGCGGTTCGACCCAGCCCTTGGCGAACGCCTCGTCGATGATCGAGACCTCGATCTGCTTGATCGTGACAGGAGGCTGGTTGATGCCGAGCACGCAGGAGCTCTCGCATGGTGCCGGGCACAGGCGACCGGTGAACTCCGGGAAATTGTTGGTCGCGTGCAGGCGATCGATCGCCGCACGGCCCTCGCCGCGCCAGGTCAGGTCGTTCCACTCGGGGATCAGGTTGCCCAGCGGGCAGCCCTGATGGCAGAACGGCACGCCGCAGTCCATGCAGCGACCTGCCTGCCGCTTCAGGACGGCCTGGTCGCCGGGCTCGTAGACCTCTTTCCAGTCCATGATGCGCACGGGCACAGGGCGACGCGGGGGAAGCTCACGTTCTGTGACCTTCAGAAAACCTTTGGGATCAGCCACCGGTCACCTCCAGGATGCGGTTCCAGACGATGTCGCCGTCGGGGTCGATGCCCTCGGCGACTGCTTCTTCGCGCATGCTGCGGACTGCCGCGTAGTCGCGAGGAAGCACCTTCGTGAACTGGCCTGCGGTCTCATCGAACCGTGCCAGGATGTCGGAGCCGAGCGGCGAGGCCGTGCGCTCCACGTGTGCCACGATCAGGCTCCGCAGCACTTCGAGGTCGGCTCGGTCGAGCGGTTCGAGCCGGAGCTCGCCGCTGCCGAGCGACTGGGCGTTGATCTTGCCGCTGTCGAGCGAGTGGATGTAGGCCACTCCCCCGGACATGCCGGCGCCGAGGTTGCGACCCGTCGAGCCGAGGATCACCGCGACGCCGCCCGTCATGTACTCGAGCGCGTGGTCGCCCACTCCCTCGACGACGGCTGTCGCGCCGGAGTTGCGCACGAGGAATCGCTCGCCGACCACCCCGGAGAGATACATGGTCCCGGACGTCGCGCCGTAGCCGATCACGTTGCCGGCGATCACGTTCTCGTGCGGAGCGATGGCCGCCCCGCGAGCGGGACGGATCGAGATGTCGCCGCCCGAGAGCCCCTTGCCGACGTAGTCGTTCGCGTCGCCCTCGAGTCGAAGCACGATTCCAGAAGGCAGGAAAGCGCCGAGCGACTGACCGGCGGTGCCGTGCAGCGTGACGTCGATGGTGCCGCTGGGAAGCCCCGCGGCGCCGTGTCGGGAGGTGACCTGGTGACCCAGCATCGTCCCGACGGCGCGTTCGGTGTTCGCGATCGGCAGCTCGACCACCACCGGTTCGCCGTTGAGGAGCGCTGGCTTGGCGATGTCGATGAGCTGCACGTCGAAGTGCTTCTCGAGCTCGTGATCCTGCGTGCGGCGGCTGCGACGCGGCTCGCTCGCCGGGAATGCCGGTCCCTCGAGCACGGGGCTCAGGTCGAGGCCCTCCGCCTTCCAGTGTTGGAGTGCGGCGTTCGCCTCGATCAGCTCGGTGCGGCCGACGATCTCATCGATCGAGCGGTAGCCGAGCTCGGCCAGGATCTCGCGCACCTCTTCGGCGATGAACTCCATGAAGTTCACGACGAACTCCGGCTTGCCGGTGAAGCGCTCGCGCAGCACCGGGTTCTGCGTCGCGACGCCCACCGGGCAGGTGTCGAGGTGGCAGACGCGCATCATGATGCAGCCGCTGACGACGAGCGGAGCCGTCGCGAATCCGAACTCCTCCGCGCCCAGCAGAGCGCCGATGATGACATCGCGTCCCGTCTTGAGCTGGCCGTCGACCTGCACGACCACGCGGTCGCGCATGCCGTTGAGCATCAGCGTCTGCTGAGTCTCGGCGAGCCCGAGCTCCCACGGCGTTCCCGCGTGCTTGAGCGAGTTCATCGGGCTCGCACCCGTGCCGCCGTCGTGACCTGAGACCAGGATGACGTCGCTCAGAGCCTTCGCGACACCCGCCGAGACCGCGCCGATGCCCGACTGGCTGACGAGCTTCGTGTGGATCCGCGCCTCGGGGTTGGCCCGCTTCAGGTCGAAGATGAGCTGCTTCAGGTCTTCGATCGAATAGATGTCGTGGTGCGGCGGGGGCGAGATGAGTCCCACACCGGGTGTTCCGCCGCGCGTGCGCGCGACCCACGGATACACCTTCTGCGGAGGCAGCTGACCGCCCTCGCCGGGCTTCGCGCCCTGGGCGAGCTTGATCTGGATGTCGTCGGCCTCGGTGAGGTACAGGCTGGTGACACCGAAGCGTCCCGAGGCGACCTGCTTGATCGCGCTGCGGCGCTCGGGATCGAGCAGACGGTCGGCATCCTCCCCGCCCTCACCCGTGTTGGACTTGCCGCCGAGCCTGTTCATGGCGATCGCGAGAGTCTCGTGGGCCTCTTTCGAGATCGATCCGTAGCTCATCGCGCCGGTCGAGAACCGCTTGACGATCGCCGAGACCGGCTCGACCTCGTCGAGCGGCACCGGCTTGCGCGTACCGGTCCGCAGCGAGAACAGACCGCGCAGAGTCTTGAGCTCCGCCGCCTGATCGTCGACCATCCTGGTGTACTCGCGGAAGATGTCGTAGCGGCGCTCGCGTGTGGCGTGCTGCAGCTTGAACACCGTCTCCGGGTTGAAGAGGTGCGGGGAACCGTCGCGACGCCACTGGTACTCGCCACCGGTCCAGAGGCGCTCGTGAGCGCGAGCAGCCTCATCCTCCGGGTAGGCGTAGTCGTGACGAGCCTGATTCTCGATGAAGATCTCTTGGATCCCGATGCCGCCGAGCTTCGACTCGGTGCGGGTGAAGTACTTGTCGATGAACTCCTCGCTCAGACCGACGGCCTCGAAGACCTGTGCGCCGGCGTACGACGAGACGGTCGAGATGCCCATCTTCGACATGATCTTCAGAACGCCCTTGCCGAGCGCGTAGATCAGGTTGCGGACGGCCTTCTCGGGGCTGATGCCGGTGATGTAGCCGGTGCGCACCAGGTGCTCCACGGTCTCCATCGCGAGGTACGGGTTGACCGCCGACGCGCCGTATCCGATCAGCGTCGCGACGTGATGCACCTCGCGGACGTCACCCGCCTCGACGATCAGACCGACCTTCATGCGGTTCTCACGACGGATCAGGTGGTGATGGATGGCCGAGACCATGAGGAGCGAAGGGATCGGGGTCAGATCCTTGTTCGAGTCGCGATCCGACAGGATGATGAACTCGGCACCGCTCTCGATGGCCTCATCGACCTCGTCGCACATCTCGGTCAGACGCTTCTCGAGCGTGTTCGAGCCGGCGTCGAAGTGGTACAGGCCCCTGATCGTCACGCTGGAGCGATCGGGAAGAGCCTTGTCGATGTGACGGATCTTCGCGAGCTCGTCGTTGTCGATGACCGGGAAGTCGAGCGACACCGTGCGGGTGTGGTCGGGACCCCAGGTGAGCAGATTGCTCTCGGGGCCGAGACCGAGCTTCAGACTCGTGACGACCTCTTCGCGGATCGAGTCGAGCGGCGGGTTGGTCACCTGCGCGAACTGCTGAGTGAAGTAGTCGAAGAGCAGGCGGGGACGCTTGCTGAGCACCGCGATCGGAGTGTCGGATCCCATCGCGCCGAGAGGCTCGACACCGTTCTGGCCCATCGGGGTCAGCAGGATGCGCACCTCCTCCTCGGTGTAGCCGAAGGTGCGCTGACGGCGGGTGATCGATGCGGGCGGGTGCACGATGTGCTCCCGCTCGGGGAGGTCCGCGAGCCGCACGGAACCGGCATCCAGCCATTCCTGCCACGGGTGCATGGTCGCGAGATCGTGCTTGATCTCCTCGTCTTCGATGATGCGTCGCTGCGACGTGTCGACGAGGAACATCTTGCCGGGCTGCAGGCGTCCGCGACGCTTGATCCGCTCGGGTTCGAAGGTGAGCACACCGGTCTCCGAGCCGATGACGATGAGGCCGTCGGTCGTCTCGGTCCAGCGCCCGGGGCGGAGCCCGTTGCGGTCGAGGGTCGCGCCGACGACGGTGCCGTCGGTGAAGATGAGCGCCGCCGGGCCGTCCCAGGGCTCCATCTGGTTCGAGTGGTACTCGTAGAACGAACGAAGCTCCGGAGAGATGTCGGACTGCTTCTCGTACGCCTCGGGGACCATCATCATGATGGCGTGCGGCAGGCTGCGACCGGTGAGGGTGAGCAGCTCGAGCACCTCGTCGAACGACGCGGAGTCGCTGGCACCGTCGGTGCAGATCGGCAGCAGCGGCGCGACATCGCCCAGCAGCTCGGATTCGAGCTGCGACTGGCGAGCGCGCATCCAGTTGCGGTTGCCGCCGACCGTGTTGATCTCGCCGTTGTGCGCGAGCATGCGCAGCGGCTGAGCGAGCGGCCAGGAGGGGAACGTGTTCGTGGAGTAGCGGGAGTGCACGACCGCGAGCTCGGACATGAAGCGCTCGTCCTGCAGGTCGGGGTAGAACGGCTCGAGCTGCAGCGTCGTGACCATGCCCTTGTAGCCGAGAGTGCGGGCGGACAGCGTCACGAAGTAGGCGCCGAGCTCGTGACCGGCGCGCTTGCGCAGTCGGTATGCGACGCGGTCGAGGGCGATGCCGGTGAGCGGGGCGTCCGAGTGCGTCGCTCCCCCGGCGCTCACGAAGAGCTGCTCGAAGGCGGGACGCGCCTCGTCGGCGAGCTTTCCGAGGTTGTCGTTGACCGTCGGAACCTCGCGCCAGCCGAGGACGCGGAGTCCCTCCGAGCGGGCGATCTTCTCGATGCCGGCCTTCTGCTGGCGGCGCTCGCTGGAATCGCGCGGCAGGAATGCCAGGCCCGCGGCGTACTCGCCGACCGGGGGCAGTTCGAAGTCGGTGACGGCGCGCAGGAACGCGTCCGGCATCTGCGTCAGGATGCCCGCGCCGTCTCCGGTGCCGGCATCCGAGCCGATCGCCCCGCGGTGCTCCAGGTTGCGCAGCGCTTCGAGCGCGAGCGCGATGATGTCGTGGCCCGCCTCGCCGCGGAGGGTCGCGACCATGGCGAGGCCGCAGGCGTCCTTCTCGAACGCCGGGTTGTACATGCCCTGCTTCGGGGGGTAAGCGCCGGAAGCGCCGTAGGGAGGCTGAAAATACACCAGTACCGTCCTCAGATCTTCGGATGACCCGGGGGCGTCATTGGCCGGGTGGATGCGATGGGGTCCGCACGGACCGGTGGGCTATCGAGCGCCTTCCGAGTCCGTGGGAGCGGTGCTTGTGGCGCTGGCTCCTGCGGCGACTTCTTCGGACGGAGGCTCACTCACGTCCACGAAATCGGAGGGATTGTTCTGCGATTCTACATCAGCGTCGAGGTCCTTCCGGCCGCGGCCGGGCTGGTAGGGCGACGGCTCGAGACCGGGGTGACGGCGAGACTGGACGATGAGGATCGCGATGCCCACGATGATGCCGATGATGGCGGCCCACACGTTGCTGCGGAGACCCAGGATGATCTCGCTCGGATCGATGCGGATCGACTCCCAGACCACACGTCCGGCGCTGTACCAGATGAGGTAGATGGCGAAGAGCTTTCCCCACTGGAACGCGGTCGCCTTGCGGCTCAGCCAGAGCAGCACGATCACGCCGAGACCGTTCCAGATCACCTCGTACAGGAACGTGGGGTGGAAGAGCGTGCCCTCGGGAAGGCCGGGAGGGAACGCGGAGTTGTCGGAGGGGATCTCGAGGCCCCACGGCAGGTCGGTGGGCAGACCGTAGAGCTCGTTGTTGAACCAGTTGCCGAAACGGCCCATGGCCTGTGCGAGCAGGAGCCCGGGTGCCAGTGCGTCGGCGAAGGTCCAGAAGCGGATGCCGGTCCAGCGGCATCCGAGGTACGCGCCCACTGCGCCGCCGATGAGGGCGCCGAAGATGGCGATGCCGCCCTCCCAGATGGCCCAGACGGATCCGGGTTCGAAGGGATTCCAGGTGTTCCTGCCCTCGCCGAAGTAGAAGTTCGGGTGGGTCAGGACGTGGAAGATGCGCGCGCCGATGATGGCCAGCGGAACGGCGAGGATCGAGATGTCGATCACGACCCACGGCTCTGCACCGCGCTTGGTGAGGCGGTGGTTGGTGAGCAGTACCGCCGCGATGATGCCGGCGATGATGCAGAGCGCGTAGAAGTGGATCCGGAGCGGGCCGAGGTCGATGTAGGAGACCGTGGGGCTCGGGATGCTGGCGAGCACGCCGCTGAAGGTGCTGTGGAGCGCGAGGGACATGAGTGCGATTCTAGTTCTCGTGTACGGGGCGTGCCGACGACGTGCCGACCGCCAGGTTTCGGGTGACCTCTGCGAGGGCGGGGATGCCGCCGTCGCGGAGGGCGCGGACGAGTGCGGTGCCGACGATGGCGCCGTCCGCGTATTCGGAGACTCCGGCGATCTGCTCGGCGGTCGAGATGCCGATCCCGACGCAGGCGCGGATGTCGCCGTGCTCGCGAAGGCGTCCGACCAGGGTGCGCGCAGCGCGGTCGAGCTCGGTGCGCTCACCGGTGATGCCCATGGTCGAGACGGTGTAGACGAAGCCGGTGGACGACTTCACGACGAGGTCGAGGCGCTCGTCGGTCGAGGTGGGCGCGGCGAGGAAGACCCGGTCGAGGCCCGTGCGCTCGCTCGCCGCGATCCACTCCCCTGCCACGTCAGGGGTGATGTCGGGCGTGATCAGGCCCGCTCCCCCCGCAGCCAGCAGGTCGTCCGCATAGCGATCGACGCCGTACTGGAACACCGGGTTCCAGTACGTCATGACCAGGACGGGCACGTCGGTGGCGTCGGTGATCGCGCGAACGGCCGTGAAGAGGTCCTTCATCTTGAAGCCGTTCGCGAGAGCCGCGGTGGTCGCCTCCTGGATCACGGCGCCGTCCATCACCGGGTCGCTGTAGGGCGGTCCGAGCTCGATGATGTCGACGCCGTTCTCGGCGAGGGCGATGGCGGCACGGATGCTCGTCTCGAGGTCGGGGTAGCCGACGGGGAGGTATCCGACGAAGGCGCTGCGGCCCGCATCATGGGCGGCGGCGATCGCCTGTTCGACGCGGCTCACAGCTCCGGCTCCCCCTTCGACGCGGCTGCTTCGGCGTCGCTCTCGTCGGCGACATCGTGCGCGAGCGCCTCGGCGTCGTAGAGGTCGAAGTAGCGGGCCGCGGTGTCCATGTCCTTGTCGCCGCGACCCGAGAGGCAGATCGCGAGCACGGCGTCCGGACCCATCTCACGTCCGAGGCGCAGGGCGCCCGCGAGAGCGTGGGCGGACTCGATGGCGGGGATGATTCCTTCGGTGCGGCTCAGCAGGCGCAGTGCCTGCATGGCCTCATCATCGGTCGCCGGGATGTACTCGGCGCGACCGATGTCGGCGAGCCAGGAGTGCTCCGGCCCCACGCCCGGGTAGTCGAGACCTGCGGAGATCGAGTGCGACTCGACCGTCTGGCCGTCTTCGTCCTGGAGGACGTAGGTCTTCGCGCCGTGCAGGATGCCGGGACGCCCACGCTCGATGGAGGCCGCGTGGCGAGGTGTGTCGACGCCGTCACCGGCCGCCTCGACTCCGTAGAGCTTCACGCCGGCGTCGTCGAGGAACGCATCGAACATTCCGATCGCGTTCGAGCCGCCTCCGACGCACGCGATGACCGCGTCAGGCAGTCGGCCGACCTCGTCGAGCAGCTGCTGGCGAGCCTCTTCGCCGATGATCTTCTGGAAGTCCCGAACCATCGCGGGGAACGGGTGCGGCCCCGCCGCGGTGCCGAAGATGTAGTTGGTCGTCTCGACGCTCGCCACCCAGTCGCGGTACGCGTCGTTGATCGCGTCCTTCAGCGTGCGCGATCCGGAGGTGACCGCGATCACCTCCGCGCCGAGCAGTCGCATCCGCGCGACATTGAGCGCCTGGCGCTCGGTGTCGACCTCGCCCATGTAGATGGTGCAGTCGAGGCCGAAGAGAGCGGCAGCGGTAGCCGTGGCGACGCCGTGCTGGCCTGCCCCCGTCTCGGCGATCACGCGGGTCTTGCCGAGGCGCTTCGTCAGCAGCGCCTGCCCCAGCACGTTGTTGATCTTGTGCGAGCCGGTGTGGTTGAGGTCCTCGCGCTTGAGGAACACTCGCGCTCCGCCGGCGTGCTCGGCGAACCGGGCGACCTCGGTGAGCGGCGACGGGCGCCCGGCGTAGGAGCTGAGCAGAGACGCCAGCTCGTCGCGGAAGACCGGATCGACGATCGCGTCGGCGTATGCCGCCGAGAGCTCGTCGATCGCGGCGATCAGCGACTCGGGCATGTAGCGTCCGCCGTAGTCGCCGAACAGTGGACCGTGCTGGTCTCGCAGGCTCATCACGCCTCCAGGAAGCTCTTGAGTGTGGCGACCGGGTCGCCCGTGACGAGCGCTTCCCCGATCAGGACGACGTCAGCGCCCGCTGAGCGGTAGTGCCTGACGTCTTCAGGTGTGAGGACCGCGGATTCCGCGATCTTGACCGCGGTCTCAGGGATCCGGTCGACGAGACGGCCGAAGAGATCGCGGTCGAGCTCGAGGGTCTTCAGGTCGCGCGCATTGACGCCGATCAGCGATGCCCCGAGATCGATCGCGACCTCGAGCTCGTCGGCCGAGTGCGTCTCGACGAGCGGCGTCATGCCGAGCTCGGTGATGAAGCCGAAGAGCTCACGGAGCACATGCGGCTCGAGCCCCGCGACGATCAGCAGCACGAGATCGGCACCGGCGGCTCGTGCTTCGAGGACCTGATATCGATTCGCGATGAAGTCCTTGCGCAGCACGGGAAGGGACACGCGCGCGGTGACAGCTTCGAGATCGGCGAGGCTGCCGCCGAACCGGCGTTCCTCGGTCAGGACGCTGATCGCCGACGCGCCGCCCGTCTCGTACAGCGACGCCTGGAAAGCGGGATCCGGGATCTCGGCCAGGGCGCCACGCGACGGGCTCGCGCGCTTCACCTCGGCGATGATCTTCACGCGCTCGGCGGGAGCGAGGAACGCCAGGGCGTCCTTGGCGGCGGGGCGTGCGAGAGCATCGCGTTCCACCTCGGCCAGTGGCCTGGTGAGAGCGCGACGCTCAGCGTCTGCGACTGCGCCGGCCGTGAGGTCGGCGAGCACCATTAGTGCGCCTTCGGCGAGTACTTGGGGCCCTTCACGCCGTAGCCGGCCCTCGCGAGCAGCCAGCCCACGAGCGCGCCGATCGGGATGATGGCCGCGCCGACCCAGATCAGGGCGACCCAGACGGGGCTGAACTCGGCGAGGCAGAACGCCAGCGTGCCGATCGTGAAGCCGGCGAGCATGATGATGACGCCCGTCCATGCGGCAGGCGAGTGTCCGTGGCCGGGGTCAGCGATCGGGTTGGTCATGGTCTCCTCCGGGGGACGACGTGCTGGTTCGGGTCAAGTCTATCGGGGTCATCGCGTCGGGTCGGTTCCGCGAGACAGGTCGTCCCACGAATCGATCGCGTCCACGGGGCCGGCGGTCGCGTCCACATGTGCGGCATCGGTGCGGTAGCGGCGGCCGCCGCGCTTCCAGCGGCGCCACGTGACGAGCACGACGAGGGATGCCGCGAGCAGGATGACCCAGCCGATGAGCGTCATGACGGGCCAGGCGGAGAGCTCGATGCCGGCGACCACGTCCGTGATCGCCGAGCTCCCGGCGAGACCGGTCGTCTCGGTGACGGTGGGGCCGACGGCGCTCAGCGGCTCGGTCAGCACCAACTGGAGCGTCGTCCACCCGAGGAAGAGCGCGGCAGCGGTGGCGAGCACGCCGAAGATCAGCCGGAGCACGGGACCGACGATCGAGAGCGCGATGCCGAGCGCCAGCACGGCGAGGCTGAGAGGCGCGAGCAAGGGCAGCGCGGACGACCCTGGCACGAGGATCGCCTCTCCCGCATCGGTGCGCGCGACGGTCAGCCAGGTCTGCGTCGACGAGATGATGCCGATCGCACCGGAGAGGAGGAACCCCGAGACGGCGATCGACCGGCCTCTGCGTGCGAGCGTCATTCTGCGGAGCCCCCCTCGACGGCCTGCAGGTCGGTCGTGTCGAAGCAGGTACGCGTGCCCGTGTGACAGGCCGGTCCCGTCTGGTCGACACGAAGCAGGATCGCATCGCCGTCGCAGTCGAGCCGCGCCTCGTGCACCACCTGGATGTTGCCCGAGGTGTCGCCCTTGCGCCAGTACTCCCGGCGGGATCGAGACCAGTAGACCGCACGTCCGGTGGTGAGGGTACGTCGCAGCGCCTCGGCATCCACCCAGGCGAGCATCAGGACCTCTGCAGTGTCCCACTGCTGCACGATCACCGGTGCGAGACCGTCGTCATTGAAGGCGACCTGCGCGATGCGCTCTTCGACGTCGCTCATCGGACGAGCACTCCTTCCGCACGCAGTGCATCCTTCACGTCGCCGACCGTGAGCGCGCCGGTGTGGAACACGCTGGCTGCCAGAACCGCATCCGCCCCGGCCTTGATCGCCGGAGCGAAGTGTGCGGCCTTGCCTGCTCCGCCCGACGCGATCACGGGCACCGAGGCTGCCTCGCGCATCAGCTTCACCAGCTCGAGATCGAAGCCGTCTCGCGTGCCGTCGGCATCGATCGAGTTGACGAGCAGCTCGCCCGCGCCGCGTTCAGCGGCCTCTCGCGCCCAGTCGAGTGCGTCGAGGGTGGTCTGCGTGCGTCCGCCGTGGGTGGTGACCACGAAGCCGGATGCGGTCGTGTCGGCCCGCTTGACATCGAGCGACAGCACGAGCACCTGCGCCCCGAAGCGGTCGGCGATCTCGCCGATCAGCTCGGGGCGCGCGATCGCAGCGGAGTTCACACCGACCTTGTCGGCTCCGACGGACAGCAGGCGGGACACGTCGTCGACGCTGCGGACTCCCCCGCCCACCGTCAGCGGCACGAACACCTGCTCGGCCGTGCGCTGGACGACGTCGTAGGTCGTCGCGCGCGCATCGACCGTCGCGGTCACGTCGAGGAAGGTGATCTCATCGGCGCCCTGCGCCGCGTAGTGGCGGGCAAGCTCGACGGGGTCGCCCATGTCGCGCAGGTTCTCGAAGTTGACTCCCTTGACGACGCGGCCGGCGGCGACGTCGAGGCAGGGGATGACGCGACTCGCGAGCGCCATCAGAGCCTCGCGTTGTGGATCGCCGTGACGAGGATCGCTCGGGCGCCGAGAGCGTAGAGCGCATCCATCACGGGGTTGACCCGCGCGCGGGCCACCATGACCCGCACCGCGACCCACTCGGGGTCGCGCAGGGGCGAGACGGTGGGAGACTCGATGCCGCCGGCGATCTTCACGGCGTCGTCGAGCAGAGCGAGCGGCAGGTCGTAATCGATCATCACGAACCGGCGGGCCACCATGACGCCGCGGAGACGGCGGAGAAGCGTCTCGGATCCCTCGGCATCCTGCGGACCGGCGATCAGCACGGCCTCGGACTGCAGGATCACGGGACCGAAGACGTCGAGCCCCGCTTGACGCAGTGTCGTGCCCGTCTCGACGACGTCAGCCACGGCGTCGGCCACACCGAGGCGCACGGCGGACTCCACCGCACCGTCGAGCGGCACGAGGTCGACCGCGATTCCGCGCTCATCGAGGAACGCGTCGACGAGACCCGGATACGACGTCGCGATGCGCAGACCGTCGAGCTCGGACACCTCGGTGTAGCGCCCCGAGGGCGCGGCGAAGCGGAAGGTCGAGCCGGCGAAGCCGAGCGCCTCGATCTCGCGCGCGCCGGGCATGCGGGCGTCGAGAAGCAGGTCGCGACCCGTGATGCCGACATCGATGGCGCCGGAGCCGACGTACGTCGCGATGTCCTTCGGACGGAGGTAGAAGAACTCGACGTCGTTGTCGCTGTCGACGACGTGGAGCGTCTTGGGGTCACGGCGACCGGCGTAGCCGGCCTCCGCGAGCATGTCGGCGGCCGTCTCGGAGAGAGAGCCCTTATTGGGAACAGCAATGCGCAGCATGGGATGCCTTCAGATCGAAGCGAGTGGGGCGGAGCGCTTCACAGATGTCGGTAGACGTCCTGCAGGCTCAGGCCCTTCGCGAGCATCATCACCTGCACGTGGTACAGCAGCTGCGAGATCTCCTCTGCAGCGGCCTCGTCGGACTCGTACTCGGACGCCATCCAGACCTCGGCAGCCTCCTCGACGATCTTCTTGCCGATCGTGTGCACGCCGCCGTCGAGCTCTGCAACCGTGCCTGATCCCTCGGGGCGGGTCTCGGCCTTGACGCTGAGCTCGGCGAACAGCTCGTCGAAAGTCTTCACGATTCCAGGCTAGCGGCTCTGGCGCGGTCTCTGAGCCGGGTGACGGCCGCCTCGACGTCGTCGGCGCCGTAGACCGCGGATCCTGCGACGAAGGTGTCTGCGCCGGCGGCGGCCGCCGCCTCGATCGTCGCATCGGAGATCCCGCCGTCGACCTGCAGCCAGACGTTCGACCCTCGCCGCTTCGCCTCGTCGGCGAGAGCGCGCAGCTTCGGCATCGTCTCGGGCATGAATCCCTGCCCGCCGAACCCTGGTTCGACGGTCATCACGAGGATCTGGTCGAACTCCTCGAGCACGCTGTAGAGACCGTCCGCGGGGGTGTCCGGCTTGATCGCCACTCCGGCCCTCGCCCCGATGCTGCGCAGAGTGCGGGCCAGCGAGATCGGATCGGCGGCGGCCTCGAGGTGGAACGTGACGCTCGCGGCACCGAGCTCCGCATACGCGGGAGCCCACCGCTCGGGGTCGGTGATCATCAGGTGCACGTCGAGCGGGATCGGGCTGGTCGCCTGGATCCGCTCGACCATCTGCGGCCCGAACGTGAGGTTCGGGACGAAGTGGTTGTCCATGACGTCGACATGCGCGAAGTCGGCAGTGGCGATCTTGGCGAGATCACGCTGCATGTTCACGAAGTCGGCGGCCAGGATGCTGGGGTTGATGCGCGGTGCGCGGGGCAGGTCCACTCTCTAGTCTCCTTGCTCGGCGCTGGCGTCGCGCTGATCGGTGTCGGCTCGTCGGAGGAGCGCGAGGAACATCGCATCGGTCCCGTGCCGGTGTGGCCACAGCTGGACCCGCCCGGTGCCGTCGCTGCCGAGATCGATCGGTGAGGTCACGACACCCTCGAGGACCGCACGCGCATCGAGCTCGGTGATGTCGGTGCGGCCACGGAGCACCTCCTGGACGACGCCCGTCGTCTCGGCGAGATGCGGCGAGCAGGTCGCGTACGCGACGATGCCGCCGGGCGCCAGCGCGTCGAGGGCCGCCGAGAGCAGTTCGACCTGCAGCGGCACCAGCTCGGCGACATCACCGGGGGTCTTGCGCCATCTCGCCTCGGGCCGCCGCCGCAGAGCCCCGAGTCCCGTGCACGGCGCATCGACGAGGATGCGATCGAACTGGCCCGCGTGGGAGGTGCCGAACGTGCGGCCGTCCTCTTCGTGAACCACGACATCGGCGGGCACGGCGCGCAGGGCGTTGCGGACGAGTCGCGCACGGGTGGGCACCACCTCGTTCGCCTCCAGCGACACATCGTGCTGTCGCGCGACCGCCGCGAGCAGCGCCGTCTTGCCGCCGGGGCCTGCGCACAGGTCGAGCCAGCGTTCGCCGGAACGGATCGGCGCAGCTTCGGCGAGAGCCAGTGCGACGAGCTGCGACCCTTCATCCTGCACACGCACCGTGCCGCCCGAGGAGGCGATCACGTGGTGCGGGTCGCCGCCCGGAGATCCGTAGGCCGTCGGCGCATACGGTCGACGTGGCTCCCCGGGCTCGGCGAGGCCGGGCAAAGCGACGAGAGTGACCTCCGGCGAGGCGTTGTCGGCGTCGAGGAGGTCGTCGAGCTCCTCGACGCGACCTTCAGCGGCCAACGCGCGACGCAGGGCACGGATGACCCAGACGGGGTGAGCGGAGCGCAGCGCCAGCCGCTCGTCGTCCGACCGCGCGGAGGACTCGATGCGCTGCTCCCACTCCCCCGGCGTCTCGCGGGAGATTCGCCTCAGCACGGCGTTCGCGAAGCTGGATGCACCGCGGCCCTGGGTGGCGGCGACGATGTTCACCGACTCGTTGACGGCCGCGTGCGACGCGACGCGGGTCGCGAGCAGCTGATGGGTCGCGAGTCTCAGCGCGTCGAGCACACCGGCGTCGATCTCCTCGACAGGCCTGTCGGCGGCAGCGGCGATGATCGCGTCATACGTTCCGCGGCGTCGCAGTGTGCCGTAGGCGAGCTCTGTGGCGAGAGCGGCGTCCTGTGGAGTGAGTCCTGCGTCCGCGATCGCGGCCGGAAGGATCAGGTTCGCGTAGGCATCCGATTCCGACACCGCCCGCAGCACGTCGTAGGCCACGCGCCGCGCAGGCTGCACCGTGCGCTGCGCGCCGCGGGACTGTCCGTCGCGCTTCCCGCCCCGAGCCTGGCCGTCACGTGGACGCTGATCGCGCGGCGTGCTCGGTCCCGAACGGGATCCGCGGCCGGACTCGCCGCGACGCGGCTCGCGACGTGCGCCGTCGTCCTGCCGCCCGCTCATGCGCCGGCTCGCAGGTTCTCGGTGTCGCGCTGCCCGCGCCACCAGTCGACCGCGCTCATCGCGCCCTTGCCCGAGGGCTGCACACGCGTGACCGCGAGCGGGGCCGAGGCCGTTCCGATGAGGAGAGCGGACTTGGTCGCGGTGAACGCGCCCGGCGCGAGGGCGACGTCGCTTTCCGAGGGAGTGGCCTCCAGCACCTTGAGGCGGATCCCGTCGACGGTCGTGTGGGCGCCCGGTTCGGGGGTGACTCCACGGAACCGCGCGAACACCTCGCTGAGCGGGCGGGTCCAATCGAGCACACCATCGTCGAGAGTCAGCTTCGGGGCCAGCGACGCCTCCCCCTCCTGGGGCACAGCGCGCGCAGTGCCGTCGGCGATGGCCGCGACCACTTCCGCCGTCAGTTCGGCGCCATCGAGAGCGAGTGCGTCGAGTGCGGCATCCGCCGTCGCCTCGGGAGCGACCGCGACGACCCGCGTCGCGAAGACATCACCGGCATCGAGCGCGGGAACGAGCTGGAACACACTGGCACCCATCTGCGCATCGCCGTTGATCAGTGCGCGCTGCACGGGTGCGGCACCGCGCCACTGCGGGAGGAGCGAGAAATGCAGATTGATCCAGCCCTTCGACGGTGTGGAGAGCAGCGGCTCGCGAACGAGTCCGCCGTACGCCACGATCACACCGAGCTCGACATCGAGCGCGGTGATGGCGGCCGTCGCGTCGTCGTCGAGACGAGCCGCCTTGATGACCGGCAGTCCGAGCTCGTCGGCAGCGTGAGCGACAGGCGACGGCGTGAGCACCCGCTTGCGGCCCAGCGGCGCGTCCGGGCGGGTGACGACCGCAGCGATGTCGTGCTCGGCCGCGAGGCGGCGGAGTGTGGGGACGGCTGCCGACGGTGTGCCGGCGAAGACGAGACGCATGAAGGTGCTCCGGAGGGATGCGGGGGTGGATCGGGTGAAATCGGAGCGCGAGGTGGTTCTTCGCGTTCAGAGTTCCGGATCGAGGATATCGAGTCGAACCGTGAGGGCGCTCCGAGTCGACTTGCCCTTGCCCCGCCGGTTGCTGACCGCTTCGGCGACGACCGCGGCCCGCAACGTGGTGGCGACCCTGGCACCCGCGCTGTAGTCGAACCGGATCAGGGCCCTGACACGCGGCGGGTAGTCGTCAGACTCGATCGGCACCGGGCCGAGTACCGCGTCGGAGGGCAGAGCGAGCTCCTGCAGCGACGCCAGCGCTCTCGCCACGGATGCCGTCGACCCCTCGACCAGCGCGACCCTCGCAGCCGGCGGCATGTGCAACGGCGCACGTTCGGAGAGCTCGGTCCTCGCATAGGCGGACTGGCTCCAGGTGGCAAGCGCTCGCGCGATCGCTCCGTCGACGCCGACCAGATGGATGGGAGCACCGGGAGCCGCGAGTGCAGCCGCGTTCGACCACCAGCGCAGACAGGACTCGCCGATCCGCAGGTCGGGGGCCTGGAGCATCCTCGGTCCGTCGAGCAGGACCACGGCACGGTATCCGCCCTCCGCCAGCGGCTCGGCCCCCCGTGTCGCGACGACGAGGGCCGGCTTGTCGGCGACGCGCTCGACCGGATGAGCGCTGTCTGCCACGATGACCCGAATTCCGGGGAACGCCTTGCCCAGCTCATCCGCCGTCCGCTCGCTGCCCGAGGAGGCGAGGCGCAGCTTGGTCGACGAGCACGTCGGGCACGCCCACGCTCGGGCTCCCCTGCCGCACCAGGCGCACACCGGCACGGCACCACGGTGCTTGGCTCCGAGCGGTCCGCCGCAGTGGGCGCACCGTGCAGGCGCCCGGCATTCGGCGCAGACCAGCGACGGGGCGAACCCCGGTCGTGACACCTGCACCAGCACCGGTCCCTCGGCTGCGGCATTGCGCGCGGAGAGGAACGCGGACGACGGCATCCGCTGTGCAGTCGGAGCATCCATCTCCTGTGGTGTGCTGAGGATCACGCGCGGCAGCACCCGACGCGCGGCCCGGACATCCTGCAGCCATCCGTGGGCGACGAGGCGTTCGACGTCGGTGGTGCGGGTGTGGCCGACGAACAGCAGTGCGGATCCCTCCTGCTCCTGACGGAGGAGAGCAGCATCCCGTGCGTTGATGTACGGCGCGAGCGGCTCGCCGAGGAGAGGATCGCCGTCGTCCCACACAGCGACGACGCCCGCACGAACCGGCGCGTACACCGCAGAACGATTGCCCACCACGATGCACGGCGCGTCCTCGAGCGAGCGCAGGAACGCGCGGTACCGATCGGGGTTCGTCTGGCGCGAGTCGAAGCGCACGACGGCCTGGTCAGGGACATACGAGCCGAGAGCGGCGAGCAGCTGATCGAGGTCGCGGTGGTCAGGCACGACGAGAACACTCGAACGGCCTGCTGCCAGCGTCCGCGCCGCTGCGGACGCGAGAAGAGCCGCCCACCCGGGATCGTCATGATGGCGCACGGGGATCGCCTCGACCGCGGCCCGGCCGCCCGCATCGAGCACATCGGCGAGCGAGTCGTAGGACGCGATCAGCTCGGATGCGGCCGAGAGCGCTTCGTCTGATGGGGCGAGCTTCGGGGAGTCGTCGCTCCAGGCCTTCTCCACCCGCACCTGGCGCTTCGGGATGACGAGCCGCAGGACGTCGGAGGCGGAGCCCGCAGCGCGATCGGCGGCGCGGCGCGCGAGGCGGTAGAGACGCTCCGGAAGCACCGCCACAGGGGATACGACGCTGTCGACCTCGGACAGTGGCCTGTCGCCATCGTGTTCGGTGTCGAGTTCGACGACGTAGCCGTCGATGACACGACCGGCGGTACGCAGGGGCACACGCACGCGCACGCCCAGAGGGACGTCTCCGAGCTCCGCAGGCACGGCGTAGTCGAAGAGACGATCCAACTGTGGAAGCGGCGAGTCCAAGAGCACGCGCGCGATCCTCCGACTCTGCGATGTCAGAGGAGAAGGGACGCCATCAGGCATGCGGCCCTCAGAGTCCTGCAGCGCGCCGTAGCTCTTCCGCGCGGTCGGTGCGCTCCCACGTGAACTCCGGCAGCTCCCGTCCGAAGTGCCCGTAGGCGGCGGTCTGCGCGTAGATCGGGCGCAGGAGGTCGAGCTGCTCGATGATCGCCTGGGGACGCAGATCGAAGACCTCGTCGATGGCGCGCGTGATCACCTCGTCGGACACCTTGCCCGTGCCGAATGTCTCGACGTAGAGACCGACCGGACGAGCGACCCCGATCGCGTAGGCGACCTGGACCTCGAGACGGTCGGCGAGTCCTGCGGCGACCGCGTTCTTGGCCACCCAGCGCGTGGCATAGGCGCCGGAGCGGTCGACCTTCGACGGGTCCTTGCCGCTGAAGGCACCGCCACCATGTCGCGCCGCTCCGCCGTAGGTGTCGATGATGATCTTGCGTCCGGTGAGTCCGGCATCGCCCTTGGGGCCGCCCGTCACGAACGGACCGGCGGGGTTGATGTAGTACGTGAGGTCGCCGAGATCGAGCCCCGTGGAGGCCAGGATCGGATCGATCACGTGCTCGCGCACCTGAGCCTTGAGGTCGTCCTGCGAGATGTCGGGGTGGTGCTGGGTCGACAGCACGACGGCATCCACGGTCTTGGGGGTGAAGCCCTCATATCCGAGAGTGACCTGGGTCTTGCCGTCCGGGCGCAGGAACGGCAGCGCACCCGATCGTCGGACCTCGCTGAGCCGCTCCGCGATGCGATGCGCGGTCCACGCAGCCATGGGCATGAGCTGCGGGGTCTCGTTCGTCGCGAAGCCGAACATGATGCCCTGGTCGCCAGCGCCGAGGCCGTCGAGAGGATCGCTGGAGCCCCCGTCACGGTGCTCCTGGGCGTTGTCGACGCCGTGGGCGATGTCGGTCGACTGCTCTCCCACCGAGATGCTCACACCGCAGGAGTCTCCGTCGAAGCCGGTCTCGCTCGAGGTGTAGCCGATGCCGTTGACCACCTGGCGGACGATCGTCGGGATGTCGACGTACGCCTCGGTGCGGATCTCGCCGGCGACGTGGACGAGACCGGTGGTCACCAGCGTCTCGACGGCCACCCGGGAGCCGGGGTCTTTCGCGATGAGTCCGTCGAGGATGCTGTCCGAGATCTGGTCGCAGATCTTGTCGGGGTGCCCCTCGGTGACGGACTCGGACGTGAACAGACGCAGCGCGCTCATCAGGGCTCCAGAACGGAATCGGACAGCAGGAAGGGGGTGGCTCCCATGATGGACCGCACCGCCGACATCAGTCGGCGGTGCGGTCATCGGACGTCACTCGGCGTGACGGAGGCGGAGCTTGTCCTCGTTGATCTCGTGCAGAGCGATGGTCAGCGGCTTGTCCTCGACGGACGAGTCGACGAGCGGCCCGACGTTGTCGAACAGGTTGCCCTCGTGGAGGTCGGAGTAGTAGTCGTTGATCTGACGGGCGCGCTTGGCGGCGTAGATCACGAGCTCGTACTTCGAGTCGACCCGGTCGAGCAGGTTGTCGATGGGGGGATCGATGATTCCGTTGGTGTGGTGTCCGGCCATGGTGGGACCTCCTGATCAGGCGACGGGATCGTCGCGAAGACGGTGAAGCGGGCGCGCGAAGACGCTCAGCGCGCAGAGCTCGAAGACAATTCTACGACCTCCGCGGCCGCAGCGGCGACGTCCTCGTTCACGATGAGGTGGTCGAACTCGTTCTGCGCTGCCAATTCGACCTTCGCGGTGCGCAGTCTGCGAGCGCGTTCCTCCGCGCCCTCCGTGCCTCGTCCGACCAGCCGCTGGACGAGTTCGTCCCAGGTCGGAGGCAGCAGGAAGATGAGCGTGGCTGCAGGCTCCGCCTTGCGCACCTGGCGCGCGCCCTGCAGGTCGATCTCGAGCAGCACGGTCTTGCCTGCAGCGAGAGCGGCGTCGATCGGAGCCCGCGGCGTGCCGTAGCGCGACTTGTTGTGGACGACGGCGTACTCCAGGAGTTCGTCGTCGGCGATCAGACGGTCGAACTCCGCATCGTCGACGAAGTAGTAGTGCACGCCATCGATCTCGCCAGGTCGCGGTGCGCGCGTCGTCGCCGAGACCGACAGATGGATCTCGGGGTTGTGCTCACGGATGTGGGCGGCGACGGTGCCCTTGCCGACTGCCGTGGGCCCGGCGAGCACGAGCAGACGGCTTCGTGCGCCACGCGGCTCGAGCAGCGGGAAGCGCGCGTCGAGCCACTGCGAGAGCGCCACCCGCTGGCGGACGCCGAGCCCTCCCAGTCGCTTGACCGGCGAGATGTGCAGCTCTGCCAGGATGCGGTCGCGCTTGCCCGCGCCGATCGCGGGGAGAGCGAGCAGGAAGTCCGTGATGCGCATGGACCCCTCGACCGAGTCCGGGTCTGCGGTCGCCCGCTCGAGCACGGCCTGCGGTGTGACGACACGCGTGGTCAGATCGCGCTTGAGCGATGCGCGGGCGCGGCGTCGTTCGACCGCCTTGCGTGCGGCGGCAGCGCGGTCGACCTCGGGGACGGGACGGGACTCAGCCACGGCCGGCCTCCCTGTACTCTGCGACGCGGGCGTCGATGGCGGCGGCGAGACCGGCGGGTCCGGCCGAGAGGATGCTGCGGCTCTCGCTCGCGATGACGGCGGCGCTCATCGAACCGAACCGGCGGTGCAGGTCTGACGGCGTCGCACCCTGCGTGCCGAATCCCGGAGCGAGGATGGGTGCCACCGGTGCGAAGGCGGCGATGCCGGCATCCGTCCAGTCCACGGTCGCGCCGATGACGAAGCCGAAGCTCCCCCACTCCCCTGCGGGCGTGTGCTCGGTGTTGCGCGCCGAGACCACCGAGACGATGTCCGCCGAGACGGCACGGCCGGTCTCGGAGATCGAGCGCTGCAGGACCTCGGCTTCGGGGTTGCTCGTGGCAGCCAGCACGAACAGACCCTTGTCGTGCTGATCGGCGAGGGCGAAGGCGCCGTCGAGCGCGCCGACACCCAGGAACGGGTTCACGGTGAGGGCGTCGGCCTCGAGCGGAGACCCCGGGGTGAGCCAGGCAGCCGCGTAGGCGTCCATGGTCGACCCGATGTCGCCGCGCTTGGCATCCGCGATCACGAGGAGGCCGGCGTCCCTCGCAGCTGCGATGACCTCTTCGAGCGCCGCGAATCCTGCGGATCCGAAGCGCTCGAAGAACGACACCTGAGGCTTCACGATCGCGGCACGGCCCGCCGCGGCCTCGACCGTGCGCAGCCCGAACTCCCGGACGCCCGAGGCGTCGTCGCCGAGGCCCCAAGATCCGAGCAGGGCGGCGTGCGGGTCGATGCCCACGCACAGCGGGCCGTGCGCCGCGAGGGCGACACGGACCCGTTCGCCGAAGCGTGCGCTCACACTGCGGCCTTCCGGTCGAGGGCGTACTCCTGCAGGCTCTTCACCTGGAAGCCCTCGTGCGCTGCGTCCATACCGCTCACGGCGGCGCCGAGCACCGCCATCGTGGTGAACAGCGCCTTGTCGGCCGCGACAGCCGCCGCCCGGATCTCATAGCCGTCTGCACGCGCCGCGCCCCCGGACGGCGTGTTCACGACGATGTCGATCGAGCCGTCGTTGATGAGGTCGACGATGTTCGTCGCGCCGGACTCCTGGGTCTCGCTGTACTTCTCGACCACCGTCACCGCGATGCCGTTGCGCGAGAGGATCTCGGCAGTGCCCTCGGTGGCCACGATCGTGAACCCCAGCTGCTGCAGGCGATGCGCCGGCAGGATCACGGCGCGCTTGTCGGAGTCCGCTACCGAGATGAACACCGTGCCGGAGGTCGGCATTCCGCCGTACGCGGCCGCCTGGCTCTTGGCGAACGCGGTCGGGAAGTCGCGGTCGATGCCCATGACCTCGCCGGTCGAGCGCATCTCCGGGCCGAGGATCGAGTCGACGGTCTTGCCGTCGGCCGTACGGAACCGCTTGAACGGAAGCACGGCCTCCTTGACCGAGACGGGGGCGTCGAGGGGCACTCGCGAGCCGTCCTGCTCGGGCAGCATGCCCTCGGCGCGGAGCTCCGCGATCGTCGACCCCACCATCACACGGCTCGCGGCCTTGGCCATCGGGATGCCCAGCGCCTTCGAGACGAAGGGCACGGTGCGGCTCGCGCGCGGGTTCGCCTCGATCACGTAGAGGACGCCGGCGCTGATCGCGAACTGCACGTTGAGCAGGCCACGGACGCCCACGCCCTTCGCGATCGCGAGTGTCGCCTCCCGCACCCGGTCGATGTCGGTGCGGCCGAGCGAGACGGGCGGAAGGGTGCAGCTCGAGTCGCCCGAGTGGATGCCGGCCTCTTCGAGGTGCTCCATCACGCCGCCGATGAACAGTTCGGTGCCGTCGTAGAGGGCGTCGACATCGAGCTCGATCGCGTCATCGAGGAAGCGATCGACGAGCAGGGGCTTGCCCTCCTCGATGATGACCTCGCCCGCCGTGCGCACGAAGTACTCGCGCAGCGACTCGGAGCTGTAGACGATCTCCATGCCGCGTCCGCCGAGCACGAAGCTCGGACGCACGAGCACCGGGTATCCGATCTCCTCGGCGACGGCCACCGCGCCGTCCGCGTCCACAGCGGTGCCGTGGCGCGGGGCGATGAGGCCTGCCGTGTCGAGCAGCTGCGAGAACAGCTCGCGCTCCTCGGCGATGTCGATGGCCTCCGGGCTGGTGCCGAGCACCTGGTAGCCGGCTGCCTCGATGCCCTTTGCGAGCCCCAGCGGCGTCTGGCCGCCGAGCTGGCAGACGACTCCGAGGATGGTGCCGCTCGCGGCTTCCGCGTCGAGCACCTCCAGCACGTCCTCCAGCGTGAGCGGCTCGAAGTAGAGCCGGTCGGACGTGTCGTAGTCGGTGGACACCGTCTCGGGGTTGCAGTTGACCATGATGGTCTCGAAGCCGGCATCCGAGAGGGCGAACGACGCGTGCACGCACGAGTAGTCGAACTCGACGCCCTGACCGATGCGGTTCGGACCCGATCCGATGATCACGACCTTGGTGCGATCGGACGGTGTGACCTCGGTCTCGAAGTCGTAGCTCGAGTAGTGGTACGGCGTGAGAGCCGGGAACTCGCCGGCGCAGGTGTCGACGGTCTTGAACACCGGACGGATGCCGAGTCCGTGGCGCACGCCGCGGATCTCCGCTTCCTTCTCGCCGCGGAGCTCCGCGATCTGCGCGTCGGAGAAGCCGTGCTCCTTGGCGTAGCGCAGCGTGGCCGCGTCGAGCTCCGGTGCCGTGCGCACGATCTCGGCGACCTCGTTGATCAGGACGATCTGGTCGATGAACCAGGGATCGATCGCAGTCGCCTCGAACGCCTGCTCGACCGTCGCGCCCTTGCGCAGCGCCTGCTGGAGGGTGACGATCCGACCGTCCGTCGGGACCTTCGAGATCTCGAGCAGCTCGTCGACGGAACGGCTCTCCGCGCCCCAGTGGAAGCTCGAACCGCGCTTCTCGAGCGAGCGGAGCGCCTTCTGCAGCGCGGTCGCGTAGTTGCGGCCGATCGCCATCGCCTCGCCGACCGACTTCATGGTGGTCGTCAGGGTCGCGTCAGCGGCCGGGAACTTCTCGAACGCGAACCGCGGCACCTTGACGACGACATAGTCGAGCGTGGGCTCGAAGCTCGCGGGGGTGACACCCGTGATGTCGTTGGGGATCTCATCGAGACGGTAGCCGAGCGCCAGCTTCGCGGCGAGCTTCGCGATCGGGAACCCCGTGGCCTTGGAGGCCAGGGCGCTCGAGCGCGAGACGCGCGGGTTCATCTCGATGACGATGATGCGCCCGTTGCTCGGGTCGATGGCGAACTGGATGTTGCAGCCACCGGTGTCGACGCCCACCGCGCGGATGATGTCGATGCCGATGTCGCGGAGCTTCTGGTATTCGCGGTCCGTGAGCGTCAGAGCGGGAGCCACGGTGATCGAGTCGCCCGTGTGCACGCCGACGGGGTCGACGTTCTCGATCGAGCAGACGACCACCGTGTTGTCGGCGGTGTCGCGCATGAGCTCGAGCTCGTACTCCTTCCAGCCGAGGATCGACTCCTCCAGGAGCACCTCCGTGGTCGGAGAGTCGCGCAGACCGGCACCGCCGATGCGACGCAGATCCGCCTCGTCGTAGGCGAAGCCGGACCCGAGACCGCCCATCGTGAACGAGGGGCGCACGACGAGCGGGTAGCCCAGCTCGGCCGCTCCCTCGAGCAGGTCGTCCATGGTGTGCGCGATGATGCTGCGGGCGACGTCGGCGCCGGCATCGAGGACGAGCTGCTTGAAGATCTGGCGGTCCTCGCCCTTGTTGATGGCTTCGAAGCTCGCACCGATCAGCTCGACGTCGTACTTCTCGAGGATGCCGTGGTTGTGCAGCTCGATCGCGGCGTTCAGGGCCGTCTGCCCGCCGAGGGTCGGCAGGATCGCGTCGGGACGCTCCTTCGCGATGATCGTCTCGATGACCTGCCAGGTGATCGGCTCGATGTACGTCGCGTCGGCGAAGTCGGGGTCGGTCATGATCGTCGCCGGGTTGGAGTTGACCAGGATGACCCTCACGCCCTCCTCGCGCAGGACGCGGCAGGCCTGGGTGCCGGAGTAGTCGAACTCGCACGCCTGACCGATGACGATCGGGCCGGAGCCGATGACGAGAACGGAGTTGATGTCGTCGCGCTTGGGCATTACTTGGTGTCCTTCTTGCTGGCGATGACCATGTCACGGAACCGGTCGAAGAGATAGTTGGCGTCGTGCGGTCCGGCCGCAGCCTCCGGGTGGTACTGCACCGAGAACGCCGGGATGTCGAGAGCGCGGAGGCCCTCGACCACGTTGTCGTTCAGGCCGATGTGACTGACCTCGACCTTGCCGTAGCCGTGGGGGCTGTCGAACGAGCCCTCCAGCGGCGCCTCCACGGCGAACCCGTGGTTGTGCGCGGTGATCTCGACGCGTCCGGTGGACTTGTCGAGTACGGGCTGGTTGATGCCGCGGTGCCCGAACGGCAGCTTGTAGGTGCCGAGACCCAGCGCCCTGCCGAGCAGCTGGTTGCCGAAGCAGATGCCGAAGAAGGGCAGCCCGTCGTCGAGCACCGAGCGCAGCAGCTCGACGTGGTCGCCGGAGGCTGCGGGGTCGCCAGGGCCGTTCGAGTAGAAGACGGCGACGGGATCGATCGCACGGATGTCATCGATCGTGACGTTCTGAGGCAGGACGTGCACCTCGAAGCCACGGGCCGCCAGGTTGTCGATCGTGGCCTGCTTGACGCCGAGGTCGAGGACGGCGAGATTGCCGACCCGCTCCCCCATCGCCGTCGTGACCGTGGCGACGTCGACCGAGACCTGCGCCGAGAGGTTCTGGCCGGCCATCTGAGGCGCCTCGCGCACGAGGCGCAGCTGCTCGTCGGCGTCGATCTGCGCGGCCTCGCCCGAGAAGACACCGCCGCGCATAGACCCGGCAGAGCGGATGTGCCGCGTGATCGATCGGGTGTCGATGCCGCTGATGCCGACGATGCCGTCCCGCTCGAGGATCTCGTCCAGGGAAGCGGTCGCACGCCAGTTCGAGACGACTCGTGAGGGGTCGCGCACGATGTAGCCGGCGACCCAGATGCGACGGGACTCGGGGTCCTCGTCGTTCATGCCGGTGTTGCCGATGTGCGGGGCCGTCTGCAGGACGATCTGGCCCGCGTACGACGGGTCGGTGAGCGTCTCCTGGTATCCGGACATGCCGGTCGAGAAGACGACCTCGCCGAAGGTGGTGCCCAGCGCGCCGTATGCACGGCCGACGTGGCGGGTCCCGTCTTCGAGGACGAGGACGGCGGGTTCGGGGAGGGCTGTCATGACGTTGCTCCTGTGTCGGGGGCGGCGCTGTCGTCCGTGGCGGGGACGAGGCGCTGCAGTTCTGAGATGAAGTTCTGGGGATCGCCGTCGGTGACCCGGAGATACGAGTCGACGATCGTGTCGTCGTCCGCATTCCAGGCGACGCGGACGAGTCCACCCGGTTCGACGACGCGGTCGATCGTCACCGTGGCGCGGTCGACGCTCGCGAGTCGTGCAGAGGCGAGGAAGACGGTCGGCGCACCGTCGAGGCAGAGTGCGAGTCCGCGATCGGTGACCGCAGCCTCTCCCCTGGCGCGATAGGCGAGCGGCCGGATGGCGAGGCGCTCCAGCGGCTGATCGTGCTTCGTCGTCGAGACGTAGAGCACCTCGTGACGGTCGAGGACCTCCGCATGCTCCGGCACGCCCAAGGGAGCCGCCAGACCCGAGTCGCGTCGGAGTCGTCGGCGCCACGCCGTGAACATGGCGACCAGGACGAGTGCCGCCACGGCGATCGTGATCGCGATGGCGATGTCGCGCGTGCTCATGCGTTCAGCTCCTCGACCACGGATCCGCCGTCGACCGTCAGCAGCCCGCGGTGGATCGTGAACTCGACGCGGCCGGGGAGGTCGCGACCGAGGTACGGCGAGTTCACACTCCGACCGTGCAGGTCGGATTCGGTGAAGACGCCGGCGGCGGACGGGTCGTAGAGGGTGATCTGCGCAGCAGCACCGGCCTGCAGGGGCAGCCCATGATCGGACAGACGTCCGATCCGTGCGGGGGCCGCACTCATCACCCGGGCGACGTCCTCCCAGCCGATCAGGCCGGTCTGCACCATCGACTGGTGCACGACGCGCAGGGCGCTCTCGAGTCCGACCATGCCGTTGGCTGCGGCCTGCCACTCGCACGACTTGTGCTCGCTCGGGTGCGGGGCGTGATCGGTCGCCACGATGTCGATGGTGCCGTCGGCGAGGCCCTCGCGCACCGCCATGACGTCTTCCGCACGGCGCAGCGGCGGGTTGACCTTGTAGCGGGCGTCGTAGCCGCGCACCAGTTCATCGGTGAGCAGGAGGTGGTGCGGGGTGACCTCGGCCGTGACGTTGATCCCCCGCTTCTTCGCCCAGCGGATGATGTCGACAGAGCCTGCGGTCGACAGGTGGCACACGTGCAGTCGGGATCCGACATGCTCCGCGAGGAGCACATCGCGAGCGATGATCGACTCCTCCGCGACCGCGGGCCATCCGGCGAGTCCGAGCTCGGCCGACACTGTGCCCTCGTTCATCTGGGCGCCCTCGGTGAGGCGTGGATCCTGAGCGTGCTGCGCGATGACTCCGTCGAACGACTTCACATACTCGAGTGCGCGCCGCATGATCAGCGGATCGAAGACGCAGAAGCCGTCGTCGCTGAAGACGCGCACCTGGGCGCGCGAGGTGGCCATCGCACCGAGTTCGGCGAGGCGCTCGCCCTTCTGCCCCACGGTGACGGCGCCGATGGGCTGCACGGTGGCGTACCCGGCGGCCTCGCCCAGGGCGAGCTCCTGCTCGACCACACCGGCCGTGTCCGCGACCGGCGAGGTGTTCGGCATCGCGAACACCGCCGTGAACCCGCCTGCCGCCGCAGCACGGGTCCCGGTGAGGATCGTCTCGGAGGCTTCGTAGCCCGGCTCCCGGAGGTGGGTGTGCAGGTCGACGAGTCCGGGAAGGGCCACCAGGCCGTCGGCGTCGATGACTCGCGCACCGGAGCGGCTCAGTCCGGTGCCGATCTCGGAGATCTGCCCGTTCTCCACGATGATGTCGGCGCGCTCGGCACCGAGAAGCTGTGCTCCGGTGATGACGAGGGTCTCGCTCACTGGTCTCCCCCTCGTTCGTCGTCTCGTTCTCCTGCAAGGAGCAGGTACAGCACCGCCATGCGGATGGACACCCCGTTCGTCACCTGTTCCAGCACTGTCGAGCGCGGGGAATCTGCGGCTTCGGAGGATATCTCCAACCCTCGGTTCATGGGTCCGGGGTGCATCACAATGCTACCGTCCGGAAGGCCGGCCACACGCAGTGCGTCCAGACCCCATCGCCTGGAATACTCCCGCTCAGTGGGGAAATATGCAGCGCTCATCCGTTCGAGCTGGATGCGGAGCATCATCACGGCGTCCGGACCGTCCGCCAGAGCCTGATCGAGGTCGTAGACGACCTTCGCAGGCCAGAGCGAGACGTTCTGCGGCACCAGGGTGGGCGGCGCGACGAGGGTGACCTCGGCGCCGAGCGTGGCGAGCAGCCAGACGTTCGACCGTGCGACGCGGGAGTGGAGCACGTCGCCGACGATCACGACCCGGATGCCGGCGAGATCACGACCGCGGCTGTCGGCGCCGAAGCGCCGTTTGCGGATCGTGAACGCGTCGAGGAGAGCCTGGGTCGGATGCTCGTGCGTGCCGTCGCCGGCGTTCACGACTCCGGCGGAGATCCACCCGCTGGTCGCGAGGGTCTGCGGGGCGCCGGAGGCGGGATGGCGGATGACGACCGCATCCGCTCCCATCGCCTGCAGCGTCTGGGCGGTGTCCTTGAGGCTCTCGCCCTTCGACACGCTCGAGCCCTTGGCTGCGAAGTTGATCACATCGGCTGAGAGGCGCTTCGCAGCGGCTTCGAAGGAGATGCGGGTGCGGGTCGAGTCCTCGAAGAACAGATTCACGACCGTCTTGCCGCGAAGGGTCGGAAGCTTCTTGACCTCGCGCGACTGGGTGTCGGACATGTCCTCGGCGACATCGAGGATGCGCAGAGCCGACTCTCGGTCGAGGGTGCGGGTATCCAGCAGGTGTCTCATGCTTCGATCGTCACCTCTTCGGTGCCGTCGTGCTCGGTCAGCCGGACGTTGACGCGCTCCTGGCGAGACGACGGGATGTTCTTGCCGACGAAGTCGGGGCGGATCGGGAGTTCCCGGTGGCCGCGATCGACGAGGATCGCGAGGCGGACGATCGACGGGCGACCGATCGACTGCAGCGCGTCGAGTGCGGCGCGGATGCTGCGGCCCGAGAACAGCACGTCGTCGACGAGGACGACGGTCCTGCCGTCGATCCCGCCGGCAGGGATGTCCGTGGGCCGCGGAGAACGCGTCGGCTGCGAGGCGAGGTCGTCACGGAAGAGCGTGACGTCCAAAGCCCCCACCGGAACGGTGGTCTGCGCGATGGCGCCGATCGCTGCGGACAGGCGGTGGGCGAGAGTGACGCCGCGGGTCGGAATGCCCAGCAGGACGAGGTTCTCAGCCCCTCGATTGGATTCGAGGATCTCGTGCGCGATACGGGTGAGAGCCCGCGAGATATCGGCTTCGTGCAGCACGGTTCGTGCAGACATCGGCCGCTCCCTTCTCCGCCTCACAGGACGGTGTTAAAGGTTGCTTGATGGCACCAGTCTAGCGTGCGTCAGTGCCAGCCCAGGACCTCTCGGACGACCGCCTGCGAGACGGGGGAACCGTCATCCGGGACTCCGGCGAGCGATTCGTGCGAGAGCATCGCGCCTTCCAGGCCCGCTGCCGCGGTGATCTGCTCGAGGGCGTCGCGCACGCGAGGAGCCGCGGCTCTCGAGTAGGGCGGCGCACCGCGACGCGAGGTGTGGGGAAAGACGATCAGCTCCGACACGAGGGGTCCGACGGGACGGGACGCGACGACGGCCAGCGTCGGCGACAGCACACGCTGGAACGCCCGGGGGACGGGGAACGGGAGTTCGTCGATCACGAGCCCGAGCAGTGCGCGCCTCTTCGACTTCTCCTCGTCCCCGATCTCCAGCGCGACGGCCGTCCACTCGGATCCGCGGCCTCTCAGCTTCTCGTCGAAGCCATCGTGCCGTTGCTCGAAACCGGCGTCCTCGAGGAATTCCACGGCCACCCGGATCAGCCGTTCCGGCGTGGAGCGGGTGATCCATCGAGCCCCGCGGAGAGGCCCCGTGAACATCGGCATCGGCGTTCGAGCGTCGCGCCCCGATCCGTGCGGGTGCGAGGAACGAACCACGTCAGCTGGCCTCGCGAAGCACTGCGTCGGTGACCTCGTCGATCTTCGTGGAGCGGATCGGGTGGCCGCTCGTCGATAGGCAGCGGCCTGTGTTGAGGTCCCACTTCCAGTCGTGCATGCTGCAGGTCAGGATGCCGTCGTCGTCGACCTTTCCGGTCTTGGTCAGGTCGGCGCGCAGGTGGGGGCAGCGACGCTGCACGACCCAATCGCCGATCTCGGCATCCTCGGTCTGGTCCGTCTGCTCCTGATACCAGTTCTCGACGTACTCGATGCGATCGACCGAGAGGCACTTGAGGAATGTCGTGAGGAACTCGTTGAACTTTCCGCTGCGCCCCACCTCGAACTGCATCGAGAGGAAGATCGAGTTCGACCAGTCGATCTCGTGGTCGCGGATGTTCGTCGAGACGAGGTCAGCGGGGATCGTGTACCAGTAGATGCACTCCTCGCCTGCGTACTCGCGAACCTTCGCGCGGGGGAAGTCCACGACCATGTCGAGGTCGCCGATCCTGAAGCGCACGCATCCCCCGACTCCGAGTCGGATCGTGCGCGACTTCTTCAGCAGCGGCTCCCACCAGGTCTTCAGCTCCTCGAGCATCTCGGCGGCGGGCATGACCTCGGCGCGCGACGCCTCCTCGTCACGGATCTCCCGCTGTCGGGAGGCGCGCTGCTCCTCGAGGTAGTCCCACTTCTCGTCGAAGATGTGGGCGAGCTCGGCCTCGGTGTAGAGCGACTGCTCGGTGGACACGGAGCCGCTCTCGACGGTGACCACCGTGCCCGGCACGAACAGATGTCCGTCGTACTGGGGCGAGAGCTCCTTCATGTGGGCCAGGAACTGCTTCTGGTCGGTGAAGATCGATTCGCCGTTGCGCCCGACGCCGTTGAAATCGAAGAGCTCGTCGCGCAGGAACATCGGCGGACCGGCCATCGGGAAGACGTGAGGCGCGTCCACCTTGTCGATGTAGTACATCGCCCGCTTGTTCTGCGCGTCGCGCTTGAGCTTCGCGAAGTTCTGCTTCGCATCCAGCGGCAGGTCATAGACCATGGGCCACCAGATCGCACCCGAGACCTGCGTGAAGTACGCGTCGGGCTTGCCGAAGTGCAGCAACGTGTCGAGATCGAGAGGGTGCGAGTCGTTCTGGTTGAGCACCGAGCCGGTGCCGTCGTCGACGCTCAGCGACGAGTCTCCGATGGGTCCGTCGCTCGGAGCGCGCAGCGGAGTGATCATGATCTTCAGATCGCCGCGCTCGATGATCTCGCCGGCCGGGGCGTAGGTGATGTTCGTGTAGCCCAGCGCCCTGATGTCCTGCTCGAGGTCATCGATCGGGTACTCGGGCAGCAGCACCTCGATGTCCTTGCGGATGTAGCGCTCGAGGAGCCGGGGATCGAAGTGGTCGCGGTGCCGGTGCGAGATGTACAGGAAGTCCGCTTCGCGTCCGAAACGCTCCCAGTCGAGCCCGCGGTTGTCGGGGAACGGGAACCACGAGCCGAAGAACGAGGGCCCGAGAACCGGGTCGCAGATGATGTTCCCGCCGACCGTCTCGATGAACATCCCGGCGTGGCCGAGTCCCGTGATCCGCATGCATTCCTCCTGAAGTGAACCGTTCGATTCTACCGACGGGGTCCTGGGCGGACGCGGTGACCCGGCCGGGAGAAATCACGCGCCGTCGAACAGACCCTTGATGTCGTCTGCGGTGAGGGACTGCGCGAACAGCTCGTCGTCGTCCATCACCGCGGTGAAGAGCCTGGCCTTGCGGCGCTGCAGCTCGAGCACCTTCTCCTCGATCGTGCCGGTCGAGATCATCCGGTAGACGAACACCTGATTGGTCTGACCGATGCGGTGCGTCCGGTCGATCGCCTGCTCCTCGGCCGCGGGATTCCACCACGGATCGAGGAGGAACACGTAGTCGGCTTCCGTCAGCGTGAGTCCGAACCCACCCGCCTTCAAGCTGATGAGGAAGACCGGCTGCTCCCCCGACTTGAAGCCGTCGATCACCTGCTCTCTGCGGCGCGTCGAGCCGTCGAGATGCGCATACGGGATGCCGGCGGCCTCGAGCCGGGCAGCCGCGAGGTCGAGGAACGACGTGAACTGGCTGAAGACCAGAGCACGGTGCCCTTCGGCCTGCAGTTCGGCGACGCGCTCGAGCAGTGTGTCGAGCTTGCTCGACCCGATCTCGGCGTCGGCCTCGTCGACCAGCGCGGGAGCGAGACTCAGCATGCGCAGCAGGGTGAGCGAGCGGAACACGATGAAGCGGTTGCGATCGAGGTCGTCGATCAGCCCCAGGACCTTCTGCCGTTCGCGCTGCAGCACGACGTCGTAGAGGGCCCTGTGCGCCGGACTCAGCTCGACCTCGAGCAGTTGCTCCTGCTTCGCCGGCAGGTCGGGAGCGACGAGCTCCTTGGTACGTCGCAGCATCAGGGGTCTCACTCGACGACGCAGCTGAGCGAGGCGCCGCGCGCGGTACTCGCCGCCCTCCTCGTTCTCGGGCACCTTGCCCTTCTCGATCGGCTGGATGTAGCGGTCCTTGAACTTCCGAGCCGAAGGGAACAGGCCGGGGGCGGCGAGCTTGAGCAGCGACCACAGCTCGGAGAGGCTGTTCTCCATCGGGGTTCCCGTGACCGCGTACGTGACGTCGGCATGAAATGTCGAGATGGCGCGGTGGAGCCGCGTCTTGGGGTTCTTGACGAACTGGGCCTCATCGAGGATCAGTCCGGCCCACTCGATCTCGCGGAACTCCTCCTCGTCGAGTCGGGCGACCGTGTACGAGCTGACGACGAGATCGCTCGACCGGGCCGCCGCCCTCAGGACGTCGGCCCGTTTCCCGCTCGTGCTGTCGACGATGGAGACACGAAGCCCGGGAGTGAATCGGGCCGCCTCCGACCGCCAGGTGCTCAGGACAGACGTGGGGGCCAGCACCAGGAACGGTCTCGTCTCGCCGGCATCCCGCGTGTGCTGGACGAACGTGAGGAGCTGCAGGGTCTTGCCCAGACCCATGTCGTCGGCGAGGATCCCGCCCAGTCGGTGACGCCACAGAAAGACAAGCCAGTCGAAGCCGGCCTTCTGATAACGGCGGAGATCGGCCTGCACTCCCGCAGGAACGGGCGTCGGCGGAACCCCCGTGGCCTGACGGAGCCCGTCGGCCGTGGCGCGCCAGCTGACAGCCGGCTGGGCCTCGTCGGCGAGGTCTTCGAACTCCTCCCACAGATCGGTCTGGTAGCGGCTGATGCGCGGACCGGTCTCCCACTCGTCGAGCTCGCCCGCCTCCTCGATGAGATCACGCAGACGATCCAGCGACGGGTGGTTGAGCGAGAAGTAGCCGCCGTCGGAGAGGAGCAGCTTCTTGCGCCCCCTGCTCAGCGCCGTGAACAGCGGTCCGAACGGGATGAGTCGACCGTCGATCGTCACGAGGATGCCGAGATCGAACCAGTCCGAGTCGGTCGATTCGACGGTCGTGACTTTGACCTCAGGACCCCCCGTCAGCTCGCGATACGCCTTGCGTTCTCCGTGAGACTCGACGCGGACGCCCACAGCCTCGAGCGCGGGAACGCCTTCCGCGATGAACGCCGCCGCATCGATGTCGTGGAACGAACCGCTCGGGCGGAAGCTCGTCGTGCGGAACTCCTGCCATGCCGCCTCGATCGCCGCGCGTCTGGTCGTCTCGCTCTCGGCATCTCGCACCGCTGCGTCATTCCACGCGAACGGCACTCGGCCGAACGGACCGTACGACCACTCGAATGCGTAGCTGACGACGTCGCCGCGCTCGTAGCTGACCGTGAGCACCGCCTCCGGTTCGGGCACGTCGGGAAGCGCGACCTCCCCGACCGTGCGCACGGTGCTGCGCCGGGCCAGAAGCGGATAGGCGTCGGCGATGAACGCCTGCTCGTCGTCGGCCGGCACGAGGATAGGGTCGGAGGCCGCGAGCAGGGCACGTGTCTGCTCGCTCAACGACACTTCGGCGAGGACGACCTCGATCCGCGCACCCACGAGGCTCGCCGCGTAGACACCCGTACGACCGATCGGATGCACCTCGCGGGCGGGAATCACTCGATCGTCGATGCGCACGTCGGCGGCGACCTCCAGAGCACCCTCCTCGGTGCGACTGATCTTCGCGGAGACGTCGGCCGCGGATGCGATCCGCACCGAGGCGCTCTTCTGACTGGGAACGAGAGGGATTCCGACGTCGGTGGCCGATCGGAGGTGCCTCCACAGCAGCGGCGACTCGACCTGGTCGAGGACGAGCCACTCGCCGGCATTGCCGGAGAGCAGCGAGTCCCGCGAGATGCTGAGGAGATCCCCGAACCAGCGGTTCTGGTCGCGACCGAACTGCGAGGCGTCGCGACGGACCGCATCCCAGCCTGCGCCGCCCTGGATCCATGCACCGGTCTGCGCGCTGCGCATCATCGGGCGGATCGCCAGAAGCAGCTCACCGCTCGGGCGGGCGAGATCGCGCGCGGTCGCCGCCCGGACGGGGCGCGGCCCCCAGTGGTTCTCGCTCCGAGACTCACGGTGACGCAGTTCGATGCCGAGAGCGAGGCGCTGCGGGTGCTGCGACACCGCAGGGTCGAGCAGGGTCCGCCACGACGCCACTGCGGCGGTGCGCGGTGCGGCGGGCTTCTGCTCCGCGTCGGGCTGCCGCTGGAGAGCCGCGGCCTGCTGCGAGTACTCGTGCACATTGGACGCGAGCAGCGTGGCGACCACGTGCTTGCAGCCGCTCCGCACCGGGCAGGTGCAGCGGGTCGTCCGAACCCGTCTCGTCCCGTTGGACGAGAGGAAGACGATCTCGGTCACATACTGGGCGTCCGAGCTGCCGCGCACATGGCCCTCGAGTTCGAGCAGATCCTCGTGCCACACCACGTCGAGCACATTGCCCTCGCGGAAGTACGCGAGACCGCGCTGGTAGCCCCCGACATCGGTGATCTGCATGAGGTCGCGAAGATCGACGTGCGGCGCGGGCATGGCCCCATCCTTCCCGCGGCCTCCGACATCTCGGAGACCGCGTCCCGAGTCGTCGCTCAGGCCGCGCGAGAGACGCGTGCGAGCACGCCGTGCACGAACGCGCCCGAATCGTCGGTGGAGAACTCCTTGGCGAGTTCGACCGCCTCATCGATGGCGACAGCGGTCGGCACCGCGTCATTGAACAGGATCTCCCAGACGCCTATGCGCAGCAGCGCGCGATCGACCGCGGGCATGCGCTCGATCCTCCAATCGCGGCTGTGGGTCGTGATCTGCTCGTCGATCTCGTCGTGGTGGTCGATGATGCCGTCCACCACCTCACGGGCGTAGAGCCAGGAGGCCTCGCGAGCGGGTTCGCTCGCGGCGCGCTTGGCCTCTGCGGCCAGGGTCACCGCGATCTCGTCTCCACGGACGTCGGCGGAGAACAGGATGTCGAGTGCGCGCTTGCGCGCTTTCGTACGGGCGCTCACGCCTTACTTCTCGCGACCGAGGTAGTCGCCGGTGCGCGTGTCGACCTTGACCTTGGTGCCGGTCTCGACGAAGAGCGGCACCTGGATCTCGTAGCCCGTCTCGAGCGTGGCCGGCTTCGTTCCCGCCGACGAGCGGTCGCCCTGCACACCGGGCTCGCTGTAGGTGATCTCGAGGATCACGGACGCGGGGAGATCGATGTACAGCGGGTTGCCGTTGTTGAGCGCGATCGTGACCTGCTGGTTCTCGAGCAGGAAGTTCTTCGCGTCGCCGACGGTCGCAGCGGGGACCGTGATCTGGTCGTAGTCCGTCTGGTCCATGAACACGTACCCGTCACCATCGGTGTAGAGGTAGGTGAAGTCGCGACGGTCGACGTTCTCGATCTCGACCTTGGCGCCGGCGTTGAACGTCTTGTCGACGACCTTTCCGGTCATGACGTTCTTCAGCTTGGTGCGCACGAAGGCGCCACCCTTGCCGGGCTTGACGTGCTGGAACTCGACGACGCTCCAGAGCTGCCGCTCGATGCTCAGGACGACGCCGTTCTTGATGTCTGCGGTAGATGCCATGCGCTGGACTTTCCGTTTCTCGAGTCTGGGGGCCGCTCGCGTCCGGTCTGGACTGGGGTGGGCCGAGAGTCGATTCTACGGGATCAGCGCTGCGAGCTGCCGCACAGCGCTCGCGTAGCCGTCGACACCCTCGCCGATGACCCGCACCGCAGCGACATCGTGCAGGTACGAGTGGTGCCGGAACTCCTCACGTGCGTACACGTCGGAGATGTGCACCTCGGCGAACGGCAGCGCGACTCCCGTGAGCGCATCGCGCAGCGACACGCTCGTGTGCGTGAGCCCGCCCGGATTGATGATGATCGCCGCGCAGTCCGCGCGCGCGGCATGGATCTCGTCGATCAGCACACCCTCGTGATTGCTCTGCACAGCGCGGATCTCGAAGCCCTCGGCTGCGGCCGCCTCAGCGGTGAGTCGCTCCACATCGGCGAGCGTCGCCGTGCCGTAGACCTCGGGCTCGCGACTGCCGAGCAGGTTGAGGTTCGGCCCGTTCACGAGCAGGATGCGGCGGGTCATTCGCCGATCTCCTGGTAGGCGGCGAAGAGCAGCGACTCATCGGGTGCCTGCAGCACGGTGGGCTTCGCGATGTCGTCGAGAAGGATGAAGCGCAGCATGCCGCCGCGGCTCTTCTTGTCGCGCTGCATCGTCGCCAGCAGCTGCGGCCACGCACCGGCACGGTAGCCGGTCGGAAGGCCCAGCGACTCGAGGATCGTGCGGTGGCGCTCCGCTGCGGAGTCCGACAGTCGCCCCGCGAGTCGCGACAGCTCGGCGGCGTACAGCATGCCGATCGAGATCGCCGCGCCGTGCCGCCAGCGGTAGCGCTCGGCGTGCTCGATGGCGTGGCCGAGCGTATGGCCGTAGTTGAGGATCTCGCGCTGCCCCGCCTCGCGGAAGTCGTCCGAGACGACCTGGGCCTTCATGTCGATCGCGAGCTCGACCGCACGCCGGAACTCCGGTGTGGTCGAGTCGACGGCGCGCACCGGATCGGCTTCGATGATGTCGAGGATCTCCGGTGCCCAGATGAACCCCGCCTTCACCACCTCGGCGAATCCGGCGGTCGCCTCGTTCGGGCTGAGGCTCGCCAGCTCGTCGAGATCGCCGATCACCGCACGGGGAGCCCAGAACGCTCCGACGAGGTTCTTGCCCTCAGCGGTGTTGATCCCCGTCTTGCCGCCCACGGAGGCATCGACGAGGCCGAGCACGGTGGTGGGCACCTGCACGAGCTGCACGCCGCGAAGCCAGGTCGCCGCGACGAATCCGGCGAGGTCGGTCACGGCGCCTCCGCCGTATCCGACGACCGCGTCCGAGCGCGTGAAGTCAGCCTGCCCCATGACCTGCCAGCAGAAGGCGGCGACCTCGATGCGCTTGCCCTGCTCGGCATCGGGCACCTCGGCGAGCAGGACCTCCCGCGGACCGTTCTCGACATCGGCGAGCAGCCTGTCACGAAGCTCTGCCGCACGCGCGGCCAGGGTCGGCGGGTGGACGACCAGCACCTTGCGGACTCCGGGATCGAGTGCCGCGGACACCTGATCGAGGATCCCCCGACCGATGGCGATGTCGTAGGGGTTCTCGCACGTCACACTGATGGTTGTCGTAGTCATCCCAGTTCTCTCCTCCACGCCGCGATGTCGTCGGCGATGCGCTGCATGGGGCGCCGCGACGTGTCGAACGTCACGGATGCCACCTCGTCATACCAGTCTCGACGTTCTTCGAAGATCTGCGTCCATCGCCCGACAGGGTCGTCGCCCGCGAGCAGCGGTCGGCCGCCGCTCTGTATGCGGTCAGCCACCGCTGCGGGGGTGACCGTCAGGAAGACGACCGGGTGGTCGAGCAGCAGCCTCCTGGTCTCAGGGTCGGTCACCGCTCCCCCGCCCAGCGAGATCACGCCGCCCGCACGCAGCGCCTCTGCGACCTCGGCCCGTTCGAGCGCGCGGAAATGCGACTCCCCGTGCTCCTCGAAGATCAGGGGGATGGGGCCGTGCACCGCGACCACCCGCTTGTCCGTGTCGACGAACGGGACGCCGAGCTTGCGCGCGACACGACGACCGACGCTGGTCTTGCCCGCCGCCATCGGGCCGACGAGCACCAGCGACAGCTGGTCAGCCGCGCTCGTCATGCGCGATGAGCGCCGCCTCGGACGCAGGCGTCGTCCGCAGCTCGGCCGGGATCGCAGCGAGGTAGGCGTCGAGGTTGCGGCGCGTCTCGCCGATGCTGTCGCCGCCGAACTTCTCGAGCACGGCGTTGGCGAGCTCGACGGCGACCATGGCCTCGGCCACGACGCCTGCCGCAGGCACGGCGCACACGTCGGAACGCTGATGGTGTGCCGTGGCATCCTCGCCGGACGCGATGTCGATCGTGCGCAGCGCGTGCGGCACGGTGGCGATCGGCTTCATGCCTGCACGGACGCGCAACACCGTTCCCGTCGACATCCCGCCCTCGGTGCCTCCGGCGCGGTCGGAGCCGCGCGAGATGCCGTCTGCCGTCGCGAACAGCTCGTCGTGAGCCGCGGATCCGCGTCGTCGTGTGGTCTCGAAGCCGTCGCCGACCTCCACGCCTTTGATGGCCTGGATGCTCATCAGGGCCTGCGCCAGGCGCGCGTCCAGACGGCGATCCCAGTGGACGTGCGAGCCGAGTCCGGGCGGAAGACCGTAGGCGAGCACCTCGACGATCCCGCCGAGCGTGTCGCCGTCCTTCTTCGCGTCATCGACCTCGGCCACCATCAGGGCGGAGGTCGACGCGTCGAAGCAGCGCAGCAGATCGGCGTCCAGCCGGTCCACGTCGTCCGGGGTCGGCAGCGCGGCGCCGTCGGGCACGCGCACGGGGCCGATCGAGAGGGTGTGGCTGACGAGACGGATGCCCAGCTCGCCGAGGAACGACCGCGCGATGGCGCCGAGCGCCACCCTGGCCGCCGTCTCTCGGGCGCTGGCGCGTTCGAGGATGGGTCGAGCCTCGTCGAAGTCGTACTTCTGCATGCCGACGAGATCGGCGTGTCCCGGCCGCGGGCGGGTCAGCGGTGCGCTCCGGCCACGCGACCTGTCTGTCAGCTCGACCGGCTCCGGGTTCATGACCTCGATCCACTTCGGCCACTCCGTGTTGCCGATGCGAAGAGCGATCGGGCTTCCGAGCGTCTTGCCGTGGCGGACGCCGCCCGAGATCGTCAGCTCGTCCTGCTCGAACTTCATGCGGGAGCCTCGACCGTAGCCGAGTTTGCGTCGTGCGAGATCGGCCTGGATCGCCTCGGAGGACACCGGGACGCCCGAAGGCAGACCCTCCATGACGGCAATGAGTTCTGGGCCGTGCGATTCGCCGGCCGTGAGCACGCGGAGCATTGGTCTAGTCTCCCACGCGTTTCGCCTCGGATCGTGCCGCGTGACGGCCGGTGACTACAGGACGGCTTCCATCGCGGCGACCACGACCTCCTCCGAGGGGAGCGGAACGCTCTGGTCTCCGTGCAGGAAGATGCGGATCTGGCGCACGGCCTGACGCAGCAGCATCGCCTCCCCGGAGACGGCCCGCCCCCCGCGCCACACCGATGCGAGCGCCGACGGCCAGGGTGAGTACGCGACGTCGAACAGCGCGCCCCCGCTCTCGCTGAGGCGCGCTGACGTCGCCTCGTCCAGCGCGGAGCCTCCGGGGAGCGTCGCGACGGTGAGCCCGACATCGTCAGCGTCGGCATCGAACGTCGAGGTCGTGATCGAGACGCCGAGTCTCCGTCCGAGAGCCACCAGTCCGGCTGCCCGTTCGGGACGGCGCGCCCTCACATCGACAGTGCGGGCCCCGGCCTCGACGCACGCGACCAGAGCCGAGGATGCCGTGGCGCCGGCGCCGAGGATGCGGACATCACCGATTCCCCGAAGGTCCTGCTCGCCCAGGGCGTCGAGGATCCCGCCGACATCGGTGTTGAAGCCTCGGATGCCGTCGGTGAGCAGCAGCGTGTTCACTGCTCCGGTGAGGTCGGCATAGCGGTCG
Organism: Microbacterium sp. 4-7; assembly: GCF_014332665.1. Classification (NCBI taxonomy): domain Bacteria; kingdom Bacillati; phylum Actinomycetota; class Actinomycetes; order Micrococcales; family Microbacteriaceae; genus Microbacterium; species Microbacterium sp. 4-7. Next base: position 131,739 of record NZ_MCRH01000004.1, read on the forward strand.
TGCGTGACCGACGCGCTGTGCGCCTTCTCCTTCAGCGGCATCGTGAGCGAGAGCCCCCGCCACGAATCGTCCAGAGTGGCCAGAGCCGTGTCGAACGCCACGTCGTCGACCTGGCGACGCGTGTACTCCCAATCGAGGCCCAGCGCACGGTAGGCGGCCGCGTGCAGCTGCGGAGACTTGGAGTGCGCGATCGGGTCGCCCCAGACTGCGAGCCGCGGGGAGCTCATCCGGCCGAGCAACCCCCGTCGGGGTTCTCCTGACACCACTGCTCCCACTTCTCGACTCCCTGCAGGTGCTCCTCGTAGGTGACCGAGAACTGGGTCTCTCCGGTGGCGAGGTTCGTCGTCACGAAGTAGAGCCAGGGGCCGTCTGCGGGGTGCATCGCCGCGTCGATCGCAGCGAAGCTCGGGCTCGCGATCGGCGTGACCGGCAGGCCGGTGTGCACGTAGGTGTTCCAAGGATTGTCGTCCTCGAGCGCCTCCGCCGAACTCGACACGACGCCTTCGTGCAGCGAACCGTAGCCGTACTGCGCCGTCGAGTCCATCTGCAGCTTCATGTCGATGTCGAGGCGGTTCTCGATCACACGAGACACCTTCGGGAAGTCTGCGGTGAGGCCCTCACGTTGGATGATCGAGGCGATCGTGAGCACGCGTTGAGCGTCCTCCGCCGGCACCCCGGCCTCTGTCAGCGATTCCTTCGTGCGGTCGACCATCCGCTGGATGACCTGGGTGGCGGTGACCCCCGGATCGAACGTGTAGACGGCCGGGAACAGCCACCCCTCGAGGCTCTGCGCGGTCACGCCGTAGGTCGCAGGGTCGGCGTCGACCGCCGCCTGGAGCTCCTCGATGGGCATGCCGAGCGATTCGGCCATGTCGGGCAGGGAGGATTCGATGGTCGCGCCCTCGCCCACGCTCGCAGAGTTCTCGCGTTTGTTGGCGGGGTCCTGCAGCGCCTCGAGCGCCGCCTCGGCTGTCATCTTCTCCTTCAGGCTGTAGATGCCCGGATAGAAGGTGACCGCGACGTTCTCGGTGACCAGGTAGTCGTAGAAGACGTCCTCCGTGCGCGTGACGCCCGCTTCGTAGAGCGCGGTGGACACGGGAGCGCCGGTGTCGCCCTCATGGATGGTGACGAGCACCTCGCCGGATGCGAGCCCGGGCTCCCAGTCCTTGGGGTCGCCCCATCCGAGCGCCTCGCTGATCTTGTCGCCGTAGGTGCCCCACGCCCAGAATCCCGCGCCGACGATGCCGCCGATCACGGCGAGGACGATGACGAGCGCCACCAGGCAGCCCGTGCGGCGCTTCTTCTTCGCGGGCGCTGGGTGGCCGGCTTCGTGTTCCGGATGCGCGTGGAAGAGGTCTTCGAGGCGTCCGCCTGCTGCCGCGCTCCCCGACGCGGCACCCACCGCGGCGCCGGCAGATGCTTCCGACCCCGAGCCGGATTCGGCTCGGTCCGCGGCCGCCTCGCCGACGGAGGACTCGCTTTCGGAAAGTCGGGCGGCAACGGGCTCGTCCGCGGACAGTGCGGGCATCGCCCTGGTCGACGCATCGTCCGACGACGAGCGGTCCGCGGGGGTGCCGGCTGGCCCGGCCGGAGCCCCCGGCTGTGCAGCCGCGGCTTCACGCGCCGCCCGGCGCGACCCTGGAGCGGGCGGGGTGTTGTCGACCGTCGGGATCTGCGGCGACGGGTCGGGAAGGTTCTCGAACAGATCGCCCAGACGGGCATCCGGATCGTGCTGAGGCGAAGCGCTCTCGCGTTCGGGCATTATCGGGGGGACTCCTCGTCGAGCGGAATCGTGGCACCGGGCGGGTTTCCGGTGCTCTTCTCCGTGTCGATCGCCTGCTGCAGCAGGATCACCGCGGCGATCTGATCCACAATGCTACGAGACTTCTTCTGTGTTCTGCCCGAAGAACGCAGAGCGGCGTGTGCGGTGACGGTGCTGAGGCGCTCGTCGACGAGCCGGACGGGAGTGCCCGTCTGCGTCTGCAGAGCCGCGGCGAACTCGCGAGCGTCGGTCGTCGACGCGGTGTCGGCGCCCTGCAGATTGACCGGCAGCCCGACCACGAACTCGAGCACGTCGAAGTCTTCGGCGATCGCGGCGATCCTGTCGATCGACGTGTCGTTGCGCTGCACGGTCTCGACCGGCACCGCGAGCATGCCGTCCGGATCGCAGCGGGCGACGCCGACCCGGGCACGCCCGACATCGACACCGAGCCGCACGCCGCGGCGGAAGCCGCTCACGCTGACTGCAGCTCCTGCGACACGGCCTCGAGGGCTGCCTGCAGAGCGGCGACATCCGTGCCACCACCCTGAGCGACGTCGTCACGACCTCCGCCGCCGCCGCCGAGTACGGAGGCGGCGCGCTTCGCGAGGGCACCGGCCTTCGCTCCGGCGGTGCGCGCGGCATCGTTCGTCGCGACGACCACCACCGGGCGTCCGTTCACGACAGCGCCGAGAGCGACGACGGCGGGGTCGGAACCGAGACGGTCGCGGACGCCGAGGACGAGCTCGCGCACATCGTCGGCCGACGCCACCTCACCGAGCGACTGCGCGGCCACACGGAACGCGCCGACGCGGTTCGCGGCATCGGCGATGGCCGGGACACGGCCCGCGCGCTCCTTGGACTCGAACTGGGCGATGCGCTTCTCGGCCGCCTTGAGGTTGGCGGAGAGATCCGCGATGCGCTCGGCGAGCTGGTCGCGAGGGGTCTTGAGCGAGGTGGTCAGCTGCGACACGAGCGCGCGTTCTGCAGCGAGCTCGCGGAACGCGTCCTGGCCGACCAGGGCCTCGATGCGGCGGTTCGACGCGCCGACCGATGACTCGCCGACGACGCTGACGAGGCCGATCTCGGCACTCGTGGTGACGTGCGTGCCCGCGCAGAGTTCGCGCGACCACGGACCGCCGATGTCGACCATCCGCACGACGTCGCCGTACTTCTCGCCGAAGAGCGCCATAGCACCGGCCTCCTTCGCCTCGTCGAGCGTCACGATGCGAGTCGTGACCTCGAGGGCGTCGTTGACCGCGCGGTTGGTGATCTCCTCGATCTCGGTGCGCGTGTCGGCCGAGAGAGCCTGAGACCACGAGAAGTCGAAACGCATGTACCCGGCACGGTTGAGCGAACCGGCCTGCGTGGCGGTCGGTCCGAGCGTGTCGCGCAGCGCCGCATGCACGAGGTGCGTCGCCGAGTGCGCCTGCCTGGCGGCGCGTCGGTTGGCGGCGTCGACGACCGTGGTCGCGGGGTCGTCCACGGCTACAGCCCCGCGAGTGACCTCGACCGTGTGGCTGATCAGACCGGGCACCGGACGCTGCACATCGAGCACCTCGAGCTCGTAGCCCGGCCCGACGATGACGCCCTTGTCGGCGACCTGACCGCCGGACTCGGCGTAGAGAGTCGTCTCGGCGAGCACGACCTCGGCGATCTGTCCCTCTGAGGCGGTGCGGGCCGGCTGTCCGTCGACCAGGATGCCGAGGATGCGCGAGTCGACCTCCAGCTCGGAGTAGCCGTCGAAGCCCGTCTCGCCCAGCGCACGGAGATCGCGGTACACCGAGACGTCCGCGAGCTGACGCTTGCGGTTGCGAGCGTCAGCTTTGGCGCGCGAGCGCTGCTCCTGCATCAGGGTGTCGAACGCCTCACGGTCGACCGCGAGACCGGCTTCCTCAGCGACCTCGAGCGTGAGATCGATCGGGAAGCCGTACGTGTCGTGCAGCAGGAACGCCTCGGAGCCGCTCAGTGCCGCCCCGCCGCCCTTCTTCGTCTCGTCCAGCGCGAGATCGAGGATCGTCGACCCCTGCGCCAGAGTGCGCCGGAAGGTCTCCTCCTCGGCGAAGGCGGAGGCCGAGAGAGTCGACCATTCCTTCTCGAGCACCGGGTATGCCGACTTCATGGCATCACGGGACGTGGCGAAGAGCTCGGGGAAGACCGGCTCGTCGACGCCGAGCAGACGCATCGAGCGCACCGTGCGCCGCATGAGGCGGCGGAGGATGTATCCGCGGCCCTCATTGGACGGGCGGACGCCGTCGGACAGCAGCATGAGGGACGAGCGCACGTGGTCGGCCACGACGCGGAAGCGCACGTCGTCTTCGTGGACGGCACCGTAACGGCGGCCGGAGAGCTCGACCGCGCGATCGAGGACCGGGCGCACCTGATCCGTCTCGTACATGTTCTCGACGCCCTGCTTGAGGAACGCGACGCGCTCGAGTCCCATGCCGGTGTCGATGTTCTTCTGGGGCAGCTCGCCCACGATGTCGAACTCGGTCTTGCCGCGGATGTTGTCGATGAAGTCCTGCATGAACACGAGGTTCCAGATCTCGAGGAACCGCGAGTCGTCGGCCGCGGGGCCGCCGTCCTTGCCGTACGCGGGACCTCGGTCGAAGAAGATCTCGCTGTCGGGGCCACCGGGACCGGGCTGACCGGTGTTCCAGTAGTTGTCCGCACGCCCCAGACGCTGGATGCGCTCCGGCTTCAGGCCGATGATGTCGCGCCAGATGGCCTCAGCCTCGTCGTCGGTCTCGTAGACGGTGACCCAGAGGTCCTTCTCGTCGAAACCGAGGCCGCCGTCTGCCTCCGAGCTCGTCAGCAGCTCCCACGCGTAGCGGATCGCGCCCTCTTTGAAGTAGTCGCCGAAGGACCAGTTGCCCATCATCTGGAAGAAGGTGCCGTGACGCGCGGTCTTCCCGACTTCTTCGATGTCGTTGGTGCGGATGCACTTCTGCAGGTCCGCGATGCGCGGGTGCGGCGCGGGCACGACTCCGGTGAGGTACGGGATCATCGGCACCATTCCGGCGACCGTGAACAGCAGCGACGGATCGTCGCTGACCAGAGAGGCCGAGGGGACGATGACGTGGTCGTTCTTCTCGAAGAAGTCGAGATAGCGCTGCGCGATCTCCGCAGTTTTCATAGGGGTGCCAGGTGTCCTTGCGTACAGGGTGTGGAAGGGCGGGGCGATGATGCGGCAGCGGCCGGGAGACCGCGCGCGATCAGTCGTCCGCGGGGTCTACGAGTCGCGCCTGCTGCTCGCGGTACGAGTCGCCGATGATGCCGGTGAACTCGTTGAAGCGAGCGTCGACCTCGGCGAGGATGTCGTGACCGCGCGGGTCCTTGTTCATGAAATGCGCAGCGACGAATCCGCCGATCACACCGATCAGGAACCACAGCACGTTCTTCATGTCGTCATCCTTGCCTCTGACCCGCGAAGGCGCGGTGTCACCATCGTATGCGCAAACGACAGAAGGCGTCGGGTGACCCCGACGCCTTCTGCGGAAAAGCTGGAACTCAGCGAGCTGCGTAGTACTCGACGACGAGCTGCACTTCACAGGTCACGGGGACCTCGGCGCGCTTCGGGCGACGAACCAGGCGAGCCTGGAGCTTGTCGAGCTCGACCTCGAGGTAGCCGGGAACGGGAGGCAGGACCTCGGCGTGACCGCCGGCCGCTGCGACCTGGAAGGGCTCGGTGCCCTCGCTCTTGGCCTTGACGTGGATGAGCTGACCCGGCTTCACGCGGAAGGACGGGCGGTCGACGAGCTGACCGTCGACGAGGATGTGACGGTGCACGACGAGCTGACGAGCCTGCGCGGTGGTGCGGGCGAAGCCCGAACGCACGACGAGGGCGTCGAGACGCATCTCGAGCAGCTCGACCAGGTTCTCACCGGTCAGGCCGTCCTGACGGCGAGCCTCGTTGAACGTGTTGCGCATCTGCTTCTCGCGGATGCCGTACTGCTCGCGCAGACGCTGCTTCTCACGCAGACGGACGGCGTAGTCGCTGTCTGCCTTGCGCTTGGTGCGGCCGTGCTCACCCGGAGCGTAGGGACGCTTCTCGAGGTAGCGGGCGGCCTTCGGGGTGAGCGGGATGCCGAGGGCACGGCTCAGACGTACCTTGCGGCGGTCCTGGGACTTCGTGGTCACGAAGTGTTCCTTCCGATGACGTGGTCGCGTCTTTCACGACTCACGGACGTATCGTCCGCGTTCTGCCTTGGAGCGCACGCCGGGGCGCCAGCAAGGTGTGGTGTGAACGAGGAGATGCCCGAAAACACGGTTTCGAGCCGATCAAGTCTAACAGATTCGCGTCAGCGCCCGTCGAGGATGCGTCTGATGCGCTCGAGGCGAGCCGAGATGTCGCGTTCGGCGCCCAGGTTCTTGGGCTCGTAGTACCGCTTTCCGCGCAGTTCGTCTGGGAGGTACTGCTGCGGCAGGATGCCGAACTCGCTGTCGTGCGGGTAGACGTATCCGCGGCCGTGACCGAGCCGCTTCGCGCCCGGATAGTGCGCGTCTCGCAGATGCAGCGGGACGCGTCCGAACCCCCCGGAGCGGATGTCGGCGATCGCCTGGTCGATTCCCACGTACGCCGCATTCGACTTGGCTGTCGTGGCCAGATAGACGGTCGCTTCGGCGAGCGGGATCCGCCCCTCCGGCATTCCGATGAACGCGACGGCGTCCGCGGCCGCGACCGCGATGGAGAGCGCCTGCGGGTCGGCGAGGCCCACGTCCTCGGAGGCCGAGATGACCAGGCGCCGAGCGATGAAGCGAGGGTCCTCCCCCGCCTCGATCATCCGCGCGAGATAGTGCAGGGCCGCATCCGGGTCGGATCCTCGGATCGACTTGATGAACGCGCTGATGACGTCATAGTGCTCGTCTCCCTGACGGTCGTATCGCAGCAGCGCCTTGTCGACGGCCTGAGCGACGTCGTCCGCCGTCGCGGCGGGCACCGCGCCTTCTTCCCCCTTCGAGAGGGCTACGGCCGCTGCCGCCTCGAGTCCGGTGAGCGCACGCCGCGCATCGCCCGACGCCAGGCGGATCAGCGCCGCGCGCGCGTCGTCGGCCAGGGTGACCGCGCCATTGAGTCCGCGCGCATCGGTCACCGCCCGATCGACCAGGAGCCCGATGTCGTCATCCGTCAGCGGCTGGAGCGTGAGGAGCAGCGATCGCGACATCAACGGCGAGATCACCGAGAACGAGGGATTCTCGGTGGTCGCCGCGATCAGCAGCACCCAGCCGTTCTCGACGCCCGGGAGCAGGGCGTCCTGCTGCGCCTTGGTGAACCGATGGATCTCATCGAGGAAGAGGATCGTCGTCTGGCCATAGAGGTCGCGCTGGGTGATCGCCTCCTGCATGACCTCGCGCACGTCCTTCACGCCGGCGGTGATCGCGGAGAGCTCGACGAACCGGCGGCCCGATGAGCGTGCGATCGCCTGCGCCAGAGTGGTCTTGCCGGTGCCGGGCGGACCCCACAGGATGATCGAGACGGCACCCGGGGATGTCGCGGCAGGGTCGGCGAGTGCGACGATCGGGGAACCCGCGCGCAGCAGGTGCTTCTGACCGGCGACCTCGTCGAGCGACACGGGGCGCATTCGCACGGCGAGAGGCGTCTGCCCGGAGAGCAGTGCGGAGGCGGAGGTCATCCGTCCAGGCTAACGCGGGGCGCCGACACTTCGGGTGGGAACGGCGTGACGCGATCTCGACGGTAGGCTCTCAGGCGACGTTGCACATTCACGTCCAGTAAGGGAGCACGCAATGGCCGGACGCGGGAAGAGCACGCAGCAGTCGCGCACTGAGGTGGAGCGCGCACGTCTGCACACCGCCCGCAAGACGTGGCATGAGGGTCAGATCCGGCGTCGCACCCGCGACAACACGATCGCCGTCGTCGCCGGAGTGCTCATCGTCGCCGGAGCCGTGGTGAGCCAGGTCGTTCACGCGCAGGTGAATCCCCCGGCCCCCTCGCCTTCGCCTACCGTCGAGCCGACGGAGGCGCCCGTGCCGACAGACCCCGCGACGCCGGAGCCTGCACCCACTGAGGCCCCCGCCGGATAGACCACGGTCCCTGTGGGTGGCGGACACGGGCGTTCACTGCCCGCACTCCCCCGCGCGCACCTCGCTCAGTACTCGGTGACCGCCAGGCGGTAGCCGCGTTTCACCACCGTGTGCACGAGTTCGTTGCCGCCGAGAGCCTCCCGCAGCCGTGCGACGGCCACCTCGACCGCATGTCCGTTGCGCTCGGCGCCGGGGAGAACGCCCCCGAGCTCGGCGCGCGAGAGCACACGCCCGCCCGCAGAGGCGAGCGCCTCGATCAAGGCGGCAGCCGACCGCGAGAGCGGGATGAACACGCCGTCCACGAGGACTCCGCCGCTGCGTACCTCGACCAGACCCGCGTCGGTCGGGAGTGACGGTGCCCTCCCGCCGCCGAAATGCGCGATGACCGTTCGAGCGAGGGATCCGAGTCGCCCCCGGTCGGCGATCGTGGTGCGGAGGTTCGCGCCGTGCAGCGGCGCGGCCGTGATCGGGCCCACGCACGCCAGGAGGAGGCGGCCCGACTCCGCGCGTCTCCTGATGCGCTCGAGCGCGCCGGACTCCTCTGCCACCGCGATCCACGACGCCGCTCCCGGTGCCGAGGTGAACAGCACGGCGTCCGCCTCGCCGGCCGCCGCCTGCAATGCCGAACGCCGCACCACCTCAGGATCCGGCGGCGGCCCCCACCGGTAGACCGTGATGCTCAGCACCTCGGCTCCGGCATCCGCCAGCAACTCGTCGAGGCCGTCCGATCCGGCGCCATGATGCTGCACGAGGATCCGCTTGCCCGCGACCCCGGAGGCGAGGAGGTACTCGCCGACCTCGGCCGACGTCTCGGATTCGGCGACCCAGTCAGCCGTGAAACCCGCCTGCTGGATCGCGCCGTGCGCCTTGGGTCCCCGTGCGACGAAGTGCGCGCCCTGCAGTGCCGCGTCGAGCTGTCCGTCGAGGCCGTGCTCGTGCGCGGCATCCATCCATCCGCGAAACCCGACGCCCGTGGTGACGATCACGATGTCCGGAGGAGCGGCGATCACCTGCTCGGTGCGGGCGAGAAGCTGCGCGTCGTCGGAGTTGGTGACGATGCTCAGCGCCGGCGCGCGATGGACCACCGCACCGCGACGCTCGAGGGCTGTCGCCAGGTCGATCGAGCGGCGGTCTGCGGCGACGATGATCGTGCATCCGGCCAGCGCCGAGTCGAGCGTGCGCGCGGTCGTCATGTGGCGCTCTCCGCGATCATCGCCCTCGTCGGCAGCAGCAGTCCCGCGCGAGCCACCTCGCCGATCACGATGACGGACGGGTTCACGACCTGCGCAGCGGCCGCGTCCTGCGCCGCCGTCGCCAGGGTGCTGCGGATGGTCCGCTGTCGTTCGGTGTGACCGTTCTCGACGATCGCCACGGGGATGTCGCCGGACACCCCGTGCGACGCGGCCGAGGCTGCGAGGCGAGGCAGCGAGGCCACGCCCATCAGGACGACGGTGGTGACCGTCGGATCGGACAGAGATGCGAGCGCACTCGGGGTGAGGTCGCCGTGCCCGTTGATGATGTGCACCGCTGACGCGACGCCGCGATGGGTCACCGGGATCCCCGCGGCCTGAGGCACCGAGATCGCGCTGCTGACGCCCGGGGTCACACTGACCGGCACACCGGCGGCCTCACACGCGAGAACCTCTTCCCCCCCGCGACCGAGCACGAAGGGATCGCCGCCTTTCAGCCGCACCACGCGGTGGCCGGCGAGGGCGCGTTCGACGAGGAGGGCATCGATCTCGTGCTGAGGGACGGGGTGGTGACCCGGTCGTTTGCCGACATCGATGACCTCGACGTGCGACGGGAGCTCGTTCCGGAGCTCCGCGAACGGACCGAGGCGATCGGCGACCACCACGTCGGCCGCCATCAGCAGGCGATAGGCGCGCACCGTCATGAGGTCGGCGGGACCCGGCCCACCGCCGACGAGGTCGACCCTGCCCACACGCGTCCGCCTCATGATCCGACGCTCTCCGGCATCCGGACGTACACGACGCCGTCGTCGATCGCGACCGGCCATACCCGCAGTGCTGCGGGGGGCTTGCCGTGGGTCTCGATGCACTCACCGGTGCGGAGATCGAAGATCTGCTTGTGGAGTGGGGATGCGACCGTGGGGACATCCCCACGACTTCCCACGATCCCGCGGGAGATGACATTGGCTCCGCTGAACGGGTCGAGATTGTCGACTGCGAGCACGGTGCCGTCCGAGAGGAGGAACAGCGCCACCTGCTGTCCGTCCAAGAGAGCGGCTCGTCCTCGTTCGACCTCGAGGTCCTCGAGCGTGCATACCCGCACGGGCGTGGCGGAGTCCGTCGCAGTGGTCATCGGCGCACCTCCAGGGCGGTTCCGGCGATCAGGACGCCTCCGGCGCGACGCTCCTCCGGCGACGCCGGGCGGATCTGCCCGCGCTCAGAGACATAGGCGAGTGACGGATCCGCCGTATCGGCCGCGTTGACGAACGACCGGAACCGTTCGAGCTTCACGGGGTCGGCGAGCGTGGCCGCCCATTCGTCCTCGTAGCGATCGACGTGCTGCGCCATCGAGGCATCGAGGTCGGCGCAGATGCCCAGGCTGTCGTCGAAGATCACACTCCGCAGCCCGTCGAGTCCGCCCTCGAGCTCCTCGCACCAGGGAGCCGTGCGCTGCAGACGATCGGCGGTGCGGATGTAGTACATGAAGAAGCGGTCGATGGCCCTGATGAGACCCTCGTCGTCGAGGTCCGACGCGAGCAGCTGCGCGTGCCGCGGCGTGAAGCCGCCGTTGCCGCCGACATACATGTTCCACCCCGTCTCGGTGGCGATGACTCCCACGTCCTTGCCCCGCGCCTCCGCGCATTCACGAGCGCAGCCCGAGACGCCGAGCTTGAGCTTGTGGGGAGCACGGAGCCCCCGATAGCGCAGTTCGAGCTTGACGGCCATGCCGACCGCGTCGAGGACGCCATAGCGGCACCACGTCGACCCGACGCACGACTTCACCGTACGCAGCGACTTGCCGTACGCCTGCCCCGACTCGAAGCCCGCGTCGACCAGACGCTGCCAGATCACCGGAAGCTGTTCGAGCCGCGCTCCGAACATGTCGATTCGCTGCCCGCCGGTGATCTTCGTGTACAGCGCGAAGTCCTTCGCGATCTGCCCGATCGCGATCAGTCCCTCCGGGGTGACCTCGCCACCGGCCATCCTCGGGACGACGGAGTACGTGCCGTCCTTCTGCATGTTGGCCATCACGTGGTCGTTGGTGTCCTGCAGCGTGGCGTTCTCGCCGTCGAGCACGTGCGCGCCCACGAGCACCGAGAGGATGCTGGCGATCGCCGGCTTGCAGATGTCGCACCCTCGGCCGCGCCCGAAGCGCTCGACGATGCCACTGAACGTCGTGAGCTGAGCCACCCGTACCGCGTCGAAGAGCTGGCGGCGCGAGAGATCGAAGTGCTCGCAGAGGGCATGCGACACGGTCTGGCCGAGCTTGGTGAGCTCCTGCCCCACGACCTTCTTCACCATCAGCACGCAGGATCCGCAGGTCGCCCCGGCCTTCGTGCAGCCCTTCACCGCGGCGGCGTCCGTGCACCCCTCGTCGTGCACTGCCCGGCGGATGCGCCCGGCGGTCACATTCGAGCACGAGCAGACCACGGCCTCATCCGGCAGCTCGCCACCAGGAGCCTCGTTCCCGCCTTCCGGCAGCAGGTAGGCGGCCGGGTCGGCGCCGAGCTTCGCGCCGACGAGGGGACGCAGCGCGCCGTAGGCCGCCGCATCGCCGACGAGGATCCCACCGAGCAGCGTCTGAGCGTCATCCGACAGCACGAGCTTCTTATAGACACCGGCGACAGGATCCGCATAGACGACGTCGAGCGCATGGGGAGTCGTGGCCATCGCATCGCCGAAGCTCGCGACATCGACACCCGAGAGCTTCAGCTTGGAGGAGTCGTCGTAGCCGGGGAACGCCGCATCGCCTCCGAGCAGGCGCGTCGCCGCCACCTCTGCCATGGCGTATCCGGGAGCCACCAGTCCGACGCAGCGACCGTCGAAGTTGGCGACCTCGCCGATCGCCAGGATGTGGGGGTCGGACGTCGAGCACCGATCGTCGATGATCACACCGCCGCGGGGGTCCACCTGCATCTCCGCATTGCGCGCCAGCTCGTCCCGGGGACGCACGCCGACGGTGAAGACCACGACGTCCGCCCGTTCGATCGATCCGTCCTGGAACTCGAGCGCCGTGACCGCGCCGGAGTCATCCGGGTCCAGCCGAGTCGTCCTCGATCCGGTGCGCACCGAGATGCCACGCGCTTCGAGCAGACGCTTGAGCATCCCTCCACCCGCTGAGTCGAGCTGAGCGGACATCAGGCGATCGGAGTACTGCACGACGGTGGCGTCGACATCCATTCCCTGCAGAGCACCGGCGGCCTCGAGCCCGAGGAGCCCTCCGCCGATCACCGCGCCGCGCAGCGGACGACCGAGCATGCGTCCTCGCCGCTCGACGAAGTCCTTGAGGCCCTGGACGTCGTCGAGTGTGCGATAGACGAAGCAGCCGGGCAGGTCCGCACCGTCCACGGCGACCTTCGCGGCGTAGGAGCCGGTCGCAAGCACCAGGGTGTCGTACGGGATGCTCGTGCGCGACCTCGTCGTGACGGTGCGGGCCGAGCGATCGATCCGCAGCACCCTGTCGTCGGCGAGGAATCGCACGCGGAAGTCGTCGAACACCGAGCGATCGAGTTCGAGCTCCTCGGGAGTCGCCCCCGAGAAGAACCCGGTGAGTCCGACCCGATCGTACGGTCGACGGGCCTCGTCTCCGATCACCGTCACATGCATCGGCGTCTCAGCCCGGCTGATCAGGCTCTCCACGAATCGATGCGCGACCATCCCTGCACCGACCACCACGATCTCCTGGGGTGTGAGGAGGACCTCGCTCATGTTGCTCCAATCGCCGGGGGACGTCGTGATGGCGACGATAGGAGCCTGGTGTTTCCCGCATGTGACGCGCGGTGTTTCGTGCGTCGAACGATTCGCTCACAGAACGGTAACGGCCATTGTGAGATTCGACGACCACACTGCAACCTCGCTCTCGTACTAGGCTGAAGCTCGTCCTTTCCGCCTCCCGCGGGCCCTACCGCGCAAGGAGAATCACCGTGTCTGAGCCGTCCAAGCCGACTCCCCCCATTCCCGCTCCCCCGGCAGCGCCGCTGCCGCGAAAGCTGACCAAGCCCACTGCAGTGACTCCCGCAGCCGCAGCATCGCCCGCGACCTCCGCATCGAGTGCCGAGGCAGCGAAGTGGGGCCGTGTCGCCGAAGACGGCACGGTCGAGGTTCGCGAGGGCGACGAGTGGCGCGTGGTCGGGCAGTATCCCGACGGCACCCCCGACGAGGCACTCGCTTACTTCGTGCGCAAGTACGAGGACATCGCGTTCAAGGTGCACACGCTCGAGCAGCGTCACCAGGCCGGCGGCGCGTCTGCGGGTGACCTGGTCAAGCAGGCCGGTCATCTTCTCACCGAGGCCACCGACGCTGCCGCTGTGGGCGACCTCGCCGGACTCCGTGAGCGTCTGAACACGCTGACCTCCTCGCTCTCCGAGGCGACCGCTCAGGAGGCCCAGCAGGCCAAGGAGCTGGTCGACAAGGCCATCGCCGAGCGCACGGCTCTCGTCGAGCGCGCCGAGGCGATCGCAGCCCGCGACCTCTCGAAGGTGCAGTGGAAGCAGGTGACCGCCGAGCTCGGCGAACTCTTCGACGCGTGGCAGGCGCAGCAGCAGAACGGCCCTCGTCTGTCGAAGGGGGTGTCCCAGCAGCTCTGGAAGCGGTTCCGTGATGCGCGCGGCACCGTCGACAAGGCACGCCGCGCGTTCTACTCCGAGCTCGACGACACCCACAAGACCGCTCGTGACGCCAAGACGCGGCTGGTCGAGCGCGCGGAGGCTCTCGCTCCTCGCGGAGTCGACGGCATCCCCGCGTATCGCAGTCTGCTCGACGAGTGGAAGGCCGCCGGTCGCGCTGGTCGCAAGGCCGACGACGCGCTCTGGGCGCGATTCAAGGCAGCCGGCGACGCGCTGTACTCCGCTCGTGCCGAGCAGTCGGCGGCTGAAGAGGCGGACTCCGCCCCGAAGATCGAAGCGCGTCAGGCCCTTCTCGAAGAGGCCAAGGCAGTCGCAGACGAGCCGAACATCAAGCGCGCCCGCGCGCTGCTCACCGGCATCCAGCGCCAGTGGGATGAGATCGGCCGCATCTTCCCCCGCGAGAAGGAGCGCGCTCTCGACGATCGTCTCCGTGTGATCGAGCAGGCGCTCAAGGCACGCGAAGAGGTCGACTGGAAGAAGAACAACCCCGAGACCAAGGCACGCGCCAACGACATGAGCTCGCAGCTGCTCGAGGCGATCGAGAAGCTCGAGTCCGAGCTGGCCGCCGCAGAGAAGTCGGGAGACAAGAAGGCCGCCAAGGCCGCGGCGGATGCACTCGAAGCGCGCCGCACCTGGCTCAACGCCCTCGGCGGCTGACCTTCTCCACAGATCTCCGGATCGAATCAGTACGCGGGATGCACCGCGCCAGACTGGCGTGATGCATCCCGCGTTCCTGTATCTGCCCGGCCAACGCCTCACGATCCCCGAACTCAGCGCGGCGAGGCTCGACGGGCATCTCGTCGATCTGGGCGAGGGGTACATCCCCGCCGATCTCGTCGAGAGCGCAAGCGCGAGAGCAGCCGCGCTCGCGCCCCTCGTCCCTGCGGACACGGCCGCCTCCGGCCCGACGGCAGCTTGGATCCACGGTGCCGGCGACACTCCCCCTGCACGCCATCACGTCCGGCGCGCAGTGAGCCATCGGATTCGCCCCGCACTGCCCGCACGAGTGATCCTTCATGACACAGCGTTGCCGCCGTCGGATCTCGTCGTGATCGGCGGCGTACCGGTGATGACGCCGGAGCGCACCATGGTCGATCTCGCTCTCGGACTCCACCGCGACGGATCCCTGCATCGGTGGATGGTGCTCCTCGCCGACGCCGAACCGGATCTCGTATCCGCTGCGCTTCGGGAGCTCGAGCGCATGACCCGCGTGCCGGGAAAGCGCGCCGGACGCGGCGCGCTCGAGAGGATTCTCGTCAGGACGAGGTGACGCGGTACACGTCATATACCGCGTCGATGCGACGCACCGCGTTCAGCACCCGGTCGAGGTGGACGGCATCGCCCATCTCGAAGACGAAGCGGCTGATGGCGAGGCGTTCGTCGGTGGTGCTGACGGTCGCCGACAGGATGTTGACGTGATGCTCGCTCAGCACCCGGGTGACATCCGAGAGCAGCCCCGAACGGTCGAGGGCCTCGACCTGGATCTGCACCCGGAAGACGCTCTTCGTCGTCGGGGCCCACGACACCTCGACGAAGCGGTCCTCCTCGCTCGCGAGCGCCTTGACGTTCGGGCAGTCCGTGCGGTGCACGGACACGCCGCTGCCACGCGTCACGAAACCGACGATCTCGTCTCCGGGAACCGGAGTGCAGCACTTCGCGACCTTCACGAGGATGTCCGATGCTCCGCGCACCAGGACACCCGAATCCCCTGCCCGTGGCTCCCGCGACGGCATGCTGCCGGGGAGGTCGATCGGACCTGTGGCGGGATCGGTCGCCGCGACCAGCGCGGTGACCTTCTCGAGCACGGACTGCGTGGAGACGTGACCTTCGCCCACGGCGGCATACAGCGCAGAGACGTCCTCATAGCGGAGCTGATGTGCGACCTCGGCGAACGAGTCCTGGCTCATCAGGCGCTGCAGCGGCATGTTCTGGCGGCGCATCGCGCGAGCGATGGCCTCCTTGCCCTGCTCGATCGCCTCTTCGCGACGCTCCTTCGTGAACCATCCGCGGATCTTGTTGCGTGCGCGGGTGCTCTTGACGAAGCCGAGCCAATCCTGGCTAGGGCCGGCGTCGGGGTTCTTCGAGGTGAAGACCTCGACCACGTCACCGCTCTTGAGCTCCGATTCCAACGGCACGAGGCGCCCGTTGACCTTCGAGCCCATCGTGCGGTGGCCGATCTCGGTGTGCACGGCGTACGCGAAGTCGACCGGCGTCGCACCCGCCGGTAGCCCGACGACGCGCCCCTTCGGCGTGAAGACGTAGACCTCTTTCGCGCCGATCTCGAAGCGCAGAGAGTCGAGGAACTCGCCGGGATCCGCCGTCTCGGCCTGCCAGTCCGAGATGTGCGCGAGCCACGCCATGTCGTTGTCGGCGGCGCGGACCTCGGTCTTGCCGCCGTTCATCCGCTCTTTGTACATCCAGTGCGCGGCGACGCCGTACTCCGCCTGCTGGTGCATCTCGTGCGTGCGGATCTGGATCTCGACCGTCCGACCCGACGGTCCGATCACCGTGGTGTGCAGCGACTGGTAGAGGTTGAACTTCGGGGTGGCGATGTAGTCCTTGAAGCGACCGGGCAGCGGCGTCCAGCGCGCGTGGATGGCGCCGAGCACCGCGTAGCAGTCGCGCACCGACGCGACCAGCACGCGGATGCCGATCAGGTCGTAGATGTCGTCGAACTCGCGGCCTCGAACGACCATCTTCTGGTAGACCGAGTACAGCTGCTTCGGACGCCCGACGACCTTGCCTCGGATGCGCAGATCGCGCAGGTCCTCGTCGATCTCCTCGACGACCTGAGCGAGGTACTTCTCGCGCTGCGGGGTGCGCTGGGCGATGAGGTTGTGGATCTCGTTGTAGATCTTCGGATGCAGCACGGCGAACGAGAGGTCTTCGAGCTCGGACTTGATCGCCTGGATACCGAGGCGGTTGGCCAGAGGCGCGTAGATCTCGAGCGTCTCCTTGGCCTTCTTCGCAGCCTTCTCGGGCGGGACGAATCCCCACGTGCGGGCGTTGTGCAGGCGGTCGGCGAGCTTGATCAGCAGGACGCGGATGTCCTTCGACATCGCGACGATCATCTTGCGGACGGTCTCGGCCTGGGCGCTCTCGCCGTACTTGACCTTGTCGAGCTTGGTGACGCCGTCGACGAGCATCGCGACCTCGTCGCCGAACTCCGCCGTGAGGTCGGTGAGCGCATAGCCGGTGTCTTCGACGGTGTCGTGCAGCAGTGCCGCAGCGATGGCTCGAGGACCCAGGCCCATCTCCGCGAGGATCTGCGCGACGGCGAGCGGGTGCGTGATGTAGGGCTCGCCGCTCTGGCGCTGCTGGCCGGTGTGCTTCTCTTTGGCCACGGCGTAGGCGCGCTCGATGACGGCGAGATCGCCTCGCGGGTGATTCGCACGGACCGTGCGGATCAGGTTGTCGAGGTCGTTGATCCTGGGCGCGCGGGAGAAGATGCGGGGAACCAGTCGTCTCAGGCTGGAGCCCTGCGACGCCGTCTGCGGTTCCGCCATCCGCTCACCTCCGAATCACAACAGCTTACGCGTGCTCCACGGGGTGCGGCCCCGCGGAGCGGGGACTATCGGGCCTCTGCGGTCGCGAGGCTTCGTGCCTCGCGGATCTTGGCATCTCGTGCCGCGATCTGCGGCTCGTTCTCGCGGAAGAGCGAGTAGAGCGGCGCGGCCACGAACAGGGTCGAGTAGGTCGCGACCAGGATGCCGACGAAGATCGAGAGCGAGATGTCCGTGAGGGACTCGGCGCCCAGCCAGAAGGCTCCGATGAAGAGGACCGCGCCGACCGGCAGTGCGGCGACGACCGAGGTGTTGATCGATCGGATGAGCGTCTGGTTCACCGCCAGGTTGACCGACTCGCC
The DNA here is from genome assembly GCF_014332665.1 of Microbacterium sp. 4-7. NCBI lineage: Bacteria > Bacillati > Actinomycetota > Actinomycetes > Micrococcales > Microbacteriaceae > Microbacterium > Microbacterium sp. 4-7. The sequence continues at coordinate 149,220 of NZ_MCRH01000004.1, forward strand.
GAAGGTTCGCGTCGAGTTCTCGCCGTCCTCCGTGGTGTTCTCTCTGATCTTGTCGAACACCACCGTGGTGTCATACAGCGAGTAGGCGAGGATCGTCAGGAATCCGATGACCGCGGCCGGTGAGATCTCGAACCCGGCCAGGGCGTAGACGCCGACCGTGATGACGAGGACGTCGAGCAGGCCGAGGATCGCTGCCGCGGACATCTTCCACGTCCGGAAGTAGATCGCGAGGATCAGGAACGTCAGTGCGAGGAAGATCGCGAGACCCCAGAGGGACTGCTTGGTGACGTTCTCACCCCACGCCGGTCCGATGAACGACGAGGTCACGCTCTCGGGCTCGACGCCGTAGGCATCGGCGAGGGCGTTGGAGACCTGCTGCGTCTCGGCGGCGCTCATCTGATCGGTCTGGACGCGGATGTCGTTGCCGCCCACCACGACGACCTTGGTCGCCGCGCCGGGTACGACCGACTGCACCGCGGTCTTCGCGGTCTCCTGCTCGAAGCTGTCGGGCGCCTGCACGGTGAACTGCGACCCGCCCGTGAACTCGATCGAGAACTGGATCGGGCGGATGAGCGGCACCAGCGCCGAGCCGACGACCAGCACGATCGCGATGATGAACCACAGGCGGCGCTTGCCGACGAACGGGAAGGACGTCTTTCCCGTGTAGAGGTTGTTACCGAACTCGTTCATGGAAGCCATCAGGCGTCCCCCTCGCTTCCGGTGCGGGTGGTTCTCTCACCGGCTAGTGCTTCGGCGCGCTTGCGCTCTGCGATGGTCTGACGGCGCTCGGCTTCGCCCTTGGCTCTGGCGTTCTTCGCGCCGCGGCCCGCGGTGGCGGTCGACACCTGACGGAACTGCGATCGGCTGCGGTACACCGCACCGAGCGATTCGGGATCGAGACCGGAGAGCTTGTGGCCCCCGCCGAAGAACTTGGTGCGGGCGAGCAGCTGCATCACCGGGTGCGTGAAGATCACGAAGATGAACACGTCGATGAGGGTCGTGAGCCCCAGAGTGAAGGCGAAGCCCTTCACAGTGGAGTCCGCGAGGATGTACAGCACCACTGCCGCGAGGATGTTGATCGACTTCGAGATGTAGATCGTGCGCTTCGCTCTGCCCCAGCCGTCTTCGACCGCCGAGGTGATCGACTTTCCGTCGCGGAGCTCGTCTCGGATCCTCTCGAAGTACACGATGAACGAGTCGGCGGTGAAGCCGATCGAGACGATGAGACCCGCGACGCCGGCGAGCGACAGGCGGAAGCCCAATCGCCACGCGAGGATGCAGATGATGATGTACGTCAGAACCGCCATCACGGCGATGGACGCGATGATCACGGAGCCGAGCGCCCGATAGACGATCAGTGAGTAGATCGCCACGAGTGCGAGACCGATGAGGCCCGCGATGAGACCGATCTGAAGCTGCTGGGTGCCGAGGGTCGCGGAGATGGTGTCGGAGCTCTGAACCTCGAAGCTCAGGGGCAGGGCGCCGAATTTGAGCTGGTCGGCGAGGGCGGTCGCCGACTCCTGGTTGAAGTCTCCCGAGATGCTCGGGCGACCGTCGAGGATCTGTCCGTTCATGCGCGGTGCGCTGATCACCGATCCGTCGAGGACGAAGGCGAACTGATCACGCGGCGAGAGCTCCGCGAGGCGGTTCTGGTTGAGACGGGTGCTCACCTCGCCGAAGGCCTCGGCGCCGTCGCCGTTCATCGTCAGCTGGACGAGCCACGCGCCCGTCTTCGGGTCGCGACCCGCGGATGCGTCGGTGATGGCGTCACCCGTGAGCTCGGTCGGACCGAGGAGGTACTTCGCCTGGCCCGAGGGATCGCACGCGATGAGCGGCTGGTCCTTGGGCGCGTTCGAGGGGTCGTTCTCGGGGTTGGCGCAGTCGTAGGCCTGGAACTCCGCGGCGAGTCTGTCGGTCACCCAGGCGAGGTCGCTCGCGTCCGTCGGCTCGGCCGTCGGCGTCGCGTTCAGCGAGTCGTCCGGGGTCGGATACGCCGTCTCGTTGCCGTCTTCACCCACGTACTGATTCGTGCCGGCCGTTGTGGCGAGCACCGGGCGGAACTCCAGCTGCGCGCTGGACTGGATGCGCGCACGCGTCTGCTCGTCCGCGACACCCGGGATCTGCACCACGATGTTGCGGCCGCCCTCGGTGGTGATGTCGGCCTCGGCTACACCGGATGCATCGACGCGCTGGCGGATGATCGCGGCCGCCTGATCGAGCTGCTCCGGGGAGGGCGCAGCGCCGTCCTCGGTCTCGGCACTGAGCACGATCTGCGTGCCGCCCTGCAGGTCGAGCGCGAGCTCAGGAGTCCAGGAGCTCTTCTCGAACACGTGGACGCCGAGCGCGTTGATGCCGAAGAGGACGCCCGTCACCAGGAGCAGGCCCATGAGGACCCGCCAGGCATGACGGACCGGGGAAGAAGTGGCCACGTGTGATCAGCTTTCTAAGATGCCGGAGTGCCGAGGTGGTGCAGCGCGAAGGCTACTTGTCGTCGGCGTCGCGCTCGAGACGGCGACGGGTCTCCTCGGGAGTCTCGAGGGCCGGAGCGTCGTCGACGACGGGAACGTCGTTCACGATCGGTGCATCCTCGGCGGCGAGCACTGCCGGGTCGGTCTCGATCGCGTCCTTGGGCTCGACGATGCGCAGGATCGCCTGGCTGTGCACCTCGATGACGGTGCCGGGAGCGATCTCGACGAGCGCGGGCGAGTCGAGGTCGTCGTGGTCGTAGGCCACGATCGTGCCGTAGATACCACCCTGGAGGAGCACCTTGACCCCGGGAACGGTCTTGGTCGCCTTCTCCTCCTGCTCAGCCTTCATCTGCTTCTGGCGCTTGCGTCCGTTGACGAACATGAAGACGACGAGAACGGCGAGAAGGCCGAAGAGGAGGATTTCCATGGGCATGGTGGCAAAGGGCCTTTCTCAGGTGCGCGCACCACAGGACGGTCGCGCAGTTCTATCAGGGGAAGTCTTCAGCGATTATAGGTCATCAAGTCGGAGCGCCCCGTCCGGGTGCGCGATGCCGAGGTGGCTGTAGGCCTCCGGCATGGCGACGCGACCTCGAGGTGTGCGACCCAGGAATCCGATGCGCACGAGATAGGGCTCGACGACGCTCTCGACCGTCTCGGCCTCCTCGCCCACTGCGACCGCGAGCGTGCTGAGCCCCACGGGACCCCCGCGGAAGCGCCGAACGAGCGCCTCGAGCACCGCTCTGTCGAGGCGGTCCAGTCCGATGGGGTCGACGTCGTAGAGCTCCAGCGCGGCCTTGACCCCGACCAGGGAGGCCGCGCCGCCGCCGTGAACGAGCGCATAGTCGCGCACTCGACGCAGCAGGCGGTTCGCGATACGAGGAGTGCCGCGCGAGCGACGGGCGATCTCCGACAGCGAATCCCGCGGCAGATCGACGCCCAGCATGAGGGCCGAGCGTGCGATGACGCGCTCGAGCTCCGCCTCCTCGTAGAACTCCAGGTGACCGGTGAAGCCGAAGCGATCCCGCAGCGGGTTCGGCAGCAGACCCGAGCGCGTCGTCGCACCCACGAGCGTGAACGGTGCGAGGTCCAGCGGGATGCTGGTCGCCCCCGCGCCCTTGCCCACCATGATGTCGATGCGGAAGTCCTCCATCGCGAGATAGAGCATCTCCTCCGCCGACCGCGCCATCCGGTGGATCTCGTCGATGAACAGCACCTCGCCGGGCACGAGGCTCGAGAGGAGCGCGGCGAGGTCGCCGGCGTGCTGGATCGCCGGTCCGCTCGAGAGGCGCAGCGGACGTTCGCTCTCGTGCGCGACGATCATCGCCAGCGTGGTCTTGCCGAGCCCGGGCGGGCCCGCGAGCAGGATGTGGTCGGGCGGGCGATTCTGGATCCGTGCGGCATCGAGGAGCAGCTGGAGCTGCCCCCGCACCTTCTGCTGACCGACGAACTCACCCAGGCTCGTGGGTCGCAGGGCTCCCTCGATCGCCAGCTCGGTGTCGTCCGAGGGCTCGGCGGCGTCGCGGATGTCAGACACGCGCCGGCCCCAGCAGCGCGAGCGTACGGCGCAGCAGCGGTGCGACGGCTGCCCGCTCGGCCTCAGAGGCCTCCGCGGCCGTCTGCGCGGCGGCCTCGGCGGCGACCTTTTCGGACCACCCCAGACCGACGAGCGCGGCAGCGACCTGATCGACGACGTCGACGGGTCCGTTCGCGGCGGGCTTCGACGCCGCGCCCACCGGATGCACCTTGCCCGCGAGCTGGAGGACGATGAGCTTGGCGGTCTTGGGGCCGATACCCGAGACACGGCGGAACGGGGCGTCATCCTCCGATGTCACGGCTTCCGCGATCTGGTCGACGGTGAGATGCGACAGTACCCCCAGCGCCGACTTCGGCCCGACGCCGGTCACGCTGATCAGCAGGCCGAAGATCTCCAGCTCGCTGCGGTCGGCGAACCCGTAGAGCGACAGCGCATCCTCGCGCACGATGAGGCTCGTGTGCAGCATCAGCTTCTCGCCGACGGTCGCGGTGTGAGCCACGTCTGCGGGCACCGAGACGGAGAACCCGACTCCCCCGACGTCGATGATGACCTGATCGGCGGTCGAGTGGAGGACAGCGCCGTGCAGCGAGGAGATCATCCGCCCAGCCTACGCACCCGATCGTAGATATGTTCGAGCGACACGCTCTGCGTCGGCCCATGCCTTCTGGGCCGGGGTGAGCGCGTCCACGCCCGGGACCCCCGCTGCGCCCCGACGCCACGCGTGGCAGAGCGCGATCGCGAGGGCGTCAGCGGCATCCGGCGGCTGCGGCGGCGCATCCAGGCGCAGGATCCGGGCGATCATGGTCTGCACCTGACGCTTGTCCGCCGAGCCGTAGCCGGTGACCGCCGCCTTGACCTCGCTCGGAGTGTGCGTGGCCGCCGGGAGTCCTGCCTCAGCAGCGAGCAGCAGAGCCACGCCGCTCGCCTGGGCCGTGCCCATCACCGTGTGACTGTTCTGCTGCGCGAACACGCGCTCGACCGCGACAGCATCGGGCCGATGGAGCTCCAGCACCTCTCGGATGCCTGCGGCGACGATCGCGAGTCGTTCGCCGATCGGGAGATCGGGCGCCGAGCGGATGACTCCGACATGCACGAGCGTCCCTCGTCGAGCCCGGTCGACGTCGACGACCCCCACGCCGCACCGGGTGAGACCCGGGTCTATGCCGAGCACGCGAAGCGAGGAGGAGGTCACTCCCCCAGGCTAAGCGTCTCGTCCGACGGCACGCGGTCGGCGCGCCTACGCGTCGTCGTTCTCGAGCTCGGCCTGCACCTCGGCGGTGAGATCGAAGTTGGTGAAGACGTTCTGCACGTCCTCGCTGTCTTCGAGTGCATCGATGAGGCGGAAGATCTTGCGAGCGGTGTCGGCGTCGATCTCGACCTTGAGGTTCGGCACGAACTCGACGTCGGCGGATTCGTAGTCGATTCCCGCCTCCTGCAGCGCGCTGCGGACGGTCACGAGATCCGTCGCCTCGGTGATGATCTCGAAGCCCTCGGCGTGCGGCTCGATCTCTTCGGCCCCCGCTTCGAGCGCGGCCATCATCACGTCATCCTCGGTGGTCCCCTCGGAGCCGACCACGATCACGCCCTTGCGGCTGAAGTTGTAGGCGACGCTGCCCGGGTCGGCGAGGGTTCCGCCGTTGCGGCTGAGAGCAGTGCGGACCTCGGCCGCAGCACGGTTCTTGTTGTCGGTGAGACATTCGATCATCATCGCGACGCCGTTGGGTCCGTACCCCTCGTACATGATCGAGGTGTACTCGACCGCTTCGCCGCCGATGCCCGCGCCGCGCTTCACTGCGCGATCGATGTTGTCCTTCGGGACCGACGTCTTCTTCGCCTTCTGCACCGCGTCGAACAGCGTCGGGTTTCCCTGCAGGTCGGCTCCGCCGAGCTTGGCCGCGACCTCGATGTTCTTGATGAGCTTGGCCCAGGACTTGGCGCGCCTGGAGTCGATGATGGCCTTCTTGTGCTTCGTGGTGGCCCACTTGGAATGCCCGGACATAATTCTCCGCTCGTCGTATCCGCCCGTGGGCACGGCCCAGGGCATCGTCCATTCTATCGAACCATGCCCGCGGCCTGTGGCCGCACACGGAGCGGCGGCCTCCTGTTCCCGTGATCGCTCTGGTGTGAGGGCAGGCGTGGGTGTAGTCCTGACACATGGACCAGAGCGTCGACGATGACAGGATCCGCGGACTGGACGCCGCCCACCGAGCAGCACTCGAGTTCCTCGGGTCGCTCGACGACAGACCGGTGTGGCCGCGGGCGACCCTCGCCGAGATGCTCGACGCCTTCGGCGGCCCCCTGCCCGCCGAAGGCATGGACCCGGAAGAGGTGATCGGCGAGATCGTGTCGCGGGCGGACCCCGGTCTCGTCGCGATCCCCGGAGGACGATTCTTCGGGTTCGTCATCGGCGGCACGCACCCCGCTGCCCTCGCCGCCGACTGGCTCGTGTCCGCCTGGGACCAGAATTCGGGATCCGCCCTGCTCACGCCGACGACCGTGGCGTTGGAGCGCATAGCCGGCCGGTGGATGCTCGACATCCTGGGCCTGCCCGACGACGCGAGCGTCGGATTCGTCACCGGCGGCCAGATGGCGAACTTCACCTGCCTCGCGACGGCACGGAACGCCGTTCTCGCTCGAGTCGGCTGGAACCTCAGCGAGAAGGGACTGCACGGATCTCCGCAGATGCGCTTCGTCGTAGGTGCCGACCGCCATGGGTCGATCGACCGTGCAGCGCGGTTCCTCGGGATCGGACGCACCGGCATCACTGCCATCGAATCCGACGCGCAGGGGCGCATGCGACCAGACGCCCTGGACAGCGTCCTCGCGGACGGCTCAGGACCGACCATCGTCTGTCTACAGGCCGGAGAAGTGCACACCGGCGCATTCGACGACTTCGCAGCCCTCATACCGATAGCCCATCGGCACGGAGCCTGGGTGCACGTCGACGGCGCATTCGGCCTCTGGGCCGCGGCCTCCGAGTCGCTGCAGCCGCTGACGGCGGGCATGTCCGACGCCGATTCGTGGGCGACAGACGCGCATAAGACGCTCAACGTGCCCTACGACTGCGGCATGGCGATCGTCCGCGACCCTGCGGACTCCATCGCCGCGTTCCGCACGGGTGGCGACTACCTCATCTACACGAGTCTGGACCCGTGGGACGTGACGCCGGAACTGTCCCGTCGCGCACGCGGCGTGCCCGCGTGGGCGGCGATGCGCAGCCTCGGACGGGACGGCATCTCGAACCTGATCGACAGGCTGCACGAGAACGCGGTGGCGATGGCCGAGGGGCTCACGACGATCGACGGCATCCGCATCCTCAACGACGTCGACTACACGCAGGTCATGTTCTGTCTCGATTCCGATGAGGCGACGCGACGGCTGGGTGAGGCCGTGCTCGTGGAGGGCACCGCCGCCATGACCGGGGCCGAGTGGAGAGGTCGCGCTGCGCTGCGCTGCTCGATGTCGTCCTGGGCGACGACCCGGGACGACATCGACCGCACGGTCGGCGCGATCCGAACTCTCGTGTCGCGCTGACCATTATCGCCGGTGTCACTCGGCGGGCAGACCGACCTTCGGCCGTGCCCAGGAGCGGCCGCGCGTGTCCTTGAGGATGTCGTACTCCACGTCGACATGCGGTTCGATGGCGCTGTACTTGTCGTTCGGCGCACCGATCACGAGCTGGAAGCCGAGACCCCGCCATGCTCCGATCGCACGCTTCGTGAAGTGCGCGTCCGCCTTGATCAGGGCCTCGTCCATGAACACGGGTGCATACCTCGGACGCTCGGCACCCGCGTCGCCGAGCTGGTAGCGCAGTGCCGCGCCCACGATGAAGGCGACCAGCTCCTGCGACTCTCCACCCGATTTCTCGCCGATGTGGTCGTAGAGCGCGACATGCTCCCGGGTCGTCGCATGGACCCGCTCCGCGCTCACCCGCACATGGTTGCGCACGTCGATGAGCTCGGCGAAGTCGGGAGCCGTGCGTCGCATCCGACCGATGAGACGGCTCATCCTCCGGTAGACGCTCTCACGATCGACATCCGTCTCCGCTGCGTCGATGAGGCTGCGCACCTCGCGAAGCTCCTTGCGGAATCGCCTGCGCGCCTCGGACTGGTTCTCGCGCGGTGTGATCTGAAGACGGTGATCATCGTCGTAGAACGGCAGCTCCTCCATGATCCTGTTGATCGGGTCGATGCGGTTCTTGATCTCGCGCAGTGCACGACCCAGCGTCGAATCCAGGCTCGTCAGATCGTTTCCGGAGAGCTTGAGGAGGCTGTCTCGCCATTCGGATTCCAGCTCGTGCAGGCCGTTGGTCTCGAGCGCCACGAGGATGCTCTCGAACTCCGCGACCGACTCGTCGGGGTCGGGGAGGATCGTGAGCGTATCCCAGCGCTCGAGGAAACCGGTCATCAGGCGTCGCATCTGCTCACGCTGCTCGGCGTGCGCCGCGGCTGCCGACGTGCGGTCCTCGAGCAGTCTGGTCGCGGCCGTGCGCAATGCGGCGTCGAGGTGAGCGAGGCGCTCCGACGCCGTCACGCTGACGGCCGCGTCTGCTCCGAGGAAGCGCGCGTCGAGGAACGAACGATGCCGCTCCTCCAGCGCGATCTCGGCCGCCTCAGCCGCATCGACGATCCGCTGACAGTCGTCGACCTGGTCGGTGACCTCCACCCAACGGTCCTGAGCGAGTGTGAGGTCTCCCCCGAGTCGGGAGCTCTCGTCGCGCAGACGGCCGACCCGTTTTCTGAGCTCCTCGGCCTGCGACTTCAGCTCGGCGATCTTCGGGTTCTCGTCGGTGACCTCCGCCTCCACTGCGACCCATCGCGCGCGCTCCGCCGTGACGGCCTCGACGTCGATCTGATCCCAGGTGAGGTCCTCGATCTTCGCGTGCGCCTTGGACGTCGCCTCGATCCGGTCGAGGTCGGCCTCGGCGTCCGCAGCGGCCTGAGTCGCAGCATCGCGGCGGCTCTCGAGCTGGCTGATCTGCTCGTCGAGCTCGCGAAGACGGCGCGCGTTCGAGAATCCGAGCATGTTCGCCCGGCCATGCCCACCATGGGACCCGCGGTCTCCGTGCGACACCTGTCCCGCGAGCGTCAGCGCGCGAGGGTGCTCGGCGAGCTCGGTCGACGAGTCCACGCACACGTACTCGAACCGCTCACGGAGTCGCTGCTGAAGCCATCCGGTGAACGGCGTCGATCGGTGATCGAGACGACCGGGGAGCGTGCGGGGGTCCGCCGTCCGAGACTCGGCGACGCCCGTCGGGACGCCTTCGTAGCTGATCCGCTCAGCGATGCGCACCGACTCGATGGCCGCACGGAACCGCCCGAGGTCCGCGACATCGACGAGCAATGTCCGCGCGAACCCGCCGAGGGCGAGGTTGAACGCGTCCCGCCAGGGCTCGAACTCGGTGCGCACCTCGATGAGCTCACCGACGAAGGGCAGATCCGTCGGGGTGAGCCCGGCCGCCTGGGCGAGGAGAGTTCTCGCCTCATGCAGATGCGCGGGAATGCTCCCGCGGAGCTCACGGGTGCGGTCCTGCTCGGCACGCGCCCGACTCAGCTCGCTCTCGACCGCTCGGCGCGACGACTCTGCATCGGCGAAGGCGGCGCGGGCTCCGCGCAGTCCGCTCTGCGGGAGCTCCCGGCCGACGCGGGCGAGCAGTTCCTCGAAATCGGATGCGGTGCGCACCTCGGCGCCGAGCTCCCTGGCGACGCTGTCGAAGCGCGCCCGCTCGCGCTGGACGTCCTCCAGTCGGCGCTCGACACCCCGCAGCTCGCGCTGAGCGGTCTCGAGGCGGTCGCCTCCGGACTGCCGCAGGACGTCGAGCAGCCCCTCCCGCTCGACCTCGGCGGCGGCGATCAGTGCGTTCTTCTCGCGGACGGCCAGCTGCAGCGCCTGGGTGCGGTCACGCAGATCCGCCTCCACCTCGCGCAGCAGATCGAGGCGGCGCTCGGCGCTCCACAGGGACGCGAGGGAGGTCGGCTCCGAGAAGACCCCGACCTCGTCCACGACGCTCATCCGCGCCGACGCCGCCTCGATGCGCTGCGAGATCTCGCGGATCGGCTCGAGAGCCGCCACCTGCTGCTTGGCGACGAGCATCCGCGTCCGGGTGCTCTCCAACTCATCGAAATGAGCGACCACCGCGTCCGCGGTCGCCATCGTCTCGGGCTCCTCGAGCACGAGCTTCTTGTAGAGGTCGTCGACCGTCGTGATCTGCTGACCGGCCTGGATGCGGGCCAGAAGACTGATCGCCTTCGCCCCCGAACCGGCCGCGCCGATGCCGAGCACGGCGTGAAGTCGAGCCGAGAACTCGCGGTCGGTCGCCACGGGCTCCAGCCCGACGGCGCGCACCGACGCGTCACTGAGTCGCTGGACCGCAGCGCGTTCGAGCTGCGAGAGGTCGAAGGCGCCGTCGATCGTGGCCCGCAATCGCGTGGTGTCCTCGAGGGTGCGGGCGTCCGCGGGGATGTACCACCCGCGCACCGCCGTGAAGCGCGAGCCGTCGTGATCCAACCACGTCATCGAGACGGCGCTCCAGGTGTCCTCGCCGTCGCCGCGCAGCACGCGGAGCTTCGTCCCCTCCTCGGTGCGGGACTCGTCGATCTTGCCGCGCCCGTACGACAGGATGTTCCGCTGCTCGTCGCCGCGGGGACGGCCCGTGACGCCGCCGTTGGACGCGCCGTTGAAGGGCGTCGTGTGCGGCATCATCAGCGCGATGTAGCCGTCCATGAGCGTCGACTTGCCCGACCCCGATCCGCCGCACAGCAGGGTCGCATCGGGCGAGAACCGCACTCGGTGGGGACCGCCGTCGTAGCCGCCCCAGTTGATGAGCTGGAGCTCCTCCGCGACCCACTGCTGACCGCGTGAGCTCGCGGGGATCATGCCGAAGAGCGTGTCCATCATCGTCATCGCGCCACCACCGCCTGGGATCGCAGCCACTCCCGCAGCTCCTTGAGCGTCTCCGCACTGAGCACCACCTCGACGAGCGCGGTGATCCGGTAGCGTCCCCTGGTCTCCTCCTGCACGATGCCCTCTCGATCCAGCCGATCCAATGCGCTGCGGATGGCGCGCTGCTGCTTCGCGGTTCCGCCGTCGACGTCCGCGAAGTAGCTCAGCACGGTCTGCTCGACGTCCTCGATGTCGATCCGCACTGAACCCTCGCCGGACGCGGACTCGCGCTGGTAGACGGTCCGCAGGTGCACGAGAACGAGCGTCTCGGCGCGCGAGTACGGAGAGTCCTTCAGCAGCACGGGCATCTCGACCTCGTCAGAGCGCAGCTGCTGCTTGTACGCGAACCCTCTGGCGTGATCGATGATCAGACGCAGGTAGATGTCGTTGAGCCGCGACTCGATCACCTGCTGGTGCTCGAGCAGCAGCGTCCACTCACGTCGGTTGCGCTCCATCGAGATGAAACGCCGCTGGAGCAGGTGCACGAGCACGCGTCTGATCTCGGGATCGAGCGTGCCGCGATCGCCGGGGAAGTGCGCCTCGAGGTCGTCCTCCATCGCCGTCGGAGCGATGAACCCCTCATCCGCGCCGGCTGTGGTGAGGTCGTCGTCACTCATCATCTGAATCCTCTTTCGTGCTGCGGGCGGTCACGGCGCCGAATGCGAATCGCCTGCTCGTGCCGTCCGGGCGCAATGCTTCGACCGTCGAGATGCCATCTCCCTCGGTGAGGCCGTTCCGGTGCGCGATCTCGAGCAGACCGAGCAGATCGACAGGGCGTCGAGCCGCGTCGGGCACCGACCGGAAGGCATCGGCGAGGTCGAAGTCCGTCCCCAGACCGGCGACGTATTCCTCGAGCTCCGCATATCTCGGACCACCCCAGGCGCGCGTGTCGTGATCGAGGAAGTCGACGTCATCGGCGTCGGCGAGGGGCGCCGGTGCACGCGGCGGGCGGATATCGCTGGTGGTCTGACGCAGATGCCCGAGATCGATCAGCGGCATGCTGCGCACCGGGTCGACGACCGTCGCCGGGCCGGTCCATCCGTGGAGCCCGGCGATGACGTCGCGCAGGAGGTCGTCGATCTGACGATCGCGCAGCGGATCGTGCGTCTTCACCTGGCCGGTGATCACGTGCGAAGCGCGGCGCTGCGCAGCCAGCACCTCCTCCACTCCCTGCTCTACGCGTCGACCGATGGCGTCGAGCTCGGCGCGCTGCGCGCCGTCGAGCATACGGGCGAAGGGCCGGCCGAGCAGTCCGCGAAGCTGCTCTGTGAGGGCATCGATGCGATCGGGGTCGCCGATCAGACGCAGGGCTCCTGCGAACGCGCGCCCCTCCGGTGTCGACTGCATCACATCCTGGGCGCGCTGCAGATACTCGCGGAGCACTTCGCTCGTCGGTCTCTCGTCCCTGCGCAGGTGGGCGACGACGTCGCGTTGCATCGACCTGAGCGACTCTGCGACGCGCGTGAAATCGGCGGGCAGTTCGCGTGCCAGGTGCAGGACGTTCTCGGCCTCCTCGAGGAGCTCCTCATCGTCGGCAGGGTCGGCATGCCCGGTCTCCTGGATGCGAGCGATCTCTGCGTCGAGCAGATCGCGTTCGTCATACAGCCGCGCCAGCCGCCGGACCGGGTCGACTTCCGCGCTCACCGACAGGTGGTCGACCGCGTCGAGGAGGGTGCGCACGCGGGAGTTGGACACGCGCGTGCGCTCTCCGCCGGTGCGGCCGGATATCTCGAGTGCTGCGACGGCATGCGCAGACAGGCGGTAGACCTCGACGTCGTCGTCGATCTGCTGGATCAGCCAGCCGAGGCGCACCCAGTTCCGGCACACGTCCCGGCCGCTCCCGGACGGAAGCCGCCTGTCGTCGTCGTACCCCGCCGCTCGGAGTTCGTCGAGCACCTCGCCCAGCTCGGCGTGCGCATCCGCGACCGCGACAGACGCCCGGTCGGCGGTGAACAGAAGAGTGAGCGACGCGACCACGAACGGGGCGAACCGACCGTGCAGCAGATCGAGTGTCGGGGTGCTGAATGCGGTGACGGCACGCGCATACGCGGCCTCAGCCCTGGATCCAGTCACTCGAACGAGAATAGTCCGACCTCGGGCCCTCGCCTGTCACGCGCCGGTCCGTGGCGGGTCGCACGGCATGGCGTCAACGGCGCGAGGTGCGCTCCCGGACTCCCGCGAGGAACAGCTCGTGAAAGCGCGTCTCGCCGTCGACCTCGGGGTGGAAGCTGGTGCCGACGAGTGGCCCCTGCCGCACGGCGACGATTCTGCCGTCCGGAAGCGAGGCGACCACCTCGACCCGCTCGCCTGCGCGTTCGACGATCGGAGCTCGGATGAACGTCGCGTGCACGGGCACCTCACCGAGTGCCGGAACGTCGAGGTCCATCTCGAAGGACTCCGTCTGGCGCCCGAAGGCATTACGGCGCACGGCGATGTCCAGGCCGCCGAATGACTGCTGTCCCTCGATGCCGTCGAGTACTTGATCGGCGAGAAGGATCAGCCCGGCGCACGTCCCGTACACGGGGAGCCCCGCAGCGATCGCGTCCCTGATCGGCTCCTGCATCCCGAATGTGCGCGACAGCTTGTCGATCACGCTGGACTCGCCGCCGGGGATGACGAGACCGTCGACAGATGCAAGCTCCTCCGGGCGGCGCACCAGCGCCACCTCGGCTCCGAGTCCCGCGAGCAGGGCGGCGTGCTCGCGCACGTCGCCCTGCAGCGCGAGGACGCCGACCCGTGGACTACCAGCCACGCTCGGCCAGGCGGTGCGGCGCGGGGAGGTCGGAGACGTTGATGCCGACCATGGCCTCGCCGAGTCCGCGTGAGACCTCGGCGATCACCTTGGCGTCATCGAAGAAGGTGGTCGCCTTGACGATCGCCTTGGCGCGCTCCGCCGGGTTGCCGGACTTGAAGATGCCCGAGCCCACGAAGACGCCGTCGGCGCCCAGCTGCATCATCATCGCTGCATCCGCGGGGGTCGCGACGCCACCCGCGACGAACAGCACGACGGGGAGCTTGCCGGTCTCGGCGATCTCGGCCACGAGCTCGTACGGCGCCTGCAGTTCTTTCGCCGCGACGAACAGCTCGTCCTTCGGAAGAGCCGTGAGAGCCGCGATCTCGCCACGGATCTTCCTGATGTGCTTCATCGCCTCGGAGACATCCCCCGTGCCGGCCTCACCCTTGGAGCGGATCATCGCCGCGCCCTCATTGATGCGGCGCAGCGCCTCACCGAGGTTGGTGGCACCGCAGACGAAGGGCACAGCGAAGCCGTGCTTGTCGATGTGGTTCACGTAGTCGGCGGGAGAGAGCACCTCGGACTCGTCGATGTAGTCGACGCCGAGCTCCTGCAGCACCTGCGCTTCGACGAAGTGGCCGATGCGTGCCTTCGCCATGACGGGGATCGACACCGACGCGATGATGCTGTCGATCATGTCGGGGTCGCTCATGCGCGAGACACCGCCCTGTGCGCGGATGTCGGCGGGAACCCGCTCGAGCGCCATGACGGCGACGGCGCCCGCGTCTTCGGCGATCTTGGCCTGATCGGCGGTGACCACGTCCATGATCACGCCGCCCTTGAGCATCTCGGCGAGACCGCGCTTGACGCGCGAGGATCCGGTGGTGGTCTGTTCGGTCATGAGAGCTCCTGTCGGGGAAGCACGATGTGCATGAGTGTGTCGAACGATGTCTCGTTTGATCTAGGCCAAACAGTAGCACTGTCCGGAACGACCTAGAATCGGTAGTGAGGACACATGAGCGACCAGATCACCGGAACGACCGCAGCGGACATCGCCGACAGCGTGCGCGGTCTGCGCGAGCGCGGTGTGCTGCGCGCCGGCAGTCCCCTCCCTCCCGTGCGGGAGCTCGCCACGACCCTCGGAGTCAATCGCAACACCGCGGTCGCCGCATACCGACAGCTCGCTCAGGCCGGGCTCGTGATCTCCCGAGGTCGCGCCGGCACGGTCATCGCCGGTCTCGAGTCGGTGGCCCAGGAGGGCTACGCCTCCGATACGGTGCTGCGCGACGTCGGGACCGGCAACCCGGACCCTCGACTGATCCCCGATCCATCGCCTGCGCTGGCCACGGTGGCCGGTCGTCCGGTGCTCTACGGCGAGCCCGTCATCGACCCGGGGCTGCAGGACTGGGCGCGCGAATGGATCGCGCATGATCTCGGTCACCTCGACTTCGGCATCACCGTCACGAGCGGCGCCGTCGACGCCGTCGAGCGACTGCTCGCGCAGGCGCTGATGCGCGACGATGCCGTCGCACTCGAGGATCCCTGCTTCCTGGCGAGCATCCACACGGTCCGACTCGGCGGGTATCGGGCCGTTCCCGTGCCGGTGGACGAACAGGGGATGACGGTCGAGGGGCTGCGCGCCGCCTTGGATGCCGGCGTGCGAGCGGTGATCTGCACCCCGCGCGCTCAGAACCCGACGGGGGCGAGTCTCACGGCCGCTCGTGCGGCGGAGCTGCGCGCCGTGCTCGCCGCTCATCCGTACGTGCTGATCATCGAGGACGATCACTTCTCGATGCTGTCGCAGCGTCCATACGAATCGCTGATCGGCCCGGACCACCGGCGGTTCGCGCTGGTGCGCTCGGTCTCGAAGTTCCTCGGGCCGGACATGTGCCTCGCCATCGCGGCGACGGATGCCACCACGGCAGAGCGCCTCGCCATGCGTCTGAGTCCCGGAACCACCTGGGTCAGCCACCTGCTGCAGCGTCTCACCCTCACTCAGCTGACCGACGAGTCGGTGCTCGCACGCATCGCCGACGCCCGCGAGCACTACGCGGCACGCAATGCGGCCTTCGCGTCGCGGCTGCGCGAGCATGGCCTCGACTCCCCCGCCACCGACGGTCTGAGCCTGTGGATCGAGTTGCCGAAGCCGGCGCGCATCGTCGCCGAACGCCTCATGCGTCGGGGCTGGCTCGCTCGAACCGGCGACGACTTCGCCCTCGACGAACGCGCCGATCCGTCGCGCCATCTGCGCCTCACAGTGCATGATCTGTCCGAAGACGACACTGCGACACTCGTCGCCGACCTCGTATCGGCCGCACGATGACCCACCGCCGCGGGAGCATTCCCGCTCTGAAAGAAAGGATCGGGGAATGAAGGTCCTCTCCATCCAGTCCGCCGTCGCGTACGGGCATGTCGGGAACTCCGCCGCGGTCTTCCCATTGCAGCGCATCGGCGTCGAGGTTCTGCCGGTCTACACCGTGAACTTCTCCAATCACACCGGCTACGGCGCCTGGCGCGGTCCGCTCATCTCTCCGAACGACGTGCGCGAGGTCATCACGGGCATCGAGGAGCGCGGTGTGTTCGGCGAGATCGACGCGGTGCTGAGCGGTTACCAGGGCGGCGAGGGCATCGGCGATGTGATCATCGACGCCGTGGCGCGCGTCAAGGCCGCCAATCCCGCCGCCGTGTACGCCTGCGATCCGGTGATGGGCAACGCGAAGTCAGGATGCTTCGTCGCCCCGGCCATCCCGATCCTGCTGCGCGAGAAGGTCGTGCCGGCTGCCGACATCATCACCCCGAACCAGTTCGAGCTCGGGTTCCTGACCGGCACCGAGCCCGACACGCTCGAGTCCACCCTGGCCTCGGTCGACCTGGCCATGGCGATGGGACCGAGCACGGTGCTGGTCACGAGCGTCGAGCGGCCGGACCGTGAGGACGACACGATCGAGATGCTCGTGGCCGACGCCGCAGGAGCCTGGATCGTGCAGACGCCTCGGCTTCCGATGAAGGCGAACGGCTCGGGCGACGTCACCGCGGCGCTCTTCACGGCCCACTATGTCGGATCCGGTGACGCGAAGACGGCGCTCGAGCGCACCGCGTCCAGCGTGTTCGACCTGCTCGCCGCGACCCTCGAGTCGGGTGCGCGCGAGCTGCAGCTCGTCGAAGCGCAGGAGTTCTACGCGAACCCTCGGATGCAGTTCACGGCACGCCAGGTGCGCTGACCCGCGATTCCGAGCTGTGGCCTACGCCGTCGTCGGCCAGGCGTTCGCCACGGCTTCGCGCACCTCGCCGAGCAGCTGGGGCAGGGCCTTGGTCTTGGCGATGATCGGGAAGAAGTTGGCGTCCGACGTCCACCGCGGCACGATGTGCTGGTGCAGGTGGCCGTCGACTCCGGCACCGGCGACGGCACCCTGATTCATCCCGATGTTGAAGCCGTCGCAGCGCGAGACCTCGCGGAGCACGCGCATGCCGATCTGGGTCAGTGCCCCGATCTCGGCGACCTCCTCGGGTGTTGCCTGGTCGTAGGTGCCGATGTGGCGGTACGGGCACACCAGAAGGTGTCCGGAGTTGTACGGGAAGAGGTTGAGCAGCACATAGGCCGTCTCCCCCCGGGCGACGATCAGCCGCTCGGCATCCGGGAACTTCGGAGCCTCGCAGAACGGGCACTCCTCACGCAGCGGCTCAGGACCAGCCTGGATGTAGGCCATCCGGTGCGGCGTCCAGAGCCGCTGGAACTCGTCGGGGACGCCCGCGAACTCGCCGGCGTCCTCCCACGACTCCGAGGACGTCACGCCAGGTCCCCTGCTGTCTGCACGAGAGTGTGTGCATCGATCGCTGCGCGGATGCGCGCTACTGCATCGGTGATCGGCACGCCGTTCTCCTGCGTGCCGTCGCGGTAGCGGAACGAGACGGTGCCCGCGTCGCGATCCTTCTCGCCCGCGATCAGCAGCAGCGGGACCTTGCCGGTCGTGTGCGTGCGGATCTTCTTCTGCATCCGGTCGTCGGAGGCGTCGAGCTCGGCGCGCACGCCCTGCGTGCGCAGCGTCTGGACGATCTCGCCCAGGTAGTCGGCGAACTCGTCGGCGACGGGGATTCCCACGACCTGCACGGGCGACAGCCACACCGGGAAGTCGCCGGCGTAGTGCTCGAGGAGGATCGCGAAGAACCGCTCGATCGAGCCGAACAGCGCACGGTGGATCATGATCGGACGCTTCTTCTGGCCGTCCTTGTCCATGTACTCGAGCTCGAAGCGCTCGGGCAGGTTCGGGTCGACCTGCACGGTCGACAGCTGCCAGGTGCGGCCGATCGCATCACGCGTCTTGAGGTCGATCTTCGGTCCGTAGAACGCGGCCTCGCCGGGGACTTCGGTGAGCTTCAGGCCGGATGCCACGGCGACCCGGCGGAGAGCATCGGTCGACGATTCCCAGAACTCGTCCGAGCCGATCCACTTGGACTTCTCGTCATCCTTCATCGACAGCTCGAGCTCGAAGTCGGTGAGACCGAAGTCGCGCAGCATCGACAGGATGAACTCCAGGACCTTCGCGACCTCGCCCTCGAGCTGATCGGGGGTGACGAACAGGTGCGAGTCATCCTGAGTGAAGCCGCGCACTCGGGTGAGGCCGTGCAGCGCACCGGAGAGCTCGTTGCGATAGACGGTGCCGTTCTCGGCGAACCGCAGGGGCAGATCACGGTAGCTGCGCGCGCGCTCCTTGTAGATCAGGATGTGCATCGGGCAGTTCATGGGCTTCAGGTAGTAGTCCTGGCCCTGCTTCGTGATGTTGCCCTCGTCGTCGCGCTCCTCGTCCATGACGATCGGCGGGTACATGCCCTCCTTGTACGTCACGAGGTGGTTCGAGGTGAGGAAGAGGTCTTCCTTCGAGATGTGCGGGGTGTACACGTAGGTGTAGCCGCCCTCGATGTGGCGCCTGCGAGCGTGCTGCTCCATCTCGCCGCGGACGATGCCGCCACGGGGGTGCCAGACCGACAGACCCGAACCGATCTCCTCGGGGAACGAGAAGAGGTCGAGCTCCTTGCCGAGACGGCGGTGGTCGCGCTTGGCGGCCTCCTCGAGGCGGTGCTGGTACTCACGCAGCTCGTCCTTCGACGGCCAGGCGGTGCCGTAGATCCGCTGCAGCTGCGGGTTCTTCTCGCTGCCCCGCCAGTACGCGGCGGCGATGCGGGTCAGATCCCAGCCGTTGCCGATCATGCGGGTGTTGGGCAGATGCGGCCCGCGGCAGAGGTCCTTCCAGACGACCTCGCCGTCGCGGGTCGTGTTGTCGTAGATCGTCAGCTCGCCCTCGCCGACCTCGACGGAGGCGCCCTCGGCGGCTTCTTTGCCGCCCTTGAGACCGATGAGCTCGAGCTTGAACGGCTCGTCGGCCAGCTCTGCCCGCGCCTCGTCGTCCGTGACGACACGACGCACGAAGCGCTGCCCCTCACGGACGATGCGCTGCATCTCCTTCGTGATGGCCTTGATGTCCTCGGGCGTGAACGGGGTGTCGACGCCGAAGTCGTAGTAGAAGCCGTCGGTGATGGGCGGCCCGATGCCCAGGTTCGCCTGCGGGTTGATCCGCTGCACCGCCTGCGCGAGCACGTGCGCGGCCGAGTGACGCAGGATGTTCAGCCCGTCGGGACTGTCGATCGTGACCGGCTCGACCTCGTCGGCATCCGTCACTGTCGCGGCGAGGTCCTTGAGGGTCCCGTTGACGCGCATGGCGACGACTGAACGGTCAGAGAACAGGGCGAAGCCGTCTTTCGGCTGAGCATTTTCAGGCACTGCACACTCCATCTGGGTCTGGATCTAGGCTACTCGCATGCCCGGGGGCCGCTGACCGCTACGACGCCACCTCAGACTCGGTGTTCGCCGCCGTGGGAGCGAGGATGATGATCGCCGCGCCGACGAGCGCGATCGCCGAGCCGGCCCAGTCCCAGACGGTCGGCTTGAAGCCGTCGACGATGATGCCCCACGCGAGCGATCCGGCGATGAACACCCCGCCGTACGAGGCGAGCACACGTCCGAAGTTCGCGTCAGGCTGGAGCGCCGCGATGAACCCGTACGCACCGAGAGCCATCACGCCGAGCACAGCGAAGACCCAGCCACGGTTCTCCTTCACGGCCTGCCAGATCAGCCACGCGCCGCCGATCTCGGCGACGGCGGCGAGCACGAAGAGGATGCTGATGCGCAGGACGGTCATGCACTCAGTGTGGCAAAGGCCGCCACTTGAGCGGGCAGACCTGCCGCGACGCGCCCGGGCGACACCCGTGAGCTCCGATTCCGCCGGGGTAGCGTGAGCGGATGATCAGACCACTGGCGCGCTGGATCCTCGCACTCGCCCTGGGTGCGATCGGCATCGTCCACTTCACGAGCACCCGCGGTTTCCGCGTCGTCGTGCCTGACTGGGCGACTCGGGCCACTCGTCTCGACAAGGAGGCGATCATCATCGCGTCGGGCGCCGCGGAGGTCGCCCTCGCCGCCGGGCTGCTCCTGCTGCCGAACGAGAGACGGCGTGTCGGAATCGCCACCGCCGCGTTCTTCGTCGCCGTGTTCCCGGGAAACGTGCACCAGTGGCGCACTCACCGGTCCACCCCGGGGCTCGACACCGAGGCGCGGCGTCTGGGACGACTCTTCCTCCAGCCTCTTCTCGTCGTCTGGGCGCTGTGGGCGACGACTGAGCCGGCTCGACCGCGGATGCGCGCGGTGCCTCGTATCCGCTGAGCAGCCGGCAGCGCAAGCCCGCCCACTCGTTCCGTCCACCCCGTCAGAATGGAGCCATGGCCTCTCCCTCGCTCGTCTGGCTCCGCGACGACCTTCGACTCGCCGACAATCCGGCGCTCAGGGCGGCGATCGATCGCGGTGAACCACTGGTCGTGCTGTTCGTCCTCGACGAGGAGTCCCCCGGCATCCGACCGCTCGGCGGAGCCGCACGCTGGTGGCTCCACCACTCCCTCGCGTCTTTGGACGACGCGCTGCGGGAACTCGGCGCCACTCTGACGCTGCGTCGAGGTCCTGCCGAACGCATCGTCCGCGAGACCGTCGCAGACTCGGGCGCGACGGCCGTCTTCTGGAACCGTCGATACGGGGGCGCCGAACGCGAGGTCGACACCGCGCTCAAGGCGGCGCTGCGCGCGGACGGCCACGAGGTCACGTCGTTCCAGGCGTCGCTGCTGCACGAACCGTGGACGGTGAAGACCGGCGGCGGCACCCACTTCTCGGTGTTCACGCCGTTCTGGCGGGCATGTCTCTCCCTCCCCACGCCGCGAGTGCCCCTCCCCGCGCCCCGGAGTGTCGCTGGCGTGCCCCGGCCCCCGGCGTCCGACGATCTCGTCGACTGGAATCTGCTGCCGACCCGCCCCGACTGGGCGGGCGGACTCCGCGACGCCTGGGAGCCCGGTGAGCCGGCGGCCAGAGCTCGGCTGCGTACGTTCCTGCATGACGACATCGGCTCGTACGATCGCGCGCGGGACGAGCCGTCGGCGGGCGCGACGTCACTGCTGTCACCGCGTCTGCGCTGGGGCGAGCTGAGCCCGTTCACAGTGTGGCACGCGGCGGTGGAGGCCGATGGCGCGGCCGGGTTCCTCTCGGAGTTGGGCTGGCGCGAATTCGCCTGGCACACGACGTTCCACGCACCGGACATCGCCACGAAGAACCTCCGCCGTCAGTACGACGCCTTCCCCTGGCCGCGGCTCAAGCCGTCGGAACTCGAGGCGTGGCAGCGCGGCGATACCGGGATCCCGCTCGTCGATGCGGGGATGCGTGAACTGTGGCGCACGGGTTTCATGCACAACAGGGTGCGCATGGTGACGGCCTCGTTCCTCGTGAAGAACCTGCTCATCGACTGGCGGCGCGGCGAGGAGTGGTTCTGGGACACCCTGGTCGACGCCGACGGCGCGAGCAACCCGTTCAACTGGCAGTGGGTGGCAGGATCCGGCGCCGACGCCGCCCCGTACTTCCGCGTCTTCAATCCCGAGCTGCAGGCGAAGAAGTTCGACCCGCACGGCCTGTACATCTCGGAGTGGGCGTCGGATGCCCCGACAGAGCCGATCGTCGATCTCGCGGCCACCCGCAAAGCGGCGCTCGCAGCGTACGAGGTCGTCAAGCGGTCGTCCCCGGTCTCGGGGTGACCGCCGCCGGTGACGGCTGCGCCCCGTCATGGGACAACAAAAAACCCCCGGAGAACCGGGGGTTTTGTCTGTGCGCGATACTGGGATCGAACCAGTGACCTCTTCCGTGTCAGGGAAGCGCGCTACCGCTGCGCCAATCGCGCCCGTTGGGGCTATTCAGTTACTGAGAGGTGGCGACGGGATTCGAACCCGTGTAAACGGCTTTGCAGGCCGGTGCCTAGCCGCTCGGCCACGCCACCGTGTGGATTGACCCCACGTGCCGAAGGCCTTCCGAAGAAGGCCCCTGCACTTGAGCGGATGACGAGACTCGAACTCGCGACCCCAACCTTGGCAAGGTTGTGCGCTACCAACTGCGCTACATCCGCGTTGTTCCCGGTTGTTGTCCCGGGCACTTATGAAACATTAGCCGATGATCGGCGACTGTCCAAACCGAAACCGAATCTCGCGCGTGTCTCGCAGCGTGGTCAACTTGGCCTCCGACGGTCGGGTAGTATCGGTTGACGTACCCCGCAGGTATGGGCGATTGGCGCAGTTGGTAGCGCGCTTCCTTCACACGGAAGAGGTCATCGGTTCGAGTCCGGTATCGCCCACCACAGAACCCCGCGCATCTGAGATGCCGCGGGGTTTTCTCATGGCGCGAGGGCGCGGGAGCCAGCGCCGATCTTTCGATTGCTAGCGTTGCGGCATGCCCACCTTGCTCGACGACTTCCTCTCCGGAGATCGCGGACGCGTGATGCACGCGGTGTGGGAGACGATCCGCTCGCGGGATGCCGCGACTCTCGACCCCCTCGTCGCCGCGCTTCCGCAGCTCCGGCGCGAGGCGACGAGGCTCGATCTGGGCGGGATGATCTATTCGAACAACGCCCATCTGGCGCACGCGCTCACCAAACTCGAACAGTATCGCGATAGGGAGTGCTGGTGCGCCGCTTACCCCGGGCTGCTCACGAATGACCCCGAGAAGGAACAGGCGCTCGGCCACGTCAGCATCCTCTCGACGAGCGATCCTGGCTGGTCGATGACCTATGTCACCGAATGCGCCGTGTGCGGGAGGCTGTTCGATGTCGAGCAGGGGGACCATCACTTCATGTGGTGGAGATGGGTGCCGCGCGGGGTGAAGAGAAGCCGCGGAGAGGTCTGACGTCGGTGGCCGGCGGTAGCGTTCCGACCATGCCGCGCACTCCGCTCCCGAGCCCTTGTCCGCTCTGCGGCCATGGAGACGCGGTGCGCGTGACCACCGCGCTGCTGTGCGACTGGTGCGGGTGGCGTTACGGCGACTCCCCCGACCCCGACCTCCCCCGCCCGGTGGTCGAGGTGGTCTATTACATCCGCTACGACCGTCGGGTGAAGATCGGCACCAGTCGCCGGCCGCGTCACCGACTCGCGAGCATCCGCCACGACGAGCTCCTCGCGTTCGAGCCGGGTGGCCGTGCGGTGGAGCAATCGAGACACCGCGAGTTCGCCGACATCCGGGAGGGCGGCGAATGGTTCACCCTCACCCCGTATCTCGCGGCCCACATCGATGGACTGCGCACGCTGGACGACCCCTGGCAGCTCTACGCGCGCTGGGTGGCGGCGGCATTGCAGAACTGAAGCCCCGCACAGGGCCGACGTTCCGTGCGGGGCTTCAGAGTTCGTACGCCATCAGACGCGAGCGGTGGCCTTGACCTTCGCGGGCTGCGGCTGCGAGAACAGCACGACCACGATCACGGCGACGCCGACGACCACGTGCGGCACCCAGACGTTCGGCGCCTCCGTCGAGAAGCCGAAGATCCACGGCGACAGCGCCAGGAACAGGCTCGCGACGATGTCGAACACGAGGTGGACGGGCATCGGGATGACGCCGAACGGCCCCCATTCGTACTTCGTGAAGAGGCTGTAGACGATGAGCCCGATTCCGAGCACGATCGGGATGATCACGGCGGGGCCGCCCATGCTCGCGAAGCCGAAGAGCCACGGAGCGGCGATCAGCGCCACTCCGACGATGTAGTCGAGAATTCCATGGACCTTGGTGGGGATGAAACGCATGATTCCTCCTGTGGTGTCGTCGCATCCTGCGACTCACAGACTGTTCGCAGCCGTTCGTCGAACGGATTGCGAACGGTCACACGGGTCGGGGCTTCAGGCGGTCGCCCAGCCGTATCGTCGAGCCAGAGCCGAAGCGACCTCCCCGTAGCGCGATCGGTCGAGCACCGCGGCCTCACGGCGCAGTCCGCTCTCGTGCACGCTGTACAGCAGCTCGATGTCGACCCAGGACTCCCGTCCCTGCGCGTCCCAGCCGCCGGAGCCGATCGACAGGTAGTCGCGGTCGCCGTCGTGCGCCTTGCTCGTCATCCGCACCGCATAGACACGTTCTGCGGATTCGCGCCCGATCACGAGCACCGGCCGATCCTTGCCTCGACCGTCGTTCTCCTCGTAGGGCACCCAGGTCCAGATGATCTCACCCGCGTCAGGGGCGCCGTCCCGGTCGGGCGCGTAGCCGATGCGGAGGTCATCGATCCGGTCGGGGTCGACCCGCCGTGTCTCGGTGCCGCGCGACGCCGCTCTCGACGCCCCTGAGGCGGAGCGGACCTCCTCGGAGGTGCGCAGACGCGAGACCGGGCGTCTCGGACGAGTTTTCGTCCGAGACGCCCGGTCAGATCCCAGTGCTGTGAAGAGGATCTCCGCGAGTCGTGCCAGGATGCCGTTGGTGTTGCTCACACGGTCACCCTAACGGCAGTTCAGGCGTCGGCCAGCGCGTAGCCCTCCTCGCCGTGGACGACCTGGTCGACACCGGCGATCTCGTCTTCGCTCGTGATGCGGAAGCCGATCGTCTTCTCGATCGCGAAGCCGATGATGAAGGCGACGACGAAGGAGTAGATCAGCACACCGAGCGCTGCGATCGCCTGGACGGCGAGCTGACGTGCGTCGCCTCCGACGAACAGACCGGTCTCGGTGGCGAAGAAGCCGAGGTACAGCGTTCCGATGAGGCCACCCACCAGGTGGATGCCGACCACGTCGAGCGAGTCGTCGAAGCCGAGACGGAACTTCATCTCGACCGCCAGCGCGCAGACGATACCGGCGACGGCACCGAGCAGCAGCGACCATCCGGGCGTCAGGTTCGCGCAGGCCGGGGTGATGGCGACGAGACCGGCGACCGCGCCGGACGCTGCACCGACCGAGGTTGCCTTGCCGTCCTTGATGCGCTCGATGAGGATCCAGCCGAGGATCGCGGCCGCCGTGGCGCCGAGGGTGTTCAGGCCGATGAGTCCGACGCCGCCCATGTCCTCTGCGAGCCACTCCGCGCCGGCGTTGAAGCCGAACCAGCCGAACCACAGCAGCGCTGCGCCGAGGAGCGTCAGCGGCACGTTGTGCGGCTTGAGGATGCCCTTCTGGAAGCCGATGCGCTTGCCGAGGACGATCGCGAGGGCGAGAGCCGCTGCGCCGGCGTTGATGTGCACCGCGGTACCACCGGCGTAGTCGATGACGCCGATGCCGCTGTCCTCACCGAACAGCGTGGTGCCGAGGTTCATGATCCAGCCGCCGCCCCAGACCCATGCGGCTACGGGGAAGTATCCGACGGTGGCGAAGACACCGGCGAAGATGAGCCAGCTGCCGAACTTCGCGCGGTCGGCGATGGCGCCCGAGATGAGCGCGACGGTGATGATCGCGAAGGTCGCGCCGTAGGCGACTCCGAGAAGTGCGACGTTCGAGCCCTCACCGGCCGCGAGGCTCGAGAGACCGAAGTCGGCGAAGGGGTTGCCGGCGAATGCCGTCCGGCTGTCGACCGCGCTCATCGAGAATCCGAAGAGGATCCAGAGGACGGCGACGAGACCGATCGAGCCGAAGCTCATCATCATCATGCTGACGACGCTCTTGGCCTTGACGAGACCGCCGTAGAAGAAGGCGACGCCGGGCGTCATGAGCAGTACGAGGGCGGTCGCGGTGATCGCCCAGGAGATGTTGCCTGGAGCATCCATAGTCAAACCTCACATTCGGGAAACTGAGAGCTTCAGTGTGACGAGGCCCGATTTCCGGAATGCGTGAGGTTTGTTGCGGTGGCGTTACAGAGACGCCGCGTGTGTGAACACTGCGTTACGCGACACTGCGATCCGCGTGTGTAAGTGCATTGAGTCTGGAGACAGCGCGCAGGTATTTCTTGCGGTATCCCCCGTTCAGCATCTCTTCTGCGAAGACCTGGTCGAGGCTCACACCGGTGGCGACGATCGGGATCTGCGCGTCGTACACGCGGTCGACGAACGCGACGAAGCGCAGAGCCTCGGACTGATCGGTCAGGACCCGCACGTCCCGCAGGCCCACGAGATCCAGCTCGGCGATGATCCGCAGATACCGCGAGGGGTGCACCCGGGCCAGGTGACGGATGACGTCGGCGAAGGAATCGTCGGATGCGTTTCCGTGCCCCGCCCCCTCGTCGATCGCGCGGGCATAGGAATCGTCGTCGCTCACGACGGCGTGCCCGTCGAGCGCCCGCTGGCGGAAGTCGACACCGTCGATGCGGATCGTCTGGAAGCTGTCGGACATCGCGTGGATCTCTCGGAGGAAGTCCTGTGCGGCGAAGCGGCCCTCACCCAGTGCGTTCGGCGGAGTGTTCGAGGTCGCCGCGAGCTTGGTGCCGGTGGGAACCAGCTCACCGATGAGCCGAGTCATGACCATGGTGTCGCCCGGGTCATCGAGTTCGAACTCGTCGATGCACAGCAGGTCTGCACCCTTGAGCAGGTCGACGGTGTTCTTGTAGCCGAGCGCACCGACCAGAGCCGTGTACTCGATGAACGAGCCGAAGTACTTCCTGCGCGCGGGCATCGCGTGATAGATCGACGCCAGCAGGTGGGTCTTGCCGACGCCGAATCCGCCGTCGAGATAGACGCCCGGCTTCGTCTCCGGCTCCTTCTTGGCTCGGCTGAAGAATCCGCCCCGCTTGAGCGGAGCACCGCGTCCGGCGAACCGGATGAGCGTCTCCTTGGCGTCCTCCTGCGAGGGGTAGGCCGCATCGGCACGATAGCTCTCGAACGTCGCACCGTCGAACTGCGGCGGCGGCACGAGGCTGGCCAGCATCTCGGGACCGGTGACGGTCGGCTGTCGATCTGTCAGGTGCACGATGCCCGTGCGGCTGGGCGTGTCGGTCATCACGGTCCTGTGTCGGGGGCGCACCTGTGTCGAAGTCTTACGAATCGGGTGCAGGGCGCACGGCGTGGATCTATCGTCGAAGTATCGGCTCCACATTACGCCGTCGTCCCCTGCATCATCGCCGCTCACCGTCTGAGGAGATCCCTGTGGCCATCGAGTTCGACACCACTTCGTCAAAGTTCGCCGAGTACGCCGAGCCCGGCCGTCTCGTGAGCACCGAGTGGCTGGCCGAGCGCCTCGGCACACCGGGCCTGGTCGTCGTCGAATCCGATGAGGACGTGCTGCTGTACGAGACGGGCCACATCCCCGGCGCCGTGAAGGTCGACTGGCACACCGAGCTCAATGATCCCGTCGTGCGCGACTATGTCGACGGCGAGGGCTTCGCGAAGCTGCTCAGCACCAAGGGCATCTCCCGCGACGACACCGTCGTGATCTACGGCGACAAGAACAACTGGTGGGCCGCCTACGCGCTCTGGGTCTTCTCGCTCTTCGGCCACGAGGACGTTCGGCTGCTCGACGGCGGACGCGATCGCTGGATCTCCGAGGGCCGCGAGATCACCCGGGACGCCCCGCAGATCACGCCGACGGAGTATCCCGTGGTCGAACGCGACGATTCGGAGATCCGCGCATACAAGGAGGATGTCCTCGCTCACATCGGCAGCCCGCTGATCGATGTGCGCTCTCCCGAGGAGTACAGCGGTGAGCGCACCACCGCACCGGCCTACCCCGAAGAGGGAGCCCTGCGCGCGGGGCACATCCCCACCGCCCAGAGCGTGCCGTGGGCGAAGGCCGTGGCTGAGGACGGCGGCTTCCGGTCGCGGGCCGAGCTCGACGCGATCTATCGTGACGGGGCCGGACTCGCCGATGGCGACGAGGTCGTCGCGTACTGCCGCATCGGAGAGCGCTCGAGCCACACGTGGTTCGTCCTCACGCACCTGCTCGGATTCGAGAACGTCCGCAACTACGACGGCTCGTGGACCGAGTGGGGCAGCGCGGTGCGGGTCCCGATCGTGACCGGCGCGGAGCCCGGATCCCTCTGATCGTGGGAGAATGACAGGGATGAGCACCACGCACGTTCCTGACACCCTCGCCGAGATCCGCGACGGATTCCTCGAGACCCCCGAGGCGGATCGACTGCTGCTCCTGCTGGAGTACTCGGACGAGCTGCCGGAGGTCTCCGAAGAGGTCGCGAATCACCCCGAGATGTGCGAGCGCGTCGCGGAGTGCCAGTCACCGGTCTACATCTACGTCGAGGTCGCCGACGGAATCGTGACCATGCACGCCACCGCCCCGCCCGAGGCGCCGACCACGCGCGGATTCGCGAGCATCCTCGTGCAGGGCATCTCCGGCCTCACCCCTGACGAGGTTCTCGCGATCCCCGACGACTATCCGCAGTCGATCGGTCTCACCCGCGCGGTGTCGCCGCTGCGCATCGGCGGCATGACCGGCATGCTGATGCGCGCCAAGAAGCAGGTCATGCAGAAGCGCTGAACCCCTGCGCTGCGAGCCATCCGGTGATGGCATCGCTCCACCCTGCCTGGTCGTAGTTCCAGATCTTGGTGTGCCGGGCGACCGTGAAGCGGGGCATCGTGACCAGGTCGGGTCTGGCCTGCTCGAGTGCGTGCGATGCATCGGCGGGCACGAATCCGTCGTCGTCGCTGTGCAGGATGAGGATGGGCACCGACAGCTCGTCGGCGCGCGACACCATGTCCAGGCTGTCGAACGGGATCGCGTTCTCCGCGCCGCTGAGCCGCGCGGTGAACGGGACGGACAGTGCGCCCATCGCGAGGTCCGGCAGCGGTGCGTGCATGCCGGACTCGCGCGCTTGGAATCGCAGCACGCTGCGCCAGTCGATCACCGGCGACTCGAGGATGAGACCGACGATGCGGTCGCGGTTGCCCGAGTTCAGGGCGGTCTGCATCGCGACCGCTCCGCCCATCGACCATCCCATCAGGATCACTCGATCGGCGCCGTGTCGGAGCGCATACGACACCGCCGCATCGACGTCGCGCCACTCCGAAGCCCCCAGAGCGTACGCACCGCTTCGGCTGCGCGGCGCCTCACCGTCGTTGCGGTACGAGACGACGAGGTTCGGGAAGCCCGCGGCATGCAGCACGGGGACGGCACGAAGGCACTCGGCTCGGGTGACCCCTCGTCCGTGGACCTGGATCACCCACGTCGAGGAGTCGGCCGGGAACAGCCAGGCGGGGCATGGCCCGGCCGGGGAACCGATGAGCACGTTCTGCGAGGGCAGGTGGAGCTCGCCGGGAGTGGAGTAGTACCAACCGCTGAACGCCGCGCTCCTGTCGACGCGGGCGCCCGGTTCGATCTGCGTCAGCAGCTTGCGCCTCACGGTGGTGGCATCAGCGCTCAGCACCGCGCCGAGCTTGACGTAGCCATACGTTCCCGAGGTGAAGAGTCCGTATCGACCCGGGAGCTCGGTGTCCCGCGTCCGGGTGAGCTCGATCGTCTGCGCCCCGGTGTCGACGGCGAGGATCTCGACGTTCGCCGGTCGCTTCGCCGGCATGACGACCCGACGGGCGACGCTGAAGACGAGCAGAGCCAGCGCCGTCCCCAGAGCGAGCAGAGCAGGGACAAGGAGTGCAACGGCGTGCCTGAGACTCTTCATCGCTTCCTGACTCTAGCCTGTTGCCGTGACCGCACACCCCGATGCCGGGACGATCTTCGACGCCGCCGTGGCTGAACTGCGCGACATCGCCTTCCGCTCAGACATCACCATCCGCGAGATAGCGACGCCGCAGGGCCTCGCTCCGCACGCCCTCGCCCTCGCAGCCGACGTCCGCCCGGACGACGGCGGAGAGTCGGCATACGGGACGGGACGTTTCGTTCTGCTGCATGATCCCGACAACCCCGCCGCATGGGACGGCGACTGGCGGATCGTGATCTTCGCCCAGGCGCCGCTCGAGACCGAGATCGGCACCGACCCCCTGCTCGCCGACGTCACGTGGTCCTGGCTCGTCGATGCACTCGACTCGAGAGGCGCCGGCTACCACTCCGCGTCGGGCACGTCGACCAAGACCCTGTCGAAGGGGTTCGGCGGACTCGCCGACGAAGGAGACGGCGCACAGATAGAGTTGAGGGCGTCCTGGACACCCGAGGGCCCCTTCACACCCCATGTCGAGGCCTGGGTCGAACTGGTCGGGATGCTGGCGGGTCTTCCGCCCGGTTCCGAGGGCATCGCCGTTATCGGCGCGCGAAAGGCAGCACGTGACTGAATACTCCGTGATCTCCGACGTCTCGGAGTTCCACGCGGCATGCGCCGCACTGGCCGCAGGAACTGGGCCTGTCGCCGTGGACGTCGAGAGGGCATCCGGATTCCGCTACTCCCAGCGCGCCTATCTCGTGCAGGTGTTCCGCCGCGACGCGGGGGTCTTCCTGTTCGACCCTCCCGCTCTCGGCGACTTCAGCCCTCTGCAGCAGGCCATCGGCGACGCCCTGTGGGTGTTCCACGCCGCCAGCCAGGATCTTCCGTCTCTGCGCGAACTCGATCTGCTCCCCCACACGATCTTCGACACGGAGCTCGCATCGCGACTGCTGGGTCATGACCGAGTCGGACTCGCCGCGGTCGTCGAGAACACGCTCGGCATCACGCTCAAGAAGGAGCACTCCGCGGCGGACTGGTCGACCAGACCCCTTCCCGCTGCATGGCTCGAGTACGCGGCACTCGATGTGCTGCACCTCATCGACGTCTACGAGGCTCTGGAGGCGGAGCTCGAGGAGCAGGGGAAGACCGAGTACGCGGCCGAGGAGTTCGCCGCCACGCTCGCCCGACTGCCGAAGCCTCCTCGCGAAGACCCCTGGCGACGACTCAGCGGACTGCACCAGGTGCGCGGCGCGCGGAACCTCGCGGTCGCTCGCTCGCTGTGGCAGGCTCGCGAGAGCTTCGCCCAGGATCAGGACGTCTCTCCCGGCCGTCTGGTGCCGGACCGATCGCTCATCGCGGCCGTGCTGGCGAACCCGCAGAGCAAGCAGGCGCTCGCCGGGATCAAGGAGTTCCAGGGCCGAGCGAGCCGCACCCAGCTCGACCGCTGGTGGCAGGCGATGGTCGACGGACGTGCCACGGAGGAGCTTCCCCGGGAGCGGGTTCCCAGCGATACGCTGCCGCCGCCGCGAGCCTGGTCCGATCGCAATCCGGAGGCCGACGCGCGACTCAAAGCCGCCCGCCCGGTCGTCGAGGCCACGGCCGAGGAACTCGGGATGCCGACCGAGAACCTGCTCACCCCCGATCACCTGCGCCGTGTGGCGTGGGATGTACCGGGAACGACGCCCGAGGCCATCGGCGAGGCACTCGCCGCGCTGGGTGCCCGCCCGTGGCAGATTGCACAGACTGCACAGAAGATCGCGGACGCCTTTGTAGAGGCGGCGCAAACGCCCGACGAGGCGTCCGCACCGGCTTCGTAGGTTCGATCCAACCGATTCCTCCCCGTTTCCGGCCCTCCATAGACTGAGGCCACCGCACAAACTTGGAGGCAGAGTGGCCGAGATCTCGGACGTCTTCTTCGTCGATGGAGTGCGCACCCCCTTCGGGCGCGCCGGCGAAAAAGGCATGTACTGGAACACCCGCGCTGATGACCTCGCCGTCAAGGCGACCATCGGCCTGATGGAGCGGAACGCAGCCGTTCCGGCCGACCGCATCGACGACGTCGCCATCGCCGCGACCAGCCAGACCGGAGACCAGGGCCTGACCCTCGGGCGCTCCGTGGCGATCCTCGCAGGACTCCCGCAGACGGTGCCCGGACTCGCCGTCGAGCGCATGTGCGCGGGAGCGATGACGAGCGTCACCACGATGGGAGCATCGATCGGGGTCGGCATGTACGACTTCGCGCTCGCCGGCGGGGTCGAGCACATGGGTCACCACCCGATCGGCGGCAACGCCGACCCCAACCCGCGATTCGTCGCGGAGCGCATGGTCGACCCCGGCGCTCTGAACATGGGTGTCACGGCCGAGCGCATCTTCGATCGCTTCCCGCACCTCACCAAGGAGCGCTCCGATCGATTCGGCATGCTCAGCCAGCACAAGGTGCAGGCGGCGTACGACGCGGGCAAGATCCAGCCGGATCTCGTGCCCGTCGCGACCAAGACCGCCGACGGCGCATGGGGCCTGGCGACGGAGGACGAAGGTCGTCGTCCGCAGACCACCATGGAGGACCTCGCGGCCCTCAAGACTCCTTTCCGCCCGCACGGCCGTGTGACCGCCGGAACCTCGTCGCCCCTCACAGACGGCGCCACGATGTCACTGCTCGCCGGAGGCGGCGCGGTCAAGGAGTTCGGTCTCGCGCCGAAGATGCGCATGGTCTCGTTCGCCTTCGCAGGCGTGCAGCCGGAGATCATGGGAATCGGCCCGATTCCCTCGACCGAGAAGGCCCTGAAGAAGGCCGGACTCACGATCGCCGACATCGGCCTGTTCGAGCTCAACGAAGCCTTCGCCATCCAGGTGATCTCGCTGCTCGACCACTTCGGCATCGCCGACGACGACCCCCGCGTCAACCAGTGGGGCGGCGCGATCGCGCTGGGCCACCCGCTCGCGGCATCCGGCGTGCGTCTGATGATCCAGCTCGCGGCGCAGTTCGCCGAGCGACCCGATGTGCGCTACGGCCTGACGGCCATGTGCGTCGGTCTCGGACAGGGCGGCTCGGTCATCTGGGAGAATCCGCACTTCGACGGCAAGAAGAGGAAGTAAGCCTGATGGCCCACTCAATTTCCGAGCAGTACGCGAACGTGGACTTCTCCCCCATCCAGGCGCTCACCGACGGCGAGGTGATCACGCACTCCCCCGTGCGCGACGTTCGTCTCGCGTCGGGCAAGGTGCTCGCACTGATCACCCTCGACAACGGACGCGACCACACGCGTCCGAACACTCTGGGGCCGGCGACGCTCACCGCCCTCGGTGAGACGCTGGACGGCCTGGCCGCTCGTGCGTCAGCCGGCGAGATCCAGGCGGTCGGCATCACCGGCAAGCAGTACATCCTGGCCGCCGGCGCCGATCTCTCCGACATCAGCAAGGTCGGGTCGCGGGACAACGCCCGCCTGATCGCGCAGCTCGGCCACAAGGTGCTCGGAAAGTTCGGGGAGCTCGGCGTTCCGTCGTTCGCCTTCGTGAACGGACTCGCACTCGGAGGCGGACTCGAGATCGCACTCAACTCGACCTACCGCACGGTCGACGCCTCCGCCGCGGCGATCGCACTCCCCGAGGTCTTCCTCGGCATCATCCCCGGCTGGGGCGGTGCCTACCTGCTGCCCAACCTGATCGGGATCGAGAACGCCCTCGAGGTGGTCATCTCGAACCCGCTCAAGCAGAACCGGATGCTGAAGCCGCAGCAGGCGTTCGACCTCGGCATCGTCGACGCGATCTTCCCCGCCGCGAACTATCTCGAGAACTCGCTCGCGTGGGCGGACGCCGTGCTCGGCGGCAAGAAGGTCGAGCGCAGGAACGAGCCGGGCAAGATCGAGCGACTCACGAAGTGGCCGATCGCCATCAAGATGGCACGCGGCATGCTGGAATCGAAGATCGGCACCGTCCCGAAGTCGCCCTACGCCGCACTCGACCTGCTCGACAAGGCCAAGAGCGGCACCAAGGCGGAGGGCTTCGCCCGTGAGGACGAGGCGCTCGCCGAACTCGTCACGGGCGACCAGTTCGCAGCATCCATGTACGCCTTCGACCTCGTGCAGAAGCGTGCGAAGCGTCCGGTGGGAGCCCCCGACAAGGCGCTTGCGAAGAAGGTCACGAAGGTCGGCATCATCGGCGCTGGTCTCATGGCGAGCCAGTTCGCCCTGCTCTTCGTGCGCAAGCTGCAGGTGCCGGTACTCATCACCGACCTCGATCAGGCGCGCGTCGACAAGGGCGTGGCCTACATCCACGAGGAGATCGGCAAGCTCGAGGCGAAGGGCCGCCTGGACGCGGACTCCGCGAACAAGCTGCGCGCGCTCGTGACCGGGACGACCGACAAGAACCTCTATGCGGACTGCGACTTCGTCATCGAGGCCGTGTTCGAGGAGGTCGGCGTCAAGCAGCAGGTGTTCGGCGAGATCGAGAAGATCATCGCCGAGGACGCGATCCTGGCGACCAACACCTCCTCGCTCTCGGTCGAGGAGATCGGCGCGAAGCTCGCTCACCCCGAGCGCCTCGTCGGCTTCCACTTCTTCAACCCGGTGGCAGTGATGCCGCTGATCGAGATCGTCAAGACACCGACGACCTCGGAGGCGGCGCTCTCGACCGCGTTCGTCGTCGCGAAGAATCTCGGCAAGAACGCGGTCCTCACTGCCGACGCGCCGGGCTTCGTCGTGAACCGTCTGCTGGCCAAGGTCATGGGCGAAGCGGCTCGCGCGGTGTACGAGGGCACCCCGATCACGGATGTCGAGAAGGCCTTCGCGCCACTCGGACTCCCGATGGGTCCCTTCCAGCTGATCGATCTCGTCGGATGGAAGGTCGCCGCCCACGTGCAGGACACGATGGCGCACGCGTTCCCCGATCGCTTCTACGCGAACGAGAACTTCCACGCTCTCGCCGAGCTCGACGCGGTCATCGAGAAGGACAAGGGCGGTCGTGTGACCGGTTGGACGAAGCAGGCCGAGAAGCTGCTGAAGCCCGCTGTCGGCAAGACGCCCGCGTCGGCCGAGACGATCCTGCAGCGGGTGCAGGACGGCCTTGCGAGCGAGATCAAGATGATGCTCGACGAGGGCGTCGTACCCGAGGTCGAGGACATCGACCTGTGCCTGATCCTCGGCGCGGGCTGGCCCTTCATCGATGGTGGGGCTTCGCCCTACCTCGACCGCGAGGGCGCCTCGCAGCGCGCGTTCGGCGGAGAGTTCCACACTCCGCAGATCCGCGGCATCGAGCACCGCTGAGCTGAACCTCTGGGGGGCCGCCGTCCGGCGGCCCCCTTTTCCGTGTCTACGGTGCAGGACGCTCGTCGAGCTCACCGGAACGCGGCCAGAACGACATCGCTCTCTCAGCGAGCGCGGTGATCGTGAGCGACGGATTCACCCCGGGATTCGCGGGAACCGCTGCGCCGTCCATGACGTGCAGCCCCGGGTGACCCCACACCCGGTGGAAGGGGTCGACGACACCGGTCTCGGGCGCCCCAGAGATCACCGCTCCGCCGAGGAAGTGGGCGGTGAGCGGAATCCCGAAGATCTCGGGCCAGGATCCGCGAGGCTCGGCGGCGACCCCGCCGTCCTTCTCGACACGCGCGGCGATCGCCGAAGCCGCGCGATGAGCCTGCGGAAGATGACTGGGGTTCGGTTCGCCGTGCCCCTGCGCGCTCGTCATGACCATCCGCCCGAATCTGCGCCGGAGCGACAGAGTGAGCGAATTGTCCAGGGTCTGCATCACGAGTGCGATGATGCCCCGTTCGCTCCAACGTCGGAGCGAGCCCAGGCGAAACTGACGGATCGGTGCGCGGACGACCTGGCCCAGCACACTCACGAGACGGCCTCCGAGACCTCGGTCGCCCGGCACCATCAGCGATGCGAGGGCCCCCATCAGGTTCGATCCCGGCCCGTACCGCACATTCTCGACGTGAGTGCTCTCGTCGATGTGGAACGAGGTCGTGATCGCGACACCGTGCGCGAGTTCGAGGGACGCTGGAACGGCGACGGCGACGGCACCGTCGAGAGCCTCGGAGTTGGTCCGCGTCAGGCGACCCACCGCATCGGAGACCCGTGGAAGGGCCCCGGACAGCTTCATCCGATGCAGCAGCTGTTGCGTGCCCCAGGTTCCCGCGGCGAGCACCACCTGACGCGCGCTCACGGTGCGACGGTCGCGCCGGAACCACGCTCCGCTGCGCTCCGTCGTCACGGCGAAGCCGCCGTCTGCCAGGGCGCGCACCTCGGTGACGGTGCGCAGCGCTTCGATGACGGCGCCTCTCCTCTCGGCCAGCGCCAGGTAGTTTTTCATGAGCGTGTTCTTCGCGCCGACGCGGCATCCGACCATGCAGTTGCCGCAGAGAGTGCATCCGGTGCGGTCCGGCCCCTCCCCACCGAAGAAGGGATCGGGCGTCCGAACTCCCGGCGCGCCGAACCAGACCCCGACCGGCGCGTGTCGAAATGTGCTTCCTACGCCGAGATCTTCGGCCGCTCCTGCCATGATGCGCTCGACGGGTCCGGAGTGCGGGTAGCGCTCGACCACACCGAGCATCCGCTTCGCCGTCGCATAGTGCGGCGCCAGCTCCGCCTCCCAGTCTGCGAGAGCGCCCCACTGCGGATCCGCGAAGAACGCTCCGCCGGGCTGGTACAGCGTATTGGCATAGTTCAGAGACCCTCCGCCCACGCCCGCCCCGGCGAGGACCATCACGTGCGGCAGGCGATGGATGCGCTGGATGCCGAAACAGCCGAGCCTCGGTGCCCACAGATAGCGGCGCACGTCCCAGCTGGTCTTCGCGAAGTCCTCGTCCTCGAAGCGTCGGCCCGCCTCGTACACGCGGACACGGTAGCCCTTCTCCACGAGCCGCAACGCAGCGACCGATCCGCCGAACCCCGAGCCGATGACGACGACGTCCTCGTCGAAGTCCTGGGCGTGGTGAGGAGAAGCCGACCTGTGGTTCACGGTGTCCCTCCGGCACCCGAGGGGACGAGGACGGTCAGCGCGGAGCGCCGGATTCCGATCGTGCACTCATCTTCGGCGATGCGCTCTCCGTCGGCGTAGACGACGAGTCCAGGCGCGCTCACTGTCACGGTACGAGCCTGGCGCCGCGTCACCTCCGGTCGAGCGAGATGCACTCCGCGCAGCAGGAGCGGGAACAGCCGCAGCAGGCGGAGCCGGGTCAGCGGCGCGACGTGCACGATGTCCAGCATCCCGTCGTCCGCGGCGGCGCCCACGCAGAGAGGCATGCCACCTCCGTAGCTCGGCGTATTGCCCACGGCGACGAGCGTTCCCGGCACGTGAACCGGCTCCGCGCCATCGAGGGAGACGGTGAAATCCATCGGCCGCAGTCGCACGAGCTCCACGACCAGCGCCAGGTAGTAGCGCAGCACGCCGCGCGGCCAGCGCAGACGATTGGTCCGATCGCTCACCTTCGCATCGAAGCCGAGGGCGGCGATCGTCAGGAACAGATCGACACGGCCGGCGGCGCGGACTTCGCCGACATCCATCGTGCGCGGGATACCCGTCAGAGCGAGCTCGGCCGCAGCGACCGCGTCGCGACGCGGCAGGCCCAGGGCTCGAGCGAGGTCGTTGCCCGTGCCCGCAGGCACCAGGACCACCGGAACCCCCGCAGCGCAGACCACGTCGAGGATGCCGGACAGCGTGCCGTCTCCGCCCACCACGACGAGCACCCCCGGGCGCGCGTCGAGCGCCCGAGTCGCCAGGAGCCGACTCGATGCTGCCGACTCTCCCGTGTACGCCCGCACGTCCGCTCCTCGGGATCGCAGGTGCGCCACGGCGACCTCGGTCTCTCGGGCACCACGACCTTTTCCTGCGAACGGGTTCGACAGCACCGCGATGTGCTCAGCCACGTCCGCGCGACCGATCCGACGAGATGACCGCTCCCGGGTTGAGGATCCACGTCGGATCGAGCTCCCGCTTGATGGCCGCGAGGATTCGCACCCCCGTGTCTCCGATCTCCTGCTCCAGCCAGGCGGCATGATCACGACCGACCGCATGGTGATGGCTGATGGTACCGCCCGCCGCGAGCAGCGCATCGTTCACCCGTCGCTTGATCTGCGTCCAGGTGTCGAGCGGTTCGGATCGGAGATTCGCGATCACCGTGAAATACAGCGAGGCTCCGGTGGGATAGACGTGCGAGACGTGGCACATCACGTACGACCGGGCGCCGGCATCCTCGAATCCTGCACGAAGAGCCGACGTGACCGCCGCTCTGAGGTGCAGCAGGTTCGACCAGGTGGTCGCCGTCTCGAGCGTCTCGCAGAACACTCCTGCGTCCAGCAGCGAGTCGCGCAGATACGGACCGTCGAAGCGCCCGGAGAGCCACCCCTCTGCGGCGCCCTCACCCGACGAGATCCCACCGGCCGCCGCCAGGATCGCCGATGTGCGCCCCCGACGCTCGGCGATGTCGTCTCCCTCATAGACGGTGACGAGGCTCGCGCCCTTCGCGAGGGCCCGCCCGATCCGACCGACCTGGGCGAGGCTGACCGCCGTCTCGGCTTCATCCGACAGACGCAGCACTGTCGGGCCGCCACCGTGCTGCGTCACGCGGCGCAGTCCCTCGACGCCCTGCGTGAAGTCCGCGAAGGTCCAGGCTTCGAAGAGGCGGTCACGCGGTACCGGATGAACGCGCACTCTCACTTCGGTGATGACGCCGAAGATGCCCTCCGACCCCAGGAAGACGCGGACGAGATCGGGCCCGGCTGAAGATCCCGGCGACCGTCCGAGCTCGATGTCGCCGGTCGGCGTCGCGACTCTCAGCCCGGTGACCATGGAGTCGAATCGCCCATGCCCTGCCGAGTTCTGACCTGACGAGCGTGCAGCGGCGAACCCTCCGATCGTGGCGTACCGGAAGCTCTGGGGGTAGTGACCGAGTTCGAACCCCCTGGCCGCGAGCAGAGCCTCAGCATCCGGCCCCGTCGTTCCGGCGGCGAGAATCGCTTCGCCGCTCGCCTCGTCGAAGTGGATGAGGCCCGAGAGCCGGCGCAGATCCAGGCTGACGACAGCGCGGTGCGTGCCGCGTTCGGGATCGAGAGCGCCCACCACGCTCGTCCCACCGCCGAACGGGATCACGGCTATCCTCCGGTCGACGCACGCCCGGAGCACCGCCGCGACCTCATCGTGGGTTCCCGGCAGCACCACCGCGTCAGGGGAAGTCTGCTGAGGTCTACGGCGCCGGAGAAGGTCCGGCGTCGAACGTCCCCCGGCATGGCGGATGCGCGTCTCGCTCGAGATGTCGATGTGCTCCGCGCCGACGACGGCGGCCAGTCCCTCGAGATCGTCCTCCTGGAGCGACGACGGCGCGAGCGCCACCTCGGCGAGTTCCACGGGCGTCGCGGGCCTGTGCACGCGACCGAGCAGCAACGGCAGCATCATCCGGACGGCGCGCGGCAGATCCGACGCCCTGGCGGGATCGCCCCAGCCGTTCCATCGCATCTCCGTCGTCACGGCAACCCTGCCGTTCTCTGAGCCCATGCGTTACAGTGTGACAGATCATGGAAGAACGTCAACTGGTGCTCGACGCGATGTCCGATCGCGCTCCGGAGTGGGATGCCACGCAGTCGCGCATCCTCGACGCCGCCGATGCGCTGATCGGTCGACGAGGCGTGAATGGCGTCACGATCGCAGAGCTCGCTCGGCGCGCGGGGCACAGCCGGCCGACGATCTACCGCAGCTGGAACGACGCCGACGATGTCGTCCGCTCAGCGCTCCTGCGCAGAGTCGCGGTGATCCTCGCGCAGTTCCCCACGCACGCGACCAGCCGACACGGACTCGTCGACGATGTTCTCCGCTTCTCCACCCTCTTCCGCGCCGACGACGTGTACGGACGGCTTCTCGCCGATGAACCGGAGGCGTTCACCCGCTACACGCTGCAGCGTGTGGGTTCGAGCCAGAGACTCATCCTGAGGTGGCTGGCGACCGCGATCGGTGCGGCGCAGCAGGGAGGATCGGTGAGGCACGGCGATCCCGACGAGGTTGCCGTCATGCTGCTGCTCATCGCGCAGTCGGCCGTGCTCTCGCACGGAACGGTGTCGGAGCTCCTCTCCGAGGAGTCTTGGGAGCGCGAGCTGCGAGCAGCCCTCGACGGGCTCCTGCGGCCATGACCGCGCACTCCCCCGACCTCAACGTCGCGCGTCGGGCCGCAGAGCTCTCCCTGGCCGCGGAGCAGACCGTCGACCTTCTGGTGATCGGCGGAGGCATCACGGGGGTCGGTGTCGCGCTCGACGCCGCCTCGCGGGGTCTGAGCGTCACTCTTCTCGAAGGCGAGGACCTCGCGTTCGGCACCAGCCGATTCAGCTCGAAACTGGTGCACGGTGGACTCCGTTATCTCGCCACCGGCGATGTGGCCACGGCGAAGGAGAGCGCATTCGAGCGTCACCTGCTGATGACCAGGATCGCGCCGCACCTCATTCGCTCTCTCCCGCAGCTGCTGCCCTTCACGACAGGGCTGACGGCCCGCCAGCGCGCAGCCGGCGCGGTCGGGATGGCCCTGGGTGATCTGCTGCGGATGCGAGCGGGCACGCCGCGCCGGTTCCTCCCCCCGCCGCGTCTCGTCTCGGCGCGTACGGCACAGCGGCTCTTCCCGTCGCTCGCCGGAGCTGGGCTGCGCGGAGGGATGCTCTCCTACGACGGGCAGCTGATCGACGACGCCCGCCTGGTCGTGACCGTCGCCAGGACAGCCGCCAGTCTGGGCGCCCGCGTCCTCACCCGCGTCCGAGCGCTCGAGCTGCGCGTCGACGGCGCGACCGCCGAAGACGTGCTGACGGGCGAGCGTCTGGACATGCGCGCCCGATCCGTCGTCAATGCCACCGGCGTCTGGGCCGGAAGCCTCGACGAGTCGATCACCGTGCGGCCCAGCCGCGGAACGCACATCGTGCTGGATGCCGCGGATCTCGGCGATCCGTCCTCGGCACTGACCATTCCGCATGAGGGGTCGATCAGCCGCTTTGTGTTCGCGCTGCCGCAGCAGCACGGCCGCGTGATCGTCGGACTCACTGACGAAGATGCGCCGGGCCCTGTTCCGCGGGTCCCCGAGCCGACCGAGGGCGAGATCGAGTTCCTGCTCGCGAACCTCAACCGAGTACTGACCGTCCCGATCACGCGCACGCAGGTCAGGGGATCGTTCGCGGGCCTGCGGCCGCTCGTCGACACCGGTGCGGCGTCGACGGCGGACATCTCCCGTCGGCATCTGGTCAGCGTGTCCGAGCGCGGCTTCGTCAACGTCCTCGGAGGCAAGCTGACCACCTACCGGCGGATGGCGGAGGATGCGGTCGACCTCGCCGTGGCATCGGCGGGGCTCGACGCCGGCGTCAGCCGCACGGCATCCCTCCGCCTCACCGACTCCGCGATGAGGGCCGAGGACAGCGGGGGCCGGGGGCACATCTCCCCAGCGACCATCGACTTCGCCGTCCGCGCGGAGGGCGCGATGACCGCCGACGACGTCCTCGATCGCCGCACCCGGCTCGGCCTCGTCGACGACGACCGGGAGCGGCAGAGGGCGTTCGTCGAATCCGAGGTCGCCGAGATCCTCGCCACGTTCTCCTGACGACGCCGCATCCGCGCGACCGCCGCCAACCGTATCCGCGTCACGGCACACCGGGTAACGAGCACGGAACAGCGAATGAACACCTTCGCCAGCGCCGCTCAGAGAGCGCTCCGAACGCGATCGAGGGGGCACAGTGGTGGCATGGACATGCTCCTCTCGATGTTGGGCGGCAAGGGAATGTCGGGGCTCTTCAAGACCGGCACGGCGATCCTCACGATCCTGCTGGTCGTGCCGGCGCTGCTGAAGATCTTCATCGTCACGGTCGATGAGGGGTGGGCTGCGATCCGCACCCGGAACGGCAAGCCGATCATCCGGAACCGCCCGCAACGGCGCCCCACCTCACGTGGCGGAGCGGTCGGCGAAGTCGTGGTCCTCGATCCGGGGTCGCATGGCGCGTTCCCCCTGTTCTACTGGTATCGACTGATCGATGTGCGCTGCAGGGCGACGGATCTGCCCGCGCGCGAGATGACCGGGGCGAGCGGCCATCAGCACCGGGTGCACGCGTCGTTCGAGTGGCGACCGATCCCGACCGGACGAGATCTCCGAGTGTTCGAACTCGACGTCGTGAACGTTAAAGAACGGGCCTCGAACATCGTGGGCGCCGCACTGCGCGACGTCATCCGCGGCCTCGAGGGCGCGGAGCTGCCCCACAACGACGAGATCAACACCCGCGTGATCGCGGCCAGCGCCGACGAGGTGCGTCGGGCATGCGGCGTCGAGCTGGTACGCGTCATGGTCACCGGTGACGCGCTCACCGACGGCTATCTGCTCTCGGCCGCGCTCCGGGACACCGATCGTGGGGCGCAGGCGGTCGCCGCACTCCACGCTCTCAACTGATCGCAGCGGTCGAACGGTCTGTGACCGTCATCCGCCGTCACGCGGTGGCGACGCCGGTCAGCGGCGTTCGTGCAGCGGCAGATCGACCGTCCCGCTCGTGCCCGCATCCCGAGCGACGGGGATCCGAGTCCCGAGCACCTGCGACACGACGTCCTGCGCGATCTTCGATGCGGTGAGACCGGCGTCGGCGAGGATCTGGTCCCTCGACGCGTGATCGATGAACTCGTCAGGAAGCCCCAGCTCGTCGACGGCGGTGTCGATGCCCGCCTCGCGAAGCACCTGCCGGACACGCGTGCCGATGCCGCCGACGCGGATGCCGTCTTCGATGGTGATGACCAGACGATGACGAGCTGCCATGCTCACGATCGAGGGCTGCACCGGGATGGCCCAGC
Organism: Microbacterium sp. 4-7; assembly: GCF_014332665.1. Classification (NCBI taxonomy): domain Bacteria; kingdom Bacillati; phylum Actinomycetota; class Actinomycetes; order Micrococcales; family Microbacteriaceae; genus Microbacterium; species Microbacterium sp. 4-7. The sequence goes on from NZ_MCRH01000004.1 coordinate 191,537, forward strand.
GGGGATCGATCACCGTGGCGCCGATGCCCTGAGCGCGCAGACGCTCTGCGACGTCCATCGCGAGCGCGGCGAACGGGCCGATGCCGATGAGCAGGACATCCTCGGACTCGCCGCGGGCGAGCACATCGACGCCATCGTGCAGCCGCTCGATGGCCGGAAGATCCGCCGCGACGTCGCCCTTCGGGAAGCGGATGACGGTCGGCGCATCGTCGACGAGCACCGCCTCATCGAGGGCCTCCTGCAACCGGGCTCCGTCACGCGGCGCGGCGATGCGGATGTGCGGGACGATCTGCAGCATCGCGAGATCCCACATGCCGTGGTGGCTGGGACCGTCCGGGCCGGTGACGCCGGCGCGGTCGAGCACGAAGGTCACGCCCGCCCGATGCAGAGCGACGTCCATGAGCACCTGGTCGAAGGCGCGCCCCATGAAGGTGGCGTAGACCGCGACGACGGGGTGCAGACCTCCGAAGGCGAGACCTGCGGCCGACGCGACGGCGTGCTGCTCGGCGATGCCCACGTCGTACACGCGATCGGGGAAGCGCTCGGCGAACGGCGCGAGACCGGTCGGTCGCAGCATCGCTGCGGTCATCGCGATGACATCGCTTCGACGCTCTCCGATGGCGACGAGCGACTCGGAGAACACGTCGGACCAGCCCGTTCCGCTGGAAGAGAGTGTCTCGCCGGTCGCGGGGTCGATGCGTCCGACCGCATGGAACTGGTCGGCCTCATCGTCGCGAGCAGGCTGGTAGCCGCGGCCCTTCTCGGTGATCGTGTGCACGATCACCGGCGCACCGTACGATTTGGCCAGCTCGAGCGTCTCGAGCAGGGCGGGGAGATCGTGCCCGTCGACCGGGCCGAGGTACTTGATGTCGAGGTTCGAGTACAGCGCCTCGTTGTTCGTGAACCGCGAGAGGAAGCCGTGGGTGCCGCCGCGCACCCCGCGGAACACCGCGCGGCCGACCGGACCGAACGCACGGAAGAGTCGGTCCGACTTGTGGTGCAGCTCCTTGTACGCAGCCGCGGTGCGCACCCGGTTGAGGAACCGGGACATGCCGCCGATGGTCGGCGCGTAGGAACGACCGTTGTCATTCACGACGATCACGAGGTTGCGATCGTTGTCGTCGGAGATGTTGTTGAGCGCCTCCCACGTCATGCCGCCCGTGAGTGCTCCATCGCCGACGACGGCCACGACGTGACGGTCGGCTCGCCCCGTGGCGGTCAGCGCGCGCGACACACCGTCGGCCCAGCTGAGCGAGCTCGACGCGTGCGAGGACTCGACCACGTCGTGAGAGCTCTCGCCGCGCTGGGGATACCCGGCGAGTCCACCGCGCACTCGCAGAGACGAGAAGTCCTGGCGACCGGTGAGGAGCTTGTGCACGTAGGACTGGTGCCCCGTGTCGAAGATGAAGGGGTCGTCGGGCGACGAGAAGACGCGGTGCAGAGCGATCGTGAGCTCGACGACACCGAGGTTGGGGCCGAGATGCCCGCCGGTGCGCGACACGTTCTCGACGAGGAACTCGCGGATCTCACCGGCGAGTTCGATCAGCTGATCCTCTGACAGGGAGTCGAGGTCACGGGGTCCTGAGATGCTCGGAAGAATGGGCATCTGCACCTCCTCTTAGGCACCGTTCGCGGCGCCGATTCCGGTACGGACGCCTGCTCGATCCTACCCCGGGCACCCGGGAAAGCTCGGAGAGCGACTCCCCCTTGACACCGCCCCCGGGACGCGGAAAGGGCCCGGTTCCGAAGAACCGAGCCCTTTCCGATCGTGCGATCAGACCAGCGAACGCAGCACGTACTGCAGGATGCCGCCGTTGCGGTAGTAATCCGCCTCACCGGGGGTGTCGATGCGGACGACCGCGTCGAACTCGACGACCTGCTTGCCCTCGGGCGAGTTCTCGCTCGGCGTGGCCGTGACGCGAACCGTCTTCGGGGTCACGCCGTTGTTGAGCTCCTCGAGACCGGAGATCGAGACGATCTCGGTGCCGTCGAGACCCAGTGACTCCCAGCTCTCACCGGCCGGGAACTGCAGCGGGACGACGCCCATTCCGATCAGGTTCGAGCGGTGGATGCGCTCGAAGCTCTCGGTGATGACCGCCTTGACGCCGAGGAGGCTCGTGCCCTTCGCCGCCCAGTCGCGCGACGATCCCGAACCGTACTCCTTGCCACCGAAGATGACGAGGGGCGTGCCCTGCTCGTGGTAGTTCATGCTCGCGTCGTAGATGTACGACTGCGGTCCACCGGGCTGCGTGAAGTCGCGGGTGTAGCCACCCTCGACGACCTGGCCGTCGTTGACAGCCGAGACCATCAGGTTCTTCAGGCGGATGTTCGCGAACGTGCCGCGGATCATGACCTCGTGGTTGCCGCGACGCGATCCGAAGGAGTTGAAGTCCTTGCGGTCGACCCCGTGCTCCATGAGGTACTGCGCCGCGGGGGTGCCGGGCTTGATGTTGCCGGCGGGCGAGATGTGGTCGGTCGTGACCGAGTCGCCCAGAGTCGCCATGACGCGGGCGCCCTCGATGTCGCGCACCGGGGTGAGCTCCATCGTCATGCCGTCGAAGTACGGAGCCTTGCGCACGTACGTCGAGTTCTCGTCCCACTGGAAGATGTCGTCGTCCGGGGTGGGCAGGCTGCGCCAGCGCTCGTCACCGTCGAAGACGGTCGCGTACTGCTTGATGAACTGCTCACGCGAGATCGAGGAATCGACGATCTCCTGCACCTCGTCGGGCGTCGGCCAGATGTCCTTGAGGAACACGTCGTTGCCGTCGGATCCCTTGCCGAGCGCATCGTTCTCGAAGTCGAAGTGCATCGACCCCGCGAGGGCGTAGGCGATGACGAGCGGCGGGCTCGCGAGGTAGTTCATCTTCACGTCGGGGCTGATGCGGCCCTCGAAGTTGCGGTTGCCCGAGAGCACGGCGGTCACGGCGAGGTCGTGATCGTTGATGGCCGCGGAGACCTCTTCGATCAGCGGACCCGAGTTTCCGATGCAGATGGTGCAGCCGTAGCCGACGGTGTAGAAGCCGAGGCCCTCGAGGTCCTTGTCGAGTCCGGACTTCTCGTAGTAGTCGGTGACGACCTTCGAGCCGGGGCCGAGGGTGGTCTTGACCCAGGGCTTCTGCTTCAGGCCCTTCTCGAGCGCCTTGCGGGCGACGAGACCTGCGGCGATCATCACCGAGGGGTTCGAGGTGTTGGTGCACGAGGTGATCGCCGCGAGGGTCACTGCACCGTTGTCGAGGATGTACTTCTCACCCGACGGAGTGGTGACCGGCACGGGCTTCGACGCGTTCGCCGGTGCGCCGCTGTTGATGTGCACGGGCCGGGTGGTGCGCGGCTCCTCTTCACCGGGCGCGTTGCCCGGGTCGGAGGCGGGGAACGAGTGCTTCGACTCGAGGTCGACGACGTCGTCCGAGGTCGACGGTGCGGCGTAGGCCAGGATGTCCTGCTCGAACTGCGACTTCGCCTCGGAGAGGAGGATGCGGTCCTGCGGGCGCTTCGGGCCGGCGATCGACGGCACCACAGTGCCGAGGTCGAGCTCGAGGTACTCGCTGAAGACGGGCTCCTGCGATGCGTCGTGCCAGAGCTTCTGGGTCTTCGCGTACGCCTCGACCAGCGCGACGGCCTCGTCGCTGCGGCCGGTCAGACGCAGGTAGTCGAGGGTCACGTCGTCGATCGGGAAGATCGCCGCCGTCGAACCGAACTCGGGCGACATGTTGCCGATCGTCGCGCGGTTGGCCAGCGGCACGGATGCCACGCCCTCACCGTAGAACTCGACGAACTTGCCGACGACTCCGTGCTTGCGCAGCAGGTCGGTGATCGTCAGCACGACGTCCGTGGCCGTGACGCCGGCCGGGATCTCGCCCGAGAGCTTGAAGCCGACGACGCGCGGGATGAGCATCGACACGGGCTGGCCGAGCATCGCGGCCTCGGCCTCGATGCCGCCGACGCCCCACCCGAGCACACCCAGGCCGTTGACCATCGTGGTGTGCGAGTCGGTGCCGACGCAGGTGTCGGGGTAGGCGCGCAGCACTCCGTCGACGTCACGGTCGTAGATGACCTTGGCCAGGTGCTCGATGTTCACCTGGTGCACGATGCCGGTTCCGGGGGGAACGACCTTGAAGTCGCTGAATGCCGTCTGGCCCCAGCGAAGGAACTGGTACCGCTCACCGTTGCGCTCGTACTCGATCTCGACGTTGCGCTCGAGGGCGTTCTCGGAACCGAAGAGGTCGGCGATCACCGAGTGGTCGATGACCATCTCGGCGGGCGAGAGCGGGTTGATCTTGTTCGCGTCGCCACCCAGCGCCGTGACGGCCTCGCGCATGGTGGCGAGGTCGACGATGCAGGGAACACCGGTGAAGTCCTGCATGACCACACGGGCCGGCGTGAACTGGATCTCGGTGCTCGGCTCAGCCGCGGCATCCCACGAACCCAGTGCTTCGATCTGCGCCTTGGTCACATTCGCGCCGTCCTCGGTGCGAAGCAGGTTCTCGAGGAGGACCTTCAGACTGAAAGGGAGCTTGTCGAAACCGGGCACCGTGTCGATGCGGAAGATCTCGTAGTCGGTGCTGCCGACCGTCAGGGTGCTCTTGGCACCGAAGCTGTTCACCGTGGACACGAATCCGTCTCCTTCTATTCGGATGGGAGCGACAGGCGCCTCCATCTTGCTCGCCAGCGAGCCCCTGCGGCTAGCAAGGCAGACCTAACCAGTCTGCTCCGCTCAGCCCTCAGGCGAAAGCCTGCAATTTATCTTGATGTCAAGATAAATCTATCACGGCTGAGCGGCCTTGTCGGCATCGGCGCCGCGCGGATACAGCGCGCGCACGACGAGCCAGGTGACGGCGATCAGCGGCGCGAACAGCGGCAGGCCCATGATCAGCTTCAGCGTGCCGAGCGCGGTGACGTCTCCGGCGAGGTACAGCGGCAACTGCACTGCGAGACGTGCGAAGAACAGAGCGGCCCAGGCCACGCCGAGCCACAGGAAGGCACGACGCTTGCGACGGTCGCGCCGCCATGCGGTGCCCTCCCCCATCAGAAAACCGACCGCGAGACCGATCAGCGACCAGCCGATCAGCGCCGACACCAGCATGCCGGTGCCATAGAGGGCGTTGGTGATGAGACCGGGGACGAAGTTGTCTTCGCCGCGGCCCGTCCACAGCGCGAGCGCAGCCGCGGCTGCGGCGGCCACGAGACCGCCGATGGCCGCAGACGGGGGTGACTTCTGGATCAGCCGCACGACGGTGAACACCGCGGCGAGCCCGACCGACACGCCCAGAGGAACGATCAGCGGCTCGGGGCGGATGGTGAAGAGGATGACGAACGCGAGGCTCGGAAGGACGGACTCGAGGATGCCGCGCCATCCGCCGATCGCGGACCACACCACACGGTGCGTCGCGCCGCTCTCGTTCGGGTCGAGACCCGCTCGGCGAGCGGCGCCGCCGAGAGCCGCGCCGACGATGTCCGACGCGCTCTGCTCGCGCTCGGGCTCCGGGGCCGGGGTGGTCACGCGGAGCCGGGAGTCGCGGGCATCTTCAGCGGGATCAGGTCGCGCGGCGGCATCGGAGCGCCACCGCGCACGACGACGATCGACCGGAAGAGATCCTCGACCTTGGCGGCCGCTTCGAGATCGGATGCCGCGGCTCCGCCGATGACCCCACGAAGGAACCAGCGGGGCCCGTCGATGCCGATGAAGCGCGCGAGGCGCAGCTCGGATCCTTCGTTGGCCGCCGCGGGAACCTCGGCGAGGAGCTCCTTGCCGAGGGGACCGTCGCGCTCCTCGACCCGGCCGCCCTGGGTGCGCACCTGATCACGCAGCTGCACCCGGGTCTCGTCCCAGAGGCCGCCCGAGCGCGGTGCCGCGAAAGGCTGCACCTGCAGGGACGAATCGGCGTAGTCGAGCCCGACGGCCACGATGCGCTTGGACTGCTCTTCGACCTCGAGCCGAAGGTTGAGGCCCTCGCGCGGAAGGATCTTGATGCCGCCGAGATCGATGTAGGGCCGGACGGGGTTCGCCTCGGAGTCGTCGAACGGGCCCTGTGTCGCCCGGTCGTCCGGTGCGGACTTCGAAGGAGTCGCGTTGTTGTCAGTCATTGGTCTGTCCTGCCGAAGGGGAATGGGATCCTGCCTGGTAGCCCGTCGAGCCGAAGCCACCCTCGCCGCGGACGCTCTCTGGCAGCTCCTCGACCGGAATGAACACGGCTCGGGTCACGGGCATCACGATCAGTTGCGCGATGCGATCGCCGACGGCGACATCGTACGCGCTGTGGATGTCGGTGTTGATCAGGCTCACCTTGATCTCACCGCGATAGCCGGCATCCACCGTGCCGGGCGAGTTGACGATCGAGATCCCATGCTTGGCCGCGAGCCCGCTGCGCGGCACCACGAATGCGGCGTATCCCTCGGGCAGGGCGATGCGCACTCCGGTGGCCACGAGCGCCCGCTCGCCGGGTGCCAGGTGGACGGCCTCGGCGGCGACGAGATCGGCGCCCGCATCACCGGGGTGGGCGTAGCCGGGCACCACAGAGGCGATAATGGGGACATCAACGGAATCAGTCACCCCACGAGGCTAATGCAGAACATCGCTCCTGACGCGCGGATCCACTACCGCGAGAGACTGTCCCCCAGCCTGTGGCTGCTGGTGACGGTCGCTCTGGCGGGCCCCATGGTGGCGCTCATCTTCGTGCCCGTCGGCTCGACCATCGCCCTGGTCGTCGGCGCAGCGGTCTCGGCTCTCCTCGTGATCGCCTTCCTCGCACTCGCCCCGCCCGTCGCGGTCGACGGCGATGTGCTGCGGGCCGGTCGAGCGCACATCGACGTCCGACACCTCGGCACACCACAGGCGCTGAACGGCGAAGAGGCGCGCCAGGCTCGAGGACCGGGGCTTCCGGCGCGAGGCTGGCATCTGATCCGGGGCGGGGTAGACGGCATCGTCGTCGTTCCGAACATCGACCCCGACGATCCCGTCGACACCTGGACCATCTCGTCGCGCACGCCCGATCGGCTGGCCGCCGCGATCGTCGCCGCCCAGCGCTGACCACGCCGCCCGCCGGAGCCCGCTGCGGGATCGATCACGCCGCTCAACGCCGGAAAGACGACGCGCCCCTGACCAAGAGGTCGGGGGCGCGTGAGATCTCGCTCTATGGTGCGCTCAGGCGGCGCACTCCTTGCAGATGGGGCCGGATGCGCCCTCGTGGTCGAGCTGAGAACGGTGCTTCACGAGGAAGCAGTTCATGCAGGTGAACTCGTCCTGCTGCGCGGGCAGCACGACGACATCGAGCTCGAGGTCGGAGAGATCCGCTCCCGGGAGGTCGAAGCTGGACGGGTTGTCCGCGTCTTCGTCTCCCGATGAGCCGGAGAGCTTGTCCGGCACACGCTCCTTGAGGGCTTCGATCGACTCGGAGTCGTCTTCACTCTTGCGGGGAGCGTCGTAGTCGGTTGCCATGTGGTAAATCTCCACTTTCATGCGAGTGGGTGGTGCGCCGTCGGGGTAATCGGCGGCCATAGTTTGCATGACCGCGGAGGAATAAGCAAATGCCCGCGGCTGCGACAGACCAAACTCACGGCACGCCCAGACTATTCCCGGTTCTGAGCGGCCCCGCGTGACACCATGAACGCACACCCATCAGAGGGGCATTCGCATGGAAAACGTCACCATCGTCGGCACAGAAGCAGGACTGCTCGTACTCGCGACCGAGTCGGGCGAGCGGTTCGCGCTGCCCATCGACGACGTCCTGCACCGAGAGATCCGTCGGGCGACGCGACAGAGCGAGCCGGCTGCTCAGCGTCTCGCGGCGAGCCCGCGCGACATCCAGGCTCAGATCCGCGCCGGCCTCACGGCGCCCGAGGTCGCGGCCCTCCTCGGCATCGGCGTCGACGACGTCATCCGCTTCGAAGGACCCGTTCTCGCCGAGCGCGAGCACGTCATCGGCCAGGCGCTCGCCGTACCCGTCCTGATCGGCAGCGATGTCGAGCCCGACGCTCAGCCGACTTTCGGCACCGCGATCCGAGCCAAGCTGTCAGAGGTCGAGGCCTCTGCCGAGCGCTGGGCGAGCTGGAAGGACGAGACCGGCTGGATCATCAAGCTCGAGTTCACCGCCAACGAGGTCGAGCACGACGCTCGCTGGAGCTTCGACCCCCGCCGCAGCGCCCTCGCACCGCTCAACGCCGACGCGACCCAGCTGTCTCGCCAGGGCTCACTGCCCGACGGACTCATCCCGCGACTGCGCGCCGTCGAGGCCGAGCGGCAGGCATCGCCCTACAAGGACGACAGCCGTTTCGACTCCGGCGCATTCGGGCCACGTCTGCTCCCGGCGCCCGAAGCCGAGGTCGACGACAGCATCGCCCCCGAACGCTCGATGGCAGCGGCGCAGGATGCCGCGATCAAGCGCGCGCCGGAGTCCGCGACGACGAGCCCCGAGACCGCCGACCTGCTCGAGGCGTTGCGACGCCGGCGCGGTCAGCGCGAGACCGCACCGATCCTCGACGAGCCAGACGAGGAGAACACGGACCAGAGTCCGATCGCACTGTTCGACGCCTTCGAGAGCGTTCCTGCGGAGAGTGACGAGCCGGAGCCCGCACCGGAGCCCGCGAACGAGGGCAACGGTCGCCGTCGACGCCGAAACGCGATGCCGTCGTGGGACGAGATCGTCTTCGGGGCACGCACCGACGAGTAGACCGGCACCCGGCACGAGTGCGAGGACTCAGCGCGCGAAGGCTCCGAACCTGAGCAGCGGAACCTGACGCTCTTCCGGAGTCAGTCCCCCGTGCTGCCCGATCATTCCACGGCCGCGCTGGTCTGCAGCCGTGCCGTCGTAGACGGCACCGTTGCCCCGGGCCACGACGAGGACATCGCCGATCCGCGACGACGCCGCCTCGGTCACCTCCGGGCCGAACAACCCCGCCGCGATCGCCTGATCCCGGGTTCCGACATCAGCGACGCCGTCGAGGTCACGAAACCACCGCTCGGCGACCGCAGATGCGTCGGCATCCGGTTCGACATAGACGTGCAGCATCCGCGGTTCCCCACCGAGATGGCGAACTCCCTCGAGATGCTCTGCCTCGAGAACGATCTGCCGGTGCGCCGGCACGTCGAGCATGCCGTGGTCCGACGTCACGAGCACACCGATACCCGGCGGCACACGTCGTGAGAGCGCGGCGTCGATCTCCTCGAGCGCGGCGATCCAGTGCACGGAGTCGAGGCCGTATCTGTGCCCCGCCTTATCGGCCTCGGGCAGGTAGCAGTAGACGAGCGAGCCCGGGTGGCGCTCCGCGAGGTCGTATGCGGCCTCCACTCGCTCGGCGGGTGTCTGGGCGGCGACGAAGTCGGCACCGCGCAGCGTCGCACGGGTGAACCCGCTCCCCGCGTACGCCGCGACGCCGACGGCGAAGGTCAGACGACCCTCTGACCTGGCGCGCTCGAAGACCGTCGGAGCCGCCTGCCACGTCGCCGGATCGAGACCTTCCGATTCCCAGCCCGTGAGCTGGTTGACCAGCACGTCCCTGTCGGGATCGAGGACCCGGTAGCCGACCAGTCCATGCTGGCCGGGCCATGTGCCCGTGAGGATGCTGGTGAGAGCCGCCGCGGTGGTCGACGGGAAGACCGAATGGGCGACATCCTTCTTCGCCATGCCGGCGGTGAGCGCTCTGGCGTGGCCGGCATGGGCGCGCAGACTGATGGCGCCGAGGCCGTCGATGAGCACGAGGACGACGGACTCGGCCCGCGGCAGGGTCGCGGACTCACCGCGCAGAGCGGCGAACACGTCGTCCGCCACCCCGACGACGCTCCGGGCTGCCGGCGACTCGGACGGTAGAATGAGGGACATCCGAGCCAGTCTGACACAGGCTCCCGTACGCCCTCAGCCTCGCACCATTCAGGATGCCCATGCCGAAGACCCCGCCTGCCGAGCTCGCCCCTGAGCGTATCCAGGACATCGATCTCGAGACAGAGATGCAGGGTTCCTTCCTCGAGTACGCCTACTCGGTGATCTACTCGCGGGCTCTGCCCGACGCTCGCGACGGCCTGAAGCCCGTGCAGCGACGAATCCTGTATCAGATGGCCGAGATGGGCCTCCGTCCCGACCGCGGTCACGTCAAGAGCGCCCGCGTCGTGGGCGAGGTCATGGGAAAGCTGCACCCGCACGGCGACTCGGCGATCTACGACGCCCTCGTGCGCCTCGCCCAGGAGTGGGCGCTGCGCGTGCCGCTGGTCGACGGACACGGCAACTTCGGCTCGCTCGACGACGGTCCCGCGGCTGCGCGCTACACCGAGGCGCGTCTCGCCTCCCCCGCGATGGCGCTCACCGAGAACCTCGACGAGGACGTCGTCGATTTCATCCCGAACTACGACGGCCAGTTCCAGCAGCCGTCCGTGCTGCCCGCAGCTTTCCCGAACCTGCTCGTCAACGGAGCGAGCGGTATCGCCGTCGGCATGGCGACCAACATGGCACCGCACAACCTGATCGAGGTCGTCGCCGCCGCCACCCACCTGCTCGAGAATCCCGACGCGACGACCGAAGAGCTCATGGAGTTCGTCCCCGGACCGGACTTCCCCTCGGGCGGCATCCTGATGGGTCTCGACGGAGTCAAGGACGCATACGCGACCGGACGCGGCGCATTGAAGGTGCGCGGCAAGGTGTCGGTCGAGCCACTCGGCCCGCGGCGCACCGGCATCGTCGTATCCGAGCTGCCGTACATGGTCGGGCCGGAGCGACTGATCGAGAAGATCCGTGACGCCGTCCAGTCGAAGAAGCTGCAGGGCATCAGCGACGTGACCGACCTCACCGACCGCAACCACGGCCTGCGCGTCGCAATCGGCATCAAGACCGGGTTCGACCCCAACGCCGTCCTCGAGCAGCTCTACCGACTCACGCCTCTCGAGGATTCCTTCAGCATCAACAATGTGGCTCTGGTCGACGGCCAGCCGCGCACCCTCGGGCTCAAGGAGATGCTGCGGGTCTATGTCGCGCACCGGCTCGAGGTCATCACGCGCCGCAGCCGCTATCGCCTCGCTCGCCGCGAAGAGCGTCTGCACCTCGTCGAGGGGCTCCTGATCGCGATCCTCGACATCGACGAGGTCATCCAGGTCATCCGCTCCTCCGACGACTCCGAGCAGGCGCGCGCACGACTGCGGTCCGTCTTCGACCTCAGCGAACTGCAGGCGGAGTACATCCTCGAGCTGCGCCTGCGGCGTCTGACGAAGTTCTCGCGCATCGAGCTCGAGACCGAGCGCGACGCGCTGCTCGCCGAGATCGCCAGACTCCGCGATCTCCTGTCGAGCGAGGCCCTGCTGCGCGCAGTGGTCGCACAGGAGTTGGATGCCGCAGCCGAGGCCTACGGCACTCCTCGCCGTACGCTCCTGATGAACGCCGCGCCCCCGAAGCCGCGCGCGACGAAGGGGGCCGTCGACCTGCAGATCGCCGATGCTCCCACCGTGCTCGTGCTGTCGACGACCGGACGCGCCGTGCGCGTGGACCTCGCCGAGGGGCAGGAGCTCACGCTGCCGGCCCGACGGAGCAAGCACGACGCGATCCTGACCACCGTCGACACGACGGTGCGCGCGGAGATCGGTGCACTGACGACGGAAGGGCGCGTGCTGCGCTTCTCCCCCGTCGATCTGCCGTCGGTACCGTCGTCTTCCGTGCAGCTCGCGGCAGGCGCGCCGCTGCGCGACTACCTCGGGATCACCACCCGCGGAGAGCGGATCCTCGCGTTCGTGCGCTTCGACAGCGACGTCCCGATCGCCCTGGGCACGGCCCAGGGCACAGTCAAGCGGATCGTTCCCTCCACGCTCCCCGTGCGTCCCGACCTCGAGGTCATCGGCATGAAGCCCGGCGACACGGTCGTGGGTGCTGTCGAGGCTCAGGATGACGCAGACCTCGTGTTCGTGACCACGGATGCCCAGCTGCTGCGCTTCTCGGCCTCAGCCGTGCGCCCGCAGGGAGCACCGGCCGGCGGTATGGCGGGCATGAAGCTGGGGGCCGGCGCGTCCGTGCTGTTCTTCGGCGCTGTCACTCCGGATGCCGATGCCGTCGTCGCCACGGTCTCCGGTTCCGACAGCAGCCTGCCCGGTACCGAACCGGGACGTGCCAAGGTGACCTCGTTCGCGGAGTATCCCTCGAAGGGCCGAGCGACCGGCGGAGTCCGTGCCCACGCCTTCCTGAAGGGCGAGGACCGCCTCATGGTCGCCTGGGTCGGGCCGAGCCCGGCGCAGGCCGTCGATCCGACGGGTGCGGTGCGCAAGCTCCCCGAACCCGGCGCACGACGCGACGCATCGGGTCAGCCGGTGGACGGCGTGATCGGGAGCATCGGCCGCACTCTGGTCTGAGCGCTGTTCCACGCCGCTTGCCGAGCGCCCACCGCGACGCGCTGCTCGATGTCTACCGCGCGGCTCTGGCGCTGAGGCGCTGAACGATCAGGCGTCGATCGATTCCCGGGAGAGGCGATCGGACGAATCGATGATGAACTCACGTCGAGGCGCGACCTCGTTGCCCATCAGCAGCTCGAACACGCGACCCGCCGCCTCGGCATCCTCCATGCGCACCCGGCGCAGCAGGCGGCCGCCGCGTTCCATGGTGGTCGTGGCGAGCTGCTCCGCGTCCATCTCGCCGAGTCCCTTGTAACGCTGAATCGGCTCGTGCCACCGCTTGCCCGACTTGCGGAGCTTGGCGAGAAGGGCGTGCATCTCCTGCTCGCTGTAGGTGTAGATGGTCTCGTTGGGCTTGGAGCCCGGATTCATCACGATCACGCGGTGCAGCGGCGGCACCGCGGCGAACACGCGGCCATGCTCGATGAGCGGCCGCATGTAGCGATAGAACAGCGTGAGCAGGAGCGTGCGGATGTGCGCGCCGTCGACATCGGCGTCGCTCATCAGGATGACCTTGCCGTACCGCGCGGCGTCGATGTCGAAGCTGCGGCCGGAGCCCGCACCGATCACCTGGATGATCGATGCGCACTCGGCGTTCGACAGCATGTCGCCGACCGACGCCTTCTGGACGTTGAGGATCTTTCCGCGAATGGGCAGCAGCGCCTGGAACTCGCTGTTCCGTGCGTTCTTCGCTGTGCCGAGCGCGGAGTCTCCCTCGACGATGAACAGCTCGCTGCGCTCCACCTCGTTCGTGCGGCAGTCGACCAGCTTGGTCGGAAGGGTCGAGGACTCGAGCGCGTTCTTTCGGCGCTGGGTCTCCTTGTGGGCACGAGCGGAGACTCGTGCCTTCATCTCCGCGACCACCTTGTCGAGCAGCTGCGTCGACTGGCTCTTGTCGTCGCGCTTCGTCGAGCTGAATCGGGCGCCGAGATCCTTCCGGAGCACCTGGGCCACGATCTGACGCACGGCCGGGGTGCCGAGGATCTCCTTCGTCTGGCCCTCGAACTGCGGCTCTGGGACGTTCACCGTGAGCACCGCGGTGAGCCCGGCGAGGACGTCGTCCTTCTCGAGCTTGTCGTTGCTGCCGACCTTCAATCGACGTGCGTTCTGCTCGACCTGCGAGCGCAGCACCTTGAGCAGCTCCTGCTCGAAGCCCTGCTGGTGGGTGCCGCCCTTGGGGGTCGCGATGATGTTGACGAACGACCGCGTGGTCGTGTCGTAGCCGGTGCCCCACCGCATCGCGATGTCGACGGCGCAGACGCGCTCGACCTCTGTGGCGATCATGTGGCCGTCGGCCTGCAGCACCGGCACTGTCTCTTTGAACGTGCCTTCGCCCTGGATGCGCCAGGTGTCGGTGACGGGAGCGTCGTTCGCGAGGTACTCGACGAACTCCGAGATGCCGCCGTCGTACCGGTAGGACGTCTCGATCGGCTGGCCCTCGACCTCGGCGCCGTTGGCCGCGCGCTCGTCGCGGATCACGAGTTCCAGCCCTGGGACGAGGAACGCCGTCTGACGTGCGCGAGTCACCAGGTCGTTGAGCTGGAACGCGGCATCCTTCGTGAAGATCTGGTGATCCGCCCAATATCGGATACGTGTTCCGCTCGAGCCGCGCGGCGCCTTGCCGACGACCCGCAGCTCGCTCTTGTCCTGGAACGGGGTGAACGGAGCGTCCGGCCGCTTCTCGCCCTTGTCGGCGAAGAGTCCGGGTTCGCCGCGATGGAACGACATGGCATAGGTCTTGCCACCTCGGTCTACCTCGACGTCGAGCCGCTCCGAGAGGGCGTTCACCACAGAGGCGCCCACACCGTGCAGACCACCGGATGCCGCGTAAGAGCCTCCACCGAACTTGCCGCCGGCATGCAGCTTCGTGAAGACGACCTCGACGCCGGTGAGACCGGTGCGCGGTTCGACGTCGACGGGGATGCCGCGACCGCGGTCGTGGACCTCGACACTGCCGTCCTCATGCAGGATGATGTCGATCTTCGAGCCGTTGCCCGCGACGGCCTCGTCGACGGCGTTGTCGATGATCTCCCAGAGGCAGTGCATCAGGCCCGGGGATCCGTTCGAGCCGATGTACATACCTGGGCGCTTGCGGACGGCCTCGAGCCCTTCGAGCACCTGGAGATGATGGGCGGAATACTCGGCGGTCACAATCTCCGAGTCTATTCGCGATGCCTCTCCACCAGCCGCAGACACTCCCCGGGAGCCCTCAGTACGGCACCCGCGCGTACGCGCTGAGCGAAACACGCCGCAAACCGGGCATGCACACAGCCCCAGCGTGGTTGTATTGAACACGCCCAGCCAGCGAACCCGACACTCAAGGAGGCCCCGAGATGAACGCAACGACCGAACGTGAGACCTCCGCCGTCGAGTTCCGCCTGACCGCCATGGATCGCTGTGATTCATGTGGCGCTCAGGCCTACATCGCCGCCGAGGTCAACGGATCCGAGCTCCTGTTCTGCGCCCACCACGGTCGCAAGTACGAAGAGAAGCTCCGCAGCATCGCAACGAGCTGGCACGACGAGACCGCACGACTGATCGACTGATCGGTCGCGGTTCGATCCGCCTCGGAGCCCGTCATCAGACGGGCTCCGCCTTCGTTAAGGGGTGGTGACCCGGCGCACGCGGCTCGTGAGCCGGGTGAGTATCTCCTCGCCGACGGTGTCGACGCGCTCGGCGAGGGTCGTCGCACTCGCTTCTCCGTGCTCGCCCGCGCCGAACAGCCAGACCGAGTCGCCGATCTGCATCCCCGGCCACCCCTGGACCAGCGACGTCGTCTCGTCGATCCGCAGCAGCTCGCGAGATCCGCCCGGGGTGCCCACGTCTGCTCCTGCGAGAGTGGACGGGATGCCGTCCAACGACCCGACGCCGACCTGAGCGTTCCCGTCCACGATCTTCCGGACCGTCGCCGTGAGCTCGGCCACCGGCGTGACACCCGGCAGGTCGGGTCCCTCCGCCGAGCGGACGCCGTAGCAGAACGCCCCGATCCGAGACAGCGAGCCCCGGAGCTCCGGCCGCCACCAGGACGCAGCGGATGCCGTCAGGTGCAGCGCCTCGGGCGTCGGTCCTGACTGCTCCACGACACGGACGGCATCGAGGAACAGGGCCTGAGCATCGTCGTCCTCGTCGTCGCTCGCCTCGGCGAGATGGCTCCAGATCCCGGCGAGCTCGAGGTGTCCCGCCGCTTCACCCGCGCGCACATCGGCGACGGTGCGCTCCCACTCGGCCGGGAGCAGACCGTTGCGATGCAGCCCCGTGTCGATCTTGAGGTGGATACGTGCCCGCGCGCCGGCATGCGCAGCCCTGGCGGTGATGCGCGCCAGGTACTCCGCCGATCCGACGCCGAGGTCGATGTCGGCGCGCAGCGCGTCGTCGATCTCCTCGTCCGTCGAGGTGACCCACGCGAAGATCCGACCGGTGTCGCCGAGCACGCGTCGTGCTTCGACCCCGCTTCGGACGTCGTATGACCCGTACCACTCGACGCCCGTGTCCTTCGCCGCCTCGACGGCCCACCGGAGTCCGTGACCGTACGCGTCGTCCTTGAGGACGACCATGAGCTCCGACGGGGCGATGCGATCGCGGACCGCGCGGATGTTCGCTCGGAACAGGTCGGTGTCGATCCGCAGCTCCGGCCGACTCATGCCTCCCACCCCCGCTCCGCGTGTGCACCCGCGACGGTAACGAGCTCGGCGATCGTGAGTCCGGTGACGGCGCTCCATCGGGCGAGCCCGGGAGCGGCCGGCCCGCGACCTCCGAAGTAGGTGGCCTCGGCGCCCACGGTGACGGCGGCGGATCCCTGCAGATCTATCACGCACACATCCATCGCGACACGCCCGATGATCGGGCGCTGCACACCGTCGATCTCCACGTGGGCGGCATTGCCCAGCGCGCGCACGATCCCCTGGGCGTAGCCGCCGGTGATGAGTGCGGCCGTCGTGTCATGGGCCACTCGATGGGTGTAGCCGTAGGAGACCGCGTCTCCGGCCCTGAGCGGCTTCGTGGAAAGCACTCTGCCGACGAGCCGCATGACCGGCCTCGCGCTCAGTGCTCCCTCCGCATCGGGGAGCCCGTAGAGCAGGAAGGGGTCGATATCCGGTGCGCCGGTCGTCACGGCGTCGATGCCTTCGAGAGCCAGGGCCTCGACCTCCTCGGCATGGTCGACCAGCACGGCCTCCGCACCGGCGGCGACCACCGCGTGTGCGACGGAGAGCACCCCATGCCCCCAGGCATCGCGGCGGAGGTCGGCGACGCGTCCCCCTGCATCGACGGCGGCAGCGGATGCGACCGCGAGCGCCGACCGCGAGATCATCGCGCGCGGGCGGGAGCTGGATGTCTTCTCACACACGTTTCCAGCCTAGCTCCGCCTTCTCAGGATGCTCCACGCACCCACCGTAGACTGGAGGGGACCCCGAACTTGGAGATCCATGTCACGCTTTTCCCTCGCGCCCCGCGTCCGCTATCTGCTGGCGCGTGCTCGCCGCATCGACGTCGCCTCGGTCATCGAGAGGGCCAAAGAGGCGTCTTCTCAGCACGGCAAGGCCGTTCCCCTCGTGGTCGTCGACATGCTGTGGTCAGCGGGCCGCCACAACGTCGGGTTCCAGGACTACATCGACTACGACTTCGCGATCCTCACCAAGGCGGAGCGCGACACGTTCATGACCCACCCCGTGTCGAACGAGATCTCGCAGAAGTACGACCACCCCGACTATCGGCACCTGTTCCATGACAAGGCAGAGTTCAACGCCGTCTTCGATGCCTTCCTCAAGAGGGAGTGGATGCTCATCACGCAGGGCAACGCAGACGAGCTGCGTTCATTCACCGAGCGCCAGGGCACGATCGTCGTGAAGGAGACGCACGGCCAGGCGGGCACGGGTGTCCACCGCTACCACGCCGCCGACGTGACCGACTGGGATGCGTTCCACGCCGAGCTGCTCTCGAAGAAGCAGGTCCTCGTCGAAGAGGTCATCCGCCAGCACGCCGACCTCGCGGCCGTGTGCCCCGGCACCGTGAACACCACCCGCATCACCGCATTCTTCGATGGCGAGAAGACGCACATCCTCGCGATGGCCCAGAAGTTCGGACGCGGAGCGGTGAGCGACCAGATGAGCTTCGGCGGCTTCTACACGATGCTCGACGAGAACGGTCACTCTGTGGGATCCGGATACGACTCTCACGGCCACGTGCACGTCACGCACCCGGACTCCGGCTTCCCGATCGCCGACTTCCAGCTGCCGATGATGGACGAGGTCCGCGTGTTCGTCGACCAGGTCGCGCGCGTCGTACCGCAGATCCAGTACGTCGGCTGGGATGTCGTGGTCACGCCTGACGGTCCGGTGCTCGTCGAGGGCAACTGGGGCGCCGGCGTGTACGAGAACAAGCCGAGCGTCACCGGGATCCGCACAGGGCACAAGCCGCGCTACCAGGCCGCGATCGGGTTCTGACCGCGGCAGGCATGAAGAAGGGCCCGGATGCTGAGCATCCGGGCCCTTCTTGCTGAGGCGTCGCTCACGCGGAGGTCAGACCTCGCGGACGATCCCCATCGGGGTCGACTGCGTCGCCTGGCCGAGAGGATTGTCGCCCAGGATCTGGACGAGCCGACGCTCCCCCGCCTTGTCGAGCGTCGAGCCGAGGATGTTGCCGCCGATGTCGTTGATGTCGACGACGGCGACCTCGAGGTCGCCGCCGAGCATCTTCTTCAGACGGAGGGCCACCTCACGCGGGTTCTTCGGTCCGAGGACGACCGCCTGGTTGTACGGCGGGATCGTGTTCTTCGTCGGGCCGTCGATGGCGCGTGCCTTGTCACCTGCGATGCGGTAGAAGTCACCGCGACGCCCGAAGGCCTTGGTGATCACCGAGACGCCGGCTGCGAAGAGGATCCGCAGGGTGCCGCATTCGCGCAGGGCCATCTCCATCGTCTCGGGCATGCCGAGACCGATGCCGTAGGAGGTGCGGACGACGTATCGCGACAGGAAGCGCGCAAGCGGACGGGGCGTGATCTCGTCGAGCCGGTACGACCGGCCCTGCGTGATCGCCACGATCTTCTCGGTCACGAACAGCAGGTCACCGGGCTGAACAGCTTCCTTCGCGTACTCCAGGACGACGGAGTCGAGGTCGTCGTTCGGCATGACGACGCGCGTCCGCAGCGGGATGCGCGCGTAGTTCTTGCCGTCGACGCTCGCCTCGAGCGCCTTGCCTTCGTTCGCCTGCATCACTCGAGGTAGTCCCGCAGCGACTGCGAGCGGCTCGGGTGGCGGAGCTTCGCCATCGTCTTCGACTCGATCTGACGGATGCGCTCACGCGTCACGCCGAACGTGTCACCGATCTGGTCGAGGGTCTTGGGCTGTCCGTCGCCGAGTCCGAAGCGCATCCGGATGACACCGGCCTCACGCTCGGAGAGCGAGTCGAGCAGCTGCTCCAGCTGACGCTGCAGCATCGTGAAGCCCACGGCATCCGCGGGGACCACTGCCTCGGTGTCCTCGATGAGGTCACCGAACTCGCTGTCGCCGTCCTCACCGAGAGGCGTGTGCAGGGAGATCGGCTCTCGGCCGTACTTCTGCACCTCGACGACCTTCTCGGGCGTCATGTCCAGCTCGCGGCTGAGCTCTTCGGGCGTGGGCTCACGGCCCAGGTCCTGCAGCATCTGGCGCTGCACTCGGGCGAGCTTGTTGATGACCTCGACCATGTGCACGGGGATGCGGATGGTGCGGGCCTGGTCTGCCATCGCGCGGGTGATCGCCTGACGGATCCACCAGGTGGCGTACGTCGAGAACTTGAAGCCCTTGGTGTAGTCGAATTTCTCGACGGCGCGGATCAGACCGAGGTTGCCCTCCTGGATCAGGTCCAGGAACTGCATGCCGCGGCCGGTGTAGCGCTTGGCGAGCGAGACGACGAGACGGAGGTTCGCACCGAGCAGGTGGCTCTTCGCGCGCTGACCGTCGCGGGCTACCCACTGCAGGTCGAGCCCGAGCTGGCTGGCCTTCTCGGCGGCCGTCATCGTGGAGAGCTTTTCCTCGGCGAACAGCCCGGCCTCGATGCGCATCGCGAGCTCGACCTCTTCGGCCGCGTTCAGCAGGGCGACCTTTCCGATCTGCTTCAGGTAGTCCTTGACAGGGTCGGCGGTCGCACCGGTGATCTGCGTGGAGTAGACGGGCACGTCTTCGTCGTCGTTCGACGAGATGACGATCGCTCCCGTGGGCAGAGGCTCGGTGAACTTCGGCTTGGAGTCCTCATCGTCCTCATCGGGCTCTGCGGCGGGAGGAGTCTCGTCGTCTTCGACGATGTCATCGGCCTTCTTCTTCTTCGCGGGCGCGCGCTTGGCAGCGGCACGCTGCGCGGCGGTCTTGGGCGCCGGCTTCTCAGCGGCCTCCTCGACCGGAGCATCGACCTCGGGAGCGTCGGCGGTCTTCTTCGTCCGGGTCTTCTTCGTCGTGGCAGGAGTCACGTTTCGCCTTTCACGGGGCCGCTCGCAGGCCCCGGAGCATTTCGGACACTAGTAAGACCCTTGTCAAGTCCGATCTCCGGAAAGATCGATTGACAACGGGTCAGAGTCCTAGTATCGCACACGTGTGGGCATGCAGGTGCAATCCGCCCAAGTTCGCTCGCTCGATGTCAGCCGCGACCCGGCTTGTCCTCGTCGCCGCTGGGGCGCGAGGCGAGGTAGCGCTCGAGTTCTGCGGCGAGCTCGTCCGCGCTCGGCAGGTCGCGCTCGTTGAATCCGCCCTCGTCGTACGACCCGTCCTCAGGATCACGACCGGCCATATACGCGTCGTAGCGGCGCTCGAGCCCCTGCACCATCTGCTGCAGCTCATCGTTGCCCAGCACCTGGTCGTCGACGCGCGTGAGGTAGTCCTGGCGGCGCTCCTGCACCTCGTCGAGCAGGATGACCAGGCCCGTGGCGGCCATCAGCTTCTCGGCTGCCGCGATCACGGCGTCGGGGTTCTCGGTCTCGGCGAGGTAGTGCGGCACGAGCAGCACGAACCCGACGACGCGCTCGCCGTGCTCCGCGAAGCGGAATTCGAGGAGATGCCCCGCAGTGGCCGGCACCTGGGTGCGCGGGCGCCATACCGAGTGAGCCACGGTGAGCTCACGGCGGTTGCCGCTCACCGTCGTGCCGATGGGGCGGGTGTGCGGGACCGGCATCGCGATCGAGTGCACCCAGTTGAGTCCGGAGACCTCGAATTCGTCGGCGAGTTCGAGCACGGTGCGCGCGAACTCGTTCCAGGCGAAGTCCGGCTCGTAACCGGCGAGGAGGAGGAACTTCTGGCCGAGGGCGTCGGTCGCCAGCGAGAGCTCCAGCCGGGCAGGACGGAACTCGGTCAGGTGATCCTGGTCGAAGGAGATCACCGGGCGGCGGGCGCGGTAGTCCAGCAGCACGTCGTTGTCGAAGACGGCGATCGGCTCGGGCGACGTCGTCTCGCGAAGGTGCTCGATGAGCCCGGAGACGGCGCTGCCTGCGTCGGTGAAACCCGTCAGGAGCAGGACAAGGGGCAGTCCGCGCGGCACGACCGGTGCGTTCGCTACACGTTCATGGATCTCTCCGGAGAAGGGCATGAGTCAATGCTACGAGCAGCTTCGGACGGCCGGGCGGTGACCTTCAAGCTGAGAGCGAACACCCGCTCGGCGCCCGGGCGCGCGACCCTCCTAGGATGGAGGTATGACGCTTCCCGCGCTCTCGCGCACCTCAGATCAGTTCCCAGGAAGCGCTGCAGACGCCGCAGTGCTCGTCATCCCCGAGATCTCGGACTCCGCAGAGTCGCTGACCGGCTACCCCGGACTCGCCGACTCCCTGCAGGCCGTCGGCCACACCGGCTCGGCCTCGTCGTTCACGCGGGCCTACGCCCCCGAGGTCACGACCCTGCCGTTCGCCGTCGTCGGCGTAGGCCGTGAGCCCGATGCCTCCGCCGTGCGCAACGCCGTAGGCACAGCCCTCCGGTCTCTGACCGGCTTCGAGACGGTCTCGGTGGCCCTGGCTCCCGGTCTCGAGCAGTTCGCGGCCGCCGCCGCAGAGGGCGCCGTGCTCGGCGGCTACCGGTTCGACGGCTACCGCAAGGAGTCGGGCAAGACCCGCGCGTCTTCCGTCCTGCTGCATGCCGACCTCGACGAGTCCGCACTCTCCAGGTCCATCGCCGTCGGCGAGGCGATGGCCCTCATCAAGGATCTCGTGTTCGTCCCGGCCGAGTGGCAGAGCCCGGCCCAGCTCGCACAGAGCGCAGCCGACAGCGTCGACGGGCTGGCGGATGTCTCGGTGGAGATCCTCGACGAGAAGTCGCTCGCCGAACAGGGCTTCGGCGGTATCCTCGGCGTCGCGCAGGGCTCCGACAGGCCGCCGCGCCTCGTCCGTCTCGACTACGCACCCGCGAACGCCACACGTCACATCGCACTCGTCGGCAAGGGGATCACGTTCGACACCGGCGGGCTGTCGCTCAAGCCGGCGGCCTCGATGGTCGGCATGAAGTTCGACATGGCCGGTGCCGCGACGAGCGTCGCAGCACTGCGGGCGATCGCCGCTCTCGCCCTGCCCGTGCACGTCACCGCTTGGCTCTGCATCACCGACAACATGCCGTCAGGTCGTGCATTGCGTCCGGGAGACGTCATCCGCATCCTCGACGGCACGACCGTCGAAGTTCCGAACACGGATGCAGAGGGGCGCCTGGTCATGGCCGACGGCCTCGTCGCGGCCAGCCGCGAGAACCCCGACGTCATCATCGACGTCGCGACTCTCACCGGAGCGATCGTGATGGCTCTCGGGCACCGCCACACCGGCGTGTTCGGTGACGACGACGCCGTCGCGGAGTTCCTCGCCGCCGCCGACGCCGCCGATGAGCTCGCGTGGCACATGCCGCTCCCGGCCTACATGGAGGACTCGCTGGACTCCCCCATCGCCGACATGCAGAACGCCAACATGAGCGATCGGATGGGTGGCGCGTCGTACGCCGGCCTCTTCCTGCGCCGCTTCGTCGGCCGGGTCTCCGACGAGAAGGACGCCCCGCGCATCCCGTGGGTGCACCTCGACATCGCCGGCTCCGGCGAGCACAACGGCGCACCGTACGGCTTCACCGACAAGGGCCCCACCGGAGCGATGGTCCGGTCGATCATCGCGTTCGCCGAAGCATCCCACAAGGAGGCATGACCATGACCACGCACACCTTCGACATCGTCGTCCTGGGCGGAGGCAGCGGCGGGTACGCCGCTGCTCTGCGTGCGAGCGAGCTCGGCAAGTCCGTCGCGCTCATCGAGAAGGACAAGGTCGGCGGCACCTGCCTGCACCGCGGCTGCATCCCGACGAAGGCGCTGCTGCACGCGGCCGAGGTCGCCGAGCATGTGCGAGACGCCGCCCACGTCGGCATCTCCGCGACCCTCGACGGAATCGACCCCGCCGGGGTGCGCGCATACCGCGAGGGGATCGTCGCGAAGAAGTACAAGGGCCTCGAGGGCCTGGTGAAGGCCCGCGGCATCACGACCGTCGCCGGCTTCGGTCGCCTGAACGCCGACCGGTCGGTGAGCGTGGGCGACGACGTCTACGTCGGCGCCGATGTCATCCTCGCCACCGGCTCGTACAGCCGGACCCTCCCGGGACTCGAGATCGGCGGGCGGATCCTCACCAGCGAACAGGCGCTGTCGCTCGACGTGATCCCCGAGCGCGTGCTCGTGCTCGGCGGCGGCGTGATCGGCGTGGAGTTCGCCAGCGTCTGGCGTTCGTTCGGCACCGAGGTCACCATCATCGAAGCGCTGCCGCACCTGGTGCCCAACGAGGACATCGCGATGAGCAAGGGCCTCGAACGGGCGTTCCGCCGCCGCGGCATCCAGTACTCCCTCGGAATCCGCTACCAGAGCGCCACGCAGGACGACAGCTCGGTGACCGTCACGCTGGAGGACGGCAAGGAGTTCACCGCCGACTACCTTCTCGTGGCGGTCGGACGAGGTCCGGTCACGGCCGACCTCGGCTTCGAAGAGGCCGGCGTGACTCTCGATCGTGGTTTCGTCACGGTCGATCAGGACCTGCGCACCGGTGTGCCCGGGCTCTGGGCCGTCGGAGACATCACGCCCGGTCTGCAGCTCGCTCACCGCGGTTTCCAGCAGGGCATCGCCGTCGCGGAACGCATCGCCGGTCTCTCCCCCGCGCACGTCCCGGACATCCAGATCCCGAAGGTCACGTATTCGAGCCCCGAGGTCGCCTCGGTCGGCGTCACGGAGGAGGCTGCCGTCGCCGAGCACGGCGCCGACGCTGTCGTGGCGTACGAGTACAACCTCGCCGGCAACGGCAAGAGCGAGATCATCGGCACAGCCGGCCTCGTGAAGGTGGTCCGGCTCAAGGACGGGCCCGTCATCGGTGTCCATCTGCTCGGCGACCGAGTGGGCGAGCTCATCACCGAGGGCCAGCTGGCCGTCGCGTGGGAGGCCCACCCCGAGGACATCGCCCCCCTGATCCATGCGCATCCCACACAGAGCGAGGCGCTCGGTGAAGCCTTCCTCGCCCTCGCCGGAAAGCCGCTGCACGCCCTCTGAACACCAACCGGTGAACAGTTCACTAAGCTAGACACGCGTCATTTAACTTCCTGAAGGAGACTCAGTCATGAGCACATCCGTCGTCCTCCCCCCTCTCGGCGAGAGCGTCACAGAGGGTACCGTCACCCGCTGGCTCAAGCAGGTGGGAGACACCGTTCAGGCGGATGAGGGCCTGCTCGAGATCTCGACCGACAAGGTCGACACCGAGATCCCCTCGCCCGTCACCGGTGTGATCGAGGAGATCCTCGTCGCCGAGGACGAGACCGTCGAGGTCGGCGCGCTCCTCGCGCGTATCGGCGACGGCAGCGCCGCTGCTCCTGCCGCGGATGCTCCTGCAGCCGCAGCGCCCGCCGCGGAGGAGGCGCCTCAGGCTGCAGCACCGCAGGCCGAGGCCCCCTCGGAGCCCGCTCCTGCTGCCGAAGCTGCGCCCGCTGCCGCGGCTGCCCCGGCCGCTGCCCCCGCAGGCGACGCTACGGACATCGTCCTCCCCGAACTCGGCGAGAGTGTGACCGAAGGCACCGTCACCCGCTGGCTCAAGCAGATCGGCGACACCGTCGAGGTCGACGAGGCCCTGCTGGAGATCTCGACCGACAAGGTCGACACCGAGATCCCCTCGCCCGTCGCCGGCGTGCTGCAGGAGATCGTCGCCGCCGAAGACGAGACCGTCGAGGTCGGCGCTGTGCTTGCTCGTGTCGGTTCTGGAGCAGCTCCCGCCGCCGCACCGGCTGCGCAGGCTCCGGCCGCCGAGGCTCCTGCCGCTCCCACCGAGACTCCCGCATCTGCGGCAGAGGCACCTGCTGCTCCCGCGGCAGAAGCCCCCGTGCAGCAGGCTCCGGCAAGCGAGGGTGCGTCCGCACCTGTCGCCCCCGCCCCGGCGGCCGCGCCGTCCGAGCCCGCGCCCGCGGCGGCTCCGGCTCCGGCTCCGGCCGAGCAGAAGCTGTCCCTCCCGACCGAGAACGACAACCTGTACGTGACCCCGCTCGTGCGCCGTCTGGCTTCGCAGCAGGGCGTCGACCTGGCCAGTGTCACCGGTACCGGCGTCGGCGGACGCATCCGTAAGGAAGATGTGCTCAAGGCCGCAGAGAGCGCGTCGGCGGCACCCGCCGCTGCGGCCGCCCCTGCTGCGCCCGCTCCGCTCGAGGTCTCGCCGTTGCGTGGCACCACGCAGCCGATGTCGCGCCTGCGCAAGGTTCTGGCCAAGCGCGCCGTCGAGTCGATGCAGCAGACCGCACAGCTCACGACGGTCGTCGAGGTCGATGTGACCGCTCTGGCGGAGTACCGCGACAGCGTCAAGGCGTCTTTCCTCGAGAAGACGGGCGACAAGCTGTCGTTCCTGCCGTTCTTCGCCCTCGCTGCCGCAGAGGCTCTGCGTGCCTTCCCGATCGTGAACGCCACGGTCGACGGCGAGCAGATCGTCTACCCCGAGTCCGAGAACGTCTCGATCGCCGTGGACACCGAGCGCGGTCTGCTCACGCCGGTGCTGCGCGACGCCGCGTCGAAGAACATCGCCGAGATCGCGCATGAGATCGCCGACCTCGCGGCACGCACGCGCGACAACAAGCTGAAGCCCGACGAGCTCGCCGGCGGCACGTTCACGCTGACCAACACGGGTTCGCGTGGCGCGCTGTTCGACACTCCGGTCGTCTTCCTGCCGCAGTCGGCGATCCTCGGCACCGGAACGGTCGTCAAGCGCCCCGGTCTCGTCAAGGTCGGCGGCGCAGACGCGATCGCCGTCCGCTCGTACGTGTACCTCGCTCTCTCGTACGACCACCGCATCATCGACGGAGCAGACGCCGCACGCTTCCTCGGTGCTGTGAAGGCCCGCCTCGAGTCGGCGCAGTTCGCCGCTCAGCTCGGAGCCTGACCACCGCATCATCCTGGCTGGTCCGCGACGTCGTACACGTCGCGGACCAGCCATTTCTCTGCCACCCGGACGAGTACGACCATGCGCTCCCCGGCGGCGGACTCCGCACCGTCTTCTTCCCCTCCCGACGCAGAAGCTCGGATCACGGCGACATCCCCGTACTCGTCCACGGGTTCGAGCTGTAGCACTCCCTCACCTCCCGCCAATGCGTCCGCGACCCCGATGGACCCCTGAGCGACCGCTTCGGCGCAGACCCCGTCGTCGTTCGCCGCGCAGGTCCTGATCGCGTCGATGAGGTGGTGCGCCGCCTCGACCGGATCCTCCGGATCGGCTCGCTCGGGCGGTGATCCCTTCGGGGACTCGTCCGGCTTCGGTTCGGGTGCCGTCGGCGTCGCCGCCGGTGAAGGATCGGCAGACGCAGAGTCGATCTGCTCCGCGTCCTGAGCGCTTGTCGGCACCGCCGCGGCACCCCCGTCGCCCGGTTCCCCTGTCGCGCCTCCCGGCCAGAGGAGTCCGCCGGCGAGCACCGCTACGGCCGCAGCCGCTGCGACGATCGCCCTCCGCCCACGTCGCACGGGGGTTCGGACGCCCGCTGTGGGGGCCTCCACACTGCTGTCGACGCGGGCGGCGCGTGCTCGATCCGCGTCTCTCCGATGCCGGCGCGCGACCACGAAGAGCATCGCGCCCCGCCAGAGGTCGAGGCGACGCAGCAAGGGCGCGACGACGCGAGACGTCACAGCGCGCACGCGGTTGTCCGCCATGGGTCGAGTGGCACGAGTTCTCACCCGACTTCGCGCGTCGGGTCGCACGACCGCTGCGCGGATCGCTGCGTCCGCACTTCTCGCCAGCTCAGGCGCATGCACATCGCGTCTCAGCGGTTTCGGCGCCGCGGTGTCGAACAGGTCCGCCTCCCACCCCTCGAGCTGTCGCATCGGCATCCCCGGCCGTCCTGTGGCAGCGCTCAGCCCTTCCTCGATCGTGACGAGCAGGCGACCGAGTGCGCGGTCGACGCAGTCCTCGCGAATCCGCGCGACGAGACCCGCCGCTGCCGTCCGTGCCGTCTCGCCTGCGCCGATCACGAAAGTCGGTCGCCCGTCATCCGTGAGCCACCAGCCACCCGTGTGTTCGTGCTCGTCGGTCCGTCCGAGCTCACCGAGACCTCGCAGGATGCTGGCGACCAGGGTCGTCATCTCCCCGGAGCCGAGCGCGACGCCGGCTGCCGCGCGACGACCGACGAACGTCGCGACCCTCTCGGTGCACCATGGGAGCAGCGCGTCGTGCCCGTCGGCGCGCCGCACGATGTCGAGCGGCCCCGCGACGTGGTCGTCACCGGCGTGGTCCCACCCAGCCCACCCGCTGATCGAGGCGGAGTCCACCAGAACGGCCATCGCCGCGCCTCGGGTGACCAGCGTTCCCGCGTACGGCCCCTCGTCCGCGTCGATCCTCCTGATCGTCCGATGCGCACCGGGCACCAGTGCCGCACCGCTCGCCTTCGTTTCCGTCTCCGCCATTCCCCCATGTCATCGCATCGCACGGCGCTCCCACGCAGACATCGCATGATGTGCACGCATGCGCACGAATCGGCCGCGTGTGCAGGAGAAGACGAGGCGCCCGAATCCGCCCGACGCGAACGACGCCATCAGCGCACCCCGGAGTCGGTATTCTTATGCACATGGCAAACCGCACGTCCGCGCCCGAGAAGCGTCCGGGATTCTTCTCCCAGATCAAGTCCCTCTTCAAGTTCACGAGGGAGATCTACCCCTGGCTGCCCTGGGCCCAGATCGCGCTGCTGGTCATCGGTGTCCTCATCGGCCTCATCGTGGGCTACCTGATCCCGCCGTTCCAGGTCTGGACTCTCATCCTCTGGGGCATCTCCGGTCTGATGCTCGGTCTGCTCGGCGCGATGTTCCTGATGACGCGCCTGTCGACTTCTGCGATGTACCAGAAGATCGACGGTATGCCGGGCGCCACGGGCCACGTGCTGAGCACGAGCCTCGGACGCAACTGGCAGGGATCCGAGACGCCGGTCGGCATCAACCCGAAGACGCAGGATGCCGTCTACCGCACCGTGGGTCGCGGCGGCGTCGTGGTCGTCGGAGAGGGCTCCCGCGGCCGCCTCACCCGACTGGTCAACGATGAGCGCAGCAAGGCAGCCCGTGTGGCCCACGGCGTGCCGGTCACGGTGCTCTACGTCGGCCACGGCGACGACGACGTCGCGATCGCCGACCTCGCAAAGACCATCAAGAAGCTTCCGAAGGTCATCGACAAGGCCACCATGGGTGCCGTCATCCGACGCATCGAGTCCGTGTCGCAGTCGATCTCGTCGCTCCCTATCCCGAAGGGCATCGACCCCACCAAGGTCAGGGCGCAGCGTCCGCGTTGAGCTGACCCCCGCACACGCAGAAGCGCGGCCGCACCTCATCGCGAGGGCGGCCGCGCTTCGTCGTTCACTCCGACAGCGGCTGACGCGGAAGGCGACGGACCTTCGCCCGGCGACGGCGACGTTCCGGAACCATCGACCGCATCTCGTCGAGCTTGCCGAAGCAGAAGAGCCGATCCTCGGCCTCGAGGACGACGTGCTTGCGCGGGTTCGGGATGACGGAGACGCCGCGGTGCAGCGTGAGCACCGTGATGTCGCGCTCCCACAGTCCGGCCTCGCCGAGTGTCTTGCCGACGAGGTCGACAGCTCCGTGCACCATGAGCTCGGCGACCCCGTATCCCGTGGAGACAGTCAGGCGCTGACGCACATCGATCTCGGGGAATGCGACCTGGCCGGCGATGTAGTCGATGATGGCGCCCGCGACGTCGAGCTTCGTGGCCGTCTCGATGCCCTGCAGGCCAGGCGACGAGTTGACCTCCATGACGAGCGGGCCGTCGTCGCCTTCGAGCATGTCGACTCCGGCGACGCGGAGTCCCATGATCTGGGCTGAGCGCACGGCTGCGCGCTCGTAGATCGGATCGAGCTCGACGGCTTCCACCGAGCCTCCACGGTGGACGTTCGAGCGGAACTCGTCACCCGCCGCCGATCGCCGCATCGCGGCGACCACGCGGTCGCCCACGACGAGAGCGCGGATGTCGCGCCCGCGGCTCTCGGAGATGAACTTCTGGATCAGCACGTTCTGCTTGGTCGAGTGCAGCGTCTCGATGATGGCCTCGGCCACCTTCACCTGCGGCGCGAGGATCACACCGATCCCCTGCGTGCCCTCGAGGAGCTTGATGACGACAGGAGCACCCCCGACGCGTTCGATCGCCGGACGGACGTCCGCACGGTTGCGGACGAAGGCCGTGGGAGGCATCGCGATGTTGTGGCGCGAGAGGATCTGATTCGCGCGGAGCTTGTCCCGCGCGCTCGAGATCCCGTTCGCCGTGTTCGGCGTGTAGACGTCCATCTGCTCGAACTGGCGCACGACGGCGGTGCCGAAGTAGGTGATCGAGTTGCCGATGCGAGGCAGGATCGCGTCGTAGTCGCTGAGCTGACGGCCCCGGTAGTGCAGGTCCGGCTCGTCTGCGGTGAGGTCGATCGCGAATCGCAGCGTGTTGAGCACCTTGACGTTGTGACCTCGCTGGAGCGCAGCGGCGCGCAGCCTTTGGGTGGAGTACGCCTGCGGCGCGCGGGAGAGCACTGCGATCTTCACGGGGGATTTCCTGCCAGGATGGTCGGGTGAGTAAGTCATCCCATTCAAACACCCTTATCGGGTGGCGAGAATGGGTGAGCCTGCCTGATCTCGGAGTCGACTGGCTCAAAGCCAAGATCGACACGGGCGCGCGCACCTCTTCGCTGCACGCATTCCAGATCCAGGAGTTCGAGCGCGACGGCGTGTCGTGGGTCCGGTTCCGTGTGAAGCCCTGGCAGGACAGCCAGGAGGATGCCGTCATCGTCGAGTCCCCTGTGCATGATCGCCGCGCCGTGCGCAGCTCATCGGGCCATGCCCAGGAGCGACTCGTCGTCGAGATGCTGATCCGTCTGCACGACCGGGAGGTGCTCGCGGAGGTCACGCTGAGCAACCGGGACGAGATGGGTTTCCGCATGCTCATCGGTCGCGAAGCGCTGCGACAGGGTTATATCGTCGACCCTGCCCGTTCGTTCCTCGGCGGTCGCGCTCCGCGCGAGGCCAGACGCCGCAATCGCGGCAAGGAGTGAGCCCGATCAGGCGCGGATGAGCACGAGTCCCGTCGCCTTGTCGTGGATTCCTCGCTGATCGGCGTCCCAGATGACCGCCGGGATCACGATGACGATCAGCAGCGTGCGGACGATCGGACGCCAGATCCCCACCCAGCCGCCGCCCAGACGTACCACGCGCATGCCGAGGATACGGTGCCCGGGGCTTCCGCCGGCCGTCGGGATGAAGAGGATCTGCAGCAGGGCGAAGACCGCCATCGGCGCGAACATGGTGAGGCCGGCCTCGGCGGGCAGTGCGAACTGGTCGTAGCCGAGGAACCCGGTGGCGATGATCGTCGCAGCCACATAGTCGATGAGAAGGGCCCCGATTCGCCGTCCAGGGCGGGCGATGCTGCCCGTCCCCGTCTGCGGCATTCCGAGTCGTTCTCCGGGGTACGTGTTCACAGCGTCCGTCACGTATCCAGCCTACCGGCGCGTAACATGCTCGAAACAAAGCGGATACCGTGGGGTAACGCCCCGCACGTACTGTGCACAATGGCCGTGAAGCCATCGATCCGCAATCCAGGAGTCGTACATGTTCAAAGATTCGTCCGAGGTGCTGACCTACATCAAGGAGAACGACGTCAAGTTCCTTGACATCCGATTCACTGATCTCCCTGGTGTTCAGCAGCACTTCAACATCCCTGCGGCCACTGTCGACGAGGACTTCTTCGTGGACGGACAGCTGTTCGACGGCTCTTCGATCCGTGGCTTCGCCAGCATCCACGAGTCCGACATGCAGCTCATCCCTGACGTCACGACGGCATACATGGACCCCTTCCGCGAGGCGAGCACCCTCGTGATGATCTTCGACATCTACAACCCGCGCACGGGAGAGATCTACTCGAAGGACCCGCGCCAGGTCGCGAAGAAGGCCGAGAAGTACCTCGCCTCCACCGGCATCGCCGACACGGCGTTCTTCGCCCCCGAGGCCGAGTTCTACATCTTCGACGACGTGCGCTACTCGGTCACCGCCGGCGAGAGCTTCTACAAGGTCGATTCCGAAGAGGCCGCGTGGAACACCGGTCGTGAGGAAGAGGGCGGAAACCTCGCCAACAAGACCCCGTACAAGGGTGGCTACTTCCCCGTCAGCCCGGTCGACAAGACCGCTGACCTGCGCGACGACATCACCCTGAAGCTGATCGACGCCGGGTTCATCCTCGAGCGCTCGCACCACGAGGTCGGCACCGCCGGCCAGCAGGAGATCAACTACCGCTTCGACACCATGGTGCACTCGGCGGACGACATCCTGAAGTTCAAGTACATCGTCAAGAACACCGCCGAAGAGTGGGGCAAGGTCGCCACCTTCATGCCGAAGCCGCTGTACGGCGACAACGGCTCGGGAATGCACACGCACCAGTCGCTGTGGAACGACGGCAAGCCGCTCTTCTACGACGAGGCCGGCTACGGTCAGCTCAGCGACATCGCTCGCTGGTACATCGGCGGCATCCTGGCGCACGCTCCGGCGCTGCTCGCCTTCACGAACCCGACCCTCAACAGCTACCACCGTCTGGTCAAGGGCTTCGAGGCTCCGGTCAACCTGGTCTACTCGGCCGGAAACCGCTCGGCTGCCATCCGCATCCCGATCACGGGCTCCAACCCGAAGGCCAAGCGCATCGAGTTCCGCGCGCCTGACGCATCGGGCAACCCGTACCTCGCCTTCGCCGCGCAGCTCATGGCCGGCCTCGACGGCATCAAGAACCGCATCGAGCCGCACGAGCCCGTCGACAAGGACCTCTACGAGCTTCCCCCCGAGGAGGCGAAGAACATCCCGCAGGTCCCGAACTCGCTGCTCGACTCGCTCGACGCACTGAAGGAGGACCACCAGTTCCTCCTCGAGGGTGGCGTCTTCACCGAGGAGCTCATCGAGACCTGGATCTCGTACAAGTACGAGAACGAGATCCTGCCGATGGCTCAGCGCCCGCACCCGTTCGAGTACGAGCTGTACTTCGGGGTGTAACCAGATCCCGCGGGATTCCGGGGGTAGGTCCGCCGAATCGCACAGAGAGCCCGTCAGGCCATGCCTGGCGGGCTCTCTGTGCGTCTCGCGTAGAGTCTTTCTCGGTCCCGCCCTAGGCGCGTGAGCTCACCCCGGCTCCGCGTCCAGTTTTTCGGAGAGGGAGGCTGCCCGTTCGAGCCGGGCCGGGATGGGCCTACGCGCCCGCTACGGTGTAGCCCTGGGCGACGGACGGCGGCGCCGAGCTCACCGGTCGCGGCTGCGTCGAAGCCCGCGGACCTTGCGCACCTGCCATGCGAGCAGCACGGCCGACCCGGTCACCATGACTCCGATGAGGATCCACTGCGGGAGGGAATAGGCGACGCTCCAGGTCAGCGTGACCAGCACGAGCCCGACCATGTAGGCGAAGAGCAGCGCCGACACCGCAGTCAGCAGCCACTCGCGGCGGTACCGCCACCGTGCACCCCGTCCACCCCGCTTCGCCATGTTCTGAAGACTACGCGAGCCCGCGGCATCCCCCCGGTCGCGGAAGTACTCACTCGCCGGCGCGCGAATCCACAGCGACGCCGATCGCGACGCCGATCGAGAGGCCGAGGCCCATTCCGAGTGCGAGGTTGTCGAACACGGTGAGTCCGAGCCCCGCACCGATGGCGATGCCCAGGCCGAGGCCGACTGCAAGACCGTTCTGCGGCTTCTTCTGCGAATCCTTCTCTGCATCCGTCATGTCATCCACCGTACGAACGCCTGGCGGTCACCGCATCCCCCGCATGGGGGATCCGCCGCCCGCACGACCGTGTCGCGCTTGCTTTCACCCGCCCCTACTGGTCAACTGAGGGGTCCGAATGAACACAAGTGGGGGGCCATCATGCGCCGCAAGTACGACAGGCTGCAGCCGAAGAGGGTCCACACCACCGAGGCTCCTCCCGCGCAGCCGAAGACAGCGGCCGCGGCGATCGCCCGGATCAACCCGTTCATGTTCGGCCTCCTCGGTGCTCTGGGTGTGCTCGTCGCGCTGATGCTCGGCGGAATCGTCAACCAGCTCGCCACGGTGCTGGTCTACATCGGGGTGGCGATCTTCCTCGCACTCGGACTCGACCCGATCGTCTCGTTCATCGAACGCAAGCTCCCTCGCCCGGCCGCCGTCGCCATCGTCGTGTCCGTCGTGATCCTGGTCTTCGCCGGCATCATCCTGGCCATCGTGCCTCTTCTCATCGAGCAGGTGACCAACCTGATCCAGGACGGCCCGAAGATGGTCGAGGACTTCATGGCCAGCGCCTGGTTCAAGGACGTGAGCGAGCAGTTCGGCTCCACCTTCGACGACGCGGCGCAGGGCGTGCTGAGCTTCGTCCAGGATCCGGGCAACATCCTCAACATCAGCGGCGGAGTCTTCGCGGTCGGCGCCGGCATCGCCGGCGGCTTCACCGGCGTCACCATCGTGCTCATCCTGACCCTGTACTTCATGGCCTCGCTTCGAAGCATGAAGCGCGTCGCGGTGCGCTTCGTCCCGTCCTACCAGCGCGACACCTTCGGAGGGCTCCTCGAAGACGTCTCCGGCGCCGTCGGGCGTTACGTGATGGGGCAGGCCAGCCTGGCGCTCATCAACGGCATCCTGAGCCTGATAGTGCTGAGCATCATCGGAGCCCCCGTGCCGGCGCTTCTCGCGCTGATCGCCTTCATCGGCTCGATGATCCCGCTCGTCGGAACGTTGAGCGCCTCGATCATCAATGCGCTGATCTGCCTCATCGTGAGCCCGGTGACCGCTCTCATCGCGTTCGGCTACTACCTTGTCTACATGCAGATCGAGGCATACGTCCTGTCCCCGCGAATCATGAACAAGGCGGTCGCCGTTCCCGGAGCGCTCGTGGTGATCGCGGCCGTCGCCGGTGGCGCACTCGGCGGGATCCTCGGCGCACTCGTCGCCATCCCCGTCGCCGCGAGCATCATCATCATCGTGCAGAAGGTCGTCTTCCCGACGCAGGACAGCAAGGTCGTCCCACCGGGAACCCTCAGCGAACGGTGAGGGCGGCGGGCTGGACCCGGACGGTGAAGTCGGAGATGTGTCCGACCTCTTCGCCATCGATCTCGAACATCTGCGGTGACGCGAGCTGCACGCGCACCCGCTCCGCGGAGATGTGCGTCGTCGAGTCGGTGCTCACAGCGGTGTCGACATTGCCCATCATGCGACGGATGCCGTTCTCCCACACGAAGGCACGGACGGTGTCGAGCCACTGGAGGGGCCCTTCGGCGCTCACGAGCAGCATGTCGAGCAGTCCGTCGTCGAGCACCGCATCCGGCAGGAGACGGATGCCGCCCTGCAGCATGCCGCAGTTGCCGATCAGCATGGTGTGACCGCGAAGCCCCTGCGGCTCCTGATCGTCGAGCGTCAGGGTGATGTCGGTCATCTCGGTGCCGGCGAGAGCACGTCCCATCGCCTCGACGTAGGCGATCCATCCGGCTCGGTTCTTCAGGTCCTCGTCGGTCTCGACCAGCATCTGCGCATCGATGCCGAAACCGACCATCACCACGAACGCGTGCTCGGTG
This sequence comes from Microbacterium sp. 4-7, assembly GCF_014332665.1. Taxonomy (NCBI): domain Bacteria; kingdom Bacillati; phylum Actinomycetota; class Actinomycetes; order Micrococcales; family Microbacteriaceae; genus Microbacterium; species Microbacterium sp. 4-7. The sequence goes on from NZ_MCRH01000004.1 coordinate 225,918, forward strand.
CCGTCGTGGTCGACCCAGCCCATGTCGATCCGCTGCGGCTCGCCGTCGCGCACCCGAACCAACGCGGCGGGGATGTCGTTGAGGGGGATCTCGAGGTTCCGCGCGAGCAGGTTGCCCGTGCCCTGCGGCACGATGCCCAGCGCGGCGTCCGTGCCCGCCAACGATTCAGCGACCGCCCGGACGGTGCCGTCGCCGCCGACGGCGATCACCACGTCGCAGCCTGCGGCCACAGCTTCGGCGGCCATTCCCCGCCCCGGGTCCTCGATGCTGGTCTCCCACCACTCGACAGGAGTGCCGACGCCGTCGGAGACGAAGGTCTCGGCGACGGCTGCGCGCAGCGAGTCCCCGTCGACCTTCGAGGGGTTCCAGATCACACCGAGCTTCGAGATCGTCATGGAGCCAGGCTAGCCGTAGAAGAGCTGCTCGAATGCCCGGCGCGCACGCCGGGTCACGCCGAGGTAGTCGTCGTCGAGAATGCTCGCCGAACGGTCGGGGTACCCGAGCAGCCGACCGATGGCGTCGAGGTCGCGCGGATCCGTCGGGAGCACATCGCTCGTCTTGCCCGTGTAGAGGGTGATCGCGGATCGCAGACGACTCGACAGCAGCCACGCGGCCCGGAGGAGATCGGCGGATTCAGCGGGAACGTGGCCTGCGTCGACGGCCGCCTGGAGCGCCGTGAGCGTCGACGTGGTGCGCAGGGCCGGTACGTCATGGGCGTGCTGCAGCTGGAGCAGCTGCACCAGCCACTCGACGTCGCTCAGCGTGCCCGGACCGAGCTTCAGGTGTCGACGCGGATCGACTCCCTGAGGCAGCCGCTCCCCCTCGACTCGCGCCTTGATGCGCTTGATCTCGCGGGTTCCCTGCAGGTCGATCTCGGCGGGGTAGCGGATGCTGTCGGCGAGGGCGGTGAACTTCTCGATGAGAGTCGCGCTGCCCGCCACGCCTCTCGCCCGCAGGAGTGCCTGAGCCTCCCAGGAGAGCGACCAGCGCCGGTAGTACTCCGCATACGCGTCGATCGATCGGACGACGGGTCCGTTGCGTCCCTCCGGACGGAGATCGGCATCGAGGTCCAACGGCACACGGTGGTCGGTGAGGTGCTCTCGGAGGCCGGCGACGATGCGCGTGGCGAGCGTCTGCGCGCGTTGCGGATCGACGCCGTTCGCGTCGTACACGTAGAGGATGTCGGCATCGGAGCCGAAGCCCAGCTCCGCTCCCCCGAACCGCCCCATGCCGATCACCGCGAAGTCGAGCGCCTCATCGTCGAGCGGGACGATCTCGCGGCGGACCGCGCGCAGCGCCGCCTGGATCGTCGCGTCGGTGATCTCGGTCAGGGACGTCGCGATCTGCTCGATCGAGAGCACGTCGAGGACGCCGCCCATCGCCGTTCGCAGCAGCTCGCGCCGCCGCAGCGCTCGCACCGCCTGCAGCGCGTCGCCGACGTTCCTGTGCCGCGTCTGGATGGCCCTGGCCTCCTCGTCGAGAGCGGCCCCGCTGCGGGGCCGCAGCAGCTCGCTGCTGTCGAGCCAGGCGACGGACTCGGGGATCCACTCCATGAGCTCGCCGACGTAGCGCGACGACGAGAGGAGGCGCGTCAGGCTCTCGGCAGCGCCCGAGGAATCACGCAGCATCCGGAGGAACCAGGGAGTGTCGCCGAGGCGTTCGCTGATGCGACGGAACGCGATCAACGCATAGTCGGGGTCGCTGCCGTCGGCGAACCAGCGCACCATCACGGGCATGAGGTGCCGCTGGATGGTCGCCTTGCGGCTCAATCCGGTGGTGAGTGCACCGATGTGGCGCAGGGCGCCGGCCGGATCGCGGAAGCCGATCGCCATGAGCCGGTCGTGCGCCTGTGCCGTGGAGAGCGTGCGCTCCTCTTCCGGCAGCGCCGCCACAGCGCTCAGGAGAGGCCGGTAGAACAGGCGGGTGTGGATGTCGCGCACCTCCCGCCGCACGCTCTCCCAGCGCGCCCAGATCGCTTCACCCGACTCGCCCAGGCCGGTGCTGCGCGCGAGCACCCGAAGGCCCGCCGGTGTGCGGGGCATCAGGTGGGTGCGGCTGAGCTCGCGGAGCTGCAACCTGTGCTCCATCAACCGCAGCACGCAGTAGTCATCGGCGAAAGACGCAGCCTCGGCCCGGCCGATGTAGCCGCCCTCCACCAGGGCGTCGAGGCTCTCGAGTGTGCCCCGCGTGCGCAGACGGGGGTCTGTGAGGCCGTGCACGAGCTGCAGCAGCTGCACGGTGAACTCGATGTCCCGCAGGCCGCCCGAGCCGAGTTTGAGCTGGTACGGGGCATCCTCGGGGTCGATGTGCTCCATGACCCGCTCTCGCATGCGCTGCACGCTGTCGACGAAGTTCTCACGCGCGGCACTGGAGAAGACCTTCGGCTGCACGGCGGCGATGTACTCGGCGCCGAGCTCCGCATCGCCCGCGAGGGGTCGCGCCTTCAGAAGCGCCTGGAACTCCCAGCTCTTCGCCCAGCGGTCGTAGTAGGCCAGGTGCGAGCCGAGCGACCGGACGAGCGCGCCCTGCTTGCCTTCGGGACGGAGCGCGGCGTCGACCTCCCACAGCGGGGGCTCGACCTCGATGCCGCTCAGTCCTCGCATCGTCTCCCTCGCGAGACGGGTCGCGATGTCGATCGCGCGCGACTCCGGGACGGCGTCCTCGTCTGCGGTTCCGCCGACGAAGATCACATCGACATCGCTGACGTAGTTCAGCTCGCGTGCACCCGCCTTGCCCATGCCGATGATCGCCAGCTGCGTGGCCGCGACCTGCTCGCGACTCATCGTGTCGACCAAGCGCCGACGCGCGATCGCCAGAGACGCCTCCAGCGCCGCGCCCGCGATATCGGCCAGCGCGGCGGCGACATCCGCGACGATGCGCACAGGATTGTGCGCCGTCAGGTCGATCGCGGCGATCAGAGCGAGGTTGCGGCGATACGCCACACGCAGCGTGACCACCGCGCTGTCATCGCCCGACTCGGCGAATCCGTCGCGCGCTCCGACGGCCTCGAGCATCCGATCGCGCAGCTCGTGCGCAGACGGCAGTTCGGTGGACGTGTCGCCGAGCACCGAGATCTCGGTCGGATGCCGCAGGAAGAAGTCGGCGAAGCCCTGCGACGCCCCGAACACTCGCCACGCACGTCGGCGCGCCCGCTGGTCGGTGAACAGGGCGGCGATGGGTGCCGCATCGCGCCGTGCCACGCGCAGCATCCCCTCGACCGCCGCATCGGGGTCGGCCGCGTCCGCCTCGCTGAGCAGAAGTGAGCGCTCGACTCCGATCAGGGTCGCGAGCTCGGTGAGATTCGCCGCCGCCTCACTGAGCTCGGCGAACCCCAGCCTGGCCAGCGCGGAGAGAGAGACGGAGTCGTCCGAACGGGCCATCGGCGACGCTCAGAGCAGCTCGAGGTTGTTCTTCAGCTCCAGCGGAGTGACCTGGCCGCGGTAGGCCTCCCACTCCTTGCGCTTGTTGAGCAGCACGTAGTTGAAGACCGATTCGCCGAGGGTCTCGGCGACGAGCTCGGAGCTCTCCATGTACTCGAGCGCGTGGTCGAGGCTCGCCGGAAGCGCAGAATAGCCGAGCGCGCGGCGCTCTGCGTCGCTGAGCGACCACACGTTGTCCTCGGCCTCGGAAGGCAGCTCGTACTCCTCTTCGATGCCCTTGAGGCCGGCCGCGAGCATGAGGGCGTACGCGAGATACGGGTTGGCTGCCGAGTCGAGCGCGCGGTACTCGACACGCGACGAACCGCCCTTGTTGGGCTTGTACATCGGCACGCGCACCAGAGCGGAGCGGTTGTTGTGGCCCCAGGTGACGAAGCTCGGAGCCTCGTCGCCGCCCCAGAGCCGCTTGTAGGAGTTCACGAACTGGTTGGTCACCGCCGCCATCTCGTTGGCGTGTCGCAGCAGGCCGGCGATGAAGTGTCGTCCGGTCTTGGAGAGCTGGTACTTGGCGCCCTCTTCATAGAACGCGTTGCGCTCGCCCTCGAAGAGCGACATGTGCGTGTGCATGCCGCTTCCGGGGTGACCGCTCAGCGGCTTCGGCATGAAGGTGGCGTAGACGCCCTGCTCGATCGCGACCTCTTTGATGACGGTGCGGAAGGTCATGACGTTGTCGGCCATCGTCAACGCGTCCGCGTAGCGCAGGTCGATCTCGTTCTGACCCGGGCCGCCCTCGTGGTGGCTGAACTCGACGGAGATGCCGAGATCCTCGAGCATCCGCACGGAACGGCGGCGGAAGTCGTGTGCCGTGCCGCCGGGAACGTTGTCGAAGTAGCCGGCGGAGTCGACCGGAACCGGACCCTCAGGGCCGAACGACGACGACTTGAGGAGGTAGAACTCGATCTCGGGGTGCGTGTAGAACGTGAATCCGGCATCCGCCGCCTTGGCGAGCGTGCGCTTGAGCACATGGCGGGGGTCGGAGACGGCAGGACGGCCGTCCGGCGTCGTGATGTCGCAGAACATGCGCGCGGTCGGGTCGATCTCGCCGCGCCACGGCAGGGTCTGGAAGGTGGTGGGGTCGGGCTGGGCGAGCAGGTCGGACTCGTAGCTGCGGGTCAGGCCCTCGATGGCCGAGCCGTCGAATCCGATGCCCTCGGCGAACGCGCCCTCGACCTCGGCCGGCGCGATGGCGACGGACTTGAGCGTGCCGATGACATCGGTGAACCACAGGCGGACGAACTTGACGCCGCGCTCTTCGATCGTCCGGAGGACGAAATCCCTCTGCTTGTCCACGGTCACTCGGCCTTGCCGATACCGGCGTCCCAGCCGCTCTCGGCTGCTTCCTCCTCAGCCCAGGCGCGCGAACGCTCCTTGAGCTTCTCCGGAGCCCGAGACGCCTCAGCCTCGGTGTCGAAGGGGCCGACGCGGTCGGCCGATGCGGAGATCATGCCGAATTCCACCTGGCCGGTCTCCAGGTTGTACCAGTACTTCTCATCGCCGTTCGACATGGCCGATCCCCTTCTTCACGTGGTGTCATCGATCCTACTGGCGCTGAGCGTGGTCGCTAAGCTAACCAGCATGGCAAAAGCGATCGGCGTCGACATCGGCGGCACGGGTATCAAGGCAGGTCTGGTCGACCTCGAGCACGGCACCATGGCCTCGGACAGGGTACGCGTACCCACTCCTGAGGGCGCATCACCGCAGGACGTCCTGCAGGCCGTGCAGACGGTTCTGAAGACGCTCGACGTCAAGGACACGACTCTTCCCCTCGGCGTGGCGTTCCCGGCGATCGTCAAGCGCGGCAAGACGCTCTCGGCCGCCAACGTCTCGAAGGAATGGATCGACTTCGACGCCGAGCGGTTCTTCCGCGACGGGCTCGGGCGCAACATCGTCTTCGTCAACGATGCGGATGCCGCCGGCGTCGCGGAGGCCCGCCACGGCGCGGCGCGGGATGTGCGCGGCTTCACGCTGCTCACGACCCTCGGCACGGGCATCGGCTCGGCATTCCTGTACGACGGAGTCCTGCTGCCGAACACCGAGCTCGGCCACCTGAACTTCGGCGAGTACGAGTCGGTCGAGACGTATGCAGCCACCTCGGCGCGCGAGCGCGAGGGACTCAGCTGGGCGGAGTGGGCGGAACGTCTGCAGAAGTTCTACTCGCACATCGAGTTCCTCTTCAGCCCCGACCTGTTCGTGGTCGGCGGCGGAGTGTCGAAGAACGCCGGTGACTTCCTCCCGCTTCTCGACCTCAAGACACCGATCGTCCCGGCGATCCACCGCAACAACTCCGGCATCATCGGCGCGGCTTCGCTCGCCGGCGACTGATTCCCCGACCACAGAGACGACGAAGGCCCTGCCGATCCGGCGGGGCCTTCGTCGCGTCCGGGATTGCGGCGCGTCTCACCGGATCACCCGCACGGCGACCCGGCGACGTGACACCATGGCACCCCGCCCGTCTGCGCCTCGACGGTGAGACCGGACGGCAACGAAAGGCAGCGTCGAGATGAACGAACCATCCGAATCATCATGGGACCGGCCGGTATCGCCGGAGACGACAGCCGGGATGGTGCCCGTCGACAGACCACAGGCGAAGAAACTGCGGTCGCGTCACGTCACCATGATCACCCTCGGCGGCATCATCGGCGCGAGCCTGTTCGTCGGATCCGGGAACGTCATCCGCGCCGTGGGTCCGGCCGCCGTGGTGTCGTACCTCATCGGCGGCCTGCTCGTCTTCCTCGCCATGCGCATGCTGGGCGAGATGGCGGCGTCGCGCCCGGCGATCGGCTCGTTCATGGAATATGCGCGAGTGGGCCTCGGCAACTGGGCCGCCTACCTCGTGGGATGGCTGTACTGGTACTTCTGGGTCGGAGTCCTCGCGTATGAGGCGGTGCTGGGCGGCGAGACGATGGCGAGCTGGTTCCCCGCCGTGCCGTCATGGGCCTGGTCGCTGATCCTCATCGGCATCTTCGTCGGCACGAACATCATCTCGGTGCGCGCGTTCGGCGAGGTGGAGTTCTGGCTCGCCAGCGTCAAGGTGCTCGCGATCGTCGTCTTCCTCGGCGCGGGTCTGCTGTTCGCCTTCGGCCTGTGGCCGAACTCGGAGGTGTCGATCTCCAACCTCTGGGAACACGGCGGATTCGCCCCGAACGGCTTCGGAGTCGCGTTCACGGGTGTGGCCCTGGTGATCTTCTCGTACTTCGGCACCGAGATCGCCGTCATGGCCTCCGCCGAATCGGAGGATCCCGCCAAGGGCATCCGTCAGGCGACGAGCACGATCATCTGGCGCATCCTGCTGTTCTTCGTCGGCTCGGTGCTCATCATCGTCACCGTGGTGCCCTGGAACGAACTGCCTGTGCCGACCGACGTCGCCAACGCGCCCTTCACCTACGCCCTCGAGCAGTTCGGCATCCCGGGCGCGAGCATCATCATGCAGCTCGTCATCTTCACGGCGGTGATCTCGGTGCTCAACTCGGGCCTGTACTCGGCGTCGCGCATGTTCGCGGCCCTCGCCGAGCAGGGCTTCGCGCCGAAGATCGTGGCGAAGCGGTCGAAGAGCGGCGTCCCGGTGATGGCGCTGCTCGCCTCGACCAGCGGCGGCCTGATCGCAACGCTCGTGAACTTCTTCACCCCGGGATCGGGCATCTTCGACTTCATCATGAACTCCGCGGGCCTGGTCGCACTGTTCGTGTACGTCTTCATCGCCGTCACACAGTGGCGACTCCGCCAGAAGATGACGCCGGAAGAGGTAGCGAACCTGAAACTCAGGATGTGGTTGCACCCCTGGCTGAACGTGCTCCTGATCGCGTGCATCGCCGCGGTGATCGTCGTGATGATGTTCAGCGAAGCGGGTCGCACCCAGGTCTGGACGAGCCTCGTCGCCACCGGCGTGCTCGTGCTGTTCTGGCCGCTGGTGCGACGTAACCTCGCGCGCAGGAAGCTCGAAGATTCCACACATGGGGAGGATCAGCCGGGGCAGGACCGTCTGGCGTGACGACCACGCCGATGCCGTGAGCGAGAGAAAGAGCGCCCCGGGGAACCTGGGGAATTCGCGGGGCGCTCGCCAGCATGCTGGGGACCTGCTGGCAGGTGACCCAGAAGTCGCGGTCACGCGCACAACATATCAAGATAACTAGCTAAGCAAAAGACTTGCTCGGCAATGCAACTGCGATCGCCACGCTCCCCCGCTCTCACTGACGCTGCGGCTCCGTCACGAACGGCTCCGTCACGAGCGGCTCCATGGCTCCCGGTCCCAGCGTGAGCACATCGCCGGGGTACAGCATCGAACCCAGACGGCTGTAGGTCATCGCCGCATAGACGTCCGTGCACAGCCGCTCCCTCACGGCGGATGGCGCATCCCCCGCCGCGACCGTGTAAGTCGAGATGAGCCCGTCTGCCGTATGCGTGACCGTGCCGCGAGCGAAGTCGGTCTCGCCGTTGTCCACCGGTGCGACACCGTTCCATGTCGCGTAGAAGGTGGGTTCCTCGTCTCCCTCGCTGTATCCCGGGATCGAGATCATCGACAGCACCGTGCAGCGACTCGCCTCTGCGGGTGGGGTCGGTGTCGGCGCGGGCGTGTCGCTCGGCGTCGGCACAGCCGCGGGCTGAACGGCTGCCGTGGTCGCTGCGACCTCAGGCATCGTGGCGGTGCACCCGCTGAGCGCTGCGAGTGACAGAGCCGCGAGGAGCGCCATGGCGGTAGGACGGTTCGACATGCCCGAACGCTATCGAGCATCCGGCCAGGAAGCCAGCGCGGCCCTGCTCAGGAGGTGGGTGCGAATGGGCCGACCTGTACGCCGGGTTCTGTTCCGGGGTTCTTCGCCCCTTCGACGGCCATCTCTCTCGGCGACACGTTGCCGTGGCACTCTAGCGGTCTACCCGAGGACTCGGCGAGCCGCGTCAACATCCTCTGTCTGACCTTGCTCCGGACGAGGTTTACCTGGCGGGCCATGTCACCATGGCCCCCGGTGGTCTCTTACACCACCCTTTCACCCTTACCCCTTGCGGGGCGGTCTGCTCTCTGTGGCACTTTCTCGCGGATTGCTCCGGGTGGGCGTTACCCACCGTCCTGCCCTGAGGAGCCCGGACGTTCCTCGGTGCGGTTGCCCGCCACGCGGCCGTCCAGTCGACCCATTCACAGCTCCAGTCTACGACCAGGCTGCGCTACTTCTCCGCCGACTCCGCGATGCGGAGATCGAGCGGCACGTCGATCGGAAAGCTGCCGAAGAGGCGGCGGGTGGCCACAGCCGCGGCCTCGCGCACCGCGTCGGCCGCAGCATCCGCCTGCTCCTGCGGGACATGCAGGATCACCTCGTCGTGCAGGAAGAAGGCCAGGTGCGCGCGGGAGCCGAAGATCCCGGATGCCGGAGCTTCGCGCTCCGCGACGGGGAGCAGTTGCAGGCGATGCCTGATCTCCGCCAGCCAGATCAACGACCACTCGGCCGCGGTCCCCTGCACCACGAAGTTGCGCGTGAAGCGGCCCCAGTCGCGGGCCCGACGCCGGGCGAGGGCGACCTCGGCAGGGTCGGCATCCGCGCCCGTAGCCGCAGCCTGCATCGCCTCCCACTCCGTCGACGGGCGAGGAGACGATCGTCCCAACCACGTCGAGACGACTCCCCCGTCCTCTCCGAAACGGGCGGCGCGGTCGACGAGGGCCATCGCGCGCGGGTACACCTTGCGCAATCGAGGGACCAACCTGCCGCTGTCACCGGTGGTCGCGCCGTACATCGCCCCGAGGACGGCGTACTTGGCCTCCTCTCGCGTGGCAACCGCGCCGGACTCGACGACACCCTCATAGAGGTCCTTGCCCTGGGCCGCCCGGGCCATCGCGCGGTCACCGGCCATGCCGGCCAGCATCCGCGGCTCGAGCTGGGCGACATCCGCGACGACGAGCGTCCATCCGTCGTCAGCGCGCACGGCGGCGCGCAGATTGCGCGGCAGCTGGAGGGCGCCGCCACCCGCCGATGCCCATCGTCCCGTCACGACGCCGCCCGTGATGTAGATCGGTCGGAACCGGCCGTCGTGCACCCACTCGGCGAGCCAGGCCCACCCGTTGGCGCTCAGCAGCCGAGACAGCTTCTTGTAGGCGAGGAGCGGTTCGACCACGGCGTGGCTGTGCTGGGCGAGTTCCCACCGGCTCGTCGACTCGACCTGCACGCCGACGCGGTGCAGAGCGCGCAGCAGCTTCGGCTGGCTCTCGAGGTTGAGCGTGGGGTCGCTGAGGATCGAGCGCACCCTCTCGCCCTGAGCCACCATGCGGCTGGGAAGGCCACCCGCGATCGGTCGAGTGCCCAGGATCTCGGTGAGGATGCCGTCGTGCACGGACTCGTTCCACGGCAGACCGGCAGCGCGCATCTCCTCGGCGATGAGGCCACCCGCCGACTCGGCCGACGTGAGCAGGGTCAGCCGCCCGTCCTTGCTGTCGCGCAGGACTCGGCGCTGCTCGCGGTACTGATCGAGCGCATCCGCCACGGGGTCGTGCGAATCGCTGTGCTCGGCGACCTCGAACAATGCCGGCGCGTCGTCGACGGGTTCGCGTCGCACCCACGATGCGGACGGTGCGAGCGGACGAGCGACGGTGTCGGTGTCGCGGAGGATCGCGTGGCAGAGCACCAGATCGTGCGATCGGCCGAGAAGAACACCCGAGGCGAGCAGCACGGGGTAGATCTCCCGGGCGCTGCGGATCACCCACCGGGGCGGATCGACGCGTTCCTGCTCGGCCACCCACACCGGCATCTCGGTCGGAGAGAGCTCTGTGCGCGCGACTTCGACATCGTCCGAGTCGAGCTCCACGGCGATGTATGCACCGGTCGCGCCCTTGACCAGGGCGATCCGACGTTCGGTCTGGAGCCGCGAGCTCACCGCCGTCGCGCTCGCGGCGCGCGGATCACAGCCCGGATTCCTCGGTGCGCACCAGGATGCACCCGCACTCGGGGCAGGACACCACGAGGTCGTCTGCCGCATTGCGGATGTCGTTCAGGTCGGTGCCGGGGAGCAGGATCCGACATCCCTCGCACGTTCCGCGGGTGAGCAGCGCCGCACCGGCACTGTTCGCAGCGCGACGCGTGTACTCGGCGAGGAGCGGCGCCGGAAGGGTCGCCGTGACCGCCTCACGGTCGCGAGTCAACTGCGCGATCAGATCGGTCGCAGTGGCGACGTCGGCCTTGGCCTGAGCGGTGAGCGCGGTGCCCTCCGCGGTGGTCGTCCCGAGCAGTGCCTGCTGAGCGGCGACCGCCGCGTCTGCGTCCTCCACGCGCCCCATGACGTCGAGCTCGATATCCTCGAGATCGCTCTGGCGCTTGGCGAGACTGGCGATCTCGTGCTCGAGAGCCTGCGCCTCCTTCGAGTTCGTCGCCGTGGCCAGTCGATCGGCGTCACGGGCGCGACGCTGTTCGACGAGCTTCACATCGGCTTCGAGACGCGTGAGCTCGGTGCGAACGTCATCGCGCACACCCGTCAGAGTCGTCAGCTCTCGGAGCTGCTCCTGACGGATGGCGACGAGCTCGGCGATGCGAGCGGCCTGCGGCGGCTTGGTGCGCGCGCGCTCAGCCTGCGCGATGCGCCGGTCCAGGTCGGCGACGTCGAGCAGGATGCGCTGGTGTTCTGGGCTGGCGTTCACGCTCTCAAATCTAGTCGCTGCCCAGCCCCGTCCATCACCCGACCTGTCCGTCGAGGTACAGCCAACTGCGCTCCTCCCGCACGAAGCGGCTCCGTTCACGCAGCGAACCGCGCTCGGCATCCTGCCGCCAGAACGCCTCGAACTCGACCACGCCCTCTCGGTCGAAGGGTCCGCCGTCGACCCGATCGATGATCACGAGCCGCCGCCACACCACGTCGAGGTCGAGGTCGAGGTCGGTCGGACGGGTCGACGGATGCCAGGACGCCAGGAGGTACGCGGCATCCCCGATCGCGAACGCCGTGAACCGGGAGCGCATCAGGCGTTCGGCCGTCGGCGCAGCGGCGCCGCCGAGCAGCGGGCCGCAGCATCCGCCGAAGAGATCTCCGGAGCCACAGGGACACCGCTCGGCATTATCGGGGACACCGTCATCCGACGCCATCCTCTGCACCACGCTCATCGCTCCAGCGTACGCTGGCGCCATGACGGCTCTTCCTCACTTCACGGCACACAACGGCTTCGCTCTTCCGGCTCTCGGACTCGGAACATACGCGCTCGACGGCGACGCGGGTGCGGATGCGGTCACCACGGCGATCGGGGCCGGATACCGCCTGATCGACTCGGCCTTCAACTACGAGAACGAGGGGTCAGTCGGTCGCGGCGTGCGCGCATCCGACGTGGACGCCGCAGAGCTCATCGTCACGACCAAGCTGCCCGGACGCCATCACCCGCGCGCGAAGGCGCGGACGAGCATCGAGGAGAGCCGGTCGCGGCTCGGGGTCGACGCGATCGATCTGCATCTGATCCACTGGCCGAACCCGCAGCAGGACGAGTACGTGCAGGCCTGGGAGGCGCTGGTCGACGCTCAGCGGCGCGGCGTCGTGAGGCAGATCGGCGTCTCGAACTTCCTGCCGGAGCACCTCGAGCGCATCGAGCGGGAGACCGGGGTCAGGCCCGTCGTGAACCAGATCGAGGTGCACCCGTACTTCCCGCAGACCGATCAGCTCGCCTACCACCGGGAGCACGGCATCCTCACCGAAGCATGGAGTCCTCTCGGTCGGGCGAAGCAACTCATCGAGGAGAGGGTGATCGGCGAGGTGGCTGCCGCCCATGGGATCTCCCCCGCGCAGACCGTGCTCGCCTGGCATGTGGCACGCGAGACCGTCGCGATCCCGAAGGCGTCGTCGCTCGAGCATCAGGTGTCGAACCTCGCGGCCGGAGCGATCGTGCTGTCGGATGCGGAGGTCGAGGCGATCACGGCGCTCGGACGCCCCGATGGGCGACTGTTCGACGCGGATCCCGCATCGCACGAGGAGTCCTGAGGCGTCCTGAGGCGTCCTGAGGCGTCTCGGTCGTAGAGCCTCGGACGACGGCGCGTCACGGCTCTCAGACGCGCTGCGTCCCGAGCACTCTGAGCAGCTCGAGCTTGCTCTCGGCGTCGCTGCCCGGCGCCGCTGTCAGGACGATGAGCGCCTGGGATTCGTCCTCGGTGAAAAGCGCCTGGCAGTCGACTTCGATCGGACCGATCTCGGGATGGATCAGGACCTTGTGGTCCTCGAAGCGCCGCCTGACCTCGTGCACCTCCCACAGCTGTGCGAACTCCGGGCTGAGCGACGCGAGCTCGCGGACGATCTCGCCGGCGCGAGACCGCTCGCCCAGGGCGCCATAGGCGGATCGGAGGGAGGCCACGAGCACACGACTGTGACGCGGATGATCCTCCTCCGGGTACCGCCGGCGCTCGTCGTCCGGGTGCGCGAACCAGCGATAGATCCCACTGCGCTCGATCCCCTCCAGACCGCTCGCGTCGCCGAGCAGAGCGCGTGCTGCGTCATTCTGGATCAGCACCTCGTCGAGCGCGGAGACGACGAATGCGGGCGTGTCGTGAAGCCGGTCGAGCACGCGGAGCATCCCCGGATGCACGTAGTCGGTGAAGATCGTGCGGTCCGGTGCGCTGTGTCCGCAGACCCGATGCAGGTAGTCACGCTCGTCGGGGGTCAGACGCAGCGCCCGTGCGAGCGAGCCGAGGATCTGCACGCTGGGCTGCGGCCCGCGCTGCTGCTCGAGCCGCGCGTAGTAGTCGGTCGACATGGCGGCGAGCTGCGCGACCTCCTCGCGTCGAAGCCCGGGGGTGCGTCGACGCGCCCCCGCACCGAGGCCGACGTCGGACGGCTTCAGCTGCTCCCTGCGACGCACGAGGAACTCGGCCAGTGCTTCTCTGTCCACCTCTGCAGTATCTCGTGCTCTGCCTCGCGCATCCAGGGACGCCCGATCCCTGGATGCGCCATCTCTGGAGGGCCTGGGCGAGAGCACGAAGAGTGGACGTATGAACATCAGCGGAAACACCATCTTCATCCCCGGTGCCACGAGCGGTATCGGCCTCGCCCTCGCTCTGCGGCTCAGCGATCGGGGCAACACCGTGATCGTGGGCGGGCGTCGCGCCGAGCTGCTCGACGAGATCGCCGCGGCGAACCCGGGCATCCACACCGTCCGGATCGACACGACGGACGCCGACAGCATCCGGGCGGCCGCGCAGACGGTCATGGCCGCCCACCCCTCGCTCAACGTGGTCATCCCGATGGCCGGGATCATGCGGGTCGAGGACTGGACGTCGCCCGAGGGGTTCCTCGACGACGCCGAGGCCACCGTCACCACCAACCTCCTGGGTCCGATCCGGCTGATCGCGGCCTTCATCGAGCACCTGCGCACCATGCCGGACGCGACGATCATGACCGTGTCGTCCGGTCTGGCCTTCGCGCCGCTTCGCGTGACGCCCACCTACAACGCGACGAAAGCGGCCATCCACATGCTCAGCGAATCTCTGCGTCTGCAGCTCGCCGACACGAGTGTGAGCGTGCTCGAGCTCGAACCGCCCTCCGTCCGCACCTCGCTCATGCCGGGGCAGGAGACCAGCGAGTTCGCGATGCCGCTCGACGAGTTCGTCAGCGAGGTCGTCGACTTGATCGAGACCCAGCCGGATGCGACCGAGATCCAGGTCGAGAACGTGAAGTTCCTGCGCTACGGCGAAGCACGGGGAGACTATGCGCAGGTGGTCGAGACACTCAATCGGCGCGACCCGCACGGGCGCTGAGCCTGCACGGCAGTCGTCGTCGCCCGATCACAGCGCGGCGTCGACGGCCTGCTGGGCTGTCCTGTGCCGAAACTCGAAGCCCGAGCCTTCGAGCGCGCCGGGTCTGACGTCCGCATCGGAGAGCAGCAGCGAATCGGCGGCCGACCGACTCAGCGCGAGCCGGAGGGCCCAGGCAGGAGCCGGGATCCAGAACGGTCGGCGCATCCTCTTCGCGAGGGCGCGACCGATGTCGTTCGCCGAGGCACGCGTCGGCCCGGTGAAGTTGACGGGCCCCTCGAGGCGCTGGTCGATCACGTGTCGGATGCCGCGCACCTCATCGTCGAGAGAGATCCATGGCCAGATCTGGGTGCCGGGCCCGATCGGACCGGCGACCCCGAAGCGAGTGAGCTGGATGAGCGGCTTCAGCACACCCTTGCGATGGATGATCGGAGCGGTGCGCAGCAGCGCGACCGTCGTCTGCTCCCCCGCGCGCAGCGCCTCCTGCTCCCATCGGACGCACAGCTGCGCCAGGAACGTGTCGCCCGCGAGCGACGCCTCGGTCAGCACCTCGCCCGGCGCCGAGCCGTAGTAGCCGACAGCGGATGCCGACACGAACGCCGGAGCATCGTCTCGCAGGGTGCGCACCGCCGTCGCGAGCGTGCGGGTGCCCGTCAGTCGGGACTCGACGAGTTCGCGGCGATACCGTCGCGTCCAAGGCAGACGCCCGACGCTCGCACCACCCAGCGCGACCACGGCGACAGCGCCCGCCAGCACATCGGGGTCGAGCTCGCGCTCCCCCGGCATCCACTGCACCTCGGAGGGATCACGCGGAGGGCGACGCACGAGGGTCGTCACCTCCACACCGTCCGACCGCAGCGACGAGGCGAGCGCCGTGCCGATCAGGCCCGATGCGCCACTGATCACGATCCGCTGCGGCATGACGACTCCCTCTGTCCGTTCATCGGACTCATTGCTCTCCGCGAGTCTGTCACGTCCAGCCCCTCCTGGCGATGTCCGGAGTGCCCGGTAGGTTGCCCGACGTGACCGAACCCGTGCAGTCGTGGTGGGCGAGACGCCAGTTCTCGCGAGGACGGGAGGTGCCCTACGAGATCGGCACCTATCGTTCGCAGTGGGCCGCCTACCCCGAACTGATCCGCCAGTACCACCCCGAACTCAATCACGGCATCGCACTCTCGCAGGTGCCGTTGGCGGCCGATGTGCTGTTGTGCTGGGAATGCCGAGTGGGCCATCGTTTCGCCGCCACCCCCGCTGAGCAGCGCGAACGCCCCGGTCGGGTGCGCCGCCAGTCGGCGTGGTGCCCGGAATGCTCGACGCTCGCCAGGCCCCAGCCGGTCGTGCTGGGCGAAGCCCGCGCGATCCCCCGGCGGCCGAAACGCCCGCTCACCCTCTGCAGCAAGACGCCCGATCTCCCCTCCGGCGAAGCCTTCTCCAGCGTCTGCGCCCCGGCACCGGCATCCGCCGCCGAGGCCAGACTCCGCGCGATGCTCGCCGCCCGCATCTCCGTCACGACCGGTGTCAACGCGGTCAAAGTCTCTCGCCCGTTCTTCCGCCATACCGAGGTGTGGCCGGACATCCTGCTGCCGGAGCTCCGTGTCGCGATCGAGTACGACACGGTCGGGCGCCACGGACTCGAGCATGTCGGCACCCGCGAGCAGACCGATCTCCGCAAGGATCGCGCGCTGCGCTCCGCCGGCTGGGAGGTCATCCGGGTTCGCACCGGACGGCTCGAACCACTGGGACCCCACGATCTGCAGATGCCTTCGGTGACCGCGCGGGGAATCGATCGCATCATCGACGAGCTCCGCGGGATCCGCGGGGCGCTGATCGTCGACGCGTTCCTGACGCCGGGCTGACGGTGCCGCCGGGAGCGGCACGCTCGCGCTCAGACCTCGGGGAGATCGCCCGCCTGCTCCACGACCGCATCCCACTCGGACTGCAGGAAGATGGCCTCGCCGGCGGCGACGATCTGGGCGTTGTCGTTCGGCCCGAGCTCCGGCCGCATGGTGAGTCCGCCGACCTCGAGGCTCGGGATGCTCTGCCTGATGCACTCGACGCTGCCGCGCACCAGCAGCTCCGCCGTCTGCTCCGGTGTCGTCGCGGCGCCCATCACGGCATCGTCATGGGCGATGAGGATCACCTGCCATTCGGGCTGACGATCGTCAGGATCCAGCGTGTACTGCAGCAGCCCCTGCGGCGCGGCCTCGACCACGATGACGATCGACCCCGCGATCGGCTGCTCGCCTGCGTTCGTCCCCATAGCGGTTCCCCTGACCCGGGCGTCCCCACGCCCGCTGTCCGCTCAGGGTACTGCGAAAATATCTCGCCGAACGCCTTACGGCAGTCCGATCTCAACCGATATATCAACACGGGGAGCGAAGGAGAAGGATCTTGACCAGCACCTACATCGAGACGGGCGGACACGTCCGCGTCTACGACGACGCCGTCCGCACGCATCATGAGTTCCCTCTCGGCACCTATCGGGTGCACTTCACCTCGAAAGAGGGCTTCAGCCTGATCAAGATCGACGACCTCACCGTCGGCACCGAGCGCGTCTACGGCGGCCGAGACAGGAAGGTCGACAAGATCTTCCGGTCCTACGCCCTCTCGGACCGCAGCCTGGGCGTGATGCTCTCCGGCGACAAGGGGATCGGCAAGACGCTGTTCCTTCGCATGGTCGCCGAGGAGGCCCTCGAGCAGTGCCTGCCCGTCGTGATCGTCTCAGAGGACAACGACGGCATCGTGGAGTTCCTGGACACCCTCGACGAGTGTCTGATCATCTTCGACGAGTTCGAGAAGATCTTCCCCGCTGGCCGCCGCGGGGGCGCAGAGGGAGGCAATCGACAGAACCAGTTCCTGTCCCTGTTCGACGGCCTCTCGTCCGTGAAGCGCATCTACTGCCTCACGGTGAACGACATCAGCGACGTCAGCACGTACATCGTCAACCGCCCCGGCAGGTTCCACTACCACATGCGATTCGAGTACCCCGGTCCCGACGAGGTGCGCCAGTACCTCATCGATCAGGCCCCCCACGCGGACCCGGACGAGATCGAGAACGTCGCACTGTTCTCGCGTCGCGCTCGCCTCAACTACGACCACCTCCGCGCCATCGCCTTCGAACTCGAGCAGCCGGACGCACTGTTCGCGGACGTCGTGGAGGATCTCAACATCAAGGCGGTCGAACCGAGCACCTATCGCATCGAGGCTCGCTTCCCCGACGGCAAGGTGTGGTCGGATGAGGTCGAGATGAACCTCTTCGAGCGCGGCGACGTCGGTCGCACGTTCGAGCTGCGCCACGCGACACGGTCGATCTTCGCCTCGTTCGTGCCGAAGGATCTCATCTTCGAGCCGGACGGCGGCATCTTCGTGCCGATCCACAAGCTCGAGCTGCTCGACGATGAGGATGAAGAGCCCGAGGTCTACCCGACGACGGTCAGTCTCATCCTGGTGGGTCAGCCCAGCTACGGCTTCGGTCTCTGACGGCCCTGCGGCCACGCGCGTGCGCGCGACGGATCAGACGCCGACCGCGTGCGACAGTATCGCGCGCGTGAACCGCTGACCGCCGGCCGCGAGGCGCTCGAAGTACGCGTCCAGCGCCGACGCGGAGGACCGCGCTGCCGGTGCTGCCTCACGCTGAGGGGTGTCGGCGTAGTGCCGATCCAGCGCATCTCGAAGCATGCGCACCGCTTCCGCACGCTGCTGCGAGACGGCGGCGTGGGAGACGCCGAGCTGCTCCGCGAGATCCTTGACCGTGCGGTCCTCGAAATAGATCGCCGTGATGATCGCCCGCTTGCGCTCCGGCAGCGCGTCGACGGCGCGCCGCAGGAACTCGTCGCGCTCGGAGGCGATCGCGAGCTCCTCGGGCAGGTAGCCGGTCCACACGATCTCCGGAGCGTCCGGCGCATCGAGACTCGTCAGCAGACGCTCGGCGTCGGCGAGCCCTTCGCGCGCGACGGCCGTGTCGACGCCCATGGCTGCCGCGATCTCCGCCACAGTGGGCGTGCGACCGAGGGCGGCCGTGAGCGTCTGTCGGACCTTCGTCGTCTGCTTGGCTCGCACCCGAACATCTCGAGGCGCCCAGTCCATCGACCGCAGCTCGTCTTTCAGCGCCCAGTTGACGCGTCCTCGAGCGAACGCGCCGAAGGGCACGCCGAGGGTCGCGTCGAACTTCTCGGCCGCGCGGACCAGCGCGAACGCACCGGCAGAGGCGAGGTCGTCACGGGAGACATGCGTGAGTCGAGACGCCACATATGCCGTCGCCGCACCGACGATGTGCAGGTGATCGACCACGAGCTGGTTGCGGGCACGCATAGGCATCGGATTCGCCTCTTTCACTG
This sequence comes from Microbacterium sp. 4-7, assembly GCF_014332665.1. Classification (NCBI taxonomy): domain Bacteria; kingdom Bacillati; phylum Actinomycetota; class Actinomycetes; order Micrococcales; family Microbacteriaceae; genus Microbacterium; species Microbacterium sp. 4-7. The sequence goes on from NZ_MCRH01000004.1 coordinate 244,386, forward strand.
TAAGTGCAAGCCCTCCCCAGCGACTCACAGCGCGGCCTCTCCCCAGTGGCCAGAACTACATCTGACTACAGACTAGGGGTGCGACGGGCAAGAAATATCCCCGGAGGCCAAAACCTCCGGGGATTCTCGTTTACGTTCAGATAACGATGACTAATCGTTCACCTTGACGCGGCGGTTCACCTCGCGCGTCGCGGAGAACTTCAGCACGGTGTAGTCGTTGACCTCGGCGTCTCCGTCGTCCTTCGCGAACTGCACCCGGTGCCCCTTGTGCGTCTGCGGATAGAACTTGCCGAAGTTGGTGAGTGTGACCGTGTTCCCGCGGCCCACGAGGTCGAGGAGCTCGTCGATCATCGCGTTGTACGCCGTCTGTGCGGCCTGAACCGAGATGCCACCGCGTCGTGCGAATCTCTGCACGAACTCCCGCTTGCTCACCCGATTCGTCTCGAGCGTCCTTGATGTGCTCATGTCGTCTTCCGTCCCATGGAATGTCGCTCGTCACCGAGCGTCGTGCGCTGTACCCCTACCAACCGCATCCATGACGTGCCCCAGGTCCCGATCTCCTGCGACGACGCCGGGATCCCGCCAGTACCCCAGCCTGTGCTCTTAGAGGATAGATGCTCTTCCTTGGTATATGCGGTGAATCTCGGAATTCTCCCCGTGCCGGGAGTCCACCATGTCGAAAGAGCCGTCGAACGTCACGTCCTGCTCAGGCACCCAGCAGGGCGCGGATCGGGTAGCGCTGATCCTCGAGGATCGCCTGTGCGGCACGGCCGGATCCGGTGTGGATCAGGATCGGCGCACGCAGGTTGATGTACACGCCGTCGGCCGAGGGGTTCGCCACGACGAACACCCGGATCTCCGACTCGTCGGCGGCGCCGATCTCGGACTGCACGTCTGCGGGGATGCTCGGCTCGTAGCCGTAGTCCCCGGATCGCGGGTCGAGGAGGAACAGGCGCACGTCGGCATCCGTCGCGCGCAGCGCGTGCAGCCCTTCCGCTCCGTCGATCTGCTCGAGGGTGAAAGAGGTGTGCGGAGCGAGTCCGGGCATCGGCGAAGCGAACTCGACGTCGACCGTCGCCGTCGTCCGGTCAGTGGGTGCGCTCATCGCAGGAACTCCATCAGATTGGTCTGCAGCGAGCGGGCCGTCACCTGCAGGGCGGATTGGAACACGAGCTCGGCCGACTGCAGGTGCACGAGCACCTCGAGACTGTCGACGTTCTCGACCTCGGCACGGCGCGCTTCGAGGTCGATCGACGAGGAGAGATTCTGCGCCGACGCCCGCTCGATCTGCACCTGACGAGCGCCCGTGGATCCGCGAGCCGCGGTGACGTCCTTCAGCCGCGCATCGATGTCGCCGAGACGCGAGCCGACCTCGGCACCGCTGCGCAGTTCCGCCGCGATGTCGTTCAGCAGGGCGAAGGCGCTGTCGGCCCCTTCGCCGAACGCCTGAGCGCCGTCGAAGTCCACGCGCACGGTCTCGTTCTCGCTGATGCGGCGATGCACGCCGTCGCCCGCGCCGCCGTTGAAGCTGAAGGTGGTGGGATCGAACGCGGCTCCCGCATCGCTCGTTCCCGCGAAGACGCTGCGGCCGAGCACCCTCGTGTTCGCCTTGGCGAGCAGCTCTGCGCTGATGGACTCGAGCTCCTGGGCGATCGACTCGCGAGCGGTCGGGCTCAGCGCGCCCGAGTTCGCTCCCTGTGCGGTGAGATCACGCGCGCGGTTGAGCAGATCGGCGCTTGCGCCGAGAGCGGTGTCGACCGTGGTCACCCACGCCATCCCGTCGCTGAGGTTGCGGGCGAACTGAGCGACGCGCGCCTGATCACCGTGCACACCGAGCGCCGTGGCCGCGGCGGCCGGATCGTCGCTCGGCGAGCGGAAGGCGCGCTGCGACGCGGCCTGATCCTGCAGCCGTGCGCGATCCGCGAGGTTGGTCTGCAGTGTGCGCAGCGACTGCTGCGTCATGGTGCTGGTCGTGATTCGACCGATCATTTCACTCTCCCCAGAGTCAGCGGCCGACGAGGCCGGTGCGGTTGATCAACAGATCCAGTGCCTCATCGACGGCCGTCAGAACGCGAGCCGCCGCCTGGTATGCGGTCTGGTAGGTCAGGAGGTTGATCGTCTCCTCATCGCCGTCCACCGAGGCGTTCGACTGCTGCGCGGTGACCGCCGCGACCGCGCCCATATCGGCGATGTCCGCGCGCTGCAGATCCCCGGCGACGGCGACTGCGAAGCCGGTGACGAACGTCGACCACGTCTTGCTGGGCCCCGCCGCAGATGTCCCCAGCGCACTGATGCGGTCGGCGATGGTGGTGTCCTTCGCGCCCGCACCCGGCGCTGCCAGTGCCAGCTGATCGAGTCCCGTCGGGACGACACGGAGTCCCAGCGCCGCCGGACCCGAACCGTCGAGCGCGAAGAAGTCGCCTCCGGCCGCTCCCGACGAGGTGACGCCGGTGCGGTGCACATCGTTCACGGCGGTCGCGAGCGCGGTCGCCGTCTCGTTGTAGGCGGCCGCGACGCCGGCGAGCGTCCCCCCGTCGGACGCGGGGGCCAGAGCGCTGATCGTGCCGCCGACGACGCCACCCGTGATCGGCACCGCGAGGTTCGGTCGATCCGCCCATGAGACGGTGATCCGACCTGCGTCCGCGATGTCACGCGGTCCGCTCGCGACGAGCGCTCGGCTGCTGTCGCCCGACACGAGCGCATTGCCGTCGACGCGAAGAGTCAGTGTGCCGTCCGGCTCGACGATGCCCTTCGCACCGACGGCCGACGAGAGCTGCTGGGCGAGGACGCTGCGCTGGTCCATGAGCTCGTTGGCGTTGCGCCCCGATTGCAGCGCCTCCCTGATCTGTCCGTTGAGAGTGGCCACCTGGCTCGCAGCGGCGTTGACGTCGGCGAGCTGACCGTCGACCTGACTGCGCAGGTCGTTCCACTGCCCCGCAATGGTCTGGTAGCCCTCCGCGATCTGTCCGATGAGCACGTCGGCATTCGAGAGCACGACCTGCGCCGCTGCCGGATCCGGCGTGTTGGCGAGGTCGGACCAGCCCGACCAGAACCTGTTGAGGTTCGCGGCGAGACCGTCCTTCGTGGGTTCGGCCAGCACGTCCTCTGCGCGGCTCGCTGCCGTCGCACGAGCCGACCAGAAGCCGGAGGTCGACAGCGCGTCGCGCACACGGGCATCGAGAATGTCGTCGCCGAGCCTCGCGATCCCGGTCACGCCCACTCCCCCGCCGATGGCGATGCCGGATGGCCAGAGCCCCGTCTGCCCCGGCGCCGAGAGCGAGGTCTGCTCCACCCGCTGGCGCGTGTAGCCCGGAGTCGTCTGGTTGGCGATGTTCTGACCCGTGACGGTCATCCCCGCGCGTGCGGCCGAGAGCGCGGATTCTGCGAGGCGGAGCCCTGCGAAGGAAGACATGGTTACCTCAGACCCTGGTGTCGAGAAGTCGGGCGTCCGCGCCGCGGACGACGTCGCCGTGCGTGTCGTATTCGCCGGTCGGCACCCCGAGGCCGGCGATCGTCTCCTGCGTCACCCGGATCGCCGTGCGCAGACGCTGCTCGTTGACCTTCTTCATGTCGCCGATCTCGTCGGCCAGAGTGGTCATGGCCTCGAGATGACCCGACAGGATCTCGCGCCACGCGTCGGTCGGCGCAGCCTCGATCAGATCGCGGAGCGTCGTCGCCTCGGGCACGCCCCACTCGTCAGCCACCGCGATGACCAGCGTGTCGCGCGACAGCGCGACGGTCGGCATGGCCGCGAGGACCCGCTCGATCTCGTTCGCCGCATGGTGGATCCACCGGTTGCGTCCGGTCGCGAGCAGCATCTGCTGCTCGTCGAGCTTGAACAGCAGCACCTCCAGCAGATCGCGCTCTCGCATCAGTTGCATGCTCAGGTCGTGAGCGGCCACGATTCGTCACCTCGTCATGTCGCGGTTTCCATGACGGGATCGCCCGTCACATGAACGACTATCGCGACAACGCTCGACGCAGTAACTCGGAGTCCCGGAGATGACACTCCGAGCGTCCGATCATGGAGCAGGGGTGGTTCTGCCCAGGGCGCCGAGAATGAGCGATTCGGCGGAGTCGTCGGAGGAGGTCTGCACGGCCTCCTGATTCGCATCGCTCACGGCGATGACGATCTCGGCGCGGTTGATGCGCTTGTCGCGAGGGGCGTCGATGCCGACACGGACACCGCTCGGCGTCACGGCGAGGATCGTGACGGTGATGTCGTCGCCGATCACGATGCTCTCGTTGGCGCGTCTCGTCAGTACCAGCATGCGTCGTCTGCCTTCCATGGCGTGAGCGCCGGTGCGCCCTCTGCTCACAAACGTATCGCACTCAACTCATAAATGAGCAGAATCGAACGCTACAACGCGCCGCTGGGAAGAGCCGACTGCGTCATGCGGACGACACCGACCACGTCGGTCGCGAGACCGCCCGCCGCAGCCTCATCGTAGGAGAGCACCGGAAGGCCGCTGACCTGCGATGACACCATCCGACGCACCGCCTGTCGCAGTGACGGCGCGCAGACGAGAACGGGCTCCGGACCGACCTGGTCGAGTTCGGCGACAGTGCGACGCACGTTCTCGAGCACCTGCATCGTCGCCTCCGGCGTCAGCACGATCTGCGGGTGACCGTCGACGACGCGCATGCCCTCGAGCATCTGCTGCTCGAGGATCGGCTCGAACATGACGACCCGGATGCGTCCGTCCTCGGCGAAGCGCGAGGCGATCGCCGGCCCGAGCGCCGCCCTGGCCGCGTCGATGAGACCCGCCGTCTCCGTCGACGCCTTGCCTCGGAGTGCGAGCGCCTCGTAGATGCGCGCCAGGTCGTTGATCGGCACCCGCTCGGAGAGGAGCCCCGCCAGCACGCGCTGGATCGCGGCGAGCGACAGCACGGCCGGGGTGAGTTCCTCGACCGTCGCGGGGCTGGACTGCTTCAAGTGCTCGGTCAGCTGGCGGACGTCTTCGAGGGAGAGCAGGCGGTCGGCCTGGCTCTGCACGATGTCGGAGAGGTGGGTGATGATGACGCTCGCCCGATCGATCACCGTCGCGCCGGCCATGTCGGCGGCGTGCGACATCTCGGCGGGGACCCACTTGCCCTCGAGACCGAACACCGGGTCGACCACGGCCGTGCCCGGAAGCTGCTCGAGTCCCGTGCCGATCGCGAGAACGTGGCCCCGAGGAACCGACCCGCGTCCGGCCTCGACCCCGGCGATGAGGATCGAGTACGTCTGCGCGGGCAGCTCGATGTTGTCCCGCGTGCGCACCGGCGGCATGAGGATGCCGATGTCGAGGGCGAGCTTGCGGCGGAGGGACTTCACCCGGGTGAGCAGATCTCCCGCTCCCCCTGAGGCGAGATCGACGATGTCGGGAGACAGCGAGATCTCGAGGGCGTGCACGCGCATCCGGTCCATGAGGTCCTCCGGGCCCTCGGTGCCGGCCTCGACGGCCTCCTGCTGCAGGGCATCCGCCTCACGTGCGGCATCGCGGTCCTCGTTCGCCTTCACGCGGGATGCCGCGAACAGCAGGACCGCTCCGATCGCCAGGAAGATCACGAGCGGCATCCCGGGGATGAACCCCATGGCGATGGCGGCGAGTCCGGTGATCACCAGGGCGTTGCGGGACTGCATGAGCTGACGGCCGGCGGCCTGACCCATCTCGGCCTCCGCGTTCTCACGCGTGACGATCATGCCGGTCGACACCGCCATGAGCAGTGCGGGGATCTGGGTCACCAGCCCGTCGCCGATGGTGAGGATGCTGTACGTCTCGAGCGCCTCGCCCACCTCCATGCCGTGCTGCACCATGCCGATGATGATGCCGCCGACGAAGTTGATGACCACGATCACGATGCCCGCGATCGCGTCTCCCTTGACGAACTTCGACGCACCGTCCATCGCACCGTAGAAGTCCGCCTCCGCGGCGACCTCTGCGCGTCGCCTGCGCGCCTCGTCATCCGTGATCAGACCGGCGTTCAGGTCGGCGTCGATCGCCATCTGCTTGCCCGGCATGGCGTCGAGCGTGAAGCGCGCGCCCACCTCGGCGACGCGCTCGGCACCCTTGGTGACCACGACGAACTGGATGACGGTGAGGATGAGGAAGATCACGGCACCGATCACGAGTGAGCCGCTGATGGTGATCTGACCGAACGCCTGGATCACCTGACCCGCGTGGGCCTCGCTGAGCACGAGGCGGGTCGACGCGACGTTGAGGCCGAGCCGGAAGAGGGTCGCGACGAGCAGCAGACTCGGGAACACCGAGAAGTCCAAAGGCTTCTTCACGAACATCGCGGTCAGGAGGATCAGCAGCGCGAACGAGATGTTCAGGACGATGAGCACGTCGAGCAGACCGGTCGGGATGGGCACGATGAGCAGGAGGATGATCCCCACCACACCGACGGGAACAGCCCCCTTGGACAACAGCTGACCGATCATGCGTCTCGCCTTCTGATTCTCTCTGCTCGTTCTGATGTGCTCGTGGCCGGACTCACAGGCCGCGGTCCCTGGTGCTGGCGAAGGGCATCGTGTGCGTTCCCCTGGCCGAGCCTCGACGTTTGAGGTGCTCGATGAAGGCGAGCACCTGGGCGACCGCGGTGTAGAGCTCTTCGGGGATCTCCCGCCCGATCTCGCAGGCCGAGTGCAGCGCGCGTGCGAGAGGGATGTCCCTGATCATCGGCACGCCGTTCTCCTCCGCCTTCTCGCGGATCTTCTGCGCGACGATCCCCGCGCCCTTCGCCACGACCCGTGGCGCCGACTTGCCCGGCTCGTAGCGCAGCGCCACCGCCACGTGCGTGGGGTTCACGAGCACGACGTCGCTGTCGCCCACCGCGGCGATCATCCTGTTGCGGCTCATGGCGAGCTGCCGCGAGCGGCGCTGGGAGCGCACGAGCGGGTCGCCCTCGGTCTTCTTGTGCTCGTCCTTGGCTTCGTTCTTCGTCATGTGCGTGTGCTTGCGGTTGCGCCGCATGACCACCGCCACGTCGATCGCTGCGAGCACGATGCCCACCGCCACGGCGACCTGCAGCAGCGCGACCGCTCCCCCGGCCGCCTGCTCGAGCAGCCAGGTGATGTTGTGGCTGCCGCTGGCCATCAGTACCGGGACGAGACCCGAGACGACGATCCACAGTGCGAGCCCGATGGCCACGGTCTTCAGCAGCGCCTTGGCGCCCTCCCAGAGCGCCTGCCGGCCGAAGACGCGCTTGACGCCCGACACGATGTTGAACTGCTCGGTGCGCATGGTCACGCCGCGCAGGTGGATGCCGCCCTGCGCGACCGCGGTGGCCGTGGTGGCGAGCAGCACCACCACCAGCATCGGAAGCAGGATGCCCCCGAGCGAGGTGATGGCCGAGCTCAGCACATCCATGGCGGCGCCGTCGGTGGGGTTCATCGCGACGGGCGTCACGGCGAGGAAGAGCTCGGTGACCACCTGCGTGCCCGAGGCGATCGTCGGCACCATCATGACGGCCGCGGCGGCGATGCAGACCCAGGCCGTGAAGTCCTGGCTGCGGCCGATCTGGCCCTTCTTCCGCGCTTCCTTCAGGCGACGCTCGGTCGCCTTCTCGGTGCGTTCGCCGGCGTCGGTCTCGCTCATCGGGTCACCCCCAGGAGCAGTCGCGCAGCCTCCTCGGCGATCACGGCGACCACGCTCGGGAGCGCCGCGTAGACGAATCCGACGAGCAGGAGGGTGAGACCGATCTTGATCGGGAAGCCCATCGCGAAGGCGTTCAGGGCGGGCGCGACGCGGCTGACCAGACCGAGTCCGACGTCGGCGAGGAAGAGCACGATGAGCAGCGGTCCCGCGATCTGCACCGCGCTGAGCATCATCTGTCCCGCAGCGCCGACGAGCGCCTCGGCGGGCTTGGCGAGATCGATCATGCCGGTGACCGGCACCGCGTCGAACGATCGGAACAGACCGCCGAGCACGAGCTGGTATCCGTCGGAGGCGAACAGCAGCATGATCGCGGTCATCTGGAACAGTCGGGTGAACTGTGCGCCGTTGATCGCCATGCCGGGATCGAAGGCCTGAGCCAGCTGGAACCCGCCGAAGGTGTCGACGAGGTGGCCGGCGCCCTGGATCGCGCTGAAGAGCACCATCACGAGGAAGCCGAGGAGCGCCCCCGTGAGGGCCTGCCCTGCCAGTGCGAGCATGAAGGCCCCGGTGTCGAGGCGCTCATATCCTGCGGTCACGACCGGCGACACGGCGAGAGCGAGACCGACGCCGAGCATCGCGCGGATCCGCATCGGGATCGTGCCGTGGCTGAACGGCGGGGCGAGGACCAGGAATGCCGTGATCCGCACGCAGGCGAGCGAGGTCGCCTCCAGCCAGGTGAAATCGATCGGGATGTTCATCAGCCGCCGTTCAGCAGCGACGGTATCCGCGCGAACATCTCGTTCGTGAACGCGATCATCTCGGCGATCATCCAGTGCCCCGTGACGAGGAGCGCGATGCCGACGGCGACGAGCTTCGGCACGAACGAGATCGTCATCTCCTGCACCTGGGTGATGGACTGCAGCAGCGAGATCGCGAAGCCCACCACCAGGGCGGTGATGAGCAGGGGCGCGCAGAGCTTCGCACCGACGATGAGCGCCGCCTGACCGATGTCGATGACCGCTTCGGGGTTCACCCGCCACCCCCGTTGTAGGACTGGACGAGCGCGGTGATGACCATGCCCCACCCGTCGATGAGCAGGAACAGGAGGATCTTGAACGGCAACGAGATCATGACGGGCGGCAGCATCATCATGCCCATCGACATGAGTGCGCTCGCGACCACCAGGTCGATGACGAGGAACGGCACGAAGATGATGAACCCGATCAGGAACGCCGCGCGCAGTTCGCTGATCATGAAGGCCGGGACGAGCGTCTGCAGCGGGATGCTCCCGGCGTCGGTGGGGTTCTCCATCTGCGCTGCCCGATGCATCAGCGCGATGTCCTCTTCGCGCGTGTACGAGAGCATCCACTGCCGCAGGGGCTCCTGGGCGAGCTCGAACGCCCTTCCGAAGTCGATCTGGCCGTCGGTGAACGGCGCGACGGCGACGGTGTTGATGTCGGTGAGCACCGGCCACATGATGAACAGCGTCAGGAACAGGCTGAGACCGGCCAGCACCTGGTTCGGCGGGATCGACGGCAGCGAGAGCGCGTTCCGGGTGAGGGCCAGCACGACGAAGATCTTGGTGAAGCTCGACATCATCAGCAGCAGCGCCGGAGCGACGCTGAGCACGGTGATGCCCAGCAACGTCATGATGCTGTCGGACGGCGCCCCGTTGATGCCGTTGATCGTCACACCGTCGCCCTCGCCGTCACCGACCTGAGTCGGGACCTGCATCGCCGCTGCGTGCGCCCCTGTGGCCTGCAGCAGCACGAGTGCCGTCACGACGACGAGCACCGCGGCGAGCAGCACCCACACGCGGCGAGGCAGTCGCGGTGCGCGCGCAGACGGCGGCGCGGCGACTGCGGCGGATGCGGGCACGGCGGCACTCCGAAGTTGGGTGGCGTGGCCGATCCGTAGCCAGGGGGTCGAGCGATCCGTGCTCGCAGTCGACTATCGCGACATCACGAGGTGCACGTAACCGCGTCGACCGATGCGCTGACCGCGGGTCAGGCGACCGAGCGCAGCGCGCGGTCGACGATGTCATCGGGCATCTCGACGGAGGCGGATCGTACGTCCGAGGAGACGACCTCCTCCTGCTCGAGAGGAGGAGCCTCCTGGGTGTCGACGACGTTGATCCCGTGCTCCGTCACGCCGAGCACGTAGCGGATGCCGCCGAACTCCGCCACGACGAGCTGTGCCTTGCCGCCGATGCCCGACCTCGCCACCACGGTGATCTTCTCCGGGCGCGCACGCGGCGCCGCGGCGGGCCGCGTCGGCACGAGCTCGGTCAGCTTGGCGAGCTTCTTCGGCATCAGCCCTGCCAGCGGACTCACGCCCTTCGCCTGCGACTTCTGCAGGCGGCGGCTCAGGAAGAGCAGCAGCCCGAGCACCGCTCCCAGCGCGACGATCGCGCGGAGCGCGACGAGGATGTCGTCCACGCTCAGACCGTCTCGGCGCTGTCGAGGATGCGCTCGACGCGGATCGCGAAGTCGCCCTCGGCGACGACGACCGTGCCGTGCCCGATCAGTCGGCCGTTGAGCTTGATGTCGGCGGGAGACCCGGCGGCGCGGTCGAGCTCGACCACACGGCCCGGCTCGAGCGAGAGCACGTCGCGCACCGGCATCCGCGTGCGCCCGATCTCGACCACGAGCTCCATCTCGACCCCCGCGATGCGGTTGAGCCGCTGCGGACCCGACGCGGATGCCGCCCTGGCTCCGTCGATGCGCACGGATGCGCGCGCCACGACGCTGCCGTCGGCGTCGACCATGTCGAACACCTGGGTCCCCGAATCGGTGAAGACCTCGGCGGCGTCGACCACGGCTCCGTCGCCGAGCGAGCCGCTGCCGAGCACGGCGGCGGCCGCCTCGAAGATCGGGTGCAGGCGATCGGCCAGCTGAGCGTTCTTGGAGCCGTCCTCGAGCTGCGACGGGTCGATGACCTGGATCGCGATGCGGGCCCCGGGGCTGCCCGTGAAGGTGACGACCACCGCGTCGCCCGACGCGCCGGGGTCGGTGGACGGTGCGGGGATCACGGGGTAGCCGAACGGCAGCTTGCCGGCGATCGCCGCGGCGATGGCGGTCTCGTGGAAGGTGCTCATCAGTGGGTCTCCTCATGGGTGGTCGTGATCTTGCAGGTGAGGCGCGAGCCTCTGCTGCCCGGTGTCGCGAGAGCTATCCGGGTCTGCCCGGCCATGAGCTCGTACGGCCGGGTCTCGGGGTGAGGCAGGCGCAGCAGGTCGCCCGGTGCGAGATCGAGGATCTCTCCGGTGCCGATCGTGATGGGCGCGAGGCGCAGCGTCAGCTCCAACGGCGTGCTGCGCACCTGCTCCAGAGTCTGATCCGTCGAATGCGCCGATGCCGCGTCCGATCCCGTGGCCGCGAGGCGGTCGACGACCGCGGTCGCCGGCAGCATCACCGTCGCGGTCGACTCGGAATCGCCGAGACGCATGGTGTATCGGGCGACGATCACCGCCGCCGTCGCGGAGATGACCTGCATGTACTGGGGGTTGTAGTGCACCGCGGGGAAGCGCGGTGCACCAGGGAGCAGAGCGCCGAGGCTGGCGTGGAGGTGCTCGAAGGTGCCCTCCATCAGGTTGCGGACGAGGGCGAGCTCGATCGGCGTGAAGGTGCGGGCTTCGGGAAGCGATGTGCTCCTGCCGCCCATCATCTGCACCACCCACAGCAGGGCGCTGTCGAGACCGAACTGCACGACGCACGGCTCGTCGCGGTCGGCGAACGAGCCGGCGACCATGGCCGTCGTCCCGGGCAGGGTGTCGGCGTACTCCTCGTACGACACGAGCTCGACGGTCTCGAGTGCGAGGTGGGCGCGCACGCGGATCTTCGCCGTGAGCTGGGACGACCACAGCCGGGCGAACGACTCGAAGGCCGCTTCGAGATGGCGGGTGCTCTCGCGTCCGAGCTGGGCGGGGCGTCCGAAATCGTACGCCGGATGGCGCAGGGCGGGGTCATCGAGCACGGCGGATGCGGTCATGACGGTCTCCTCGACGGTGGTGTTCACGTGAGCTCAGTTGTTCGCAGCAGCCGCGAGAGCGGGTATCAGCGCTCTCACCTGCTCTTCTTCGTTCGATTCGACGATGATGTCGACGCGTCTGTTGCTGGCCAGCGCCTGAGGGGTGTCGCCCGGCACGATGGGGCGGGTGTCCGAGAACGCCGTCGCCTTCACACGGGGTCCTCCGACGCCTTCGTGCTCGACGAGGAACCGCGCCACCTGGGTCGCGCGCCCGCCGGACAGCTCCCAGTTGGTGGCGAAGGGCGCGGCGGAGACGCGGTGGTCGGCGTGCCCCTCGACACTCACCTGGTTGTCGACCGTGACGAGCACGTCTCCGATCGTGTCGAGCACGGCGTCCGCCTTCGCCGAGAGGTCGGTGCTGTTGTCGGCGAAGAACGTCTCTGCGCCGACCAGCCCCACTTGGAGTCCCCGGTCGTCGATGACGAACTGCACCGTGTCCTGCAGACCCTGTGCCGCCAGCGAGGTGCTCATGCGATCGCGCAGTCCCTCGAGCGACTCGAACTCGATCTCGGCCCGCGCCGCGAGGTCGACCACCCCGTCATCGTCCTGCAGTTCAGGCGGCACGATCACGCCCTCGGCCGTGTCGGCACCGCCCTCGGTGCTCTCCTGCCCGAAACCCGTGGCGAGGCTGTTCGCGAGCAGTTCGAACTTCGTCTTATCGACGTTCGACACGGCGAAGAGCACGATGAACAGGCACATCAGAACCGTGACCATGTCGGCGTACGAGACGGCCCAGCGCTCGTCCGGCTCATCGTGCGAGTCATCTTCATGCCCGCGACCGCGAGCTCGACGGGCTGTGCTCATTGCACGCCCTCTGCCCGTTCGGGCTCGCGCTTCTTCTTGGTGGCCTTGGGCTTCACGGTCGACAGCGCCTCGAGACGCTCCTGGAGCAGGTGCGGTGCGCTTCCGGCCTGGATGGCGAGCATGCCCTCCGAGACCAGGGTCATCCGCTCGAGCTCGACGGCTCCGATCCGTCCGAGGCGACCGGCGATCGGGTTCCAGATGAAGTTGGCCGAGAGCAGACCCCAGAGCGTGGCGACGAAGGCCGCGGCGATCATCGGCCCGAGGTGGTCGGGTTCGTCGAGCTTCTCGAGCACGTGCGTCAGCGAGACGACGGTGCCGACGATCCCGATCGTGGGCGCATATCCGCCCAGCGAGCCGAAGAACTTCGATGCCACGCGGTTGCGCGACGACGTCGCGGCGATCTCGTCATCCATGACCGTGCGCAGATCCTCGGCATCCGTTCCGTCGGCGAGAGCCTGCAGCGCCTGTCGGGTGAAGGCATCGGGTGCCGAGTCGAGCTCCTGCTCCAGTGCCAGAAGACCTTCGCCCCTGGCCTTCTCCGCATACCCCACGAGGAAGGGGATGACCGCCTCCGGCGTCATCTTCGGGCCCCTGACCATGCGCCCGAGGCTCTTCACAGCGAGGATCGTGTCGCGGAGGGTGTGGCTGGCGATGCCGACGCCGATCGTCGAGCCGAGCACGAGGATCATCGGCGCCGGAATGAGCAGAGCCTCGAAGCTCGCCCCCTCCATCGTGATCATCGCCACCAGCGCGCCGAACGCCAGGATCACCCCGATGATGAATGCGGGATCCACCGTCATGCCCCCGTCTGCGAGGTCAGTGCCTGGGCTGCGCCGAGCACGCGCGCCCGGTACGCGACGATCAGATCGATCAGGGCGTCGAGATCCTCCTCGACCACGTACACATGACCGTCGACCATGTGCAGAGTGGTGTCCGGCGAGGCGTGGATGCGTTCGATCAGGTCGGGGTTCACCGCGAACCGGGTGCGGTCGAGGCGGGTGACGATGATCATCGGGGGTTCTCCGGGCTTCGGATGAGAGGGGGAAGTCTGCTCCGACTATCGCGACGAGGCCCGCCCCCGGTAACCAGGGGCGGGCCTCGTCGCGCGTGTCCGACCGAGTCGGCGCAGGCGATCAGCGCTTGAGCTGCGTGAGCTCCTGCAGGACCTCGTCGCTCGTGGTGATGATGCGCGCGTTGGCCTGGAACCCGCGCTGGGCGACGATGAGGTTGGTGAACTCCTGCGAGAGGTCGACGTTGCTCATCTCCAGCGCACCCGAGACGAGGTTGCCGAAGCCGGCCTGGCCCGGCTCCCCGATGCGCACAGCTCCGGAGTTCACGGATGCGCGGTAGGCCGTGCCGCCCGCCTTCTCCAGCCCCTCGGGGTTCGCGAACGTCGCCATGGCGATCTTGCCGAGCGTCTGCGTCGCACCGTTGCTGAACGTGCCGACGATGGATCCGTCGCCGGTGATGCTGTAGGACTTCAACGTGCCGGCAGCCGATCCGTCCTGCTCCGTCACGGCGACCGTCGACATGTTCGCGTAGCCCGTGACCGCACCCAGGTCGACGCTCACGGCGCCGGCTGCGAGCGTGAGGCCTGCGCCGGCCTGCTTGCCGTCGGTGAAGGTCAGCGCCCCCGTTGCGCCGCTGGTCGGCTCGGTCACGTCCCATCCGGTCGCCGTCTTCGTGAAGGTCAGGCTGAGGGTCGACGGCGTGCCCTGGGCGTCGTAGACGGTCACGTCGCGCACCAGCTCATCACCGACCGCGGCGGTCGAGGGCAGGTTGCCGGTGACCGTCGCCGAGGTCGTCGCCTTCGCAGGTGACACCGCCTCGAGCGGCAGCACGATGTTGCCCGCCGCCTGCCCCGTGTTCACCACGCCGTCCTGCGCCGACCAGCCCTGCACGATCGAGCCGTCGGCGGTCACCATCTTGCCGGTGGGGTCGAACGAGAAGCCGCCCGCCCGCGTGTAGAGGGTCTCTCCGCCGGCTCGGACGGCGAAGAAGCCGTCGCCCGAGATCATCAGGTCGCCACCGCGGCCCGTCGCCTGGGCCGAGCCCTGAGCGAAGTTGGTGCGCACGCCGGCGACCTGCACGCCCAGACCGACCTGGGCGGGGTTGCGACCGCCGACCTCGTCGTCGGGGATGCCCGGGTTGCCGATGAGCTGGGACAGAGAGTCCTGGAACAGCACGGACGAGCCCTTGAACCCTGCCGTGTTGACGTTGGCGATGTTGTTGCCCGTGACGTCGAGCATGGTCTGGTGCGAGCGGAGACCGGAGATTCCGGAGTAGAGCGAGCGAAGCATGGGGTTTCTCTCTTCCTGGGTGAGACGGGGTCAGACTGCGGCGGGGGTGGGCGCAGCGGGGGTGGTCGGTGCGGGGGTGGTCTGTGCGGTCGCGACTCCGGTGATGACGTCGAGCGCGACAGTCTTGTCGCCGATGGTCACCTGCGGGATCGGTCCGTCGAACGAGACCTTGGTCACGATTCCCGAGACGGTCTTGCCGTCGGCGTCCTTGTAGCTCGCTTCCTGTCCGATCAGGGCGCTCGCCGCCTGACGCATGTTCAGGGCGAAGGCCTCGGCGCCGTTGTCGGCGAGCGTGGTGAGCTGCTCCATCATCGCGAGCTGGGTCGTCTGCGAGATCATCTCGTTCGTATCCATCGGGCTCGAGGGGTCCTGATGGGTCAGCTGCGTCACCAGCAGCTTGAGGAACACCTCGCCGTCGAGCACCTGCTTGCGGGCTGCGGGATCGGTCGTCCCTCCCGTGTGGATGGAGCTCGGTGCGGTCACTGCGTCGACAGTCATTCGGTCGTCCTCTCAGGCGAAGATGTCGAGCCCTGCACCGGATGCGGCAGAGGACGTCGTCGGGATGATGCGGGAAAGATCGGGGCTCTGCTCGGCCCCGCGGCGCTGGTCGGAGCGTCCGCGCTGCGCGTCGCGATCACCGGAGCCCTGCTCCGGTGACGCATCGCCCGCGCCCTGCTGGCCGCGGTCTCCGGCGGTGTCCGCCGATGCCCCGTGGGAGACGTTGAGAGTCGCGTGCGGCATCACAGCGGCGAGATCACGGCGAAGGTCGACGAGCATGGTCCGCAGCGCGTCGCGCCCTGCATCGGTGGCGCCGCTGAGCTCGACCTGCACCTCGCCCGCCGCGCTGATGTGCGCGCGCACGGTGACGGGGCCGAGGCTGTCCGGGTTCACCGTCATCGTGAGCTGATGGGTGCCCATCGGGCGCTGCGCGATGCTCACCACCACGGGTGCGACCTGCG
Organism: Microbacterium sp. 4-7; assembly: GCF_014332665.1. Classification (NCBI taxonomy): domain Bacteria; kingdom Bacillati; phylum Actinomycetota; class Actinomycetes; order Micrococcales; family Microbacteriaceae; genus Microbacterium; species Microbacterium sp. 4-7. The sequence goes on from NZ_MCRH01000004.1 coordinate 260,061, forward strand.
CGGCGACGGCCCGGTTGGTCGACCCGGCCGCTTCGGGCGAGGACACGGGCATGGCCGTCGCCGCGGCCGGAGATGCGACCGCAGCGAGAGTCGTCGCAGGCGACCCGGGCTGCGGACCCGGCAGTGGGTCGACGGAGTCGCTCGCCGACAGCGGCTCTGCCTGGCCGCCCGTCACGGACGCAGCGGAGACGCCGACGGTGGTCGGGATCGGAGTCGACGGTGCCGCGTTCCGCGGGGACTCGGACCGCGGAGCCGCAGCGGCAGCGGAGGATGTCGCCGGGTCGGCAACGCCCTCCGCCGGGTCCTGCTGACCCGTCACCCGAGCGTCACGGGGAGCGTCGCTCGACAGGGTCTCCGGGCGCACTCGGGCGCCGGCCACAGGAGGCGCCCCGTCAGCGCCCCTCGCCGACGCCGACGCCGATGCCGATGAGATCTCGGGCGCAGGAGTCCGTTCCGGCGCCGACACGCCGAGAGGCGGGGAGGTCACCGTCGCGCCCGTCTCGACGGCTGCCGCGGCCGGGCCTGTGGGGAGCTCGGCAGGGCGCGCCTCACCCGACGCTGCGGCGGGAGCGGGGAGAGCGCTGCGGGCGCTCCCCGCTGCCTCCGACGCCTCCGGCGCCGTCTGCACGAGCGTCGTCCCATCGAGCGTCGTCGCATCCGGCGTCCTCTGCGCAGGCGTCGACGTGGATGCAGGGGCCGCCGCAGCCACGGCCGGAGCGAACTGCGCGGTGAGGTGCATCATGGTCGCGATCGGCGCCTCCGCCCCGCTCGCGTCGTCGGATGCCGCAGTCTCCTCGGCAGTCGGCGCGTCCTGTCCGTCCGGCGTGAGCGTCGCTGCGTCCTGATCCGTCGCACCGTCGAGCACCCGGCCAGCGGCGATCAGCGCGTCGCCGAACAGAGAGCCCGAAACGGCCGAAGATCGTCCACCTGTCTCCGTTTCGCCGGTTCCTGAACCCGCCACCGTCGCGAGCAGCCCCACGGCGGTCATCGGCGCATCTCGATGATCTTCTGCATCGACGCCGTCGAGCCGTCTGCGCCGGTGGCATTGGCCGAGAACAGCGTCTGCAGCGCCGAGATGACCTCAGCGCTCGCGTCGCCGCCCGCTCCCGTGCCGGCTGCCGCCGCAGTCTGGGGGGTCTGGCCGGCAGCGGGTGCTTCCGGGGTCGACGCCGCCTTCGCCGCTTCGAGGACTCCAGCGAACGTCGTCGCGCTCGCCGCCGATGTCTCGGCGGTCGCAGCGGTCGCGGTCGCTGCAGCCGACGCCGCCGCCGCGCGGCCTGCCGGATCCAGCGACACGATCTGCGTCTCGATCGCGTCGACGCGGGCGATCACCGCCGCGAGCCCGGTCATGCGGCGCTCCCCTCACGTCGCGCGGTGCGGACCACAGCGATCTCATCGAGCGCCGACTGCTCCGCGGCGAGCTCGGCCTTGGTCGCCTCCACGCGGTGGGTGCTCTCGAGCCGCTCGAGTCCCTTCAGGTCGCGCCGCGCTTCGACGTGGGCCGACTTCGCCTCCGACTCCGTGCCGCGCCTCATCTCGACGAGCGCCTGCAGATCGCTGAGCGTGCTGCGTCCCGCGGCGCGAGCGGCGGCCATGGCCATCAGCGCTCGTGGATCGTCGATCTGCGCGCTGATGTCGGCGAGGCTCGAGATCGCGGTCTGCTCGTCGAGCTCGGCCTGCGCCCGTTCCGCGCTCGCACGCGACAGCTGCTCGGCGGCGACACGCTCCTGGGCGCCGCGCACGCGCAGCAGGCCAGCCAGTGGGAAGGTCATGGGGTGAGTCCTCCGAAGTCGGTGGTGAGGGCGGCGAGCCGCTGCCAGGAGTCGTCGGATGCCGCAAGATCGTCCATCCGCTGGGTGAGGAAGCGCGAGATCGCGCCTTCGTGCGCGAGGGCGGCGTCGACCATCGGGTTCGCTCCCTGGCGGTAGGCGCCGATCTCGATGAGGTCGTTCGCGCTGCGACGAGCCGCCAGCACGCTGCGCAGCATCACCGCGTCCTGACGCTGCTCAGGAGTGGTGATCTTCGACACGACGCGAGACACCGAGCCGAGCACGTCGATCGCGGGGAAGTGTCCGCGGATCGCCAGCGCGCGGTCGAGCACCACATGGCCGTCCAGGATTCCTCTCGCAGCGTCCGCGATCGGCTCGTTGTGGTCGTCGCCGTCGACGAGCACCGTGTACAGGCCGGTGATCGATCCGACGGGTCCGGTTCCTGCGCGCTCGAGCAGGCGGGCCAGCACCGAGAACGTCGATGGCGGATACCCGCGGGTGGCGGGCGGTTCGCCTGCGCTGAGCCCGATCTCGCGCTGCGCCATGGCGACGCGCGTGAGGGAGTCCATCATCAGCACCACGTCGAGGCCGTCGTCGCGGAACGCCTCGGCGATCCTGGTCGCGACGAATGCCGAGCGCAGGCGCGCCATCGCGGGCTGATCCGAGGTCGCGACGACCACCACCGACCGCGCCAGACCCTCGGGGCCCAGGTCGTCCTCGAGGAACTCGCGCACCTCGCGACCGCGCTCCCCGACGAGGGCGATGACGTTCACATCGGCAGTGGAGCCACGGGCGATCATCGACATCAGCGATGACTTGCCGACGCCGGAGCCGGCGAAGAGCCCGAGACGCTGACCCGAGCCCACCGGCGTCATCGTGTCGAGCACGCGGACGCCGAGGCCGAGCTGACGATCGATGCGCTGGCGATCCATGACGCTCGGCGCATCGTGGTCGAGCGAGACGGGAGCGACACCCCGGTCGAGCGGCCCCTTGCCGTCGATCGGTCGCCCGAGTCCGTCGAGCACGCGTCCGAGCAGCGCTCGTCCGGTCGGCACCTGCAGCGGCGCTCCCCCGTGCCGCACGCGGGCACGGGCGGTGATCCCGTCGAGCCTGCCCAGCGGCATGCAGCGGGCGGCGGCTCCGTCGACGGCGACGATCTCGGCATCCACCACACGGCCGTCGGTCGCGTCGATGCGGATGCGGTCGCCCACCGCGCCGTCGATGCCCAGCACCTCGACGCCGAGCCCTCGCACGGCTTTCACGGTTCCTGAGCGCTCCGGGCGCGCTGCCAGGAGCGCACGGTTCCACGACCGCGTCGCGGTGATCACACGATCACCTCGGCATCCTGTTCGTCGCCGTCGAGTGCTGCGGCCGCGCGGGCGAGCGCCGACGTGATGCGCGTGTCGACGGCCCCGTTCTCGATCTCGACGATGGCGCCGCCGTTGTCCACGGCCGGAGAGGCGGAGATCCGGATGCCGCGCAGCGCGTCGATCGACGACATCTCGTCCTGCAGGACTGCGACGTCCTGCTCGCTGAAGGCGACCCCTGTCCAGCGCTCCGCCGGCATCTCCGTGAGCGCCCGGCGCAGCGCATGCGCCGCCGAACGTGCCGGATCCGACAGCTCTGCTCCGAGGATCGTGGTGGCGAGGGCGACGGCGAGCTCTTCGATGCGATCGGCGGCGAGCATGCTCAGCTCGTCGATGCGGCGGTCGAGGGCCGCGTGCGCGCTCTCCAACGCGCGCAGACCCGAGCCGCGCTCATGCAGGTACAGCTCCTGGAGTTCGTGCATCCGCTGCTGCTGCGCGGCGTGCTGCACCTCTCCCTCGTCGAGGGCGAGCCTGCGGCCCTCGGCGAAGCCGTCGGCATAGCCACGGGTGCGGGCCCTGTCGGCCTCGCCGCGGAGGTCTATGGGCGTCTCGCCGACGCGCGGCACGACCAGTGGCGTGAAGGCGGAATCGAGCACGGCGGAAACCTCGGAATCGAAGGGCGAGGCCTGTCCGTGGCCCGTAGGTCGAGCGATCCGTGCTCCAGACCCACTATCGCGACACCCGGCTGCGTCCGTAACCGGATCGGCCGACTCACCTGCCGTCAGAGGGATCACTCGATGAGCTCATCCTCGTCTTCGCGCGAGATCGTGATCTCCTCCGCGGCTTCCAGGTCGCGGATGATGCGCACGATCTCGGCTCTGGCCTCATCGACCTGACGCATGCGCACGGGACCGAGGACTCGGGTCTCCTCAGCGAGGTTCTCCTGGTTGCGCTCCGTCATGTTGCTCTTCACCTTGTCGGTGATCTGGTCGTCCGCGCCCTTCAGCGCGAGGGCGAGCATGCGCAGGTCGATACCGCGCATCACCCGCTGGACGTCGCGATCCTCGAGGCGCGCGATGTCGGCGAACGTGACCATGCGGCTGCGGATGTCCTCGGCCAGGGCGAGATCACGGCCTTCGAGGCTTGCGAGGAGCGACTTCTCGAGCGCGGTGTCCGAGCGGTTGATGATCTCGACGAGAGGCTGCACGCCTCCGATGGACTCATGGTTGTCGCGCATCGCGAAGACGCCGGTGCGCGAGCGCAGCGAGTCGGCCACGATCGAGATCGCCTCCTGCGTGGCGGTGCCCATCGTCGCGATCGCCTGAGCGACGTCCGTGCGCAGGGGATCCTGCAGGGCGGCGAGAACCGCCGCCGCACGATCGGCTCTGAGATTGGCCAGTACGACGGCGACGGTGGTCGGAAGCTCACCCTCGATGATCGTGGCGAGCTGGGCCGGGTCCGCCGCATTGAGGAAGTCGAACGAGACCGACCCCTGCGACATCACTCGGCCGACCATCCCGACCGCCTTCTCGCGGCCGAATGCCGTCTCGAGCAGTCCGGTGGCGAGCTCCTGTCCGCCCCGCGACGGCACCGAGCCGCCGGTGGCGATGCGCCGGAACTCGCCGAGAGCACGGGCCGTCGAGGCCACGTCCACTCCCCCGAGCTGTGTCAGCTCGGCCGCGAGCATCTCGGACCGCTCCTCGCCGAGGTGGCGGAGCACTTCGGCGCTGGCGGCGCGATCCATGTTCATCAGCACGATCGCGGCCTTGCGCAGTCCGCTCATCTCCGGCGCAGCCACGGGTGCCGGCGCCTCGACGGCCGACACCTCGACCGTGTCGGCCTGCGCGTCCAGCAGCTCGGTCAGCGCGCTCATACGGTCGCCTCATCCATCAGGTCGGCCAGTGCGCTGGCGATCGTGTCGGGTTCGCGCTTGGCGAGGTCGTCGATCTCCCGGCGACGGCGCTCGACCAGCACCTTGTCGGGCTCGGGCTCATCGTCGAGATCGGCCGACGCGGACGGCAGCAGCTTGGTCGGCGCCGGGGCGATGATCGCCTCGGCCTCCTTCAGCCCTCTGAGCGAGCGGAGCTTCTGCTCCTCGCTCTCGGTGACCGTCGCGAAGTACTCGATCGGTCCGTCTTCGGTGTACATCACCCGACGCTTCATCTTGCGGCGCACGACGAGGAAGACGATCAGGATGATCGCCGCGAGCAGGATCGCGCCGCCGATGATCGCAGAGCGCAGTAGCTCCTGCTGGAACTGCGCGTCGCGCTCGGCCTCCGCCGCCTGCAGCGCTGTCTGCGCCGCCGTCGCACCCGCCTGGTTGAACTCGACGAACTCGACGGCGATCTCGTCGCCGCGCTCGACATCGATCCCTGCCGCGGATGCCACGAGCGATTCGATCTGGTTCGCCGTCACTCCGGTGACCGTCCCGCGGTTGAGCGCGATGCTGACGGTCTGCCGCGTCACCTCTCCGGCGGGGGTGATGGTCTTCTCCGTCGACTTGTTGACGGCGTTGTTGCGAGAGGTCTCCTCGAACTCATAGGCGCCGGTCCCCTCGGCGCCGTTGGGAACCGCGATGTTGTCGGGGCCGAGCACGCCGGCACCTCCGCCCTCGCCGCCGTTGTAGGTCTCGGTCTTGGTCTGCTCCGATGCGCTCAGCTCGCCCTCGGGGGCCGAGTACGTCTCGTCCATGCGCTCGGATGTGGAGTTCGCGACATCGGCCGATACCGTCACCGTCGCGTTGCCCGGCCCGACGATCGTCTCGAGCATCTTGCTGACGGATGCCGCGACCTTGGCCTCATGCTCCGTCGCCTGCTTCGAGGAGTTCCCGGTGAGCCCGGTGCCGACCGCCGAGAGCACGCGGCCGTCCTGATCGGTCACCGCGACGTCCTCCGGCGTCATCCCCGGCACGGCGGCGCTCGTGAGGTGCACGATCGCCTCGATCTTCTCGTCGCTGAGCCCTGAGCCGTTGCGGGTCTTCACGAACACGGATGCGGTCGGGCTCTGCTGCTCCGAGACGAAGACGCTCTCCTCCGGGATCGCCAGCTGCACCGACGCCGTCGAGATGCCCTCCATCGCGCCGATCGTGCTGGCCAGCTCGCCCTCGATGGCACGCTTGTAGGTCACCGACTGCTGGAATTCACTCGCCGTCACACCCATCTCGTCGAGCAGGGTGTAGCCCTCGCTGGTGTCGCCGGGCAGCCCGGCGGATGCCGCCGCGAGACGCTGCGGATAGACCTGGTCGTCGGGCACGAGGATCGTCGCGCCTCCCTCGGCGAGCTCGTAGCTCACGCCAGCCGACTTCAGCTGCTCGACGACGGCCGACGCGTCGCCGGCGCTCAGGCCGGTGAAGAGCGGGCTCATCTGCGGCTTGGTGAGCCACGCGCCGAGGGCGATGGCGCCCATCACGAGCAGCGCGACACCGATGACGGCGATCGTGCGCTGTGCGAGGGAGAATCCTGAGACGACCTGCTTGGCGCGGTCGTAGTAGGTCGTGAGCATCTTGGGCATCGTCAGGCCTGCATCCTCATGATCTCGTTGAACGCCGAGACGCTGCGGTCACGCACTGCCACCACCAGGTCGAGCGTCACCGAGGCGCGCGTCGACGCGATCATCGCCTGATGGATGTCCTGCAGGTCTCCCGTGACCGCCTGCACGGCGAGCTCGTTCGACGTCGACTGCAGCTGCTGCAGGTTCTCCATCGCCCCCGAGAGCGTCGTGGCGAAGGCGTTGCCGGAGGCAGGAGCGCTGGTCGCGTCCGGGCCCGTCTCGAAGCTGAGCGCCGAGAGCGGCGCGACACCGGAGGCGCCGATGGCCTCGATGCCCGACATCAGTTGCGGCCGATCTGCAGCGCTGCCTCGTAGGTCGTCTTCGCCCGGTCGACGACAGCGGCGTTCGCCTCGTATCCGCGCTGGGCGAGGATCAGCATGCTCATCTGGTCGCCGAGCTCGACGTTCGGGTACTGCACGTAGCCGTCCTCGTTCGCATAGGGGTGCTCGGGGTCGTACACGAGCTTCGCGTCGGCCTCGGATTCGACGACGCCGGCGACGTACACGCCGGGGCTGTCGGTGCCGGCCTGCACGGTCACGAACTTCTCCCGGAACGCCTCTTGGCCTGCGGGTGTCGCGGTGTTCACGTTGGCGATGTTGTCGCTGAGCGCGTCGAGCCACTTGCGGTGCGCGGTCAGGCCGGTGCCGGCGATGCCGATCGCGTCGAAGGTCATGCGGAGGCCTGCCCGATCGCCTTGGTGATCGAGGCCGCCTGACCGCCGATCGCCTGACTCGCGAACTGGAAACGCAGCACGGTGTCGATGTTCGAGAGCGTCTCGGTGTCGAGGTTGACGTTGTTGCCGTTCAGCCTGGTCGGCTCGAGCGAGCGCTCGACCGTCGCGGCGACGCTTCCCGAGCCGCCCTGGACAGCAGAACGGAGTTCATCCTCGAACCGCACGCGCTGGGCCTGGTAGCCCGGCGTGTTGACGTTGGCGATGTTCTCGGCGATCGAGCGTTGGCGCAGGGCCAGCCCGTCGAGCGCGCTGATGAGCGCAGAGGACGTGACGGATTCGAGCACGGGGGCACTCCGGGATGTTGGTGGAGAGGCCGATCCCTGGCCAATCGTCGAGCGATCCGTGCTCTGCGCCGACTATCGCGACACCCGGGCATCCATGTAACCGCTGTGCTCAACCCTCGACGTCGAGATATGCCGGCACATTCTGGGTGGAGGTCGGCACGCGCCGCAGTGCGGCGATCTCGCGAGCCACATTGGCGCGCGACGTGACGAGTCCGCCGATCATGAGCTGCTGCCGCGCGAGCACGGCTTCGGCACGCTCGCGCAGCTCCTCGGGGACGGGGCCGTCCGGCGCCTCGAAGGACTGCTCGTCGAGGTGCTCGTCGGCGGCGTCGAGGGCGCGCTCGAACTGGTCGAGCACCGTCAGCCAGGCCGAGAGAGTGTCGGGCACGGTCGCTCAGGCCAGGGCCGTGATGGGGGTCTGCGCGGTCGACGCGACCGCCGCAGCCGCCGCATGCCACGCTTCGCGGAGCGGCACGACGAGAGCTCGGCATTCCGCGGTGGCCGCGCGGTCTCGAGCGATGTTGGCGGTGATCAGGCGTCCCGTGAGGTAGGTGTACACGCCGTGCAGCTCTGCGGAGCCGTCCCACTCATCGGTGAGCGAGCCGTTGAGCTCGGCGACGATCTGCTGCGCGTGCACGAGGTGGTTCCCCGCAGCCGCCCAATCCCCCGCTTCCTGGCAGGCGTCCGCGCGCTCGATGTCGACCAGGAGGCGGTCGTAGAGCAACACGAGAAGGCGCTCAGGCGTGGCGGAGGCCACCTGCTGCTCCAGATACTGCTGCTTGGCCCGGTCGAGTGAGGTGAGTGCCATGAGTACGTGCTCCGATGCGATGCGATGTCACGAGGACGAGGTCAGGAATCCGACGGGGTGAGTCCGGCGAGCTGGCTGGTCAGCCACGACGATTGCGACTGCAGCTTCGAGAGCTGCACCTCGAGCTGCGCGTACGTGCGTTCGAGGGTGGCGCGGCGCTGTTCGAGCCGGATGTCCCAGCGCTCGACCTGGGTCTTGAGCGTCTTGACCTCGTCCTCCTGGCCGGTGATGCGCTTGGTCAGGAGGCCGTCGTACTTGTCGGAGTACTGGGTCGTCACGTCCTGCACCCGCGCCGAGACGGCGGAGAACAGCTCCTGCGTGCCCTCCGGGTCTTCTGCGAGAGCTGCGGCGAACTTCTCGGCGTCGAACGAGAGCACGCCCTTGTCGCTGACGGTGATGCCGATCGTCGAGGGCGAGATGCCGTCGATCGGATGTTGCACGGCGGTCGCCAGCGCGCCGCGGAGGTTTCGCACCGTGCTGTCGCCGGTGAAGACGCCGAGGGTCGTGGTCTCGCCGACCTCGCCGATGGTCGCCTTCGAGCCGTTGTCGATGCGCACCAGCAGCGCGGCGATCTCCTTGACGAACGCCTCCGCCGTCGAGCTCTGCTTCTTCGCATCGCGTGCGACGGTCACGGTGACGGGGTCGGCACTGGCCTTCGTGACGGTGACCTCGATGCCCTCTCCGACGGTGATGGTGTTGCTCGCGCTGTTCAGGGTCTGCTCGGCGTCGGTGCCGGCGAAGAGGCGGATGCGGGCATCCGCGCCCTGGGCGAGCAGTGCGGCGCCGGGGGCGGCACCGAGATCGACCGCGGTTCCGGCGGTGACCTCCGCCGCGGTTCCGCGGTTCAGGGTGAAGGCACCAGCCGCGCCCGTCTCGGCGGAGGTGAGCTGGATGCGCGAGAGCGGCTTGCCGTCGGCATCCGTTCCCGCGGGCACGACGGTCGCGCTCACACCGGCCTTCGACGCGTTGATCGCCTTCGCGAGGTCCTGCGGACCGGTGCCCAGCGGAGTGACCTCGACGGCTTCGCCGTCGGATCCCACGAGGGTGAAGGTGCCGCCCCACGCTGTTCCTCCTGCGGCAGCGGTGACGACGGAGTGCGCTGTGGCGACGGCATCCACCACGATGGCGGTCGAGAATGCGGTCGCCTTGCTGCCGGCGGTGATCGTGACCGTCTCGGACGACGAGGTCGCTGTGAAGGATGCCAGAGAGCTGGGTCCCGCGGCGGTCTTGGCCTTGTCGACGAGCTCCTGCAGCGTCTTGTTCAGCGACTGCAGGTTGGTGATGACCGAGTTGCGGTCGGTGATCTTGTTCGTGATGAGCGTCTTCGGGATCGCCGAGACGTCCATGAGCGCCTTGATGAGCTCTTCGGTCTTGAGCCCTGATACCAGTCCGTCGAGTTTCATCCCGGTCGTCTTCCGTGCGTTGCGGTCAAGGGTGTCCTACAGGAAGGCGCCCGGGCGGAGGTGACTCCGCCCGGGCGCCCTGTGCGCCTCAGGCGCAGCGACTCAACGGAGAAGCTGCAGGACGCCCTGGCCCGACTGGTTCGCCTGAGCGAGCATGGCGGTGCCGGCCTGCTGCAGGATGTTCGAGGCGGTGTACTTGACCATCTCGGCGGCCATGTCGGTGTCCGCGATGCGGCTCTTCGCTGCGGCGAGGTTCTCGGCCGAGACCTGCAGCGAGTTGATCGTCGACTCGAAGCGGTTCTGCACCGCACCGAGACCCGCACGAGCGGTCGAGACGGCGGTGATCTCGTCATCGATCGCGCCGATCGAGGTGAGTGCGTTGGCCGCGGTGTCGACCGTCAGAGCGCCGATCGTGGCGCCCAGGCCCGAGAAGTCGGTCAGCGTGACGCCGATCTGGTCCTCGGCAGCCTCGGAGCCTGCGCCGACCTGGAACGTCAGGGTGTTCGCGCTGTCGAGCAGCTTGATCCCGTTGAAGTTCGTGCTGGCGGCGACGCGGGTGAGCTCCTCGCCCAGCGAGTCGATCTCGGTCTTGATGGCGTCGCGCGACTCGGTGTTGTTCGAGTCGTTGCCGGCCTGGACCGCGAGGTCGCGGACACGCTGCAGGATCGAGTGGACCTCGGTGAGCGCGCCTTCTGCGGTCTGGATGACCGAGATGCCGTCCTGAGCGTTGCGGGCTGCGACGTTCAGACCGTTGACCTGCGAACGCAGGCCCTCGGAGATGGCGAGGCCGGCGGCGTCATCGGCTGCACGGTTGATGCGCAGACCGCTCGAGAGCTTCTCGAGCGACTTCGAGACGTCGTTCTGGTTGACAGAGAGGTTGCGGTACGCGTTGAGTGCACCGACGTTGGTTGCGATCTGAAGACCCATGAGAATTCCTCCGTGGTTATGGGGCTGGACGCGGGCCCATCCGTGGGCCTGCACAACCGATATTCGCGACATCGGCCGCCGGCGTAACCACGGATCCGGAAGATTCCACGGGTCGCGTCACACGGCGGCGAGGAGCTCGCTCGACCGGTCGCGGATCTCGGCGCGGACGGGCCCGAAGAGCGCCTCGAAGAACTCAGCCCTGGCTTTGGTCGATCGGTCACCCGTCGTGCCGTTCTCCCAGGCCTCCATGGCCTCGCGCATCAGTTCGAGTCCGCGCGAGCGCAGCTTCGACACGTAGGCATGACTGACGGCGAGCTCTTCGGCGATGTCCTTGACCATGCGGTCTTCGAGATAGATGCCGCGCACGACCTGCTGCATCGCCGTGGGCAGAGCGTCGACCACTCGGTTCATCATCGCTCGCGTCTCGGACTGCTCGACGGCGTGCTCGGGGAGGATGACGCTGTCGGTGAGATCGACCGCCTGCCGGCCGGTCTCGGCGTCGAAGTGCTCCTCGAAGCTGATCGCGGTGCGCACCATCTCGTCGAGCTTCATCATCTCCGAGACGACCTCGGCGGTGAGCCCCGACTCCCGCGCGAGCTCCGCCGTGCTCGCGGCTCGGCCGGTGCGGGCGAGCACCGTCTCGGCGGCGACTCTCACGCGCTCGATCTTGTCGCGTCCTCGCTCGCCGGCGGGGTCGGCGCGACGCATCTCCGACAGCATCGCCCAGTTGATCTGGCTGCTCGCGAACGCACCGAAAGGAATGCCCCGCGCGGCGTCATACGACATGGCCGCGCGGGCGAGGCCCAGGCGGGCGGCGGAGAGAAGGTCGTCCAGATCGACGTGCGTCGCCGACCGCGCCTTCTCCACAGCCAGGAAGGTGGCGAGCGGCATGTTGTCGCGTGCGAGTTTCTCGGGCGAAGCGGGGGCTTCCGGGGGCTGAGTGGAATCAGCGGAAACAGCAGAACTACTCAGCAATGTGACTCCGTGGCTAGAACAACTGTTTTACGAGTGAAGCTAGCACGAACAACACGTTTATGAGCAAAAAACGCGGAACTCGATCCTCGAGTCGTTCAGTTCTCCGGACCCGGGTCGCGGATTATCCCCGTCGCCCGGCGGTCTGTGAAGCCCTTATCCCGTCGCAGCGAGAACCGGTCTCATGGGCACCCATCACGATCCGACCAGAAAGGCAGCCATGTTCTTCCCTCGTCAGGAACTTCAGTTCACCGCCATCCCCGAAGCCCCGGATGCCGTCTACGCCCGAAAGCTCCAGGAGGTCCTGGGCGGCCAGTACGGCGAGATCACGGTCGCCATGCAGTACCAGTTCCAGGCGTGGAACATGCACATCCCCGGCAAGTACCGCGACTCGCGGTCTTCTCGATCTCGGCCATGAGGTCGTCGTCCCCGCCGTCCCCAACCGCAGTCTGCTCGGCGACTCGGCGTACATCCGCTCTGTCGTCGAGAAGATCGAGGGGTCCGTCCTCCTGGTCGGCCACTCGTACGGTGGCGCAGTGATCACGGTCGCCGGTGCTGCGGACAACGTCGTGGGGCTGGTCTACCTCTCGGGCTACGCACTCGAAGAAGGCGAGAGCCTCGGCCAGCTGCAGGGCGGGTTCCCCGACTCCGAGCTGGCCGCCAACCTCGTCTACACTCCGTTCCCGAACCCCGGCGCTGAGGACGGCACGGACGTCTCGGTCAAGGTCGAGGCTTTCCCGCAGGTCTTCGCTGCCGGCATCGACCCCGCCATCTCCGAGGTCCTCGCCGTGGCACAGCGCCCCCTCGCAGCCCTTGCGTTCAGCGAGGCCGCACCGGTCGCTGCATGGAAGACCAAGCCTGCCTTCGGCATCGTGTCCGCTGCCGACCACACCATCAACCCGGACGTCGAGCGCTTCGGCTACACCCGCGGCAACTTCCGTCGCGTCATCGAACTCGACGCACCGCACCTCGTGATGCGCGCCCTCCCCCAGGACGTCATCCAGTTCATCGTCGAGGCGGCTGCCGAGGTCGTCTGACCTCTCGAGGGCGGAGACGCCGTCCGGCGCTCTCCGCCCTCGAATGGTGCGACACCGCGCCCCACGGTCCTAGAATCGGGGCGACCCGCGCGTGCCGCGTTCGACACCTGCAGGAGGCGTCCGCCCGTTCAATCGGGTGGAATGAGTGGGACCAACGAAAGAAGGCGATCATGGCTGTGATCTCCCGCGGCTTCGGCGCCCGGCGACGCGAGTCGGATGACCGACTCCCCCCGGGTCAGTACCTCACCGAGGACTTCCCGGTGCTCTCGGCCGGACCGACACCCCGAGTCGCGACCGACACCTGGGAGTTCGCGGTCGTCGGGCTCGACGGCATTCGCCGCACCTGGTCGTGGGATGAGCTGCAGGCACTGCCGATCGATACGATCACCACCGACATCCACTGCGTGACGCGGTGGTCGAAGCTGGGCACGCAGTGGCGCGGAGTCTCGCTCGATCATCTGCTGCAGGATGCCGGAGACGGCGACTTCACGCGGGTCTTCTCCTACGGCGGGTACACGACGAATGTTCCCCGCGCCGACCTGACCGGCGGCAAGGCGTGGATCGCATTCGAGTTCGAGGGCGAGCCGCTCGCCGCAGAGCACGGCGGCCCCGCCCGGCTCCTCGTCCCCCACCTCTACTTCTGGAAATCCGCGAAGTGGGTCCACGGCCTGGATCTTCTCGAGAACGACGAACCGGGGTTCTGGGAGCAGAACGGATACAACATGTACGGCGATCCGTGGAAAGAGGAGCGTTACTGGTGACCTCGTCGTCGCTGTGGCTTGTCGCCAGTGTCATCGAGGTCCGACGAGCCACACCCCATGGCCGCGTGCTCTCCCTCCGGGTCGACGGGTGGCCGGGGAATCTCGCCGGACAGCACGTCGATGTGCGTTTGACCGCTGAGGACGGCTATCAGGCCGTGCGGTCGTACTCGCTCGCATCGTCCGGAGAGGGTGACGTGCTCGAGCTGGCCGTCGACGAGGTGCCGGAGGGCGAGGTCTCTCCGTATCTCGTCGAGGATGTCCGGCCCGGCGACGAGCTGGAGGTCCGCGGTCCGATCGGCGCCTACTTCGTGTGGACCCCTGCCCAGCCCGAGCCCGTTCAGCTCATCGCGGGCGGGTCAGGGATAGTGCCGCTCCTCGCGATGGCCCGGGAGCATGCGCGCTCGGCCAGCTCCGCACCGATGCGGCTCCTGTACGCGGTGCGTTCCGCGGACGACGCGTTCTACGCGGCCGAACTGGGCGATCTCGCCGACGACGCCTTCAGCGTCGACTGGGCGTACAGCCGCTCGGCACCGGTCGGCTTCGCTCGCCCCGCGGGCAGGGTGGATGCCGCGACGCTCGAGGCCTCGACCATCCCCGCCGCCCAGCGCCCCTCGGTATACGTCTGCGGGCCGACCGGCTTCGTCGAGGCGGTCGCCGATCTGCTCGTCGCGGCGGGGCATCCGCCCGACCGCATCCGTACCGAGCGTTTCGGAGGTGCCTGATGAACGCTGCCCACCCCGGCCATCGCACGAGAGTCGACGGCAACGCCGCTGGCGGGATCCTGATCGAAGTGTTCGGCAGGGACATGACCGGTGCTCGGGCCACCTGCACGCGCTGCGATCGCAAGGCCGTGCTCGGCGACGCCGTCGCAGAACTGGATCCGGCCGGCGTGATCCTCTTGTGTCGCGGATGCGGACACACCCTGTTGACCTGTATTCAGATCGACGGGCGGTACTCGCTCGATGTCGGGGCTCTGTCCCGCCTGGAGTGGGCCTCCGACGGCGACTAGCTCGCTCGTCGGCGACCGGCGCTCAGACGGGGCCCGAGTCGCATTCGGCGTCGAACACCTCACGGACGTCGTCAGGCTCGAATGCCGTGGTCGCCGTCGGCACAAGCGCCAGAGCACGGGCCCGGATCCCCTCAGCTGCGCCATCATCGTCCTCGATCTGCGGCGACAACTCCGCGTGCGCCACCGCGATCGGCAGCATGGCACCGAGCGTCACCCGCACACTCGACCGACCGCCCGCGGGGCCGACGACGGGGATCTCCACGACATCCGAGCGCCGCTCCTCCGCCAACGCCTTCCAGTACTCCAGCACCGCGTCTGCGGTCGCGTCACCCGTCAGGTAGGTGCCGACCTGGGTGATGAGGGACTTCATGATCACTCCCGGAACTCTCGACGGTTGCATTTCCGCTACCGGGGCCGGGGCAGCGATTTCACGCTAGGCCCGATCGTGTGCGAGGTCGACCCCCCTTGCGCTTTCAGGATTCAGGTGTTTCAAGCCTGATGTCCCGCCGCACGATGCGTTCAGCCACCTCGCTCAGACGCAGGCCGCGATCACGGGCGAAGGCGCGCATGAGCGTGAAGGCATCGGGGATCGGCACCCCCGCCGTGAACGAGACAACACCCTTGGCCTGCTCGATCATCACCCGGCTGTTCAGTGCGGTCTGCAGTTGCGACGACAGCGATTCCTGCTCTCGGAGGCTGCGCTCGTGCAGGATCCCGATCGTTGCCACATCGGCGAACGCTCGCGCCGCGGAGAGGTCTTCAGGGGGCGGCGACCCGGTATCGGATCGGAGCAGGTTGAGGGTGCCGATCGTCGTGTTCCGCAGCCGCATCGGTATCGCCTCGATCGACGCGAAGCCGTTCTCCAACGCCGCCTGGCGGAAGACCGGCCACTTCTCTGAACCGGCGGCGATGTCGGGAACCGACACCGCTGTCCCCGTCAGGAAGCACTCGATGCAGGGTCCCGCCTCTGCGGCGAGCTGGATCACCTCGACGAGCTCGGTCGCCTCGCTCGTGGATGCGACGAGTTCGAGTTCACCGGAGGGGTCGGCGAGAAGGATTCCGGCGTCGCTCGCATCCAGCAGCTCCTGGCACGCATCCACGAGTGTCTGCAGCAGATCCACGACGTCGTAGTCGTCGACCATCGTGTCGGCGAGGGTGGCGAAGAGCTCCAACAACCGAGCCTCGCGGGTAGGCGTCGTCATGAGCCCGCCTCGATGCCGCCTGACGTGCGCGAGAAGCGGAGAGAGCCGTCCACCACCGCCTGCGCGACCTCCATGACGCGCTGCCCGGTCGAGAACGCCCGCGCCTGAAGCATGAGCAGCGCGTCGTCCGGACCGATGTCGAGCTGCGCGAGCACGATGCCGGTCGCCTGGTGCACGGTTCGTCGAGAGTAGATGCCCGTCTGCGCGTCGTTGTCCGCGAAGTCCGACAGCGCGTCCCTCAGCACATGCCGGCTCACCACATCCGCCATGGCGCGCGCCTGCGTGCACTCGCTCGGAGTGAGCGCCACGGGTGCTGTCGAGTAGAGGTCGACGGCTCCCATCTTGATCTCGCCGACAGACAGCGGGAAGGCGAACATCGACGCGACCTCCGCGTCGTCCTCCACAGCCGAGGCGAAAGCGGGCCACCGAGAGACGCCGCGGTGCCGGAAGTCGGGCTCGAGGACAGCGGCAGAGGTGCGCATGGCCTCCCAGCACGGGCCTTCACCGAGGTCGAACTGGAGCTCATCCAGGCGTGCCGCCACGTCGTCGGACGCGGAGATCGTCTCGCTCCCGAGCACGTCCCCCACCGTCGAGACCGCGGCACCGGTGACCGGGAACCGATCGACGAAGAAAACACTGAGGGCGTCCAGCTGACGACCGGAGCGCTCCAGATCACTCAGCGCATCGTCGAATGACTCACTCATAGTGCTCTTCACGATACCGCCACCGGACTGGCCGCGCGATGGAGGCACCTACGAAGTCCGAGAGTTGCACAACAACCGGTCGGTGACAAGCCCCGGGCCGGTTTCACCCCGCGCGTCTAACTTCTCCTCTCATGAAGACGGCACACCGGCAGCGACGGCAGCGCGATCCGTACAACAGGCGTGAGGTCCTGGCCGGATACCTGTTCATCTCGCCGTGGATCCTGGGTGCTGCGCGTTCTGCTCGTTGGCGACGACATGGCCGGCGAGCGACTGGGCGAGCCACGAGAGCAGGAAGATCGTTCCCATCGCGAGCAGAAGCGAGTTGGAGTAGATCCACCCGCGCAGTCCGTGCACCTTCGCCCAGCGCGGGGAGTCGACATGCGCGTGCTCTCCGACGAGTTGATCGGCGTCCGACCCCACTCCCTCGTCGCCCGGCTTCTTGGATTCAGGTGATCCTCGCTGGATGACCAGATGGTCGCGAGGATGAAGAGGAAGAACTGCAGGAACTCCGACTGCCAGTTCTCCGCCACATCGACGAGGAAGTCGGAGGAGGTGATGAACTCCAGATACGGAGTGGGCGGCTGACCGTGCCGAGCCAGCTCCTGGTTGTTGTAGGCGTGTCCCGCGATCGACTGCCCGATCAGGCTGAGCGCGAAGATCGCGAGAAAGACGAGGCTGAGTCCCCCGTTTCTGACGAAGCGACGCATCTCGTTCACCTCCCCATCACAGGCAGGGCGATCATGGTCGCCAGCCCGACCACGATGAGGAGCGTCCATGACCAGAACGCGATTCGCATCGATGCGCGACCGATGGTTCGATCCGACAGGACTGTCTCCTCTCTCTGCCACCTCAGGCGCTGAACGCCTCGAGCGCCGGTCGGGGCGCTCGTCCTCGAGGCTGCCGGGGCTGCGGCCCCCGCGACTGCAGTGGTGGAATCCCTCTGGTGACGGGATGTCCGGCGTCGAGGGTCACATGCTCGTCGTAGTGGGTGATGGTGACCGGGTCGCCTGAGGCGAGCCGATAGGTGGCCTCCGCCTGGCGGACATCGACACGCAGGATGCAGCCGTGGATGCGCACCCCGAACTCGAGCCCGTCGATCTCGGACGGAAGACGCGGGCAGAACCGCAGGCCGCTGTCGCTGTCGCGCATCCCGCCGAAGCCCGCGGTGATGGCCGTCCAGACCCCCGCGAGAGCGGCGACATGAAGCCCCTGACCGGTGTTGCCATGAAGGTCGTCGAGATCGAGAGTCGCGACCTCGGCGAGGTAGTCGAGCGCGAGATCCAGGTGACCGACCTCTGCGGCGACCACGGCCTGCGCCGCCGCCGACAGCGATGAGTCCCGCACGGTGATCGCCTCGTAATACTCGAACGCACGCTCCTTCTGCTCCGCGGTGAACGACTCATGCGAGAAGAACAGGGCGAGCACCAGATCGGCCTGCTTCACGACCTGCTTGCGGTAGAGGTCGAAGTACGGGAAGTGGTCGTGCAGCAGGTATTCGTCCGGCGCCGTCGACTCGAAGTTCCACCGTTCGAGGTCGGTGTAGCCGGCGGACTGCGGGTGCACGCCCCGTTCGTCATCGAAGGGCACCGTCATCGCCGCGGCAGCGAGTTCCCACCTCGCGATCTCGTCGTCTACGACCTCGAGCTCCGACGCGACCTCCGGATGCCGTCGGGCAGCGGCCGCCGCCCCTCGAAGGTTCTTCTGAGCCGCCAGGTTCGTGAAGACGTTGTCGTTCGCGATGGCCGAGTACTCGTCCGGCCCCGTGACGCCGTCGATGTGGAAGCCGCCGTGCGGGTCCCACCGACCGAGCGAGGCCCAGAGGCGAGCGGTCTCGACCAGGATCTCGAGGCCGGCCTCCCGTTCGAAGTCGGCATCGCCCGTCGCCCGCACGTAGTGCAGAACCGCTCCGGCCACATCGGCGTTGATGTGGAACGCGGCCGTGCTGGCAGGCCAGTACCCCGACGACTCTCTGCCGTCGATGGTTCGCCACGGCAACGCGGCACCCTGCAGATGCAGTTGCGCCGCCCTGTCACGAGCGCGGTCGAGCACGGAATGTCGCCATCGCAGCGCCTGCTCGGCGGCGTGCGGGAGGGTCGAGGTGAGGACGGGGAGCACGAACGCCTCGAAGTCCCAGAAGGTGTGCCCCTCGTATCCGGAGCCGGTCAGCCCCTTGCCCGGAACGGATCGCAATTCCATGCGGGTGGAGGCCTGGAACACCTGGAAGAGCGCGAAGCGCACGGCCTGCTGCAGCCGTGCCGGTCCGTCGACCCGCACGTCGGCGCACTCCCAGAAGTCGTCCAGCCGTGCCCGTTGATCGGCGACCAGTGCGTCCCATCCGGCCCGCAGCGCGTCGCCGACCGCCGTCTCGGCCCGGTCCCGCAGGGCGGCGGTCGAGAGGTCGGACGAGAACTCATGACCGACGAGCTTGACGATCTCGAGCGTCTCTCCGGCAGCCAGGGATGCGCGCACCGTGGTACGCGCACGGTCGCCCGTCGCATCGACATCCGTCTCGACGCTCGGCTCGTTCCGGGGAGAACCGCTCACGCGATGGTCCATCGCGACAGCGGTCGTGAGCCCGCTCTTCCTCGTGCGGTGCACGAGGGTGGCGGCACCCGCGCCGGCGGCCGAGGCCACCCCCTCGAGCGGCTCGCTCAGCAGCTCCTGCACCCGGGGGTCGTCGTGCGTGATCGGCAGCGGCTCGTTCGCCAGCAGTTCGGAGATGACGGTGACGTCCGCCGGACCGCCGAGCGCCTGCACACGGTAGTGCACCGCTGCGACGGAGCGGTGCGCGAAGGAGACGATCCTCGTCGACCGGATCCGCACCCGCTGGCCGGTCGGACTGGTCCACTCGACCTCGCGTTCGAGAGTTCCCGCGCGGAAGTCGAGTCGACGGGTGTGCGACGTGAGCGATCCACGACGGACATCGAACGGCTCGTCCCCGACGATCAGCCGGATGAGCTGGCCGTTGGCCGCGTTGATCACACTCTGCCCGCACTCGGGGTAGCCGTATCCCTCTTCGGCATACGGCATCGGGTGCTCTTCGAAGAGGCCGTTCAGATAGCTTCCCGCGACGCCGCGCGGGTCGCCTTCGTCGAGGTTCCCCCGCCAGCCCACATGACCGTTCGAGAGGCCGAAGACGGACTCCTCATGGGCGAGGTTCTCGACGTCGATGCCGTCGGCACCGATGCTCCACTCGTCGATATCGAATCTCGGCCGCGTCCTGCTCATGGGCTCCTCTTCCGTCGACAGTGCTTCTGGAAGAGAAAGTAGTCAGGATCGAGGAACGTGGGGAGCGGGTTGATTCCCGCTCCCCGTGCAGGTAAGACGGTCAGAGCTCGACGGGCGGCGCCGGCTCCGAATCCGCTGCCTCGGGGTGACGAGCGAGGTTCACGACGGCGGCGATGAGGCCGCCCCAGATCGTGACCATCGCGATGATCATCATGACGACCGCTGTCGTGGTCATGCGCCCGCTCCCTTCTCCGTCGCGTGCGGTTCCGAGGTCGCGATCAGCGGGATCGACGAGGTCTCGGCATCCGGTTCGTAGTCTTCCTCGGTGAGGAACTCGTCGTACTCGGGATCATCCTTGGCGTGGGAGCGACCGCTCCATGGCAGCGCCGAGAGCAGCAGTGCGATCACGACGAGTGCGATGACCATGCCCCACCCGAAGACGGCGAGGAACCATCCCGGATAGCCGCCGTACGGCTCGGAGATCTTCGATATCAGCTCGGTGACGAGCAGGTACCCGAGCACGAGGGGCGCGAGCGCGCCGACGAGCAGCATCCACACTCGCCCGACCCGGAAGCTCGACCGACGATCGAGGTGGTCGACGAGTGCCGGCAGCTTGTGCAGCAGCCATGCGACCACGATCACCGCGACCAGTGCGACGGCCATGATGCCGAAGGCATTGACGAAGGCGTCAGCGGTATCGAGCACGGACAGCGCGGTGGTCGTCGAGAACAGTGCCAACGAGACGATCGCGAGCGGGATGGACACCGTGAGCGTCGTGCGGATGCGCGCCCAGCCCAGCTTGTCCTGCAGCGCCGCGACGATCACCTCGAGGATCGAGATGAGCGAGGTCACCCCCGCGAAGACCAGCGCTCCGAAGAAGAGGACGCCGATGATCGAGCCGCCTGCCGCCTGAGAGACGATCGTGGGGAAGGCGATGAAGGCCAGGCCGATTCCCGACGACGCGACACCGGCCACCTCGGTCCCCTGTGCTTGCGCCATGAAGCCGAGGGCCGCGAACACGCCGATTCCCGCGAGGATCTCGAAGCCGGAGTTCGCGAACGCCACGACCAGACCGGAACCGGTGAGGTCGGTCTTGCGCTTCAGGTACGACGAGTAGGTCACCATGATGCCGAAGGCCACCGACAGCGAGAAGAAGATGTGGCCGTAGGCCGATGCCCAGACGGCCGGGTCGCCGAGCGCTTCCCAGTTGGGGGTGAAGAAGGCGTTCAGCCCGTCCATGGCGCCCGGCAGGAACAGCGACTGCACCACGAGGATCGCGAACATCACCGTGAGCAGAGGCATCAGGATCATGTTCGCCCGGCCGATCCCGCGCTTCACACCCAGCGCCATGATGACGATGACGATCAGCCAGACCGCCACGAGCGGGAGGCCGACCTGCGGCACGAAGTCCGTCGAGATGCCCACCTCGGCGACATCGGCCGAGCGGAGGAAGTCGATGAAGAAGAAGTCGTTCTCGTTGCCCGGCCCCCAGGTCAGCTGCGCCGAGAACCAGGTGTACATCGCAGCCCACGCGATGATCACCGCGTAGTAGACCGCGATCACCACGCAGATGAGCACCTGCCACCAGCCGAGCGGCTCGGCCCTGCGGTGCATCCGTCGGAAGGCCAACGGCGCGGAGCCGCGGAACCGGTGGCCGATCGCGTAGTCGAAGAAAAGGAGCGGGATTCCGGCAGTGAGAAGCGCACACAGATACGGGATGAGGAACGCCCCGCCTCCGCCTTCGTACGCCACGTAGGGGAATCTCCAGATGTTCCCCAGCCCGACGGCAGAGCCGATCGCAGAGAGGATGAAGACGTTGCGCGAGCCGAAGGCCTCGCGTTTCGGGGTCTGCGTCGTTGCGGTGGCCATGCGCATGAGGTTACCGGAGTCAGCGTGACGAGACGTGGCGATTCTCGTGCCGATCTCGCCGCTCTCGGATCGTCGCAAGGATGCGGCGATGCCCGTAAGCACGCCCCGTTTTCACACCGAGGATCGCGGCAGCTGGCGGCTACAGGTCGGCGGGCACTCCGAGCTTCTCCCCCGATGACAGCTCATCCGGCTCTGCGACCAGGTACAGCCCGGTCGGGGCATTCGCGGTGAATGCGAGCGCATCGACCCACCGCCGGTTGATCGATGGCTGCCTGCTGCCGAGGAACCGATAGACCAGCGCACTCCCCGGGTGCAGCCAGACGGTGGTGCGGCCTCCCCCGATGCTCTGATCCTCGCGCCAGCTGAAGTTGAAGGGCTCGGCTCGTCGGAGCTTCGCGGTGATAACGAGCTGCAGGTGACTGAGCGCGCGATCCTCGATCTCGATCCTGATCGAGCCCTCATAGATGAATCTGCCCATCATGCACCTCCCTGCGGCGCGTGCATGGTGAGTCGCGACGGCGACGATGTATCGGATTCGTGCGGCCACGTGAGCGTCAGTGGCGCGCCGGTGAGGTCGGACATGGTGCCAGGTTAGGAAGACAGCGGGCGCTATCGCAGGGTATTGACAAGTTCGCCCTCACCCTGCGCGGTGCCCGCGGGTCAGTCAGGCGCCATCGAGCGTCTTCAGCACCTCGGCGACTCCGTGATAGTCGCGGGCGGGCAGCTCGTGGATAGCGTCGATGGTCGCGACCTCGAGATGATCGACGACGGCGATCCTCAGCAGATCATCCTTGGTCGCGGGGTAGTCGATGCTCCGGAGGGTCCGTGCGAGTCTCATGTCGGAGGAGGGGTGGGCGGCAAGCGCATGGGGCGATGGGTTCATGCGGTTCATTCTTCGGACCGCGCGGCCCGAACTTCGCCTCTCTTGACAGCCGACGGGATCCCGATGTAAGTGGTGTGAGCGGCCTACATATCCTCGATCAGCAGTTCTCCGTGAGCGTTGAGGCTGTTCATCATCCGTGACACGCGCTCGGGATCCACGTGAATCGGCTCGACGCTGTCGAACGCCAGGACGAGCGGAATGCTCGGATGAATCCATGCGGTCAGTCGGCCGTCGCGGGAATCGTCTCCCGGGATCCAGGACATCATGAAGCTCTCCTGCCGCCTGAGCTTCGTGCCGACGACGATCTTCATGTGCGCGAGCGTCACATCGTCGATGACGATCGGGTCGAGTGTGCTGTCATACCTGAGGCGTCCCATCCGGCGATGCTAGGTGAGCGCCCGCCCGGGTGAAGGGGCGTTGACAACCGGAGGATCGTCGGGTGCTGTCTCAGGCCCGCGGAAGCGCACAGGCGGCCGTGCCGCCGGGAAGACGGTGTCGGAAGCGCGCGATCAGCGAATAGCCCAGCGCAGCGACCCAGGAGAACGGGGGCGTGACGAGGAGCACGCCGGCGAAGCGCAGCAGCCGGGATCGCTGCATGCGGAGCAATCCTGCGAAGGCAGCATGTCCGCGCATCCGACGCGCGCCGACCAGCAGCCACGCGTAGCGGGTGACATCCGCGGAACTCAGTCCGATTTCATCGAGGTCGAGCCATTGCCACGGCTGAGCCTCGGGAAACCTGCCGAGCCAGCGTTCGAGTCGTTGCACCCACGTGGTGCAGAACGCGCAATCGCCGTCATAGACGAGAAGTGGCCGGGCGTGCATGGAATCGACCCTACGCCTCACCGGAGAGCAGTCGCCCACCACATCATCCTTTCGATGACAAGCCCCTGGTCGCCCACGTCACCGGTGGCGGAGCCTGTAGGCATGAGCCACCCAGACGACATCAAGCAACCGCTCGACCATCTGCCTCCTCTCGACGAGCGAGACAAGGCCGTCGAGATCGACGAGCCGCACTATCCGACGTCCGAAGCGGGGCCGACCGGACCCGCACACGTGTCTCCCGATACCGCCGCGGAGCCCGACAAGCCGAACCGGCACGGCGTGGACAAGCTTCCGCCGACCGCACGCTGATCGGTCATCGACGGTCGGACCCGTCGGATTCGCGGTGCCCCGATTCTGCATCGGCATGCTCGCGGATGCGGCGGGCCTCGTCGATGTCCTGCCGCTCCTTCTCTGCGGCCTTGTCGCTCTTGCGTGTGTCCCTCGGAGGAAGGCGGATCTCCCGCTCTGCGGCGATGCCCGCCTGCAGTTGGCGACCTCGCTCGAGTTCGATGCCAGCGCTCGGGTGAGCCTGCCGACAGCGACGCCGACGATCGCCGCCCCGAGGATGAAGGTTCCGGGCTTGCGTCTCGCATACCGCTTCACCTCCGTGAGCACGGAGGCCGGATCCCGGTCCCCGAGCCAGCTCGCCGCGCCCGACAGTCGCCCGGCGACCTGCTGCACCAGATCGCTCGCGACACCGCTGCCCTCCGAGTTCGCAGCCATCGAACCGAGTTCGTCGCTGACCGACCGAAGCCCACCGGCGAGGCGCTGCTGCTGCGTGTGCGCCTGCTCCTTCAGCTCACGGGTGGTCTGCGCGTACAGGTCCTTCGCCTGCGTCTTGGCCTCGCCGACGACGCTCGCCGCCTCTTCCTTGGCGGTGCCCATCAGGTCCTTCGCCTGAGTGCCGGCCGTGTCGGCAAGACCGGCCGCCTCGTTCTTGGCAGCCTCCGCCTTCCCTGAATCCTGCTCGTGATGCGCGTCCGAGCCGCTCAGGCTCGTCGTGCCATAAGTGTCCGACATCAGTGCTCCTTCGTGCGGGGTCGTCTCGGATCGGACGACTTCGTCGACCGATCCGCTGGATTGGTGAGCACTGGTCTAATGGGGTGAGAAAGCCGTTCCAGCACCCTTGCCGAAATCGAGGTTCCGGGCGTAAAAGGCGTCCGACCGAGACGCCTGCGAACGGCGCAGGAACACTCTCGATCGGTCTGCAAGGGCCTTGCGGGGGGCACCCCACCCCTGTAGGTCTGGGCACAGAAGGAGATCTACGAAGGGACGTCCCATCATGGGCAAGTTCGTGTACGAGGGAAATCAGAAGGTGGAGATCGACGACCGCGCGCTCCATCATCTGCAGATCGTGATGACGACGAAGCTGCGCCGCGGCGAGCCGTTCCTCTTCACCTGGAGGGAGGACGCCAGCATCGGCGGAGGTCGGAGTTCGGTCTGGATGCACCCCGGCTGCAACCTCGTCTTCAAGTACACCGGCGGCAAAGTCCCCGAGCTCAATCGGCACTGGATCGACGCGCTCGCGTTCACCGCGAATGCGCCGTCCGGACTGTATCTGGTTCACGAACCCGAGAACGTGGGCGCAGAGCAGGGCCATGCCGTGGGCGTGAGTTGAGGATCGCATCCGAATGCCGTTCGATGTGATCCGCGACCCGCACTCGCCGAACGACCTGACCGCTGTCTTCCGCCGCCTGGCTGACGCTCTGGATCCGGACTATGACGTCATCGACACCGTGGACCTTCTCGTCGAGGCCGCGACGCACTTCACCCCTGCGGTCGACGCCGGCATCGTCCTGGCCGATGCCGGAGGACAACTCCACGTGCTGGGCTCGACGAGTGAGCGCGCGAGCGATGTGGAGGAGGCAGAGCTCGGCATCGAGCAGGGCCCCTGCCTCGACAGCTTCCGGTCCGGGCGCGTGGTGGAGACACCCGATCTGCGGGCGAGCGCCGATCGCTGGCCCGAGTTCGCTCCTCTCGCGGTGCGACGCGGCCTTCGCGCCGGCTACGCGGTGCCGCTCTCGCTTCGCGATCAGCATCTCGGTGCGCTGAACCTCTTCTTCGACAGGGTCGGCGTGCTCACCGACCAGGATGCGGCCGTCGCTCAGGCACTCGGCGAGTTCGCCACGATCGGTCTGGTGCAGCATCGCACGCTCCGCGCGCACGCCGACCGCACCGCGCAGCTTCAGCACGCGCTCGACAGCAGGATCGTGATCGAGCAGGCGAAGGGCGCGCTGTCGTTTCAGCGCAGCGTCTCCATCGACGATGCCTTCACCATCCTTCGACGACACGCGCGCTCTGTCGGTGGGCGACTGCACGATGTCGCGCAGCAGATCGTCGACCGCCGCCTCACCCTGTGAGCGAGTCGGTCACCGCCCTCTGCCTGCGCGTTCCGATTCGCCGCCTTCGGTGGCATCAATGATCTCCGCAGTCAGGCAGACGCCGCCCGTGCTGCTGAGTGTCTGAGAGAGCTCCTCGATCCACCGACGGTTCAGCGTCGGCGCCTCCGTCTCGTCGAACACGAAGCGCAGCGGGATCGATGGATGCAGCCAGATGGTCGATCGACCGGGGACCTCGCCGTCCTTGTGGATCCACGACAGGGTGAAGCTCTCGTTGCGGCGCAGCTTCGTCGTGACGACGATCTTGAGGTGAGCCAACGCTCGGTCCTCGATGAGGATCGGCGGCTGAGCGGCTCCGTAGAAGAGTCTTCCCATATATCAACGCTACGCGCGTGCGGCGCGGGAGGGGAGGTGACTCTTGTCCGCTCGTCTGCCGTCAGATGCGCTGCACGGGCATCGGCTCGTCGGCGAGCCCGCTGAGGAAGTCCGCGGACGGCGCGAAGAAGGTGCTGCCGGTCGTGGCGCGGGAGAAGTCAAGGAGTCGGTCGTAGGCGCCGGGCGGGTCACCGATGAACATGTTCTCGAGCATCTTCTCGATGACCCACAGGTAGCGCGAGTATCCGATGAAGTAGGTGCCGAAGGACGACGAGCCCGGGCTGCCGAAAGGCATGTTGTCACGAAGGATGTCGTGCTCGACACCGTCGACCACGATCGTGGCGAGGGTCTTGTGGGACTTCTGCCCGACGGCCGCATCGTCGAGCTCGACATTGTCGGCCTTCTTGCGGCCGATCACGGCCTCCTGCTGCTCGGTCGTCAGCGCCTGCCACTGACCGAGGTCGTGCAGATATCGCTGGACGACGACGTAGCTGCCCCCGACGTGATCACCGTCCTCTGCGCCCACCAGCGTCGACTCGGCGACGGCGTTCCCCACCGGGTTCGCGGTCCCGTCGACGAAGCCGAGCAGGTCGCGCACGTCGAAATACCGGAATCCCGAGGTCTCGTCGACCACGGTCACGGCGTCGCCCAGCACGTCGAGCAACTGGCGCTCGAACTCGAACACGAGATCCTGGCGGTTCGCACGGATATGGAAGAGGAGATCCCCGGGCGTGCCCGGCGCGGTGTGCACCGGGCCGACGACCGGTGCGAAGGGGTGCAGCTCCGCCGGAACCCGGCGCGCGGTGAGGCGCGGCCACGCCGCGGCTCCGATGCCGACCGTGCACGACAGCATCGCGTCGAGATCACGGAATCCGACGTTCTTCACGAGGTCATCGATACCGGCGATCGCGTCGCGCGCGGTCGACGCGGCATCCGCTCCGTCAGCGATCTGCAGCACGAGGAACGTCGCGCTGGACGTCAGCGGCGCATCGACCTTCTGCGATTCGATCGGGACCCGGCGGGAGGAAGAGGTGCTCACCTCCCCGAACCTAGAGGATGTCGACGAGCACGGCTTCGACGGGTGTCGAAGGAACATGAGGACTCCCGCGGGCACCCTTGAGTACGACACGGAATCCCGACATCATGACCCCGACGGCATACCGACGACAGGAGATGCACCCATGAGCGACGTCAGCGACTTCATCCGGGCGGACGTTCCCCCCTCCGGCCCAGGGTGTCTGGACTGCGAGGCGATCGGCTCGTGGTGGCTGCATCTGCGCCGGTGCGCCTACTGCGGGCACATCGGATGCTGCGACGACTCCTTGCACAAGCATGCGACGAAGCACGCGCACACGAGCGGCCATCGAGTGATCCAGAGCTTCGAGCCCGGTGAGGACTGGTTCTGGGACTTCGGCACCGAGACAGCCTTCGACGGTCCCGTCCTCGCTCCCCCGCACAGCCATCCGCGGTCGCAGACCACCCCCGGCCCGGCTGAGCGCGTGCCTGCGGACTGGCAGGAGCAGCTCGCAGGCGACGCGTGACCGAGGCACCCGACCAGCGGTCGCCCCTGCGTCTCATCGCCGACGCCGACGGGCCGCAGGCTTTCGCGTTGCGCGACTATCTGACCCGCAGCGAGGTTCCGTTCCTGCCGATCATGGTTCCCCGAGGTGCCGCCGCGGCGGCAGGAATCGACCTGACCGGCAGGCGACTACCGCTGGTCGTCCTTCCCGAAGGCGCCGTGTTGGAGGACCCGAATCCCGAGCAGGTCGCTGCGGCTCTCGGCTGGGTGAAGCCTCCGGCGCAGTCGACGTACGACCTCATCATCTACGGAGCAGGACCCGCCGGACTCTCGGCCGCCGTCTACGCGGCATCCGAGGGTCTCAGCGTCGCCGTCGTAGAGCGCGACGCCGTCGGCGGGCAGGCCGGTTTCAGCAGCCTCATCGAGAACTACCTCGGTTTCCCCGGGGGGATCGCCGGGGCGGAGCTCGCCGAGCGCGCCCGCCGGCAGGCGCTCTCCTTCGGCGCCGAACTCATCGTCATGAGGTACGGCATCGCCCGCACGTTCAGGGACCACGACGTGCGGGCTCGGCTCGCCGACGGATCGGAGATCCATGCACGCGCGGCGCTCTGCGCCACCGGCGTGCAGTGGCGCAGACTCGGCCTCGACGGCGAGCAGGGCTTCCGCGGTGCCGGCATCTACTACGGCGCGGGCACCAGCGAAGCCTCCGCCTGCATCGGTCAGCACGTGTACGTCGTCGGCGGCGCCAACTCCGCAGGACAGGCGGCCATGAACCTCGCGGCCCACGCGGCGCACGTCACTGTCGTCGTCCGCGGCCCCTCGCTCTCGTCGACCATGTCGGCCTATCTGCTCGACCGGCTCGCCGCGCAGAGCAACGTCACCATCCTCGTCCACACCCGCGTCGTCGCGGTCGACGGAGACGAGCATCTGCGGGAGATCACCCTCGACCAGGCGGGCAGGACCACACGCGTGCCCGCGACCCACCTGTTCGTCTGCATCGGCGGGGCTCCCAACACCGAGTGGGCGGCGACGACGGATGTGCAGCTCGACAGTCGCGGGTTCCTGCTCACCGGCGTGGACCTCTCCTCCGACGACCTGCAGAAGTGGCCGCTGGATCGCTCGCCCTACTACCTCGAGACATCCGTGCCCGGGATCTTCGCGGCCGGCGACGTCCGTGCGAACTCCGTCAAGCGCGTCGCATCCGCCGTCGGCGAGGGCGCGATGGCCGTCACCCTCATCCACCGATACCTCGCCGAAGGCGCTCAACGCTGATCGCGCTCGGAGGGCGCTGATCAGCGCAGTGGTGTGATGCCCTGTGCTCCGCGGGGGAACGTCGCCAGCACCGCGGGGTCGATGTTCAGATGGGCGGAGACGAGCTGCGGGGGCACGTGGGAGAGCCAGTTCGCGAGCGAGATCTCCTCGTACTTGTCGGTGCGGAACACCTCGAGGAACTGCAGCACGTCGTCGCCGGTGTTCTCGATGTAATGGCCGAGATTCTTCCTGACCACGCCCACGTCACCGGCGCGGAAGTCGGTCGTGTTCGCATGGGGGCCGGTGTTGAAGACGGTCATGCGGGCGGAGCCGCGCAGGTAGTACTGCCATTCGTCGGCGTTCGGGTGCCAGTGCAGCTCCCGCATGGATCCCGGCTCGACCGTCACGAGCGCTGCAGCGACCGTGCTCGAGTAGGCGTAGTTCGTCGAGTCGGCGATCTGGATGGATCCACCGGAGTTCTCATACAGCGGCTTCGAGCGCGATAGCCGGAAGATGACCGGTTCCATGCCCCATTCCACGCCCGCGGCGGCCTGGTCGATGTCGAGCGCGGGTGGCTCTTCGCCGGGGAAGATCCAGAGGTTGTGCAGCGGGATGTCGGAGAAGACCGACTGCGCGACGCCGAAGTTCTTCGCGAGGACCTCGGGCGGGGTGTGTGCGAACCAGTCGGTCAGCAGCAGTGTGTTCGACTCGGACTGGTCGCCGTCATCGAACGCCAGCACGAACTCCGCCCCGTCCGGCCCGTGACCCTGCAGGGAGTGCGGGGTGCCCGCCGGGAAGAACCACAGGTCGCCCTCTTCGACATCCTCCACCGCGGGCAGACCCGATCTGCTGAGAGTCGTCACGCGCGCCTTGCCGCGGGTCATGACCGCCCATTCGGCGGTCTGGTGCCAGTGCAGTTCGCGGATGCCGCCCGGCTCGAGGTACATGTTGACCCCGGCGATCTCGTCGGAGATGTGGAAGTCCTGCTTCGTGAGCTCCCGCGCCCCCCACCCGCCGCGCTGCACCCGGCGGGGTGAGATGTTGAACGAGGACCAGAAGAACGGCTGCGTGCTGATGTCCGTCGCCGGCGCGTGCATCTGGTTCGGGAACTGCGACTCGATGACCTCGTTCTGCGGACCGGTCATCGTGTTGCTCTGCGGGCGGTCGGCGATGTTCACCTCCCCCTCCTGCGGCAGATCGGGGTCGCCCAGCGACGGGATCTCGGGGTGAGTGGTGGGGTTGTCGTCACGTTCCATGCGGGATGCTCCGTCTCTTGTCGCGGGTGCGGCGCTTCTCGACGCCGCGGTGGTGAGGCAGGGGGATGGCGAGCAGGTGCGTCACCTCGAGCTCCTGGGTGCTCATCGCGCGCGCACGGGCGATCTGCTGGGCGTCGAAGTCGGTGGTGCGACCTTCGTGTTGACTCACGTGCTCGCGCCACGAGCCGACGGAGTACGCCTCGATGACCGACCCCGGGTCGTCGGCGTCGACGTACACCTGCCACCCCCGCGCCCCCGTCCGCAGACGGGTCTGCTGCACGCCGGTCATCGTGTCGAGGAACTCCTGTCTCCGCTCGACCGGAATGCGATACCGGATGACCACCAGAACGGGCGCGTCGTCAGCACCGTCCGGGCGGGGCCGGTCCTCGACCCCCGGCACCTCCACGATGCCGCGGCCGATGCCGCTCGTCGCCGGCATGGGCCACACGAGCAGGGAGAGTCCGCCCAGGCCGCAGAGGATCCCGGCCCCGATGACCACGAGCCCGGGATCCCACACGGACGCGAGCACGCCCGCGCCCGCAGACCCGGCGGCCGTGCAGCCGAAGAGGACGAGCTGGTAGAACGACAGGCCGCGCGTACGCACCCAGACGGGCAGGAACGCCTGCACCGTGCCGTTGATGGTCGCGATCACCCCGATCCAGGCGAGACCGGTCGCCACGAGCGCCGGAAAGGTGATCCACAGGGTCGGCGAGGTCACGAGGACCACGAGTCCCGCCCCGAAGACCACGGACGAGGTCAGCACCACACCGTTGACCGCTGCGACGCGCCGCGCCCACGGAAGCACGAACGCACCGACGATCGATCCTGCTCCCAGCGCTGCCAGCAGAAGGCCGTAGCCACTCGCAGAGAACCCGAGCGAGTTCTTGGCGATGGTCGGCAGCAGCGCCCAGAGCGCGTTCGCCGGTATCAGGAAGACGGCGAGCCGCAGCAGGATGCGGCGGACGATCCGCGAGTGGCGGATGTAGCGGATGCCGGCCCGCGTCGCATCGACGAAGGGCTCGGGCCGAGCCACCGGCGGACTGTAGGTCTTCCAGAAGAGCAGCACGCCCAGGAACACCAGGAAGGAGAGCGCATTGAGCAGGAAGACCGCGGCGACGCCGAACTGGGCGACCACGAGGCCGGCGATCGCCGGTCCCACCGCGCGGGCGATGTTCACGCCGATCGAGGAGAGGCTCGCCGCATCGATCAGGAGCTTCGGTGGCACGATGTCCGGCACGAGTGCCTGGAATGCCGGCAGCTGGATGGCCGAGACCGTCCCCAGCACGAACGTCGACGCCAGCAGGATGGTCGTGGTCGTCTGGCCGACCGCGGTCAGATACGTGAGACCCAGCACGACGGCGAGTTGGACCGTCTGCGACCAGAGAAGGACGCGCCGACGGTTGAGGAACTCGCCGATGACGCCGGCCGGGATCGCGAACAGGAGCACGGGCGCTGCCGATGCCGTCTGCACGAGCGCGACGAGCAGCGGCGAGCTGTCGTCCTGCACCAGGAGCCATTGAGCGCCGACGGTCTGCATCCAGCTGCCGATGTTGCTGACGATCGATGCCAGCCACACCAGGCGGAAGATCGGGACGGCGAGCGGCGCGAACCCCGCCGTCCAACCGGGGCGGGGGTCGACAGCACTCCCCTGCTGCTCAGCCACGGGTCTCGATCTCGTCGAGGATGCTGTCGATGAACCGCACGATCTCCGCGGCGTGCGTCTGCGTGACCAGGTGCGGTGCGTCCAGCTCCCTCACCGCTCGACATCCCGCTCGCCGATATCCGAAGCGCTGGAGGTGCGGGCTGATGAGACGGTCGTGAGTCGCCACGACGCCCCAGCTCGGCGTCACGCTCCAGCCCGCGCCGGACGCCCGCTCGGCGAACACGGAGTCGGAGATCGGGCGCTGTGAGACCGCGAGGACTCCCGATTCGTCGGCGGGAAGGCCCTGCGCGAGAAGGCGCGCGAACTGGTCGGGTGCGACGGTCAGCTCCGTTCGCCGTGCGCCGTCTTCACCCGGGAACACGGTGGCCACGAGATGCGCGGATGCCTCTGCCGGCGCGAAGAGGTCTCGCATCTCGGCGATGCTCTCGCCCCGTTCCAGCGCATAGCCCGCGATGAAGAGCAGCCCTGAGACGTTCGCCGCCTCGCCGACGACCGTGATGACGGCCGCGCCATACCCGTGTCCGACGAGCAGCACCTCTCCGTCGACGTGCTCGACGATCGTGCGGATGTAGTCGCAGTCGCCGCGGAAGCTGCGGCCGGTCACCGGAGGAGCGAGCACCCGGTGTCCGCCGTCTAGCAGGCGGAGCACGACCGGCCACCAACCGGATGCGTCGAGGAAGGCTCCGTGCACGAGGACGACCGTGCTGCTGCTCATCATCGCGTCACCTCGTGTCCCTTCGTCCACTGAATACGAATCTATGAACCGTCAGACTCACGACCATGCGACAGGAGTCGAAGACGGTCGTTCCTCACTTCTGCCTGCTTTCCGCCTGGTGCGGCTGCTCGGAAGACGCTTCTATGGGGCGTACTCGAGTTCGGTGGATGTGACGTCCGCATCCATCGACGCAGAGCGACACGGTGAGCCCATCCCCCGCACAGGAGCGACCCATGACGATCAGCGATACGACGACCCCCGCAGCCTCGACGGCGCTGTCGGAGATCGCCCTCCAACTCGCAGCATCCCTGCACCGCCGAGTGGTCGTGCACGAGTTCGGTCCGGCGGCGTCCGACGGCGGGCTGTCCGCATCACCTCAGGCATCCGCCTCGCTCCTCTCCGTTCCGGTGCATGACGACGGTGTCCCGGTCGCCGTCATCGAGATCGACCTCGGAGATGGCCCGCAGCTCACGGCGAGCGAGTTCGAGGCGATCGATGCGGCCGTCGCCCTCACCCGTATCGCCCTGCGCAGGGCCCCTGGCTCGTCGCGTGTCGATCGAGAGTCGATCCTGGTCGATCTGCTGCACGCCGACGAGTCCGTGCGTCGCGGCGCCTTCGCGCACGCCGTCCAGCAGCGGTGGCTCCGGCCGGGCCCCGGCACGGTCGCTCGAGCCGTCCTCATCGATGCGACGGTGAGCGATGTCGACCGCATCGCCTTCGGACGCCACCTGACGCACCTCCGGCCCGTGCCGGCTCATTTCATCGGGCTGGAGCGCGGTGTCGTCCTGCTCGTGGGACAGCCGTCCGACAACGGCCTCACCGACCTCCTCCTCGACGAGGCGGCGAGACGCGGCATCCGCATTCTCGGAATCGGCACCGCGTCCCCTGCGCAGGGCGCGTCGGACCTGCGCAGCGCCGCCGATGAGGCCGTCATCGCCGCCTCTCTCGCGGCCGCCCTCCCGCAGTTCCACCCCTCGGTCGACTCGAGCGCTCTCGGCGGATGGCGGCTGCTCGCCTCGGCGTCAGCCGATCCGGCAGCACTCCGGATCATCTCGCCCGCCGCGCATGCGCTCTACTCCCAACGAGACGATAGCCAGCGGTTGACCGTCGAGACGTATCTCGACGTGGGTGCGAACGTCGTCGCGGCATGCCGCATCCTGTTCGTCCATCGGACTACGCTCTACTACCGGCTCGAGCGTCTGTCCGAGGTGGTCAGAGAGGCGCTCGACGACGGCGTCGCGCGCAGCACTCTCCATCTTGCGTTGAAGCTCATCAGGCTCTGGGAGTCGACCGGCCGCCTGTGACCGCGGGACCCCGCCGGACGATCACGCTGCATCGCCCTCTGAACCGGGTGCGCGAGACGTGCCGATGAGCGACACCTCCCGGCGCACTCTGTCGAAGATGAACGCCTCGCTGCTCCCCGGCCCCAGCATGGCCAGAGCCTCATCCGCCTCGGCGATCGCAGCGTCGCCGTCGCCCGCGTGGATCAGCGCACGGATGTGCCGGCGCATCATCAGCAGCACACGGGTGTCGTCCTTGAGCGATCGTGCGATCTCGATGCCCAGCGCGCCGACTCGGACCGCGTCCTCGTGTCGTCCGACGGCGACGTAGGCGTCGACGAGGTCGAGGCACGCCGCGAACTGCGTGACGATGCTGGTCAGACTGTCCGTGGTCTCGGCGGATCGGACGCGCGCGAGCGTCGCCTCCGTCTCGGGGATCGACTCGAGGTACTTGCCGCGTCGGGCCTTGACCATCGACGAGAGCACCTGCGCGTTCTCCGCCCCTGTCGTCTCCTGAGCCGCGCGAAAGGCGACCATGGCGGCCGCGGCCGCCTCGTCGGCCTCGACGAGACGATCCAGCGTCCAGCTCGCCCACCCGATGTAGTAGTGCGCCCAGCCCTGCTGCGCGGCATCACCCGCGCGGGTGGCCGCCTCCAGCGCGGCATGCCCGGTGAGCACCGCGTGCGCCCGGTCACCGACCTCGACGATCTCCGCCCACGCGACGTACCCCAGCTGCGCGGCTTCTGCTCTCGGGTCGCCCAGCCTCTTCGCCGCCGCAGCCGCGAGAGAGAAGAATCGATGCCAGTGTCCCCACGTGATCCAGATGTCGGAGTACCAGTGCAGCGCATCCGCGACGTCGCAGACCATCGCGTCCTCGCCGAGCTCCGCTGCCTCCGCATACGCCGGCCACCAGTGCTCGACCTCCTCGCGGATCCACACCGCGGCGGCCTCGGCATCGATGAAGCTGCGGCCGTTGCGTGAGACTGCGCTCGCATCCCTTCCCGGTTCGTACCAGGCGCCGGCGCGCTCCAGACTCCCCAGCAGCCACGCGCGGATATGGGCGTGCCGCCGCGCGATCTCGTCGGATCCGACAGCATCGCGCAGCTTGCCCAGCCCGAAGAGACGCATCAGGTCGTGCAGACGGTAGCGGTCGCCACCACGCGCCTCGAGCATTCCCAGGTCCGTGAGGTCGTCCAGCCGTCGCTCCACCTCGGCCACATCTGACGATCGCACGGCAGCCGCGGCGAGATGGGCCCCGAAGGTGCGACCGTCGATGAGCGAGATCCACCGGAACAGCGCGGCAGTGCGCGGGTCGAGCTCCTCGTAGGAGAGAGAGATGGCCGCTTCCACGGCCAGGTCACCGGCGACGAGCATGCGCAGCCTGTCCTCCGACGTGCGCAGGCGGCTCAGGAGATCGGCGGCCGTCCATGAGGGGCGACTGGCGATGCGGTTGCCGACCACTCGAAGCGCGAGGGGCACGTCATCGCACAGGGCCGCGATCTCACTCAGCGCATCCAGGTCGGAGGCATCGTCATGCGGGATGAGACGACCGAGGAACGCGATGCTCTCGTCCCGCTGCAGGGGCCCGAGCCGCAGGCGCCGCACCCCTTCGAGGCCTGCGAGACTGCGGCGCGACGTCACGACCACGACATCTCCCGCGCAGATCGACAGGATCGGACGGATCTGCGCCTCGTTCGCGACGTTGTCGAGCAGCACCTGGACGGGAGCCTCCGCGACCGCTGCCTGCCATTGGGTCCGCGCCGTCGCCAGATCAGCAGGCGGCTTCTGCTCCGCTCCGGGGAGCTGCCGCAGCATGGCGGTGACCACCTGGAGCGGTGTCAGCGGAGACGAGCTGAAGCCATCCAGCCCCACGAAGACCAGCGGACGGCGGTCGGCCTCTCCTCCACGCGAAAGGATCTCGACGGCGCCGGTCGTCTTGCCGATTCCCGGCGCGCCGCTGATGACCAGCGCCGGTCGCTGCCGATCTGCGGGCGGAGGGCCGTGCAGGATGCGAAGTGCTTCATCGATCTCGGCCTGCCGGCCCGAGAAGTCGAACACCCGGTGCGGGGCGATGGCCCCCGCGGGCTCTGTCGCGACGGCGGCACGGGGCCGGGCACGCGCAGCGCGGAGGAACGCATGCTGATCGGCCACATCGAGTCCGAGTCCGTCGGCGAGCGCATCGACGGTGCGCCGTTGCGGCGAGGCGCTCGCTCCGCGTTCGAGGTCGCCGATCGTGCGCACGCTCACCCCGGATCGAGACGCGAGCGCTTCGAGAGTCAGGTTCTGGCCCACGCGCAACGAGCGCAGCATCAGCCCGAAGGGTGAGGGGTGTGTCACGACGTCCGCCTTTCGCTGATCTCAGCTTGGCAGGTCTCGTCGGCGGGATGATGGCGCGCCGGTTACGGGGCGGTTTCGTCGCGACCGGACACTGCACGTCCGGCCCTCGCGCCGGGCTCCTGACCGACGAGCGCGCGACGCATGACGACCGCCGCCGAGACGGTCGCGACCGACACGATCGAGATGAAGACGAGGAGCACCGTGGTCTGCGATGCGAACGTGAGGATCACTCCGATCGCGAGCACCGGAAGCGCGAGGCCGCAGTAGGCGATGAGGAAGACCAGCGCGAGCGTCTCCCCCGTCGTCCCGGCTCGGCGAGGCCCGCGGCCGTCGCGACCGACGACTTGAACAGCAGCCCGACGCCGACGCCTGCGACGACGCCTCCGATGAGGAACACCGCGAGCGACGGCACCAGCGTTCCTGCGGCGACGGCGACGAGCCCGCATGCGCAGCAGACGGCCGCGACCGTCAGCTGGATGCGCAGCGGCACCCGAGCGAGAGCCACCTGGCCGGTTGCCGCGGCAGCGAACACCGAGCACGCGGTGATCCCGGCGAGAAGGTGGTCATGCTCGCCGAACGTGCTGATGAGGATGGTGGGCGCGAGAGAGGTGAACAGGCCGAACAGGGCGAATCCGGCGAATGCTCCGAAGCCCGCGGCGATGAATGCCGCCCTCGATCGCGGCGGTGCGGCTATGCGTTGGGGCCTGTACCGTCTCGGCTCGCCGGGTGGCGTCACCGTCTCCGGGACACCGGACACCGCGATCGCGGCCGCGATGAGCACGACGAGGAAGACCGCGTGCGGCAGCACCAGCGGCGCGGGCAGGAACTCGGCGAACAGACCGCCGATCAGCGGTCCGAGCGCCAGTCCGCCGAGATTGGCGGCACCCGCCACGGATGCGGCCATGATCGCGTTCTCACTGGGGCGCGCCCGGGCCCGCAGCTCACCCAGATGCGCGGTGGCGGTGGCGGTGAGGATGCCGACGCTCGCGCCGTTCACCAGCCTCGCGGCGAGCAGTCCCGGCACCTCGTGCCATGCGAGGTGATCACCGAGACCGGGAACCCGTCGACCTCCTGGTACAGCGGGTACAGAGGGGTCGGCACGGTCGCGTACGCCATCACGAGCAGGAAGGCGGAGGCGACCACCCAGAATCCCGCCCCGTGCGAGATCCGGAAGTTCGACATGGTCGAGACGCTATCGATGCGGCCTCGACGCCGCACCGGACAGATGTCGAAAACGGCGGGGACGGATTCTGGACAGATGTCGAGCGCGCCGTGAGGACGGACGGGTTAGCGTGGTCGCGCTCCCACGAAGCTGACGTGGGGCGTTCGACAGTCGTCCTGATCTCTCTCGGGACGGCGGAAACCTGGAGGCTGATCATGGCGTTCGTGACCACGGATGATGGCGCAGAGATCTACTACAAGGACTGGGGCAGCCCCGACGCGCAGCCCATCATGTTCCACCACGGCTGGCCGCTCTCGTCCGACGACTGGGATGCGCAGATGCTGTTCTTCCTCGACAAGGGCTACCGCGTCATCGCGAGCGACCGCCGGGGCCACGGAAGGTCGTCGCAGATCGGCACCGGCCATGACATGGACCACTACGCCAGCGATGCCTCGGCCGTCGTCGAGCACCTCGACCTCCGCAACGCCATCCACATCGGGCACTCGACGGGCGGCGGCCAGGTCGCGCGCTACGTCGCGCAGTACGGACAGCCGCAGGGCCGCGTCGCCAAGGCGGTGCTCGTCTCGTCGGTGCCGCCGCTGATGGTGCAGACCGACAGCAACCCCGAGGGCACCCCGATCTCGGTCTTCGACGGCTTCCGCGAGGCACTCGCCGCGAATCGCGCCGAGTTCTTCCAGGCTGTCGCCTCCGGGCCCTTCTACGGCTTCAACCGTGATGGTGTCACGCTGTCGCAGCCCGTGGTCGACAACTGGTGGCGACAGGGCATGACGGGCAGCGCCCTCGCTCACTACGAGGGGATCAAGGCCTTCTCCGAGACGGACCAGACCGAAGACCTCACGGCGATCACCGTTCCGGTCCTCGTGATCCAGGGCGACGACGACCAGGTCGTGCCGTACAAGGATGCCGCTCTGAAGCAGGCGGAGCTCCTGAGCGACTCGACCCTGAAGATCTACCCCGGGTTCCCCCACGGCATGCTGACGACGCACGCCGATGTGATCAACCCCGACATCCTCGCCTTCATCCAGCAGTAGCCGCCCACGCGGCACACGATGGCGCATCCGGACCGAGAGTCCGGGTGCGCCATCGCTATGTCCCGGCGAGACCGGCCCCGGCCACGTCGAAGGCCGCGGCGAGCAGTCCGACGGCCATCGCTTCAGGAAGCGGCTCGAGCGGCCGGCACGCCCTCGGGTCCTCGTCGGGGCCGTGGTCAGGACGAGGGTCGCGGTCTCGGCGGCGCGGGACCAGGTGCGCATGCACATGCGGCCCTGCAGCTCCGGAGAGCACGACATCGACCCGATCGGCTCCGGTCGCTCGGCGGATGATGCGAGAGGCGAACTGGATGTCGACCAGGAAGAGCTCGGCGATCTCCGCCGGCGCGTCGGCGATGTCGTCGTAGTGATCGCGGAGGCTCAGGATGCTCCGGCCGGGGAACCGGGCGTCGGAGAGCAGTCCCACACGCGAGACGGTGAGTCGGCCCACCGGATTGACCACGACGAACCGACACTCTCGACAGATGTCCACGTGGCCTCCTTCCCGGCATCGCCTCGACGTCCGCAAGCCGCTCAGAGTCCACGGAGAACTCTACGAGCGGCGCGACGCCGCAGGAAGAAATCAGCCGACCCTGGCCATTCTCGACCCTGCGGAGTAGAGTTCTGCGCCCCGTCGGAGACACGGGGTGGAGGAGCGTCCGCCTTCAGCAGATGATCGATGCGGTGGGCCCTGCCGGGATCGAACCGACGACATCCACGGTGTAAACGTGGCGCTCTACCAGCTGAGCTAAAGGCCCTGGTGCGTCCCAGTCTACAGATGACCCGATGCGCGCTGATGTCGTGGAAGAGGGATAGGCTGAGGGCGGCACGCGTTGTGCACAGCCGACAAGGCTGCCCGCGTCGCTTCCCGTTTCATTGGCATGACCTGCCAGCTTGACGAAAGGCTCCCCGTGACTGTGCACGACCAGGATCCGTATTCCCAGGGCCCCCTCGACAGCGATCCGGAAGAGACGGGCGAGTGGCAGCAGTCTCTCGACGAGCTCGTCGACGCGAAGGGCCACGGTCGTGGCCGCGAGATCATGCTCAGCCTGCTCAAGCGCTCGAAGGAGCTGCACCTGGGCGTGCCGATGGTCCCGACCACCGACTACATCAACACGATCGCGCCGGAGAACGAGCCCGAGTTCCCGGGTGACGAGGAGATCGAGCGCCGCTACCGTGCGTGGATCCGCTGGAACGCCGCGATCACCGTGCACCGCGCGCAGCGCCCCGGCATCGGCGTCGGCGGCCACATCTCGACGTACGCATCGTCGGCCGCTCTGTACGAGGTCGGCTTCAACCACTTCTTCAAGGGCGCAGACCACCCCGGTGGCGCCGACCAGATCTTCATCCAGGGCCACGCCTCCCCCGGCACCTACGCGCGCTCGTACCTCGAGGGCCGCCTGAGCGAAGACCAGCTCGACGGCTTCCGCCAGGAGAAGTCGCACGCACCGCACGGCATCCCGTCGTACCCGCACCCGCGTCTGATGCCGGAGTACTGGCAGTTCCCCACCGTCTCCATGGGACTCGGTCCGATCAACGCCATCTACCAGGCGATGTCGAACAAGTACCTCGAGAACCGCGGCATCAAGGACACGTCGCAGTCCCACGTCTGGGCCTTCCTCGGCGACGGTGAGATGGACGAGGTCGAGAGCCGCGGACAGCTGCAGGTCGCAGCCAACGAGGGGCTCGACAACCTGACGTTCATCGTCAACTGCAACCTCCAGCGTCTCGACGGTCCGGTGCGCGGCAACGGGAAGATCGTCCAGGAGCTCGAGTCGTTCTTCCGCGGCGCGGGCTGGAACGTCATCAAGGTCGTCTGGGGTCGCGAATGGGACGACCTGCTCGCCCGCGACACCGAGGGTGCGCTGCTCAACCTGATGAACGTCACCCCCGACGGCGACTACCAGACCTACAAGGCCGAGTCCGGCGCGTACGTCCGCGAGCACTTCTTCGGCCGCGACGAGCGTGCCGCGGCCCTCGTCAAGGACTACTCCGACGACGACATCTGGAACCTGAAGCGCGGTGGCCACGACTACCGCAAGGTCTACGCCGCGTTCAAGGCTGCGACCGAGCACAAGGGCAAGCCCACCGTCATCCTCGCGAAGACCGTCAAGGGCTACGGCCTCGGTCCGCACTTCGAGGGCCGCAACGCGACCCACCAGATGAAGAAGATGACGCTGGACAACCTGAAGACGTTCCGCGACGCGATGCACATCCCGATCACGGATGCGCTGCTCGAGGAGAACCCCTACCTGCCCCCGTACTACAACCCGGGCCCGCAGGACGAGACGATCCAGTACATGCTCGAGCGTCGCCAGGCTCTCGGCGGCTACCTGCCCGAGCGCCGTTCCACTCACGTGGGACTCTCGCTTCCCGACGACACGGCCTATGCGCTTCCGAAGAAGGGCTCCGGCACGCAGGAGATCGCCACGACCATGGCGTTCGTCCGTCTGCTGAAGGACCTGCTGCGCTCGAAGGACTTCGGGCACCGCATCGTCCCGATCATCCCGGACGAGGCCCGTACGTTCGGCATGGACGCGTACTTCCCCTCGGCGAAGATCTACAACCCGAACGGCCAGCACTACACCTCGGTCGACCGCGAGCTCCTCCTCGCCTACAAGGAGAGCCCTCAGGGACAGATCGTGCACGTCGGCATCAACGAGGCGGGCGCCCTCGCGGCGTTCACCGCGGCCGGCACGTCGTACGCCACGCACGGCGAGCCGCTGATCCCGATCTACCTCTTCTACTCGATGTTCGGCTTCCAGCGCACCGGTGACGCCCAGTGGGCCGCCGGTGATCAGATGGCGCGCGGCTTCATCATGGGGGCGACGGCCGGCCGCACCACCCTCACGGGTGAAGGCCTGCAGCACGCCGACGGCCACTCGCACCTGCTCGCCGCCACCAACCCGGCGACGGTGTCGTACGACCCGGCCTACGGCTATGAGATCGCGCACATCATGCGCTCCGGTCTCGAGCGCATGTACGGCGGCAACCACGAAGACCCGAACGTCATGTACTACATCACGCTCTACAACGAGCCGATGGTGATGCCGGCCGAGCCGGAGAACGTGGACGTCGACGGCATCGTGCGCGGCATCCACCGCATCTCCGTCGGCGAGGGCGAGGGCCCGCGTGCCCAGCTCTTCGCCTCGGGCGTCGGACTCCCCTGGGCTCTCGAAGCACAGGAGCTGCTGAAGAACGACTGGGGCGTGATCGCCGATGTCTGGTCGGTCACCTCGTGGACCGAGCTGCGCCGCGACGGCCTCGCCGCCGACGAGCACAACTTCCTGCACCCCGAAGAAGAGCCCCGCACCGCGTACCTCACGCAGAAGCTGCAGGGTGCCGAGGGTCCCGTCGTCGCCGTGAGCGACTACATGCACGCCGTGCAGGACCAGATCCGTCCCTGGGTCCCGCAGCGTTTCGCGACGCTCGGTGCCGATGGATTCGGCTTCTCCGACACGCGTGCGGCCGCTCGTCGCTTCTTCAAGATCGACGGTCCGTCGATCGTCGTCCGCACGCTGCAGTCGCTCGCCGAAGACGGGGTCGTCGACCGCTCTCTCGCCGCGCAGGCCATCCAGAAGTACAGCCTGCTCGACGTGAACGCCGGCACCAGCGGCAACGCGGGCGGCGAAAGCTGAGTCATCGGTGACGGGTTCCTCTTCGCGCGGCATGGACAAGTCCGCCACGCTCACCTGGCTGCGCCGGATCTCCGGTGACATCGCCTCGGTGACGATCAAGCGCCTCGAGGACACCCTCCCGTGGTACGCCGACATGCCACCAGCCCGCCGCTCTGCGGTCGGGCTGGTGGCCCAGGCGGGCATCACCTCGTTCATCCAGTGGTACGAGGACCCGACGTCGACGCCGTGGATCGCCGCCGACATCTTCGCGGCGGCACCGCGCGAGTTGCTCCGCAGCGTCAGCCTGCAGCAGACCCTCCAGTTGATCCGCGTCACCGTCGAGGTGACGGAAGAGAGGGTCGCGGGTCGGGGTGCAGATCTCCGCGAGGCGATCCTCCTCTACTCTCGCGACGTGGCCTTCGCCGCGGCCGACGTCTACGCCCGCGCTGCTGAGGCCCGCGGCCTCTGGGATGCCAGGCTCGAGGCGCTCGTCGTCGACTCGATCCTGACCGGCGAAGCCGACGAAGAGCTGCCGAGTCGCATCGCCGCGCTGGGCTGGCACGGACACGGCGAGGTCGCGGTGCTGGTGGGCACGACTCCCCCGCAGTTCGATGTCGATCTGGTGCGTCGCACGGCACGCAAGCTCGCGGTCGATGTGCTGATCGGCGTGCAGGGCTCGCGCCTCGTTCTCGTCATCGGGCGGGCACGCGTCGCCGGCCAGGAGCTCGCGGAGGGCGAAGAGGAGGAACTCGGCTTCGAAGAGATCGCGACGCGCCTCGAGCCCTCCTTCGGTCCGGGTTACGTCGTGCTCGGCCCCGCGGTCGCCGCGCTCGTCGACGCGAGCCAGAGCGCCCGAGCCGCCCTCGCCGGGTTCGCCGTGGCGCGGGCGTGGCGGAGCGCTCCGCGGCCCGTCGACGCCGACGACCTGCTTCCCGAGCGCGCCCTCGCCGGTGATCCGCTCGCCAAGCAGACGCTGATCGAACGCATCTACCGACCGCTGCAGGCCCATTCGACCGACCTCGTGACGACGCTGTGGAGCTACCTCGACAACGGTCGCTCCCTCGAGGCGACCGCCCGCGAGCTGTTCGTGCACCCGAACACCGTGCGCTATCGCCTGAAGCGCGTCAGCGAGGTCATCGGTTGGGACGCCACGGGCCCACGCGAGGCTCTGATCCTGCAGACGGCGCTCATCCTCGGTTCGATCGGCGCCGCCGAGCAGGTGCGACGTCGCCCTCCGCTGCGGCGTCCCTCACGCTGATCGCCGCACGAGACGCCCTTCAGCTGTACGCCACACACAAGGGTTCTTCGGAATCTTGTGATGGATCATCCACCACTTCTGTCAGATCGTTGGCAGACTGGGGTGGTGATTGTCGTCGTATGCCCTGGACAGGGCTCGCAGACCCCCGGTTTCCTCTCCCCCTGGCTCGAGCTGGACGGCGTGACGGAGACTCTCGCCTCGTACTCCGAGGCCTCCGAGGTCGACCTCCGGCAGCACGGAACGGTGTCGGAGGCTGACACGATCCGCGACACGCGCATCGCCCAGCCTCTGATCGTCGCCGCGTCGCTCATCGCCGCCGCCGCACTCACCGCTCGCGCGGGACGCCGAGCAGACGGCGTCGCCGGACACTCCGTCGGCGAGATCGCCGCACTCGTCGGCAGCGGAGTGATCGATGCCGAGACCGGCATGCGCCTCGTCGGCATCCGCGGCCGCGCGATGGCCGATGCCGCCGCCCAGACTCCGACCGGCATGAGCGCCGTGCTCGGCGGAGACGAGGAGGCCATCCTCACCCGTCTGAGCGAGCTCGGTCTCTCCCCCGCCAACTACAACGGCGGCGGCCAGCTCGTCGTGGCCGGTGAGCTCGCCGGGCTCGATGCTCTCGCCACCGAGCCCGTCAAGGGCACCCGCGTCATCCCTCTGCAGGTGGCGGGCGCGTTCCACACCTCGTTCATGGGGTCGGCCGTCGCCGCGCTGCGTGACGCCGTGTCGACCGTGACTCCCGCAGATCCCGACATCACACTGTGGACCAACCGCGACGGCTCGGTCGTCCGTGACGGTTCGCAGGCGTTGACCTATCTCGTCGACCAGGTCTCCTCGCCGGTGCGCTGGGACCTGTGCATGGCCTCGTTCGCCGACCAGGGCATCACCGGGCTGATCGAGCTCGCCCCGGCGGGCGCACTGACCGGTCTCGCCAAGCGCGGCCTGCGCGGCGTGCCGACCGTCGCCGTGAAGACCCCCGATGATCTCGATGCGGCCGTCGCGCTGCTGAACGGAGAAGCCGCATGAGCCCCACCCTGAACCAGATCACCGGTCCCGCCTACACCCGCATCTACTCCTTCGGTGCTGCCCGGGGCGAGAACGCCGTGCCGAACGAGGACCTCATCGGACCGATCGACTCGAGCGACGAGTGGATCCGCCAGCGCACCGGCATCGTC
Source organism: Microbacterium sp. 4-7 (assembly GCF_014332665.1). Classification (NCBI taxonomy): domain Bacteria; kingdom Bacillati; phylum Actinomycetota; class Actinomycetes; order Micrococcales; family Microbacteriaceae; genus Microbacterium; species Microbacterium sp. 4-7. The sequence goes on from NZ_MCRH01000004.1 coordinate 304,324, forward strand.
ACACGTGTTCGCGCGGACAAGGACACGGACGCGATCGATCTCGCCGCGATCGCCGGCGCTGAGGCCATCGAGAAGTCGGGCATCCCCGCTGACCAGGTCGACCTCGTGATCGTCGCCACCATCAGCAACCCCAAGCAGTCGCCGTCGGTGTCCGCGATCGTCGCCGACCGCGTCGGTGCGAACCCCGCCGCGGCCTACGACGTGAACGCCGCCTGTGCCGGCTATGCCTATGCGATCACCCAGGCGGATGCGCTGATCAGGTCCGGCGCCGCCCGCTACGCCCTCGTGATCGGAACCGAGAAGCTGTCCGACGTCGTCGATCCGACCGACCGCAGCATCTCGTTCCTGCTGGGCGACGGTGCCGGAGCCGCGCTCATCGGCCCGAGCGACACGCCGGGCATCGCGCCCGCAGTGTGGGGATCGGACGGGTCGAAGGCCGACGCTGTCGGCATGAATGCGACGCTCACCGAGTTCCGCGACGGCGAGGTGCCGTGGCCCACCCTTCGTCAGGAGGGCCAGACGGTTTTCCGCTGGGCGGTCTGGGAGATGGCGAAGGTCGCGCGCGAGGCGCTCGACCGGGCCGGCGTCGAGCCGACGGACATCGCCGCGTTCATCCCGCACCAGGCGAACATGCGCATCATCGACGAGTTCGCGAAGCAGCTCAAGCTTCCGGAGAGCACCGTGATCGCCCGCGACATCGAGACCACCGGCAACACGTCGGCGGCCTCCATCCCGCTCGCGAGTCACCGTCTGATGGCCGAGCATCCCGAGCTCTCGGGCGGCCTCGCACTGCAGATCGGCTTCGGCGCGGGTCTCGTGTTCGCCGCTCAGGTCGTCGTCCTTCCCTGACAACGTGCCGACTTTCCCTAGACTGTTCCACGGTTCCGAATACAACCCGTAAGAAAGAGGAAGACCACATGGCTTTCACCAACGATGAGGTCCTCGCTGGCCTCGCAGAGCTGATCACCGACGAGACCGGCATCAACGCCTCCGAGGTCGCCCTCGAGAAGTCGTTCACCGACGACCTCGACATCGACTCGATCTCGATGATGACGATCGTCGTCAACGCCGAGGAGAAGTTCGGCGTCACCATCCCCGACGACGAGGTCAAGAACCTCAAGACCGTCGGCGACGCCGTCAACTTCATCGTCGCAGGCCAGGAGTAATCCACGCAGGATGCCACCCCCGCATCTGCGGGGCGTGGCATCCTCCGCCTTGCCCGCCCTCTGCTCGACCCGCCTGACAAGGAACCACACATGACCAAGCGCATCGTCGTCACCGGCATCGGCGCCACGTCCGCCATCGGCGGGACAGCTCCCGAGAACTGGACGAACCTGCTCGCAGGCCAGTCCGGCACCCGCACTCTCGAGCACGACTGGGTGCAGCAGTACGAACTCCCCGTGACCTTCGCCGCTGAGGCGATCGTCCGCCCCGAAGAGGTCCTTCCCCGCCACGAGGCGAAGCGTCTCGACCCGTCGTCGCAGTTCGCGCTCATCGCGGCGCGCGAGGCCTGGGCGGATGCCGGCTCGCCCGAGGTCGCACCCGAGCGCCTCGGTGTCGACTTCGCCACCGGCATCGGCGGCCTCTGGACCCTCCTCGACGCGTGGGACACCCTGCGCGAGAAGGGACCGCGCCGGGTGATGCCCCTGACCGTTCCGATGCTGATGCCGAACGCCGCTGCCGGCAACCTGTCGCTGCAGTTCCAGGCTCGCGCCTACGCGCAGACCGTCGTGAGTGCCTGCGCATCGAGCACCGAGTCGATCATCCACGCCTTCCACCACCTGCAGGACGGTCTCGCCGACGTCGTGATCGCGGGTGGCACCGAATCCGCCATCCACCCGATCACGATGGCGTCCTTCGCCTCGGCTCAGGCCCTGTCGCGGCGCAATGACGACCCGGCGACCGCCTCGCGCCCCGGCGCGATCGACCGTGACGGCTTCGTGATGGGAGAGGGCGCTGCGGCGCTGATCCTCGAGACCGAGGAGCACGCCCGGGCGCGCGGCGCCAAGATCTACGGCTACGTGCTCGGCGGTGGCGTCACGGCCGACGCCTACCACATCACGGGCAATGACCCCGAGGGCACCGGTGCGGCCCGCGCCGTCACCCAGGCTCTCGACGAGGCCGGCATCAGCGCCGACCAGGTGGCCCACATCAACGCCCACGCGACGTCGACCCCGGTCGGCGACCCCAACGAGTACGTCGCACTCAAGAAGGTCTTCGGCGACCGGATCGATGAGATCCCCGTGTCGGCCACGAAGGCGTCGACGGGGCACCTGCTCGGCGGCACCGGAGCCCTCGAGGCGATCTTCTCGCTGCTCGCCCTGCGGGACCGCGTCGCTCCGCCGACCATCAACATGACCGAGCCCGACCCGGCTGTGCCGTTCAAGCTCTCAGGTGAACCGCAGCCCCTCGGCGACGGTCAGCTCTACGCGATCAGCAACTCGTTCGGCTTCGGCGGGCACAACGCCGTCGCTGTGTTCGCAAGCGCCGACTGACTGAGGTGGAAGAGAGAACGGCCCCCGGGTGATCCCGGGGGCCGTTCTCGTCGACAGCGGTAAGACTACGCGCGGGCGAGCTGTCGTGAGCGAGCCGCCCGCACCCGCGTCGTCCAGGGCAGGAACCACCCGATCAGCGGCCCCACTCCGAACGCGAAGAGCACGGTTCCCACGCCCACAGGCCCGCCGAGCAGGAACCCGATCAGCAGCACGCTGCCCTCGATCAGAGTGCGGACGAGCCAGACCGGCCAGCCCGTTCGCCCGACGAGACCCGTCATGAGGCCGTCGCGCGGGCCGGGACCGAAGTCCGCGGCGATGTAGAGCCCGGTGGCGAACGCGAGGAGCAGCAGCCCCGCCACGAACATTGGAGCACCCACCCACACCGACGGGGGCACGGGGAGGAGGAAGAGTGCGAGATCTGCACTCGGTCCGACGAGCAGTGCATTGAGCAGCGTGCCGAGACCGACGCGCTGCCGCAGGGGGATCCACAGGAGCAGCACCAGCACGGAGACGAGCACCGTCACCACCCCGTAGCCGATGCCTGCGTTTCCGGCGATGCCGAGAGCGAGGACATCCCAGGGCGCGACACCGATGCCTCCGCGCACCATCAGACCGAGTGCCACACCGTAGAGGAACAGCCCGACGAGCAACTGGACGATGCGCTCGACGACGTCACGACGACTGGTGGCTGCGATGGGGAGGAAGACGGAACGGAGCTGCATCCCTCCATCGTGCACCCGCCGGGGATGCGCGCCAGACGTCCACTCGACGAGAAGTGGCCTGCTTTCCTCAGGCCACTTTGCGGCATGCTGGACAGATGACCTCACGACTCGTCCAGCAGCTCGGCGCACAGAACGTCGCCGGCGGTACAGCCAAGGCCCTGGCCGAACAGATCCGTGCGCTGATCCTCGACGGTCGACTGACGGTGGGCGAGCGTCTGCCGTCCGAGCGAGCGCTCGCCCTCGAGCTGCGACGGTCCCGCTCCACCACGACCCGCGTGTACGGGCTCCTCGAGGTCGACGGCTACGTCTCGCGTCGGCACGGAGGCAGCACCCGTGTCACACTTCCGCACACCGCAGCACGTGTCGGTCCTGTGGCTGACGCCTCGGCTATCGATCTGTCGATCGCCTCGATGGATTCGACGCCCGGGCTGTACGACGCGACGGTACGATCGCTCCCCCGTCTGGCGGCGCTGCGCGGCACGAGCGGATACTCGCTGCAGGGCCTCCCCGAGCTGCGTGACGCAGTCGCCGAGCGCTTCACGCAGCGGGGGCTCCCGACGGATGCCGACGAGATCATGATCACGTCCGGCGCTCTCCACGCGTTCAACCTGGTGCTCGCGACGATCGGCCGACGCGGGGAGCGTGCACTCGTCGAGCAGCCGACCTTCCCGCACGCTCTCGAGGCGCTCCACCGCCATGGCTACCGACTGGTGCCGACTCCGGTGGATGTCACCGGGTGGGATGAGCGCCACATCGCCGACACGCTTCTTCGCAGTCGCCCCCACCTGGCGTATCTGATCCCCGACTTCCACAATCCCACCGGCGCGACGCTGCCCGACGCGGCCCGGTCCCGCATAGCGGCGACGGCGCAGAGCGTCGGGACCCATCTCGTCGTCGACGAGACGACCGCGGAGCTCGACATCGATCGAGGCTGGACTCCACGTCCTCTCGCGGCGTTCGGCCCGCGCGTCATCACCGTCGGCTCGATGTCGAAGATCGCCTGGGGCGGCATGCGCATCGGCTGGATCCGTGCCGACCGCGCGATGATCACCCGCCTGCTCGCCGTCCGCCCCTCGTTCGAGCTCGGCACGGCGCTGCTCGAGCAGTGCATCGCCGTCGAGCTGCTGCGCGAGATGCCCGCTCTCACCGCGCACGTCGCGTCACGCCTGCACGCGGGTCGGGATGCCGTGGCGGCGGGACTCGAATCGATCGAGAGCCTCTCGATGCCTCAGACGAACGGCGGGCTGTCCGCCTGGCTCGATCTCGGCGCTCCCGTCTCGACGGAGTTGTCGCTGGCCGCACGCGATCACGGGCTGATCCTCCCGCCCGGACCTCGCTTCTCCACGGGTGGCGTGCTCGAGCGGCGCCTGCGGATCCCGATCACGCTGCCCCCGGAGCGCACCGCCGAGGCGATGCAGCGCCTGCGGCTCGCGTGGGACGACGTGATGTCCGGCGGAACCACCGCCCGCACCGACATGGCCCGGTCAGCCGTCATCTGACGGACGAGGACCCCGTCCCTGTTGTCCAGGGGCGGGGTCCTCGTCATGTATGGAAAGGGAATTCGCCTTCTCAGCGTCCGGGATCGCTCACCGGCATCCGATACTCGCGCCTTCCCCTTCCAGGTCTGTGGGCGGCTGCCTAGCCGACCTTGTGCAGCCACACGACACGCGCGTCATCGCTCGCGTGGCGGAACGGCTCCAGCTCCTCGTCCCAGGCCGAGCCGAGTGCGATGTCGAGTTCACGCTGCAGCTCGGTCGCGCTCCCGGCCGCGATCTCCATCGCGTAGCGGATGCGGTCCTCGCCGATGACGATGTTGCCGGCCGCATCCGTCTGGGCGTAGTGGATCCCGAGGTCGGGAGTGTGCAGCCAGCGCCCGCCGTCACTGCGAGGAGTCGGATCCTCGGTCACCTCGAAGCGGAGATGCTCCCAGCCGCGGATCGCGGTCGCGAGAGCAGCGCCCGTGCCGACCGGACCATCCCAGTAGAACTCGGCACGGCGTGCGCCGTCGAGCACGGGCTGGTCGCTCCAGTCGAAGTTCACCGCACGACCGATGGCGCGTCCTACCGCCCATTCCAGGTGCGGGCAGAGCGCGCGAGGTGCAGAGTGGATGAACACCACTCCGCGTGCGTAAGCCGTCGCCATGATCTCTCCGTTTCATCAGGTGCGTCTTCCCCAACGACCTGAAACACCGAGAACTGGCGTGAATATGCGGTTATGGGGCTATTCTCGCCCAGACCAGGCGAAATCACAAGCATGTGATTCCACGAAGAAGGCCCCGGTCACGAGGACCGGGGCCTTCGGACCGTCGCCGGTCCTGATTCGGATGAGGCTCAGGCCTCGCTCATGGCCTGCTTGACCTGCTGCCCCTTGGCGGCGTAGTACGCGGCACGGGCGGCGTCACGGCGAGCCTGCTCGGCGTAGCCGGCCTCGAGGACCTCCTGCGGGACCTCGACGTTCGGCACGTCCTGGGTGCCGTGGTACTTCTCGATGTAGGCGTCGAGCTCAGGGCCGGACGTCCACGACGTGATGAGGCAGTAGCGGGGCTCGGTGCCCACGTGCGTCGCGGCGTGCCACAGACGCTGCGTGTCGACGATGAGCTGTGCACCGGCGGGCAGGGCGATGCGGTACTCGATGCTCGGGTCCGTGCGGTTCTCGCGCAGGACGAAGAAGCTGTCCTTATCGTCGCTGAGGTTGAAGAATCCGCGTACGACCCATCCGGTGCCGTCGGGGTTCAGGCGGTTGTTGTCGTCCTGGTGGAGGTTGTACAGGCACTCGCCGTACGGGGTCGGCTGCAGCTCGATGACGCGGCAGCGACCGACGTTGGCGCCGGGCTCCTGTGCGCGACGAGTGAGGTTCGGAGCCTTCGCCGTCTGCGAGTCGATCCAGACGCCGTCCTTGTCGGTACGCGGCGGCTTGTGGTTCCAGAAGCCGTTGCACTCGATCTCGCCCTTGGCGCTGGCGAGCGGCGCGAAGCGGGTGTCGCCCGACGACTTCCAGTCGTTGTACTCGATGTCGAGCCACTCCTTGGGGTCGAGCTCCTGGTCGTAGCTGTCGAGCACGACGAAGCCCTTGTCTTCGAGCGCCTTCGATTTGATGTATCCCATGATCTAGGTCATGTCCCTTCATCGGGGGCCAGCACGTTTTAACAGGCCCTGATAAGGCAAGCCTAACAGGGCACCTCTGGAGCGCCGCCGAGGGCCGCCGTGAATAAGCGAATAGACTGAATCGGGCGCCTGGCGACTCCTCGGCGCCGGGCGTTACGGGAGGACGAGACACCAGCATGAGCACTGCGACCAACGTCGAGGCGACAGCTGTCAACACGATCGAGTGGCTCGCAGAGGACTCCACGACCATCGTCGTGCCGGTGTACCAGCGCCAGTACCGGTGGGACATCGGCGGGTGCGAGCAGCTTCTCTCGGACGTCCGTGCGGTCGCCCGCGAGGACTCATCCCACCGCCACTTCATCGGATCGATCCTGTCGGCGGCCGACGACAGCGATGCCGACACCGACCTCGTCCTGATCGACGGGCAGCAGCGCATCACCACGCTGATGCTGCTGGTCGCGGCCCTTCGGCATGCGGTCCAGGACTCCGACCCCCGGCTCGCCGCCGATCTCGACCGCGTGCTCGTGCGCCCCGACGACCCCACCCGCACGAAGCTGCGCCCGCACGACGCGTGGGCCGAGCTCTACGAATCCGTGGTGCTCGAACGCGACGGCCACGCCGACCGCGAGTCGCGGTTCGATGACAACTACGCGTTCTTCCGCAGCCAGGTGCACGCCGATGAAGCCCCGCTCATCTGGGCGGGCCTGCAGAAGCTCGAGCACGTGTCGATCACGCTCGGTGCCGACGCGAACGCCCAGCAGATCTTCGCGAGCCTGAACTCGACGGGCGAGCCGCTGCGCGACCACGAGCTCATCCACAACTACATGCTCATGGGCCTGACCCACACGGAGCAGCTCGAGGTCGAGGAGCGGTTCTGGCTTCCGATCGAACGGCACACCGGAGAGGCGATCGGAGCCTTCTGGCGGCACTATCTGGTGATGACGACGGGACGGGAGGTCGCCGCCAACGGCGAGCACGGCGTCTACAGCGCGTTCCGGCAGTCGTTCCCTCGCGTCGACCTGGACCATCTGCAGGCGGATGCCGAGGTCTGGCGCCACTACGCCGAGATCTACGGCATCCTGCTCGATCCTTCGCGCGAGCAGGACCCGGAGATCGCCCGGCAATTGCGCTACGTCAACACCTTCGGCCGGGCGTCCTATCCTCTCGTCCTCAGCGTCTACAGCGAGCACGCCCGAGGTCTGATCGAGCGGGATGAGCTCGTCGAGACTCTCGAGTGGATCCAGGCGATGTACCTGCGGCGGACGCTCGTCAATCTTCCGAACGAGCGCCTGGTCGCCCGTCTCTGCCGCGCACGTGCGCATGGGCGCGACGCCCTGGCTCGCGCCTTCGCCCGCATCACCCCGTCTGACGAACGGGTGAGTGCGGTGGTGAAGTACAGCGAGCTCGCGCACCCGGCATACGTGCTGGGCCGCATCGAGGGGGTCGACGACCCGATCGACTTCGATGTCGAGCACATCGTGCCCACGGTGCCCAGCGACAGCTGGTCCGGCGACGGCGTGCGCCAGTGGATCGAGTACTCGGACGACGAACGCAACGCGCATCGTGCTCTCGCACCCACGCTCGGCAACCTCACGCTTCTCGAGCAGCGTCTTTCGGAGCGGGTCTTCGGAGAGTCCTATTCCGTCAAGCGCGACTCCGCGTACGCCCGCAGCACGATCGCCGAGACGAAGGCGCTCGCGGCCACCGACACCTGGGGCACCGCGGCCATCTCGCAGCGCACGATCCGCCTGACCGCCGACCTGCTGCGGATCTGGGCCCGCCCCGCACTGCCGGAGATCGATGACGACGGCCTCGCTCCCATCCTCGATGCCGTCCGCCGCCGTGGGTGGCCCGCCGGGTGGGAACGCGAGTTCGAGTACGTCGAATACCGCGGAGAGCGCTGGGAGGTCTTCGACGTCAAGCACCTCTTCAACCGCGTCTTCCGCCGCGCCTGGACCGACACCCGCGCGGCCGCCGTGTCGTACTGCGCCGCTCACGGCGGTCCGATCTACGACACCATGGCCTGGAAGGGTCAGTGGGACCAGCTGGACGAGACGCACCACCTCTACATGGGGTGGGATTCGAACTACATGATGAACGCAGTGCAGGGCGTGCTCCACGAGGCCGACATCGCCTCGGAGGTCTTCGTCAAGTACTCCTACATCGGGAATGTGATGTGACATGACCACCACCATCCACCGCCTCTTCGACCTCACGATCGAGGAGCACACGCTGACCGTGCCGCTCGTCTGGGGCGACGCCGCAGACACCCGCACGATCGACATCTTCGCCCGCGTCGTCACCCGCGAGGGAGGCGAGCGACTCCCCTTCCTCGTCTACCTGCAGGGCGGCCCCGGTCACGAAGCGCCGCGACCCTTCCACGCCTCATCCTCCCCCGCCTGGCTCGACGAGGCCCTCGCGCACTACCGCGTCGTGATGCTCGACCAGCGCGGCACCGGCCTGTCCACGCCCGTGGGCGACGGCGACCTCGCACGAGGCTCCGAGGCAGTGGCCGAGTACCTGACCCATCTCCGCGCGGACTCGATCGTCCGGGACTGCGAGGCGATGCGCGAGCACCTCAGCGCTGAGACGTGGAGCGTGCTCGGCCAGTCGTTCGGCGGGTTCACGACCTTGGCCTATCTGTCCACCGATGCGGACTCGCTGGCGGACGTCTTCATCACGGGCGGCCTGAGCACCGTCGATCGTCATCCTGACGAGGTGTACGCGCTCTGCTATGACAAGATGCGCGCGGCCTCCGAGCAGTACTACCGGCGATTCCCGCAGCATCGCGACGTCATGCGGGGTCTGGTCGACCGGGCAGCGGCCGGCGACATCATGCTCCCCGACGGCGAGGTGGTCTCGCCGTCTCGACTGCGCTCTGTGGGTTCGGCGCTCGGCACCAACGAGGGCTGGCAGACCCTGTGGTCGCTTCTGGAGCGAGATGCCGCATCGAACGCGTTCCGCCACGAACTCATGCACGCGCTGCCCTACAGCGGGCGCAACCCGCTCTACTTCGTCTTCCACGAGTCGAGCTACGCCAGCGGACACGCGACCCGCTGGTCCGCCGAGCGCACGGAGCCCCAGGACTTCCGGGACGACGTCACGCTGTTCACCGGAGAGCACATCCGCCGCGATTGGACCGAGACCGTGCCGGCCTTCCGGCCGTGGCGCGATGTGACGCTCGCGCTCGCCGAGTTCGAGTGGCCGCGCATCTACGACGAGGTCGCCATCGCCACCTCGGGTGCGACGGGCGCGGCCGCCGTGTACGTGAACGACGTCTACGTGCCGCTGGAGTACTCCCTCGAGACCGCGCGCCTGCTGCCGGGCGTGAAGCTCTGGGTGACGAGCGAACACGAGCACAACGGCCTGCGGTCGGGTCCCGTACTGACGCATCTCATCGATCTCGCCCAGGGCCGACGCATCCGCTGAGGATCCTCCTGCAGACGGATGCCGATCGGAGCCGTCCCGCCTAGCCTGGAGTCATGGCCGACATTCTCGGGACCCTGCTGACGATCGCGATCCTCCTCGTGGCCGCGACGGCGGTCGTGGTGGTGATCGTGGCGGTCTACGCCCGTACTCCGCTCGAGAAGAAGTACGAGAGCGCGGGCGGCGGCCTGGGCGGATCGTTCGACGCGGTGTGGATGCCGTCGGCGCACGAAGCCGGTGCCGAGCGAGACCGTCAGACTCAGCGCACCGCCCCCGCACCGGCCCCTGGCGACCCGCTGGGCCGCATCGACGGAGAGCGCATCGTCATCGACGTGTGACGACTCGCGCGCTCTCCGACCGCAGAAGACGAACCCACTGCAGACGACGAAGGCCCCGTGTTCCGAGGAACACGGGGCCTTCGATCGCGGGGGTCGTTACTTGGACGATCCGCCGAAGCCCTTGAAGCGCTGGTTGAACTTCTCGACGCGACCGGCCGAGTCCATGATGCGCTGCTTGCCCGTGTAGAACGGGTGCGATGCCGAGGAGATCTCGACGTCGATCACCGGGTACTCGACACCGTCGAGCTCGATGGTCTTGTCGCTCGAGACAGTCGAACGGGTGAGGAACGTCTCGCCCGAGCCGAGGTCGCGGAACACGACAGCCTTGTACACGGGGTGAATGTCAGTCTTCATGGGATTCCTTAGTTGCTGCCCTGGATTGTGCCAGGGACGAGGGAAGTCTGCGGTGCAGAGAGCACCAAGGATCGATTCTATCAGATGCGCATCAGGATGCCGCGCGGGCCGCATATCGACCCTCTTCGCTGCTGAGGACGATCGGCATGCCGAACGTCTCGGTCAGAGCCTCGGCCGTCAGAGTCTCGGCGACGGGCCCGGCGGCGACGATGCGCCCCTCGCGCATCAGCAGCACATGAGTGAATCCGACCGGGATCTCCTCGACGTGGTGCGTGACCATCAGCATCGCCGGCGTCGTCGGCGACGACGCATAGCCGCTCAGGAGTGCAAGGAGCTCCTCGCGAGAGCCGAGGTCGAGAGACGCGGTCGGCTCGTCGAGCAGCAGCAGCTCGGGGTCGGTCATCACGGCGCGGGCGATCTGCACGCGCTTCTGCTCGCCGTCGCTCAGCGTTCCGAAGGTCCGGTCGGCGAGGTGGTCGAGTCGCCAATCGCCGAGGACGCGCAGCGCACGACGCTCGTCGATGTCCTCATAGCTCTCGTTCCATCGCCCGAGCACCGAGTATGCCGCTGTGAGCACCGTGTTCAGAACCGTCTCTTCGCGCGGCACGCGCTTCGCCATCGCGGAGGACGCGAAGCCGATGCGCGGGCGCAGCTCGAACACATCCGTGCGTCCGAGGGTCTCTCCCAGCACCGTGACGGTTCCGGACGTCGGGTGCATCAGCGTGTCAGCCAGCTGGAGCAGCGTCGTCTTGCCTGCGCCGTTGGGTCCGAGGATCACCCACCGCTGATCACCGTCGACCTGCCAGGTCACGTGATCGATGATGTTGCGCCCCTCGCGGCGCACGACGACGTCGGTGAATTCCAGAGCGCTCGACATGCCTCCAGCCTATCGGCTCAGGCGGTCAGCTCCGCGTACAGCGCGCGCGTGGTGTCGGCGATCGCGCCCCAGCTGAACTCGTCGCGAGCCCGCTCCCGGCCGGCTGCGCCGTAGGCACGGGCTCGCTCGGGATCGGACGTCACCTCGGTGAGCACGTCAGCGAGGTCGGCGACGTAGCGCTCCGGATCGACCGGCGTCCCCGTGCCGTCCTGGAGCTGCTCGATCGGCACCAGGCGGCCGGTGACCCCGTCGTCGACGACTTCGGGGATGCCGCCGGTCGCCGTGCCGACGACGGCAGCGCCGCAGGCCATGGCCTCGAGGTTCACGATTCCCAGCGGCTCGTAGACGGACGGGCACACGAATGTCGTCGCCGCGGTGAGGATGGCCGACAGCTCGTCGCGCGGCAGCATCCGATCGATCCAGACGACGCCCTCGCGGGTCTGCTGGAGAAGCCGCACGCCCTCCTGCACCTCCGCCATGATCTCGGGGGTGTCCGGCGCGCCGGCGCAGAGGATGAGCTGCACCTCCGGGGGCAGCAGACGAGCGGCCTGAAGGAGGTACGGCAGGCCCTTCTGCCGGGTGATCCGGCCGACGAACACGACGGACGGCCTGGTCGGATCCATACCGACCGACTCGAGGAACGCCGGGTTCTGCACCGGCCGCCAGCGATCCACGTCGATGCCGTTGTGGATCACGCGCACCCGGGTCGGGTCGACCGACGGGTAGCTCCGCAGGATGTCCTCGCGCATGCCGGCGCTGACCGCGATCACCGCCGCCGCGTTCTCGTACGCGAGCTTCTCGATTCCGCTCGACACCGCGTATCCCCCGCCCAGCTGCTCGGCCTTCCACGGGCGCAGCGGTTCCAGGCTGTGCGCGGTGAGGACGTGCGGGATGCCGTGAAGCTGAGAGGCGAGGTGCCCGGCGAAGTTCGCGTACCAGGTGTGACTGTGCACGAGATCGGCGTCCGAGATCGCCGCGACGATCTCGAGGTCCGTCCCGAGGGTCTGCAGCGCGGGGTTCGCGGAGGCCAGTCCTGAAGGTGTCCGGTAGGCGAAAGTTCCCGCCTCGTCACGAGGAGCTCCGAAGGCTCTGACCTGTACATCGATATTCTGCCGCAGGGCCGTGACGAGCTCGGCGACGTGCACACCGGCACCTCCGTAGATCTCCGGCGGGTATTCCTTCGTGATCATCTCGACGCGCATGTCTAGACGGTAGTGACTCAGTTGTCCAGATGCTAGTTAGCCGAGCCGAATCGCATCTATGGTTGGTGCATGTCCGCACCAAAGAAGATCTTCGGCATCATCCTCGCCGGCGGCGAGGGAAAGCGTCTCATGCCCCTCACGGCCGATCGGGCCAAACCTGCAGTGCCTTTCGGCGGACAGTACCGATTGATCGATTTCGCGATCTCGAACCTCATCAACTCGGGTCTGCGCCAGATCGTCGTACTCACGCAGTACAAGTCGCACAGCCTCGATCGCCACATCTCGCAGACGTGGCGCATGTCAGCTCTCCTCGACTCGTACGTGACCTCGGTCCCCGCGCAGCAGCGTCTCGGAAAGCGCTGGTTCTCGGGCTCGGCCGATGCGATCCTGCAGAGCCTGAACCTCATCAACGACGAGAAGCCCGACATCGTCGTCGTGATCGGCGCCGACCACGTCTACCGCATGGACTTCCGACAGATGCTCGACGCCCACATCGAGTCCGGCGCGAAGGCCACCGTCGCGGGCATCCGCCAACCGCTCGCCATGGCGTCCCAGTTCGGCGTTATCGACGCCGACACCGAGTCCGGCCGCATCAAGCAGTTCCTCGAGAAGCCGACCGACATCGCCGGCCTCGAGGACTCGCCCCACGAAGTGCTCGCTTCGATGGGCAACTACATCTTCGACGCGGATGCGCTGATCGCCGCGGTCGAGGCAGACGGCGAATCGCCGACCTCCGGGCATGACATGGGCGGCGACATCGTGCCGTATTTCGTCGATCGAGGCGAGGCCGGCTACTACGACATGAAGCGGAACGACGTCCCCGGCTCATCGCCGCGCGACCGCTCGTACTGGCGCGACGTGGGTACGATCGACTCCTTCTTCGACGCGCACATGGACCTGATCTCCACGCTTCCGATCTTCAACCTCTACAACATGGAGTGGCCGATCCACTCGCAGGCCGTGAACTCGCCGCCCGCGAAGTTCGTGCGCGACTCCGTCGGGCGCATCGGCAATGCGATCGACTCGATCGTGTCGCTCGGATCCGTGCTCTCGGGCACTCATCTGGAGCGCAGCGTCGTGGGTCCGTGGACACTCGCCGGAGGAGGATCCACCATCACCGACTCCGTCGTCTTCGACGGGGTGCGGGTGGGAGCGGGATCCAGAGTCCATCGAGCCATCCTCGACAAGAACGTGGTCCTCGCGGACGGTGCGACCGTCGGCGTCGACCGCGAGCGAGATCTGGCTCGCGGATTCACCGTGACCGAGTCCGGCATCACCGTGGTGGGCAAGGGCCTGTTCATCGAGAGGTGACGGTGTCGCCGCGATACGCGGCTGCACAGCGGGCCGTTCTGCTGTCGATAGGCTCGAAGGCGTGACTGCCGCGCGTTTCCTCGTCGTCCTCGATGCCGATTCCACCCTCATCCGCAACGAGGTGATCGAACTGATCGCCGATGAGGTCGGGCGGGGCCCCGAGGTGCAGGCGGCCACCGAAGCCGCGATGCGCGGCGAGATCGACTTCGCCACCAGCCTGCGCTCCCGCGTCGCTGCGCTCGAAGGCGTACCGGTGTCGGGGTTCGCGCGCGTGCTGGCGCGCATAGAGCCGACCCCTGGGGTGCGCGAGCTCACTGCGGCCGTCCATGAGCGCGGCGGTGTCGTGGGAGTCGTGTCCGGAGGGTTCCACGAGATCCTCGACGACGTCGCCCCCGGGCTCGGCGTCGACCGGTGGCGCGCCAACCGCCTCGAGATCGTGGACGGCGCCCTGGCCGGCCGCGTCGATGGCGAGATCGTGGATGCCGCCGTGAAAGCCGCCTCACTGCAGCACTGGGCCGACGAGCTCGGGGTCCCCCGTCACGCCACCATCGCGATCGGAGACGGAGCCAACGACCTGCAGATGATGGCCGTCGCCGGTCTCGGACTGGCGTTCAATGCGAAGCCTGCCGTACGCGCGGCGGCGAGCCTCGTGATCGGTCCGCAGGACCTCTCCGAGGTCATCGCGCTGCTGCCCTAGCGGATGTCCGAGGCCCCGTCTAGCGTCGGGGCATGGACATCATCCTCATCCCCGGTCTCTGGCTCGACGCGTCCAGTTGGAGCGAGGTGACCGCCGACCTCGAACGCGCGGGGCACTCGGTGCATCCCCTGACGATGCCCGGCGTCGGTCTCCCCGCCGCCGCTTCCTCCGACATCGGAATCGCCGAGTGGGTCGATGCCGCCGTGGCCGCGGTCGACGACATCGGGGCACCCGTCGCCGTCGTCGGTCACAGCGGCGGCGGCAACGTCGCCTGGGGCGTCGCCGACGCACGGCCCGACCTCGTCTCGCGTGTCGTCTTCGTCGACACGGTGCCGCCGCCCTCCGGATTCGGCATCAGCGAATTCGAGGTCGTCGACGGCGTCGTCCCCTTCCCGGGGTGGGACTACTTCCCCGCCGAAGACGTCGACGACCTCGACGACTCGACCCGCGCCCGCACCGCTCCGCTGGCTCGGAGCGTTCCCGCGCGGGTGCCCACCGATCCGATCGAGCTGCGCTCGGAGCAGCGCCACGGGGTCCCCGTGACACTGCTGATGGGCGCGATGGATCAGGAGACTCTCGAGTCGGAGCTCGAGCAGTGGGGCCCGTACGCGGACGAATTCCGAGCGATCGGCGACGCCGAGGTCATCCGCATCGGCTCAGGACACTGGCCGCAGTTCTCGGTTCCGGGCCGCTTGGCCGAGCTCATCGACGCGGCGGTCTCCCGTCGGTGACGACAGGGCGTCGGCCTCGGCTCAGTGCCCCATCCCGAGGCCGCCGTCGACGGGGATGACCGCGCCCGAGATGTAGCCGGCGTCGTCGCCCGCGAGCCAGGTGACCACACCCGCGACCTCGTCAGGAGTGGCGAAGCGTCCGGCGGGAATGTTCGCCTTGTACTGCTTCTGAGTCTCCTCGGGCAGCTCTGCGGTCATGTCGGTCTCGATGAAGCCCGGCGCGACGACGTTCGCGGTGATGCCGCGTCCGCCGAGTTCGCGGGTCAGCGATCGCGCGAAGCCCACCAGTGCGCTCTTCGATGCGGAGTAGTTCACCTGCCCCGCCGAGCCGTACAGGCCCACGACGCTCGAGATGAGGATGACGCGTCCGAAACGAGCCCGCAGCATGCCCTTGGACGCGCGCTTGACGACACGGAACGTTCCGCCGAGGTTGGTGGCGACGACGCTGTCGAAATCGTCCTCGCTCATGCGAAGGAGGAGAGTGTCCTTGGTGATCCCCGCGTTGGCGACCACGATCTCCACCGGCCCGAGCTGCTGCTCGACCTCGGTGAATGCCGCGTCGAGAGCCGCGGCGTCCGTGACGTCCGCGCGGACCGTCAACGTGCCGTCGGGGCCTTCCCCGCTCCGCGCCGTCACTGCGACGCGGTATCCGTCACGGACGAACCGCTCTGCGATGGCGCGGCCGATGCCGCGGTTGCCGCCGGTGACGAGGACGACGCGAGAACTCATTTCCACTCCTGATCTGGCCGCTCGGGTCGGGGCCTGGTCGTCCTCGATCCTACCGAGGATGCCGCCGTCCGACCGGCGACGTTTGACAGACGGACGCCGCGACTGGAACGCTGAACCCGACGAAAGGCGCCACCGTGAGCGACAACAGCATCCCCACCCCTTCGGGCGGACCGCAGCCGACTCCCCCGCCGCCCGCAGCGTCGGCACCACCCGCACAGCCTTACCAGGCAGCTTCTCCGGCGGCGCAGCCGCCGTCGTACCCGACTGCCCCTCCGGCGTCGCCCACCCAGGCGTACCCGGGCGCCGCGCCTTCCTTCGCGCCGAGCCAACCTGTCCACGGCGGCGGATCGATGCACCCCTACGGCTCAGCGCCTGCAGCGTCGCCCTACCCGACGTCCGATCCCGGCCAACCCGCCACCGGATACCCGAACTACGCGGCACCGAACTACGCAGCACCGAACTATCCCGCACCTCGCCCGGCGAGCGGACTCGCGGTCACGTCGCTGATCTGCGGAATCGCCGGAGTCCTGCTCTTCTGGGCTGTGGTGCCTCTGCTCGCCTCGATCGTCGCCGTGATCACCGGCCACATGGCGCTCCGACAGACGAAGGCGAACCCCTCGATCGGCGGACGCGGCATGGCCTTCGCCGGCCTCATCATGGGGTACATCATGGTCGCGGTGCTCGTCATCGGCATCGTCATGACGGTCATCGGGTTCCTGTTCTTCGGCGCCTTCACCCTGCCCTTCCTCTTCTCGACCTGAGCGGCAGACGGGCGCGCCGTGGTGCCCGCACCGGCGTAGGCTGGACTCATCGTGAAGAGCAAGCCACTGGTCCCTGCTGTCACCTCGCTTCCGCAGTCGCCGAAAGACGAGGCGGACCACCGCGTGCGCCGATACGCGCTCACGATGACGATCCGCATCGTCTGCTTCGCGCTCATGATGTTCGTGCAGCCCTACGGCTGGTACACATGGGTCTTCGCGCTCGCGGCCGCGCTCCTTCCCTACATCGCGGTGGTGTTCGCGAACGCAGGAAGCGACAGCACCGAGACGACGGCGGAATCTCCCGTGCAGCAGCTGGAGGCACCTGCCCCGGCCCCGACGCTGCCGGCCGAACAGGATCCGCCGCCTCACGTCATCACCATCCACGAAAGCCGCCAGGATCGCGAGTGAGTGGACTGGAGTGCTCGCGTGCCGGATGCCGGAGCGCGGCGACCACGCAGGTGGTGTGGCGCAATCCGCGTATCCATGCCGCCGACCGTGAGAAGATCTGGCTCGCGTGCGACGAGCATGTCTCGTTCCTCCACGACTACCTGGCTGCCAGAGACTTCCCCGTGACAGTGAGAGATGGTGTGCCCTCGTGAGTGCCCGGATGGGTCGATGGACCGTGTACGTGCTGATCGCGATCGGCTTCGCGGTCGGGTGCGCCTTCCTGTCGAATTGGCAGTTCGAGCGCAACGAGACGAGATCCGAGCAGATCGCTCTCGTCGAGAAGAACTATGACGCGGATCCCGTCCCGCTGTCCGACCTCATCGGCGCCGACGGAGCCCTCGAGCCCGGCGACGTCTGGCATCCTGTCGTCCTGAACGGCGAGTACATCGCCGATGACCAGCTCCTCGTGCGCAATCGGCCCCACGGCGGCACGAGTGCGTTCGAGGTTCTGGTGCCGTTCCGCGATGTCGACGGACGTGTGTTCATCGTCGACCGCGGATGGGTGCCGCCCGGCGACGGTGATTCCCCGGATGCCGTTCCTGCGCCTCCGAGCGGAGAGGTCGAGGTCATCGTGCGTCTGCGTCCCGGGGAGCAGCTGCCGGCCTCGGGACGCGGCGCTCCCGAGGGCCAGGTGCCGACGATCAACCTCCCCTCGATCGCCGAGCTGGTCGACGGAGACGTGATCACGAGCGCATACGGGCAGATCGTGAGCGAGGAACCGGCGGGCGAAGGCACCCTGGGCCGCTTCGACTCCCCCACCGACGACCCCGGCCCGCATCTGTCGTATGCGATCCAGTGGATCCTGTTCGCGCTGATGGGCTTCGTGTTCATCGGCTACATCATCCGCACCGAGATCGTGAAGCACCGCGAAGAGGTGGAGGGGATGCCGGCACCCGTCAAAAAGTCCCGGCGCCGTGACAGCGATGCCGACGTCGAAGACGAGCTCCTCGATGCTCGCTGAGACGCGTCAGCCCCAGGCCCGCACGTCCACGACGAGGGCGGACTTGGGGTAGCTGCCCGAGGGCGTCCCGATCTCGAAGAGATCGATCAGGAGCATCAGCGGATAGTCGGGCGACTGCGGGATCCGCCGCAGCACCCTCCCCTCACACCCGATCACCGTCTCGCCGTCACCCCAGACGACTGTCCAGGTGTGCTGCTCGCTCGCGTCGAAGGGGAGCACCACGTCGGCCATGTCGGTCTGCAGACGCGGATCACCGTGCGCCTTGATGCCGGTCCGCGCTCGAGTCGTATTCGAGACCGCATCCGCGTCGATCTCGAAGATGCAGATCTCGCCGCCATCCCTCTCCGAGAGGTGTTCGATCCCGACGAGCCAGGCGGCGAGCATGCATCCTTCGTCGGTGCTCGCGGCGACGGTCACATCGATGCGTCCGCGGGCGGGAGCGAACAGCAAGTGCAGAGGCGTCTCCGTTCGTACCTCCAGACCGTCCGAACGATGTCGGTGCGTGCCGCGCGCCGACCCGACGGATCCGGAGAACACCGCGGTCTGCACATTCGACACACGGAGCGGGGCATCCTCCTTCCGCCAATCGAGCTGATCGCTGTCGATACGCAGGCGCAGCACCGAGTCGACGATCTCATATCGCGCCGCCGACCTCTCGGGAACCGTCCAATGCGGGAGGTAGTGGGCGACCCATTTCTCGTCGTCGAGCCCCGTCGAGAAGTCGTCGGCGAAGCTCGGGGCCTCTGACGGCGGAGGCGGGAGAACCTCGCTCATCGTTCAGTCGGTCCAGGGCAGCGGCCGGTCGGGCAGGCGCGTACTGTCATCGGGAAGAGGCGGCAGCTCCTGGCCTCCGGCCCGGATGCACAGCCAGCGGAGCTCCCCCGCACTGCCAGGGTGAGACCGCCAGGTGCGGGCGACCCCCTGACCGACTCGGATCACGGTGCCGGGGCCGACCTCGACGATCTCGTCGTCGAGACCCATCTGCCCGCGCCCCTCGAGGAAGACGTAGAGCTCCTCGATGCGTGAATGAACGTGCCAGTACCCCGCCTCCTCACCCGGAGCGAGCGCGTTCGCGGTGAGTCCGATGAACTGCATCGTCAGCTCGTGGTCGACGACGCGGCGACCGTCGCGGGAGCGCGCGGCATCGAAGCCGCCGTGGTGCTCACGCCACTCGTCCAGCGCACCGATCTCGATGACCTGGAAGTCGCTCATGCGCGAGCCTCCTCCTCGATGCGGTCAGCGGCGCGACCGGAGAGCGCCCGGCTCCAGCCGTCCGCGGATGCCTCGTACACGAGACGGGTGTGGTTCCGATCGGTCTCCCCCTGCCAGAACTCGATGCGGCTCGGGACGATGCGCCAGAGCACCCAGTCCCCGTCGGCGATGCCGGCCTGTGCGGCCGCCGAGCGAGCAGCGAGGTCGGCGGCGCTCTCCTCGGGCGTCGCCTCCTCCACGCGGCCGCGCACGCGGACTGCACGGACCTGCGGCTGCCACCAGAAGTTCAGGGCCGCTGCCGGCACTGCGCCGAGCTGCGCCCCCTTACGGGACGACCGCGTGCTCGCGAAGGCCCACCCTCGTTCGTCGATCCTCTTCAGGATGAGCGTGCGCGCATCGGGGATCCCGTCGGCGTCGACCGTCGCCAGCGTCACCGTGTGCGGTTCCGCCACCCCGGCTGCGGCGGCGGCGCGCAACCACTCGGCGAACAGGACCGCCGGGTCATCCGGCAGGTCGCGGATGTCCCAGTCCGGAGCGACGCCGGTGAGAGCGTGGCGTCCTCTGAGCCAGTCGTTGAGCGGATCGAGGGCGAGGTCGGAGTCGTCATGGGTCACCCTGTCGACTATGCCACTCCCGTCGGACGTGGCCCACCCCGGACGCGTTAGGCGAGCTCGATGAGGTCCTGGTACTCCTGGCTCCAGAGGTCCTCGACACCGTCGGGAAGGATCAGCACGCGCTCCGGGTTGAGCGACTGCACCGCACCGGGGTCGTGCGAGACGAGGACCACTGCACCCTCGTAGTGCGCGAGAGCGCCGAGGATCTCCTCGCGAGACGCGGGATCGAGGTTGTTGGTGGGCTCATCGAGCAGCAGCAGGTTGGCCGAGGAGACCACGAGGGTCGCCAGCGAGAGACGCGTCTTCTCGCCGCCCGAGAGAACCCCGGCGGGCTTGAGCACATCGTCGCCGGTGAAGAGGAAGGATCCGAGCACCTTGCGCGCTTCCATCTCGGTGATGTGCGGAGCGGCCGAGACCATGTTCTCGAGCACCGAGCGGTTCACGTCGAGGTTCTCGTGCTCCTGCGCGTAGTAACCGACCTTGAGTCCGTGGCCCGGCTCGAGCTGACCCGTGTCCGGCTCGTCGACTCCGGCGAGCATCCTCAGCAGCGTGGTCTTGCCCGCACCGTTGAGGCCGAGCACGACGACCTTCGATCCGCGGTCGATCGCGAGGTCGACATCCGTGAAGATCTCGAGCGATCCGTACGACTTCGACAGCCCCGTCGCCATCATCGGGGTCTTGCCGCAGGCGGCGGGCTTGGGGAAGCGGAGCTTCGCCACCCGGTCTTCCTGGCGGACCTCGTCGAGACCCGCGAGGAGCTTCTCGGCACGCGCGATCATCTGGTGAGCGGCAGCGGCCTTCGACGCCTTCGCACCGAAGCGGGCCGCCTGCTGCTGCAGCGTGGTGGCCTTCTTCTCGGCGTTGGCTCGCTCCTTCTTGCGTCGCTCCTCGTCGGCCACCCGCTGGCGCAGGTAGTTCTTCCAGTTCATGTTGTAGGTGTCGATGATCTGGCGGTTCGCGTCGAGGTAGAAGACGCGGTTGACGGTCTCGCCGACGAGCTCGACGTCGTGGCTGATCACGATCAGCCCGCCCTTGTAGTTCTTGAGGAACTCGCGCAGCCACACGACGCTGTCGGCGTCGAGGTGGTTGGTCGGCTCGTCGAGGATCATCGTCTCCGCATCCGAGAACAGGATGCGCGCGAGCTCGATGCGACGACGCTGTCCGCCCGAGAGCGTCGAGAGCGGCTGATCGAGGATGCGGTCGGGCAGCGAGAGGTTGTTGGCGATGGATGCCGCCTCGGCTTCTGCGGCGTATCCGCCCTGTGCCTCGAACTGCTCGGTGAGGCGCGCATAGCGCTTCATCGCCTTCTCGGCCACGGCGGGGTCTTCCGAGCCCATGGCCAGCGAGGCCTCGGTCATGCCGAGATTCAGCTGTCCGAGTCCGCGGGCATCGAGGATCCTCGTGCGCGCCAGATCCTCCGGGTTGCCCGAACGGGGATCCTGGGGCAGGTAGCCGAGCTCTCCGGAGCGCGTCACCGTGCCCCCAGAGGGAAGGACGTCGCCGGCGAGCACCTTGGTGAGCGTGGTCTTGCCTGCACCGTTGCGGCCGACGAGACCGATCTTGTCTCCGTCGCTCACACGGAACGACACGTTCTCCATCAGGAGGCGTGCGCCCACGCGGATCTCGAGTTCGTGCACGGCAAGCACAGGCGGGATGTCCGTTCTTTCAAGGGGGTTCAGGCCGAGGGGCCAAACTCCCAGTATAGATCGCTCGGCTGGGTGTTCAGTCGACGTACGGATCGTGGTGCAGTCGTCGGCCTGTGCACAGATCTACCTCTGCGGGTGGATGCGATCGATACCTCAGGGTGATGCCCTGCGTGCCCTCCGCTTTCTAGCCTGCTGAGGTGGACGTCATCAACGAGCTCATCCTGCAGACCGTCGCCTCCCCCTGGCTGTATGCCGTGCTGCTCGCGGTGACGATCATCGACGGCTTCTTCCCGCCTGTTCCGAGTGAGACCGTGCTCGTGGCGGCAGCCGCCGTGCTGGCATCCTCAGGAGAGCCATGGGCGCTGATCCCGCTCGGGCTCGTCGCCGCCCTCGGCGCGACCATCGGCGACAACATCGCATTCGTGCTCGGTCGTCGACTCGGCACGACCCGCTGGGCGTGGATGCGTCGACCGCGGATCGCCTCGGCCTTCGCCCACGCGGAACGCGCCCTCGACCAGCGCAGTGCGGCTCTGATCCTCGGCGCTCGATACATCCCTGTCGGCCGTGTCGCTGTGAACATGTCGGCGGGCGCGCTGCGATTCCCCTGGAGGCGTTTCCTTCCCCTGAGCGTCGTGGCCGGTCTCAGCTGGAGCGCGCTGAGCCTGGCGATCGGGCTGCTCGCCGGATCGTGGATCGAAGATCAGCCCCTCGCCAGCGCCGGGATCGGCATCGGGGTCGCTCTCATCATCGGACTGGTCATCGACCGCGTCACCGCTGCCCGGCGTCGACGCGCCCCCGTCCCGCAACTGGCAGGATGACACTCATGGCACGTCGCCTGCCCCGCACACCCCACACACCGCGGACTCCCCGCATCAGCCGTCGAACGGCCGCGCTCGCCGCGCTCGCCGTGGCGAGCCTCGCGCTCTTCGCGGTGCTCGTGTCGCTGCAGACCGTGCTGTACGGCACCGCGTTGCCGCTGACGTTCATCCTCGGCGCCGCACTCTGCTCGGCACCGCTGCTCTCCCTGCGGTATCCGCGGTGGGCGATCGCGATGTTCTGCTCTGCGGCGTTCGCGCTCCCGCTGCTGGTCGTGCCCGATCAGGCGACCGAGGCGCCGTGGCCGTGGTCGGTGCCCGCGCTCGTCACCTTCGTCCTCTTCGTGGGCGTCGTGACCTTCGTCCATGGCGCGCGCCTGGGCGTCGTCCCGCTCGGCGTCGGCGCGCTGCTCTCCCTCACGGCCCCGCTGCTGCGCCCCGAGATCGTCGCCACTCCGGCGACGGCAGGCAGCGCCACGGCAGATCTCATCGTGACCACGTCTGTGGCCGCAGCCGTGTTCCTGGTCGCCATACTGGTGGCAGGACGCGTGAGGGTATCTGCCGAGCTCACGAAGGAACGGGAGCATTCAGCCCTCGAAGAGTCCCGCCGCGCGCTCGTCGAGGAGCGCACCCGTATCGCTCGCGAACTGCACGACGTCATCGCCCACAGCATGTCGGTCATCCAGGTGCAGGCGTCCACTGCTCGATACCGACTGCCCGAGATCGGCGACGCGGCGACGTCGGAGTTCGAGAGCATCGCGGCCACAGCGCGGGGATCGCTCACCGAGATGCGGCGGATGCTGGGCGTGCTGCGCACCGAGGATCAGGCGGCCGAGCTGGCGCCGCAGCAGAGCATCGACGACATCCCGGCCCTCGTCGACACGATCCGGCGCGCCGGCGTGACGGTGGGGCTCGAGATGACGGGCGCGTTCACCGACGCCCCGCAGGCCGTGCAGATCGCCGCCTTCCGCATCGCGCAGGAGGCGCTCAGCAACGCGGTACGGCACGCGTCCGGCGCCGCCGTCACGGTGCGCCTGCAGGCGGATCTCCACGCCATCGGCATCCGCGTCCGCAACGGCCGCGCCACCACCCCACCGGCTCACCCCAGCGGAGGCTATGGACTTCGCGGCATGCGTGAGCGCGTCGAACTGCTCGGCGGGTCCTTCACCGCCGGCCCCACCACCGAGGGCGGGTGGGAGGTCATCGCCTCCCTCCCGCTGCACGAGCGTCCATCGAGCGAGACCACCGCTCCGATCACCCAGGAGAACCCGTGACGATCAGCGTCCTCATCGCCGACGACCAGGCGATGGTGCGCGCCGGATTCGCCGCTCTGCTCGATGCGCACGAGGGAATCCGTGTCGCGGGCCAGGCGGCCGACGGAGCCGAAGCCATCACCCTCGCTGCCCGCCTCGATCCGGACGTCATCCTGATGGACGTGCGGATGCCGCAGGTCGACGGCATCGAGGCCACTCGGCGCATCCTCGGACCCGCCTACCCTGCGGCTCATGTGCCGAGGATCCTCATGCTCACGACCTTCGACATCGACGACTACGTCTACGACGCGCTCGAGGCCGGCGCGAGCGGATTCCTGTTGAAGGACGCTCTTCCCGAGGAGCTCGTGCACGCCGTGCGCGTCGTCGCCGGCGGCGATGCCCTGCTCGCCCCCAGTGTGACGCGGCGCATGATCGAGCAGTTCGCCGGACGTCGGCCCCGCACCGCGAAGGCGGCGACCTCGCTCGCGGACCTGACCGATCGGGAGCGGGAGGTGCTGGTGCTCATCGGTCGCGGACGGTCGAACAGCGAGATCGCGTCCGACCTCTTCATCGCCGAGCAGACCGTGAAGACGCATGTCGGCAAGGTGCTCGCCAAGCTCCGACTCCGCGACCGCGTGCACGCCGTGATCCTCGCCTACGACACGGGTCTCGTCGAGCCCTCCTGAGCCGCTGCTCCGGGTCACACCGCAGTAGGGGTGCGAACCAGCCCGGAGGGTGATCCCCCGACCGGCACCGCGTCCATACGCTCCTCGGACACCCATCCGAGGAGGACTCCATGGCCATCGTCGAAGCGCCGCCCCGCATCGCTCCCCGACCCCCGCTGCCGGCCGGTCGTGATGCCGCGATCGACCTGCTGCGAGCGATCTGCGTCGCAGGAGTCGTGCTGCTTCACGCCATCATGGTGGGCGTCACGGTCGCCGACGGCAGCCCGGTCTTCGCGAACGCGAGCGAGGGCACCTCGTGGATCATCCCCGTGAGCTGGGTCCTCCAGGTCATGCCGCTGTTCTTCATCATCGGAGGCTTCGCCGGTCACATCGCCTTCCGGCGGTCGCAGGCGCGCGGCGGCTCCGCATCCGACTTCATCGCAGCCCGCGTGCATCGCCTGCTCCGGCCCGCACTGTTCGCCATCGCCGTCGTCGGCGTCGCGCTCGCGGCTCTCCGCGTCGCAGGGGTTCCCGCCGACATCATCGCCACCGCCGGCTTCCGCTACAGCCAGCCGCTGTGGTTCCTCGGAGTCTTCCTGGGCTGTCAGGCGCTCCTCCCGGCACTCTCGAGAGCCCACGCACGCAGGCCCCTGGTCACCGTCGCAGCCCTCGTGTGGGCATCGGTCTGCGTCGATGTGGCCCGGGCGAGCACCGGGGTCGAGGGACTGGGGTTCCTGAATCTCGCCTTCGTGTGGCTCGCACTCCAGCAGATCGGGTTCTTCCTCGCCGACGGCACGATCGACCGGCTGCCTCGAGCGACGCGGGCCCTGGTGGGAGCAGCGGCTCTGACCGCCCTCATCGCAGCGTTCGCGACCGGGATCTACTCCCCCGACCTCATCGCGAACATCAATCCCCCGACCGCCGCGCTGCTGCTCGTCGGCGTCGTGCACCTGAGCGCCGTCTCGCTTCTGCGCGATCGCATCGACGAGCTCAGCCACCGGCCGGTCCCCGCCGCGTTCGGCGCCTTCGTCAATCGCCGCACCATGACGATCTACCTGTGGCACATGCCGGTACTGCTCGCCATGGCGGGGATCTCGGCCGTCGCCTCACTCGTCAGCGGAATCGCGCTGCCGGATCCGAGTTCCGTCTCCTGGTGGGTGTCGCGTCCGATCTGGCTCGCCGTCGCCCTGACTCTGACAGCGGCGATCGCGACCTCCCTCACCCGCATCGAGACGCAGCCGTCGCCGCGATCCGCTGACAGGACGCACCGGGTCGTGATCGCCGCCGTCCTGGGCATCGCCTCCGTCGTCCTGCTCCTCGTCGCGGGGACGACCGTGCTCACTGCCTCGGTCGCCGCCGGCGGGATGCTGCTGTCCCTGCGCATCGCCCGCCGATCACACGAGACCGCGAGCGGCGAGAGCGTCGCCGACGTCGTCCGCGTGGCGTAGTGTCCTGACCATGAGCGGCACCGCGCCTCGCACGCCGCGACGGATGCCGCGTGCGAGGTGGGCCTCGGTGACCGCATGGGCGAAGCCTGCGACCACCGGAATCATCGTGAGGGTCAGTGAGATCGTCATCGCGACGGCATCCGCATCGATGCCCAGTCGGCGCAGCGGTCTCAGCATCCGATGCAGCACCGCGAGCAGATCGCCCATCCGGGTGGTGATCGTGAGAAGCGACGCCAGCAGCAGCAGTGATGCCACCCTGGCCGTGCTGACCCATGCCGTGAGCGGTGTGGCGAAGATCCACAGGGCGACCCCGAGAACCAGGACGAGCCACCGCAGCCGCCACGCCTCGACGAGCAGGGTCGTCACCGGAAGGCCGGCGGCGAGATAGAGCAGGCAGACGACGAGAAGCGCGGCTGTGACGCTCCATCGATCGTGCGGATAGCCGGACGAGACGAGCGCGAGCACGGCGAAGACGGCGAGCTTGGGGCCCGCCGGCATCCGGTGGACGATACTCGCCCCCGGCCGATAGGACTGGATCACGCGGCCAGCTCGCGATACTCGGCGACCACGTCCGGCGGGGCGCCCGACGCGATGATCGAGCCCGCCTCGAAGAGGACCGCGTGGTCGCACCTCGCTGCGAGCTCGAGGTCGTGGGTGACGATGACGACCTGCGCGGGAAGGTCCAGCAGCAGATCCGAGATCCGTCGGGAGTTGCGCAGGTCCAGCAGGGTCGTCGGCTCGTCGGCGACGATCAGCTGCGGTTCGGTGATCAGGACAGACGCGAGAGCCAGCATCTGCTTCTGACCGCCGGACAGCTCCGACGCCGGCACGTCCGCCCGATCGGTCAAGCCGTGCTCGGCGAGTGCCGCGGCCACGCGTCTGTCGACGTCCGCACGAGAGGATCCGCGAAGCGACAGCGCGAGGTCCTCGGCAGGCGTAGGCATGAGGATCTGCGCCTGCGGATCGGTGAAGACGAAACCCACCCGCCGCCGCAGAGCCTTCACATCCCTACGAGAATCGAGACCGTGGACCGTCACGCGCCCTGCATCCGGGAGCACGAGGCCGTTCAGCAGACGCGCGAAAGTGGACTTTCCTGAACCGTTCGCGCCGATGACCGCGATCCTCGCCGTCGTGAGCTCGATGCTCACATCGCGCAGGATCGGCTGCCCCTCCCGCTCCACGGTGACATCGTCGACCGAGATCGATCCGGTCGAGGTCTCAGACCGCACGGACGGATGCCGGAACGGATGGGGCACTCGTGCCGAAAGCTCGAGGGTACGCGCGCCGTAGCGCGAGAACCAGCGCTGTGGCCGCTGCCGCCTTGAGCAGATCGCCGGGGAGGAAGACGAGACTCGCCAGTGCGGTGGGTCCCAGGTCGAGCCCGAGTACGAGCGCGGTGACGGGCACCCCGCAGACGTACACGACCACGATGCCGCCGACGACGACCCCGAGGGCGATCCGCCACCAGCTGGGCCGACCGCTGCGCACGATCAGTCCGATGACGATGACGCCCAGGAGCCACCCGAGCAGGTAGCCGGCTGTCGGACCGACGAAGACGCCGAGACCGCCACGGCCACCGGCGAGGACGGGGAGCCCGACCGCTGCCAGCACCAACACGAGGAGCACCGAGAGCGGGGCCGACCGCGGGCCGAGTACAGCGCCGGCAAGCATCACCCCCAGGGTCTGCGCGGTGATGGGCACCCCGCCGGGGATCGGGATCGTCACCATTCCGAGGACGATGATGAGCGCGGCGAAGATCGCCACCCTCGCGAGTTCGCGACCGAGGTCGTCTGTGTGCCGAGCCATCATCCATCACCTTCCTGAACACCGTTCACTTGAACGGTGTTCACTATACTGACGGGATGGCCCCGGAGCACAACTCGACCCGTCACGACCGCGACGGCGTCGCGCGCGCTGCACTCGCGCTCCTCGACGAGGTCGGCCTCGCCGACCTCTCGATGCGGCGGATCGCCGGCAGGCTCGATGTGCAGCCGAGTGCTCTCTATTGGCACTTCTCGAGCAAGCAGGAGCTGCTGGCGGAGTTGGCCGATCGCATCACCGCGGGCATCCCGCGCGACGATGCGGACGTGTTGACCACCGCCCGCAGCATCCGCGACGCGCTCTTCACCTATCGCGACGGGGCCGAGCTCGTGCTCAGCACGTATGCCCTGCGTCTCGGCTCGTCGTATGCGCACACCGCACTGGAAGCCGCGCTGACGCGCCACGGCCTGTCGGACGCACCGGAGCGAGCAGCCGCACTCCTGCACTTCGTGCTCGGCCATGCGACTCTCGTTCAGCAGCGGATGCACGCCGACAGCCACGGAGCAGCGCTCGACGACCACACGATCGACGTCACAGCGGGACTCGACCGCGTCTTCGACCTCGGCGTGGCCGCGCTCGCCGGAGAGTCGTCCGGCGCCGGCCTCACCGCTCGCGCGACTCCGCATCCGTCAGCTCCGCGGCGTGCCCCAGCCTGAGTCCTGGCACGAACGCCAGGAGCACCAGACCGAGACAGAACGCGAAGACGACGCCGAAGGCGCTCGCACCACCGCCGAGGCTGGCGACGGCGAGACCCGCGAGAGCGATGACGACCGCGGCGCCCGTGGAGTCCGAGATCGACAGAGCTGACGAGTTGAAGCCCTGGTTGCCGGCATCCGAGTACGCGAGCGTGAGCACGGTGAGGCGGGGATAGAGCAGACCCATGCCGCCGCCGGCGAAGGCCCATCCCACCACCACGACGAGCGGCGAGAACCCCCAGAGCGCTGCGAGGAGCACGAACACCAGAGCACAGACCAGTAGCGAGAGGCTGATGACGGTGATCCTCGTGTTGCCGAGACGTTCACCGAACCTCCCCTGCAGCGCGGACGCACCGGCCCAGGCGAACGCGGCGAACATCAAGGCGATGCCCGCCCACGTCGCCGTGAACCCGAACCTCTCCATGAGCAGGTACGGGATGTACGCTTCCGCGGCGAAGAACGCGCCGGCGACGACGCCCCGCATGAGCACGACGCTCGGCAGGCCCCGGCCGGCGCGCAGAGTGCGTCGAGGGAGCAGCGGCAGCACGGCCACGGCGATGACGGCCACCGAGCCCAGTGCGACCGACCATCCGATCTGCGCGGTCATCTCGGCCGTGAAGCCGATCAGCACGGCGAACACCGCGACGACGACGGCGAGCATCAGACGAGTCACGAGAGCTCGACGGTCCTGTGGTTCGCCATGCCCGAGGTCGACGCCGCGCAACCGGATCGCGATCATGAGAAAGGCGGCCGTCGTCAGCACGGCCACCCCGAGGAATGCCCACCGCCAGTCGAGGTACTCGGCGACGGCACCCGCGAGGAACGGGCCGATCATCGACGGCACCACCCAGGCCGCGGCGAACGCCGCGAAGACCCTTCCGTGCAGGTGGGGCGGATACAGGCGGGCCACCACGACGTACAGGGCCACCGTCTGTCCGCCCGCACCGAGCCCCTGCACCAGGCGGCCGATGAGGAACTGATCCATCGTCACCGCGAACCCCGACAGCAGAAGGCCGGCGATGAACAGCGACACGGCGGCGTACAGCGCACCCCGGGGCCCGCGAGCGTCCGACCAGGCACCCGCTGCGACCATCCCGATCACGCTCGTCGCCAGTGTCCCCGCGAAGGCCACCGCATACAGCGCCTGGCCGTCGAGCGCCTCGCTGACGATCGGCATGACGGTCGTCACCGCCAGAGCCTCGATCGCCGCCAGGAAGATCAGCGCGACCGCGCCGGCGGTGACCCAGAGGCGTTCTCGGTCCCAGATCGACGATGTCGCGCGATCGACCGTCATCGATCCACGAGCGTCGCGATGCGCTCGATGGCCTCGGTGATGATCTCCGGACTCGTCCCGAAGTTCAACCGCACGAATCCCCTGCCCTGCTCGCCGAAGGCGGGGCCGAAGTGCAGGGCCACCTTCGCCTCCTTGAGGATCCGACGCGCGGGGTTGTCGCCCCATCCGAGAGCCGAGAGATCGATCCAGGCGAGGTAGCCGGCATCGGGCATCCGGTAGCGGGCACCGGGGAGCTTCGATGCGAGCAGGTCCTCGAGGAGTACGCGGTTCGCGTCGAGTGTCGCGAGCAGCCCGTCCAGCCACTCATCGCTCTCCTCCGAGAAGGCGGCGACAGCCGCGAGCAGACCGAACTGACCGGTGCGCCACTCGACCTCGATCGGCAACCCGCGCACGACCGCGCTCGTCGAATCGGAAGCGGTCACCATGAGGGCGCACTTGAGGCCGGCCAGATTGAAGGCCTTGCTCGCGCTGACGACCGCATACCCCACGCGCTCGGCGGCCTCGCCCGTGTCGAGGAACGGCGTGAAGCCGGTTCCCGGCTGGGCGAGCGGCGCGTGGATCTCGTCGGAGACCACCGCCGCGCCGAACTCGTCGGCGATCTCGGCCAGCGCCGCGAGCGCGTCGCGACTGTGGACGGTGCCCGTCGGGTTGTGCGGATTGCAGAGCAGGATCGCGGTCGCGCCGTCCTCGAACGCTGCACGGACGCCGTCGAGATCGAGTTCCCACCCCATCCCCGTGTCGATGAGAGGCACCCGTTCCACCTCGGCGCCGGCCTCGGACACCAGGTCGAAGAACGGCGGGTACACGGGAGGGGTGACGACCACGCGCTCTCCCGGCTGCGTCACGCGGCGGAGAATCTCGACGATGCCCATGCTCACATCGGCCGTGGTGCGCATCCGCGTCGGATCCGCCTCCCAGCCGAAGCGACGGCGTGCGAACGCCGCGTAGGTGTCGGGCAATGGTGTCCGCGAGGCGATGTACCCCGTGTCTCCGAGCTCGACGGCGCGACGCAACGCGTTCGAGACCTCCGGTGCGAGCGGGAAATCGGTCTCCGCGACGAAGAGCGGAAGCACGTCGGCGGGATACTCCCGCCACTTCTCGCTGCTACGTCGTCTGAGCTCCGCCAGAGG
This sequence comes from Microbacterium sp. 4-7, assembly GCF_014332665.1. Taxonomy (NCBI): domain Bacteria; kingdom Bacillati; phylum Actinomycetota; class Actinomycetes; order Micrococcales; family Microbacteriaceae; genus Microbacterium; species Microbacterium sp. 4-7. Next base: position 335,072 of record NZ_MCRH01000004.1, read on the forward strand.
CAGAGCCGTGACTTCGAGCATTCTCAGATCGCGAAGCCGAGGGCGCGCATCATGTCGCGCCCGTCGTCTGTGATCTTCTCCGGACCCCACGGCGGCATCCACACCCAGTTGATGCGGAAGCGGTCGACGACGTTGTCCAGAGCCTGCGCGGTCTGGTCCTCGAGCACGTCCGTCAGGGGGCAGCCGGCGCTGGTCAGCGTCATGTGGATGACGAGAGCATCGTTCTCGTCATCCCAGGCGAGGTCGTAGATGAGGCCGAGGTCGACGACGTTGATCCCGAGTTCCGGGTCCATGACGTCTTTGAGCGCCTCGGTGACCTCGTCGTACTTCGCGTCCGTGAGGGTGGCTGTCATGCGAATCAGCCTACGCCTCGATGGGGGCTGCGGGGTCGAGGAAACGGTCGTATCCCTCTTCCTCGAGCCGGTCTGCGAGCTCGGGGCCGCCCTCTTCGACGATCTTGCCCGCGACGACCACATGCACGAAGTCCGGACGGATGTAGCGGAGGATACGGGTGTAGTGCGTGATCAGCAGCACGCCGAGTCCGGTCGACTCCTTGGCGCGATTGACGCCTTCCGAGACGATCTTCAGCGCGTCGACGTCGAGGCCCGAGTCGGTCTCGTCGAGAATCGCGAACTGCGGCTTGAGGACCTCGAGCTGCAGGATCTCGTGACGCTTCTTCTCGCCACCGGAGAAGCCTTCGTTGACGTTGCGCTGAGCGAACTTCGGGTCCATGCGGAGGTTCGCCATGGCCGCCTTGACGTCCTTGGTCCAGCCGCGGATCGCCGGAGCTTCGCCGTCGAGTGCCGTCTTGGCGGTGCGGAGGAAGTTCGTCACCGTCACGCCGGGGATCTCGACCGGGTACTGCATCGCGAGGAACAGGCCGGCGCGCGCGCGCTCGTCGACGCTCATCGCGAGCACATCCTGGCCGTCGAACGTGATCGAGCCGGAGGTCACGGTGTACTTCGGGTGGCCGGCGATCGTGTAGGCGAGCGTCGACTTGCCCGAGCCGTTGGGGCCCATGATCGCGTGCGTCTCACCGGTGTTCATGGTGAGGGTGATTCCGTTGAGGATCGGGGTGGTACCCGCCTCGGTCTCGACCGTCACGTGCAGGTCGCGGATTTCGAGAACAGACATTCAGACTTCCTTCGTCACAGTCGGGTCGATGAGCACGTCGTCGCCGTCGATCTCGACGACGTAGACCGGAACGGGCTCATAAGCAGGGAGGTTCTGGGGCTTGCCGGTGAGCAGCGAGAACGCGGAGCCGTGGGCCCAGCACTCCACCGTGTCACCTTCGACGAACCCTTCGGCGAGAGAGATGTCGCCATGCGTGCAGGTGTCCCCGATGGCGTGGATCACGCCTTCGGAGTCCTTGATCACGGTGATCGGGATGCCGTTCGGCTCGACGCGGATCGGCATGTCCTGCTCGAGTTCCGCGACGCCGCACACGCGCTCGGCGCTCATGCGTTCACCTCGGCGAGCTCCGTCTCGATCGCGTCGAGCAGCTCGGTCTCCAGTGCCGGGATTCCCAGGCGCTGAACGATGTCGGTGAGGAATCCGAGCACGACGAGTCGGCGCGCTTCCTCTTCGCTGATGCCGCGGGCCTGCAGGTAGAACAGCTGCTCGTCATCGAAGCGCCCCGTGGCGCTGGCGTGGCCGGCGCCGAGGATGTCCCCGGTCTCGATCTCGAGGTTCGGGATCGAGTCGGCGCGTGCACCCTCGGTGAGCACCAGGTTGCGGTTCGCCTCGTAGGAGTCGGTGCCCGTCGCGTCGGCGCCGATGAGCACGTCGCCGATCCAGACGCTGTGCGCTCCCTGCCCCTGGAGCGCACCCTTGTAGAGCACGTCGCCCTTGGTGTGCGGGCCCTTGTGGTGCAGGTAGACCTGGCTCTCGAGGTGCTGCCCGGCATCGGCGTAGGACAGTCCGTAGAGGTACCCCTCGGATCCGCCGCCGGCGAGCTCGACGCTCGGGTTCACGCGCACGACTCCGCCGCCGAAGCTGATCACGAAGTGCTTGAGCGTGGCATCCGCATCGACCCTGGCCTGATGCGCAGAGGTGTGCACGGCCTCGTCCTGCCACTGCTGCAGGCTGATGACAGTGAGCTTCGCGCCATCGCGGACGATGATCTCGACGTTCTGCGAGTACTGCGCGGCTCCGGTGTGCTGGAGCACGACGGTGGCCGAGCTGTGCTCGAGGGCCTCGATCACGATGTGGGCATCGGCGCGCAGTTCGGCGCCGAGGCCCTCGATCGAGACGAGGATCGGCTCAGCGACCTCTTCTTCGCGCGGGATGCGGATGTGCAGCGCCTCGGACGAGCCCTGCCAGGCGACGGCCGCCGTGATGTCCTCGGCCAGGAAGACCTCCCCGCGCGGGGCATCACCCGCGGCGAGCGGTGCCGCCACGTACTTCTCGCCGTCACCGAACGAGTAGCGCACGCCCTCGGTCGGACCTGCCACCTCGAAGAGGGCGGAGAGCTTGGCCACCGGAGTGTGCTTCCAGTTGACCTCGCGGCCGGTCGGCGAACCGAAGTCGGCGGGTTCGAAGGAGTGCGGACGCTCCGAGCGGGTCTGCACCGGGACGAATCCGGCATCCGAGACCTGAGCTGCGGGGTCGATGTGCGCGTTCGTGTGCTGCGCCTCGCTGGGCGCTGTCGTCGAGGCCGCCATTTAGCCGACCGATCCTTCCATGCCCATTTCGATGAGCTTGTTCAATTCCATCGCGTACTCCATGGGCAGTTCGCGCGCGATCGGCTCGATGAAGCCGCGCACGATCATCGCCATCGCCTCGTCCTCGGGCATGCCGCGGGACTGCAGGTAGAAGAGCTGCTCCTCGCTGACCTTCGAGACGGTGGCCTCGTGGCCCAGCTGCACGTCGTCGACCCGGATGTCGATGGCCGGGTACGTGTCGGAGCGCGATTTCGTGTCCACCAGCAGCGCGTCGCAGCGCACGGTGTTCGCGGAGTGGTGCGCGTTCGCGTCCACCCTCACCTCGCCGCGGTATCCCGCACGTCCGCCGCCACGGGCGATCGACTTGGAGACGATCGACGACTGCGTGTACGGAGCCATGTGGATCATCTTCGCGCCGGCATCCTGGTGCTGGCCGGGACCCGCGAAGGCGACCGAGAGGGTCTCGCCCTTGGCGTGCTCGCCCATCAGGTAGATCGACGGGTACTTCATCGTCACCTTGGAGCCGATGTTGCCGTCGACCCACTCCATCGTCGCGCCCTCATGGGCGACGGCTCGCTTGGTGACGAGGTTGTAGACGTTGTTCGACCAGTTCTGGATCGTCGTGTACCGAACGCGGGCGTTCTTCTTCACGATGATCTCGACGACGGCCGAGTGCAGCGAGTCCGACTTGTAGATCGGAGCGGTGCAGCCCTCGATGTAGTGGACGTAGCTGTCCTCGTCGGCGATGATCAGGGTCCGCTCGAACTGGCCCATGTTCTCGGTGTTGATGCGGAAGTACGCCTGCAGCGGGATCTCGACGTGCACGCCCTTGGGGACGTAGACGAACGAACCTCCCGACCACACGGCTGTGTTGAGCGCGGCGAACTTGTTGTCGCCGGCCGGGATCACGGTGCCGAAGTACTCCTCGAAGAACTCGGGGTGCTCGCGGAGCGCGGTGTCGGTGTCCATGAAGATGACGCCCTGTTCCTCCAGATCCTCGCGGATCTGGTGGTAGACGACCTCGGACTCGTACTGCGCTGCGACGCCGGCGACGAGGCGCTGACGCTCGGCCTCGGGGATGCCGAGGCGCTCGTACGTCTCGCGGATCTCAGCCGGGAGATCCTCCCAGGACTGGGCCTGCTTCTCGGTCGAGCGCACGAAGTACTTGATGTTGTCGAAGTCGATCTCGCTGAGGTCTGCACCCCAGGTCGGCATCGGCTTGCGACCGAAGAGCTGATAGCCCTTGAGTCGGGTCTTCAGCATCCATTCGGGCTCGTGCTTGAGCGCCGAGATCCCGCGGACCACCTCTTTGGAGATACCGCGCTTGGCGATGGCTCCGGCGGCATCTTCGTCATGCCACCCGAATTCGTACACCCCCAGGCCGTCAAGCTCCGGGCGGTCGATCAGCACATCCGACATCACACACTCTCCTCACAGGTCCCAAACGGTGTCATCCGCCCCGACACACCTGATCCCCGTCGAGTCTGCGGGAGCGGGTGCCGTTGGTGGGCCCTCATCACCGGCGCATCCATCGCGCCTAAACTGTTAGCGATGCTTCAGCGCGGTCAGCGCTCATCACAACAATCCGATTCTACAGGTTCCGCCTGAAGACAGGGCCGCTCGCCGTGTCCGGCGCGGTTCGGAGAGACTTATGCCCGAGACGACGATCTCCTCCCCCACGAACGCGGCAGCGTCGACGCATGCGATCCTCTGGGGACGAGCGCTTCGCGTCTTCGCCTGGCTCTCATTCCTCGCGCAGACCATCATCATCGGCACCGGCGGCGCCGTGCGGCTGACCGGATCAGGCCTCGGATGCTCCGAGTGGCCGCTCTGCACGCCGGAGTCGCTCGTCCCGATCTATGCCGATCAGGGAATCCACGGCATCATCGAGTTCGGCAACCGCGTCATGACGGGTGTGGTCGGCGTCATCGCCCTCGCCGTCCTGCTGCTCGTGCTGGCGCGCACCGGGGGGAAGGCCACGGTGTTCTCGGCCCTCCGCTTCGCCGCCGCCGGAATCCTGGCGGCCGGGGTCGTGTTCTTCGTCTTCACGCTCGTCGACCTCCCCGCCACGCCCTTCGCGATGGCGGCTCTGCTCGTGACGGTCATCGCCGCCACGGTCAGATCGGTCAGGTTGACGACCGAAAGGCGGGATCTCGTCATCCTCGCCTGGGTCGTGCTGATCGGCGTCGTCGCGCAGGCTCTTGTGGGCGGCATCACGGTGCTCACGGGACTGAACCCCTTCATCGTCGGATTCCACTACGTGTCGTCCCTCCTCCTTGTGTGCGTGACCGCGGCCTTCCTGGTCAGGCTCTACGCCGCGCCCGGACCGCGTGAGCGCGCGGTGCCGACCTGGTTCGCGGCACTGAGCCACATCACCGGTCTCGCCCTCGCCGTGACGATCCTGTTCGGCGTGCTGACCACCGGTTCCGGGCCGCACTCCGGCGACGCGGCCGTCGAGCGCCAGGGATTCGACGCCACGGTGCTCGCCCACGTGCACTCCTGGCCGGGATACATCCTCGCCGCGCTCGTCGTCACCTTGACGATCGCCGCGTGGGTCCTGCACCTACGACCGCGCAGATGGCTGCTCGTGCTCGTGCTGGCGATCCTGGTGCAGGTCGGCGTGGGCGTGTGGCAGGCGCGCGAAGGCCTCCCGCCGGTGCTCGTGGGCATCCACATGGTGCTCGCCTCGCTGTCGGCGGCTGCGTACACCGTGGTGGTGCTGAACCTGAAGAAGCCGGCCGCTGCGGAGGCCTGACCCCGGCTGCGCACAGGGGATGCATAGCCCGGGCATCAGCGGCTCATCAGTTCGTCGTGCACCGTTGCGGACATGAACAAGTCATTGACACGCAGCATCGGCTTCTGGCTCCTCCTCGTGCTCTCGCTCGCTTCAGCGGGAGTGGGCGGGTGGCTGATCGCCGGCCAGGTCGGCACCATGACGAGCACTCTGCTCGACGGCACGGCGACCGGCATCGAGGTCTACGTGGGGCAGTCGCTCGTCGTCGTCGGAGCCGCGCTTCTGGGCGCCGGCGTCATCGGCGTGCTGATCGCCGTCGGTCTGAGTGCGGTGCAGGCGCTCCTGCCTTCTCCTGCGCCCGCAGTCGTCGGGCCGATCGATGGGACGAACGAATCAGCTGAGGCCGACGAGGTCGACACCATCGACTCCGAGATCCCCGCGACAGCGGCGGACGACGAGCTGGTCGGCGGCGCCGAGCAGGATCAGAACGGCAGCAGCGGGTCGACCGCGACGGCCACGAAGATCAGCGTCAGATAAGTGATCGAGGCGTGGAAGACTCGCATCGGCCGCGCCTCGTTGCCTCGCACCGCCTGGTTGTACAGGCGGTGCGACTCATAGATGAACCAGCCGCCGAACACCGCGGCGGAGACGCCGTAGACGAGGCCCATGTTCGCGATCGGGATCAGCAGCAGCGAGCAGGCGACGGTCGCCCAGGCATAGAGGATGACCTGGAGGCCGACCTGTGAGGCGTTGCGGGTGACACCGAGCATGGGCACGTCGACGTCGTCGTAGTCGTCCTTGTACTTCATCGACAGCGGCCAGTAATGCGGCGGCGTCCAGAGGAAGATGAGCGCGAACAGGATGAACGCGGGCCAGTCGAGCGAGCCGGTGACGGCAGCCCAGCCGATGAGCACCGGGAAGCACCCGGCGATGCCGCCCCAGATGATGTTCTGCTCGGTGCGTCGCTTGAGGATCATCGTGTAGATGACGACGTAGAAGAAGATGGCGGATGCCGACAGCGTGGCCGCCAGCCAGTTCGTGGTGAACCACAGCCATACGGTCGAGACGACGGCGAGCGTCCAGGAGAAGATCAGCGCGCCTCGCGGGCTGATCTCGCCGGTCACCAGCGGACGGTTCTCCGTGCGATGCATGTGGGCATCGATGTCGCGGTCGAGGTACATGTTGAACGCCGCGGCCGAGCCGGCGCTCAGCGAGCCGCCGATCACGGTGGCCAGCACCAGCCACATGTCGGGGAGACCGCCCTGAGCGAGGAACATCACCGGGACGGTCGACACCAGCAGCAGTTCGAGGACGCGCGGCTTGGTGAGGGCGACGTACGCCTTCACGGTGCGACCGATGGACTTCTTCACAACGGTCTGATCAGACATCGTCGAGATCTCGATCGCCTCCTCCACACGCGTCACGACAGCGTTTCCCAGTCTAGGGCACGCCGGGCGCAGGGCTCGCCCGCCCCGATGATCAGCGCTCCACCGACCCTCGCATCCGGGCTCCCGGGACGCGACGGGATCGCGTTCCAGGACTCCTGATCCGCAGTTCCACCGCTCATCGGAAGCCTCGACGAAGGCATGGAATTACTGGACGGGCGGAGCGTTGTAAAGGGGGGTAACGAGTCGAACCTCGGCGCTATGCTGAAATGACTCGCGCGTCCGGCGCACATCACAAACCCCTCCGTATCGTTGCGGACTGCGATCGTGCAATCCGGCGCTCTCGAACAGTTGCAGAAGGGCTTCACAGTGTCGGAATTGCAGTGGGATGAGATCGACCGACGCGCGGTGGACACCGCGCGTCTTCTGGCTGCGGATGCCGTGGAGAAGGTCGGCAACGGCCACCCCGGCACCGCGATGAGCCTGGCTCCGGCCGCGTATCTCCTCTATCAGCGGGTGCTTCGTCACGACCCGACCGACACCGACTGGCTGGGTCGTGACCGTTTCATCCTCTCGGTCGGACACTCCTCTCTCACCCAGTACGTGCAGCTCTACCTCGGCGGCTTCGGCCTCGAGCTCGACGACCTCAAGGCACTGCGCACGTGGGGTTCCCTCACCCCGGGCCACCCCGAATACGGTCACACCAAGGGCGTCGAGATCACCACCGGCCCGCTGGGACAGGGACTCGCTTCCGCCGTCGGCTTCGCCTACGCCGCCCGCTACGAGCGCGGCCTATTCGACCCCGAGGCAGAGGCGGGCACCAGCCCGTTCGATCACTTCGTCTACGTGATCGCCGGTGACGGCGACCTCCAGGAAGGCGTCACCAGCGAGGCCTCCTCGCTCGCGGGCCACCAGGAGCTCGGCAACCTCATCGCGATCTACGACTCCAACCAGATCTCGATCGAGGACGACACGAACGTCGCCTTCACCGAAGACGTCGCCAAGCGCTACGAGGCCTACGGCTGGCAGGTCCAGGTCGTCGACTGGAAGAAGACCGGCGAGTACGTCGAGGATGTCGCCGAGCTCAACGCGGCGATCGAGGCCGCGAAGGGCGAGACCTCGAAGCCGTCGCTCATCATCCTGAAGACGATCATCGGCTGGCCCTCGCCCGGCAAGCAGAACTCCGGCAAGATCCACGGCTCCGCGCTCGGTGGCGACGAGCTCGCCGCAACGAAGAAGGTCCTGGGCTTCGACCCCGAAGAGCACTTCGCCATCGCCGACGACGTCATCGCCCACACCCGCGCACTCGCGGATCGCGCCGCGGAGACCCGCGCCGAGTGGCAGAAGTCGTTCGACGCGTGGGCCGCGGCCAACCCTGAGCGCAAGGCGCTGCTCGACCGCCTCGAGGCGAAGCAGCTGCCAGCCGACATCACCTCGGCGCTCCCCGTCTTCGAAGGCGGCAAGGACGTCTCTACGCGTGCGGCCTCCGGTCAGGTCATCAACGCCCTCGCCGCCGAGCTCCCCGAGCTCTGGGGCGGATCGGCCGACCTCGCCGAGTCGAACCTCACCACGATCAAGGACTCGAAGTCCTTCATCCCCGCCGAGTGGTCGACCCACGAGTGGTCGGGCGACCCCTACGGCCGCGTGCTGCACTTCGGCATCCGCGAGCACGCCATGGGCGCCATCGTCAACGGCATCGTGCTGCACGGCCCGACGCGCGCCTTCGGCGGCACCTTCCTCATCTTCAGCGACTACATGCGCCCGCCGGTGCGTCTGGCCGCGCTGATGAACGTCCCCAGCATCTTCGTCTGGACTCACGACTCCGTCGCCCTCGGAGAAGACGGCCCGACGCACCAGCCCGTCGAGCAGATCGCGACGCTCCGCGCCATCCCGAACTTCACCCTGGTGCGTCCGGCTGACGCCAACGAGACCTCGGCCGCCTGGCTCGAGATCCTCCGACGCCACGAGGGCCCCACCGGCATCGCGCTGACCCGTCAGAACATCCCGGTGTTCGAGCGCGGCCAGGGTGCAGCCGACGGCGACCTCTTCGCCTCGACAGACGGTGTCTCGAAGGGTGCATATGTGCTCGCCGAGGCGCCGAACGGCACCCCCGACGTGATCATCATCGCGACCGGGTCCGAGGTCCAGCTGGCGGTCGACGCCCGGGCGGCCCTGGCCGAAGAGGGCGTCAACGTCCGCGTCGTGTCGGCTCCCTCGCTCGAGTGGTTCGACGAGCAGGACGAGGCGTACCGCGAGTCGGTCCTGCCGAAGGCCGTCACCGCCCGCGTCTCGGTCGAGGCCGGCTCCGTCCTCAGCTGGCGCGGCATCGTGGGCGACCGCGGCCGTTCGGTCGGCATCGACCACTTCGGCGCCTCCGCCGACTACAAGACCCTGTTCCAGAAGTTCGGCATCACCACCGAGGCCGTCATCGCGGCCGCACGCGAGACCATCAAGGAGAACGCATGAGCACCCCCACCTCAGACCTCGCAGCAGCCGGTGTCAGCATCTGGCTCGACGACCTGTCCCGCACCCGCATCTCGTCCGGCAACCTCGCCGAGCTGATCGAGTCGCGCAACGTGGTCGGCGTGACCACCAACCCGACGATCTTCGCGAACGCGATCACCGACAAGAACAACACCTCGTACGACGCTCAGGTCACCGAGCTCGCAGCGTCGGGCGCCACGGCGGAAGAGGCCGTGTTCGCCGCGACCACGCAGGACGTCGCCGCCGCTCTCGACGTCTTCCGCCCCGTGTGGGAGAAGTCGGGCCACGTCGACGGCCGCGTCTCCATCGAGGTCTCCCCCGACCTCGCGCATGACACCGAGGGCACCGTCGCACAGGCCAAGCAGCTGTGGGCAAAGGTCGACCGTCCGAACCTGCTCGTTAAGATCCCCGCGACGAAGGCGGGCCTGCCTGCCATCACCGAGGCGATCGCATCGGGCATCAGCGTCAACGTCACCCTGATCTTCAGCCTCGAGCGCTACGCCGAGGTCATCGACGCCTACCTCACCGGTCTCGAGCGCGCGCACAGCGCCGACTTCGATCTGTCGAGCATCCACTCCGTGGCCTCGTTCTTCGTGTCGCGCGTCGACACGGAGACCGACAAGCGCCTCTCGGCGATCGGCACCGACGAGGCCGAGGCGCTCAAGAGCAAGGCAGGCCTCGCGAACGCGCGTCTCGCCTACGAGCTCTACGAGCAGAAGTTCGCCGAGAAGCGTGCGCAGGACCTGATCAAGCTGGGCGCCAACCCGCAGCGTCCGCTGTGGGCGTCGACCGGCGTCAAGGACCCGGCCCTGCCCGACACGCTCTACGTCACCGAGCTCGTGGCGAAGGACGTCGTCAACACGATGCCGGAGAAGACGCTCGAGGCCACCTTCGACCACGGCGTCGTCACCGGTGACACGATCACGGGCGGCTACGACGAGGCTCGCGCCGTGTTCGCCGGTCTCGCCGACCTCGGCATCGACTTCACCGACGTCACCCAGGTGCTCGAGGACGAGGGCGTCGCCAAGTTCATCGACTCCTGGCACGATCTGCTGACGCAGGTGGCTGAGGGCCTCGAGGCGCAGCGATGACGTTTGCGATCCACGCCTCGGGCGCGGCTCGGGTCGCGATCGACGAGACGGTTCCCGCTCTCGTCCACGATCTGGTCGCCTCGCGGGTGACCGGCGGTGACGCAGCCCTGTGGGGTCCCGCGGCCGAGTCCGAGGCGTCGATCCGCCTGGGCTGGGTCGAGGCGGTATCCGTCTCGCGCCCCCTCGTCGCCGAGATCGTCGCCCTCCGCGCCGATCTGCACGCGAAGGGTGTGAATCGGGTGGTGCTCGCCGGCATGGGCGGGTCATCGCTCGCCCCCGAGGTGATCGCCCAGACCGCCGGTGTCCCGCTGACGATTCTCGACTCGACCGCGCCGAGCCAGGTGCTCGCCGCGCTCGACGAGGGCCTGGAGAACACCGTGCTGGTCGTCTCCTCGAAGTCAGGCTCGACCGTCGAGACCGACTCGCAGCGTCGCACTTTCGACGCCGCGTTCCGCGACGTGGGCATCGACCCGCTCGAGCGCATCATCGTCGTGACCGACCCGGGCTCGCCGCTCGACGTCTCCGCCCGTGAAGCCGGCTACCGCGTGTTCAACGCCGACCCGCACGTCGGCGGACGGTACTCGGCCCTCACCGCCTTCGGCCTCGTACCGTCGGGGCTCGCGGGCGCTGACATCGCCGAGCTCCTCGACGAGGCCGAGGCCTCGCTCCTCGAGGTCGCCATCGACTCGGCCGACAACCCGGCACTCCGGCTGGCCGCGGCGATCTCCGCCACCACGCCGCGACGCGACAAGCTCGGTCTCATCACCGACGGCACGCACATCAACGGGCTCCCCGACTGGATCGAGCAGCTCATCGCGGAGTCCACCGGCAAGGACGGCACCGGCATCCTTCCCGTCGTCCTGCTGCCCGTGTCGCCGGAGCTCGACTCCCGACCCGCCGATCTCCAGCTCGTGCGGCTCGTCGACGACGCGAACGAGTTCCACCTGCGCGAACGTCACGAGGGCGAGATCCTCGTCAGCGGTTCGCTGGGTGCGCAGCTCATCGTCTGGGAGTACGCGACCGCCATCGCCGGGTATCTGCTCGGCATCAACCCGTTCGACCAGCCCGACGTCGAGTCGGCGAAGGTCGCCGCCCGTGGACTGCTGGATGCACGTCCCGCTCCGACGGCACCGGCGTTCGTCGAGAACGGCGTCGAGGTCCGCGTCTCCGACCCCGCTCTCGCGGCGTCAGGAACCGTCGAGGGCGTGCTCGACGCGCTGTGGGCTGCACTGCCGGAAGACGGCTACGTGTCGATCCAGGCATACGTCAACAGGCTCGACGTCCCGCAGCTGCAGGGTCTCCGCGAGCTCGTCGCCGCCGACTCCGGTCGGCCGACGACGTTCGGATGGGGACCCCGATTCCTGCACTCCACCGGCCAGTATCACAAGGGCGGGCCGGCGCAGGGCGTGTTCCTGCAGATCCTTGAGCGCACGGATGTCGACCTCGAGATCCCCGAGCGCCCGTTCACGTTCGGACAGCTCATCGAGGCACAGGCCGCCGGCGATGCCGGTGTCCTCGCCGAGCACGGCCGTCCGGTCGTCTCCCTGACGATCACCGATTCGTCGGCCGACGTCCTCACCCTCTTCGAAGCCGCACAGAAGTAACAGCCAGGAGAATCCCCCACCGATGTCTGTTCCCATCTCGCGCGGGCACAACCCGCTGCGTGACCCCGATGATCGCCGCCTCAACCGGATCGCCGGGCCCAGCGCCCTCGTGATCTTCGGTGTGACCGGAGATCTGTCACGCAAGAAGCTCATGCCCGCCGTCTACGATCTCGCCAACCGCGGACTCCTGCCTCCCGGATTCGCCCTCGTGGGCTTCGCCCGTCGAGACTGGGAGGACCAGGACTTCGCCCAGGTCGTGTACGACGCCGTGAAGCAGCATGCACGCACGCCCTTCCGCGAAGAGACGTGGGCGCAGCTGCTGCAGGGCATCCGCTTCGTCTCGGGCGAGTTCGACAACCCCGAGTCCTTCCGCAAGCTGCGCGACACGGTCGATCAGCTCGACGTCGAACGCGGCACGATGGGCAACCACGCGTTCTACCTGTCGATCCCGCCGAAGGATTTCCCCCTCGTCGCGAAGCAGCTCAAGGACTCCGGCCTCGTCGGAGCGAATGACGACGACGATGAGCGCTGGCGACGCGTCGTGATCGAGAAGCCGTTCGGCCACGACCTCGAGTCGGCGCGCGAACTCAATGCCGCCCTCGAGGTGGCGTTCTCCGCCGACTCGATCTTCCGCATCGACCACTACCTCGGCAAGGAGACGGTCCAGAACATCCTGGCCCTGCGCTTCGCGAACGAGCTGTACGAACCGATCTGGAACCGCAACTACGTCGACCACGTGCAGATCACGATGGCCGAGGACATCGGCGTCGGTGGCCGTGCGGGCTACTACGACGGCGTCGGTGCGGCGCGCGATGTCATCCAGAACCACCTGCTGCAGCTGCTCGCGCTCACCGCCATGGAAGAGCCGATCAGCCTGTCCGCCGAGCACCTGCGTGCCGAGAAGGAGAAGGTTCTCGCTGCGGTCCACGTGCCGGAGGATCTCTCGCTCGCGACCGCCCGCGGGCAGTACGCGGGCGGCTGGCAGGGTGGCGAGCAGGTGACCGGATTCCTCGACGAGGACGGGATGAACCCCGAGTCCGCGACCGAGACCTATGCCGCGATCAAGCTGGAGATCGACACCCGGCGCTGGTCCGGCGTACCGTTCTACCTTCGCACCGGGAAGCGTCTGGGGCGTCGTGTGACCGAGGTCGCCGTCGTGTTCAAGAAGGCACCGGAGCACCTCTTCGGCCGCTCGAACACGGCAGAGCTCGGCCAGAACGCGCTCGTCATCCGCGTCCAGCCCGATGAGGGCGTCACGATCCGCTTCGGATCGAAGGTGCCCGGAAACGGCACCAACGTGCGCGATGTCACCATGGACTTCGGTTACGGCCACGCGTTCACCGAGGCGAGCCCTGAGGCGTACGAACGTCTGATCCTCGACGTGCTCCTGGGCGACCCGCCGCTGTTCCCGCGCCATGAGGAGGTCGAGCTCTCCTGGAAGATCCTCGACCCCGTGGAGAAGTACTGGGCAGCCGAGGGCGGCCCGGTCGACCAGTACGCACCCGGTTCGTGGGGTCCGGCATCCGCCGACGACCTCCTTGCCCGTGATGGACGAGTGTGGAGACGCCCATGATCATCGACCTTCCCGACACGACCGTCAGCCAGGTCGCCAAGCAGCTCGTCAAGGTGCGCGAAGAGGGCGGCGCTGTCGCACTCGGCCGTGTGCTCACGCTGATCATCTCTGCACGCAACGGCGTCGCGGAGGCAGCGATCGACGCGGCAAACGACGCGTCCCGCGAGCACCCCATGCGTGTCATCGTTCTCACCACGGGTGAGGGCGAGTCGCGTCTCGACGCTCAGATCCGCGTCGGCGGTGACGCCGGCGCCTCCGAGGTCGTCGTCCTCCGGGCCTACGGGGACGCCGCCAGCAACGAGGAGAGCCTGGTCACAGGTCTGCTCCTGCCCGACGCCCCCGTCGTCGCCTGGTGGCCCGAAGAGGCGCCGACATCGCCGGCCTCGTCTCCCCTCGGCAAGATCGCGCAGCGCCGCATCACGGATGCCGCGACCGCACCCGATGTTCGCGACCGCCTGGGACTGCTCGGCGAGACCCACGCGCCCGGCGACACCGACCTCGCGTGGACCCGTCTCACGCACTGGCGCGAGCAGCTCGCCGCCGTGCTCGATCAGCCGCCGTTCGAAGAGGTCACCGCGGTCGAGGTGCGCGGTGGATCGGCCTCGCCGTCGACCGCGCTTCTCGCCGCATGGCTGCAGATGGCCCTCGACGTCCCGGTGACCTGGTCGTACGAAGACCCCGAGCACTGGCAGGAGGGCATCAAGTCGGTGCGTCTGCGCCGCTCGTCGGGCGACATCCTGCTCGAGCGCCCCACGCCCGGCGTGGCCGTGCTCACGCAGCCCGACCAGCCCGACCACGACCTGCACCTGCCGCGCCGCACGCTGCGGGAGTGCCTCGCCGAGGAGCTGCGTCGCCTCGACCCCGACGTCCTGTACGGTCGAGTGATCACCGAGGGCTGGGAGAAACTGGGTCCGCCCCAGACAGGAGAATGATGTCGACGAAGACAGCGCCCGCAGACAAGCGGGTCGTGGTCGAAGCCACGCCCGCAGCACTTGCCGCGAGCGTGGCCGACAGATTCCTGACGCGCCTTCGTGCGCGCACGCGCAACGGCCGCATCGCCCACATCGCCCTCACCGGCGGTTCGATGGGCGGTGCGGTTCTGCGTGCGACGCGCGACGACCCCAGGTCGGGTCAGATCGACTGGTCGCTGGTTCACTTCTGGTGGGGCGATGAGCGGTTCGTCGCTCGCGACGACGCCGATCGCAATGCGGTGCAGTCGCGTGAGGCCCTGCTCGACCACATTCCCGTCCCCGCCGAGAACATCCACGAGGTCGCTGCTGCGGACGAGGGGCTGACCCTCGACGAGGCGGCTTCGGCGTACGCGGCGGATCTCGCGCGCTACGGGACCGACGAGCACCCGTGGCCGTCGTTCGCGGTCTGCTTCCTCGGTGTGGGGCCCGACGGCCACATCGCCTCACTCTTCCCCGATCGCCCCGAGGTCACCGTGACGGACGCCGCCGCGCTGCCGGTTCGCGACTCTCCCAAGCCTCCGCCGGAGCGTGTCACGCTGACGCGCCCGGTGCTCAACGCGTCGAAGCGTGTCTGGCTGGTCCTCACCGGCGCGGACAAGGCGTCGGCGCTCGGACTCGCCCTCGCGGGCGCGAGCTACACCAACGTTCCGGCCGCGGGAGCCAAGGGCCGCAAGCGCACCGTCTTCTTCGTCGACGAGGCCGCTGCGTCGGAGGTCTCTCCCGACCTCATCGACCCGGCGTACTGAAGTCGAGAGAACTCAGGCCTCGGGGTCTTTTGTCGCGTCGTCACTGCCGCGCGTGATCCCGAGGTCCTGGCTGTCGCTCAGCACCTGCGGGTGATACCGCGCGAGGTTGACGACGCCCCAGATCGCGATGGCACCGGCCACGGCGAAGATCACGAGGACCCACGGCGGTGACGCCGCGGCCTCTCCGAGCACGACCATGCCGATGAGCACGGCGACCATGGGGTCGACGACCGTCAGTCCGGCGATGACGAGATCCGGCGGCCCCGAGCTGTAGGCGGACTGGACGAAGTACGCTCCGACGGCGCCGGCCGCGATCAGCGCGATGACGCACACGAGGGTGATCCACTCGAAGTTGCCGGCGCTGATCCGGCTGATGACGGCTTTGGCGAGAGTGGCGACGAAACCGTAGAGGATGCCGGCGCCGATGACGTAGAACAGAGCGCGCATGCGGTGGCGGAGCACCAGCCAGCAGGCGCCGAGCACGATGATGACGACCAGCAGGATCGCCAGGATCGTGAAGAGCTCGGTGTCGGTGATCTCCTTCTCCGTGGCGTAGATCGCTGCGAAGAAGACGAACAGGAAGATGCCGCCCACACAGCAGACGATCGCGATGATCGACTTCCTGGTCGGCGAATGACCCGAGATCCGTGCGTTGAGCAGCGTGGTGATGACAAGCGCGATGGCGCCGAGCGGCTGCACGACCATCAGCGGCGCTTGAGAGAGCGCCGCGAGCTGACACACGATCGCCAGGCCGAGCATCAGCGTTCCGGCTATCCAGGAGGGCCGGGTGAGCAGGCCCTTCATCTGGCTCATGCTCAGACCGCTGGCTCCGTCGGATCCGCTGAGCCGCTCCACCTTCTCGACGCCACGATGCTGATACTGCGCGCCGAGAGACATGAAGACGGCACCCGCAAGCGCGAGGGGGATGCCGAGGAGCAGTTTCGGGTTCTGGAAGACACCGACCAGCTGCTCGGTGACGTCTTCCGCCCCAGTCATCCATACGGAGATGCTCACCCTTCGACCCTACCCGGCGATGTGCGCCGAGTAGGGTTATGGCGTGGCTGTTCTTCCTATTCGCATCATGGGCGACCCCGTCCTGCACTCCCCCGCTTCCGTCGTCGAGGAGATCTCCGACGACATCCGCACGCTCGTCGCCGACATGTTCGAGACGATGGACAGGGCCCCGGGCGTCGGTCTCGCCGCACCCCAGGTCGGTATGCCGCTGCGCATCTACACGTACGCGTACGTCGACGATGACGAGCAGCCGTGGCGTGGCGTGATCATCAACCCGGAGCTCTGGATGGTGCCGCTGGAGCCCGGCGAGCCGGACGACGAGCTGGAGTCCGAAGGCTGCCTCTCGTTCCCGGGTGAGCGATTCCCGCTGCGGCGCTCGGAGCGGGTGCGGGTCTCAGGCGTCGATCTCGACGGGGCGCCTGTGGAGATCGTGGTCGACGGCTGGCGCGCCCGCATCATGCAGCATGAGTTCGACCACCTCGACGGCATCCTCTACATCGACCGCCTCTCGGACGGCGACTGGAAGACCGTCCAGAAGATCGCGAAGAAGCGCGGGTGGGGCAAGCCCGGCGCGAGCTGGGTCCCCGGCATCGACGATCTGGAAGCCTGACCTCCCCTCCCAGCCTGCTCACAGTCTTCTCGGAGTTGCATCACAGACTCCGGCCCGGATACCGTGCTTGAGGTGGTATTTCAATATGCCACTCACCAAGAGGCTCTGGAGGGGACGAAATGATGAAGATGCGCACGCGACGCG
Organism: Microbacterium sp. 4-7; assembly: GCF_014332665.1. Lineage (NCBI taxonomy): Bacteria > Bacillati > Actinomycetota > Actinomycetes > Micrococcales > Microbacteriaceae > Microbacterium > Microbacterium sp. 4-7. Next base: position 352,091 of record NZ_MCRH01000004.1, read on the forward strand.
CACTGGCGCTGGCAGGTTCTGCTGTGGCGCTGTCGGTCGCACTGACCGGCTGCAGCGCGCTGAACGGCATCCTGGGGGGCGGTTCGGGCGATGCCGACCGCGACGAGGACACCGGACAGGTGACCGAGAGCTCGAACATCGACATCTTCTCGCTGAAGCTCGGCGACTGCAAGATGGCGAGTGCAAGCGGTCTCATCGAGGACGCCGACGTCGTCCCGTGCGACCAGCCGCACGATGAAGAGGTCTACTACGAGATCACGATGGACGACGGCGAGTTCTCCGAGGAGAACATCGACGCCGCGTCGCAGGAGTGCATCGGCGACGCCTACACGAGCTTCGTCGGTGTCGCCTTCGAGGCCTCGGTGCTCGAGGTCTACCCGATCACGCCGACCCAGCAGACCTGGGACGAGCTGAACGACCGCGTCGTGCAGTGCGTGATCTCCGACCCCGCCGGCCAGACCACCGGGTCACTCAAGGGCGCAGCGCGCTGATCTCGCTCTGATCACCGAACGAGGCTCCGTCATCCGACGGGGCCTCGTTCGCGTATCCGGAGGTCACCATCGAATGACCTCGAAGAGACAGTAGCGGGGACTCGCACCGCAGAAAGGGAAAAGCCCCTCCGAAGAGGGGCTTTTCATTGGCTCCCCGGCTTGGACTCGAACCAAGAACCTGCCGGTTAACAGCCGGCTGCTCTGCCAATTGAGCTACCGAGGAATGTGCTCCGCTGTGCGGGCAACTCGTCAATCCTAGCAAACTCCGGAGCGTGCTCGTGACACGGGCCGCAGGTCGGGCGTGTCGTCGGCACCCCTGTCAGTGGCCCGAATCCGCCTCGGCGTTGGGCGCCCACAGCAGGTCCTTGCCGACACCGCGGGCGACCACGTGACCCCCGCGCAGCATCAGCGTCTCCGCATTCAGCTCACGGATGAAGTCGGCGTCGTTCGTCACCAGCAGCGCGCCCATCCCCTGCTCCTTGCGCCGACGGGTGATCGCGTCGAACACCACGGGCCGCACCTCGAGATCGAGGTTGGCGAGGATCTCGTCGGCGATGAGCACCCAGGGCTCGAGCACGAACGATCGCGCGATCGCCACGCGCTGACGCATGCCTGCGCTCAACTCGTACGGGAACCTCGCGGCTGTTCCGAGAGGCAGGTGCAACTCGTCGAGCAGCGTAGCGACGCGGATGGAGAGCGCCTGGGTATTGACCCGCTTCTCGCGGATCAGGATCGGCTCTGAGATGATCTCACTCACCGTGAGCTGGGGAGGGAGGTCGGCACCGGCGCCCTGCGGAACGAATCCCGTGCGGTAGGTCAGCAGGCGATGCTTGCGTCCCGGCCGGCGGATGTCGACTCCGCACACCTGAGCGCTGCCTCCGACGACCCGGACCGACGGATCCGTGGATCCTGCCAGCGCCGCGACGAGCGTCGACTTGCCCGAGCCGGTCGGGCCGGCGACGCAGATGAGCTCGCCCGGTGCGAGAGCGAAGCTCACCCCGTCGATCGCGCGGGTGGGGCCGCTGTGCCCGATTCGATCGATGACCAGATCAGAGCTGTCGATCGCGTTGGTCGATTCGGGCCGGGAGGACATTCCTCCATCCTGCCTTGCCGCGCCTGACAGCCGGCGTTACGACTCGGCGAACCGCTGACGCTCGACGTCGATGTCGCGAAGACGCATCCGCAGGGCGCGCCCGCCGTCCGAGTCCGCGGGAACCCGCTGCACGGCACCGAGGAGCTCCTGCTTCTCGTGCTCGAGGATGCGCATGATGAGCCGCTTGGCGAGATCGGTCGTCGAGGCGACGGCGCCGTCTTCGTTGCGAGCCGGGAACGGCGTCATCAGCAGCTCGCCCGCGAGCGATCGGTAGGGTTCGCGCACCGAGTTCACGGCATCCGTCACCCAACCGGCGCGGGTGCGGTCAGCCGCGGCCGCGACGGCCTCGCGCACGGCGTCGAGCCCCGGGGTGCGGAACGGAGCGCTGAGGGCGCGGGTGAGCAGCGCCTGATCGATCTGGTGACCGTACTGCAGGGCGCCCATCAGCGCGTCGCGTTCGACCGCGACATCCGCGGTTCGCGGCAGGCTCGCAAGAGTGACCGGAGCCATGCCCGGCGACACTGTGGCGGGGTCGATCGTGGTCTCGTGCCTGGCCGCCTCGTGCCGCGCGGACTGCGCTCCCCCACGTGCGGCACGTTCGACCTCGTTGCGCACCTCGGTCGGGTCCATGCCCAGCCTTCGCGCGAGCACCCGCTCGTATCCGGGTCGCAGCAGACGATCGCGAATCTCCGCCACGATCGGCGCTGCCGCGCGCAGCGCGCCCACCCGGCCCTCGACCGTCGAGAGGTCGAAGCCGCTGAGCTTCCTGTCGATCGCGAACTCGAACATCGGCTGCTTGGTCTCCATGAGGGAGCGCACGGCGGCATCACCGCGCTGCAGCCTGAGGTCGCACGGGTCGAGGCCGTCGGGCGCCACAGCCACGAACGTCTGCGCGTTGAAGCGATCGTCCTCGGTGAAGGCGCGAAGCGCGGCCTTCTGACCTGCCTCGTCGCCGTCGAAGGTGAAGACCACCTCTCCGGAGGCGTTGTCGTCGCCCATCACCCGGCGGAGCACCTTGATGTGATCGGTTCCGAACGCCGTGCCGCACGTCGCGATCGCGGTCGTGAGGCCGGCGAGGTGACACGCCATGACATCGGTGTACCCCTCGACCACCACGACCCTGCGAGGATCGCCCCGCGAGATGTCGCGCTTGGCGAGATCGAGGCCGTACAGGACCTGGGCCTTCTTGTAGATCGGCGTCTCAGGCGTGTTCAGGTACTTCGGCCCCTGGTCGTCGTCGAAGAGCTTGCGCGCACCGAACCCGATCGTCTGACCGGAGACGTCGCGGATCGGCCAGACGAGGCGGCCTCGGAAGCGGTCGTAGACGCCGCGCTGACCTGTCGACACCAGACCGGCAGCACTCAGTTCCTCGCGCGTGAACCCCTGAGCCGTGAGCGCTTTCAACATCTTGTCCCACCCGCGCGGCGCGAAGCCCACGCCGAAGTGCGCGGCAGCACCGGCGTCGAAGCCGCGCTCCCCGAGGAACCGGCGTCCCGCCTCCGCATCGGCGGTGAGCAACTGGCCGCGGAAGTACTCGGCGGCGGCGGTGTTGGCCGCATAGAGACGACTGCGTCCGCTCGTCTCCGGTGCCGACCCGCCGTCTTCATAGTGCAGCGCGTAGCCGAGGCGGCCGGCCAGTCGCTCTACGGCCTCGGTGAAGCTGACGCGGTCCATCTCGCGCAGGAACGAGTAGACGTCACCCGATTCACCGCATCCGAAGCAGTGGTAGTAGCCGACCTGGGGCCGCACGTGGAAGCTGGGGCTCTTCTCGTCATGGAACGGGCACAAGCCCTTCAGCGAACCCACTCCGGCGGACTTGAGTGCGACGCGCTCCCCGACGATGTCGGCGATGTTCGTGCGGGCCTTGACCTCGTCGACGTCGGCCTGGCGGATGCGGGGCATCAGCCGACCCCTTCGATGACCGCCTGACGCGGCGTGTGCTGACGAGCACCCGGTCGCGCATGTCTCGGAGTCCAGATCCCGACCTCCGCAGGGTCGATCTCGCCGACGAGCCTGTTGTGCCAGTCGATCGCGCTCTGATCGGTGAGGCTCGCGATCTGATCGACGATCACGCGGGCGCGCTCGGCGTCGCTCGTCGCCGCGAGGAAGTCCGCCGAGAAGGCGGGCTCGAGCACGTCCGCGCCGGCAGACCACAGCGCGTCGGTCGACCAGAGCGCATCGGCCAGACGCTTCAGCACCCGCCGCTGCTCTTTGTACACGCCCTTGCGGGCATCGATCGTGACGATCGCCTGCCCCATGATGCCCTTGAGCACGGCGATCTCAGCCTCGATCACCCGCGGCACCACGACGTGAGCGTTGTAGCGCACGAGAGCGGGGCCGGAGTATGCCTCACGCGTCGCCGAGACGGCTGCTCTCGCGAAGCGGCCGATGAAGTCGCTCGTCAGGTTCTTGAGCCGGGCAAGGTCATGCCGTGATCGGTCGAAGGACTGCAGCCACATCGGCTGGGAGGCGAGTCGATACAGGGCATCGGCGAGGTCGTCGCGGGTGAAGTCGTACCCGACCCACTGCTGGATGCGGTCGATGAGCGCCTCATGCTGACGCGGATCGGACAGCTGCGCGACATCGACGTAGCCGTTGACGATCGCATCCTCGAAGTCGTGCACCGAATAGGCGATGTCATCGGACAGATCCATGATCTCCGCCTCGATGCAGCGTCGGCGTCCGGGGACTCCCTCGCGCAGCCACCGGAAGACCGCCTCGTCCTCGGGATACACGCCGAACTTGAGTCGACCTCCCGGGTCGGGCACGGGGCTGTCGGCGGTCCACGGGTACTTGCAGGTCGCGTCGAGGCTGGCTCGCGTCAGGTTGAGTCCGACAGAGCGGCCGTCGTCGTCGATCGCCTTGGCCTCGAGACGGCTCAGGATGCGCAGCGACTGCGCATTGCCTTCGAACCCGCCGATCGGCTCGGCCCACTCGTTGAGCGCACGCTCGCCGTTGTGCCCGAAGGGAGGGTGTCCGAGATCGTGACTGAGGCACGCGGTGTCGACCACATCGGCCGAGACTCCGAGTGCGGTGGCGAGTTCGCGGCCGACCTGGGCGACCTCGAGCGAGTGGGTCAGACGATTGCGGGCGAAATCGGCTGTGCTGGCCGGGCTGAGCACCTGGGTCTTCGCGGCCAGGCGACGCAGAGCCGCCGAGTGCAGCACGCGCGCACGGTCGCGGGCGAAGTCGTCTCGTTCGGATCGATGGGTCTCGGCGAAGAATCGCTCGGCATCGCGCGGGTCGTATCCGTCCGAGCGTCCGCGAGCCGGGTATGCCTGAGGATCAGCCGCCACTGTTCTCGATCTCCGCCCCTCGCATCATCTCTGAGGCCGATGCCGCGAGTTCCCGCGACTCCAGCCACTTGTCCGGCAGCGCCGGGCGTTTCGGGCGACCGGACCGACCGCGCTGTCCTTCGGCATCGGCGCCGGGGTACGGCGCCGAATGATCGAGCTGGCCGAGCAGCTCGTCGATCTCGGCGAGGCTGGATGCTGTCGCGAGCCCCGTCCGGATGTCGCCGCCGACCGGATAGCCCTTGAAGTACCACGCGACATGCTTGCGGACATCGCGGCATCCGCGGTCCTCATCCTCGAAGAACTCGACCAGCAGCTCGGCGTGGCGACGGAAGGCATCGGCCACGAACCCGAGGGTCGCGTCGACCGGATGCGATTCCGCGCCGAAGGCCGCCGCGAGCTCGCCGAAGAGCCAGGGACGACCGAGGCATCCACGTCCGACGACGACTCCGTCGCAGTCGGTCTGCTGCATCATGCGCACGGCGTCGTCGGCCGACCAGATGTCGCCGTTGCCGAGCACGGGGACGCTGGTGACAGCCTGCTTGAGCTCGCCGATCGCGTTCCAGTCCGCGAAGCCGGAGTAGAACTCGCTCGCCGTCCGCGCATGCAGCGCGATGGCCGAGACACCGGCGTCTTCGGCAGCGCGCCCGGCGTCGAGGAACGTGAGGTGGTCGGGATCGATGCCCTTGCGCATCTTGATGGTCAGGGGCACGTCGCCCGCCGCCTTGACCGCCTGGGTGACGATCTGCGAGAAGAGAGAGCTCTTCCACGGCAGCGCCGCTCCCCCGCCCTTGCGCGTGACCTTGGGGACCGGGCATCCGAAGTTCAGGTCGATGTGGTCGGCGTGGTCTTCGGCGACGATGATGCGGACGGCCTCGGAGATCGTGTGCGGGTCGACGCCGTAGAGCTGGATCGACCGCGGAGTCTCGGACTCGTGGTGGCGGATGAGTCGCATCGTGGTCTCGTTGCGCTCGACCAGCGCGCGCGAGGTGATCATCTCGCTCACGTAGAGCCCCGCACCGTATTCGCGGCACAGCCTGCGGAACGCGGTGTTCGTGATACCCGCCATGGGTGCGAGGACGACCGGCACGTCGAGGGCGATCGGACCGATGTTGAGGGTGCGAGCTGAGGCGGTGGCGAGAGTCATGTCCCCTCCATTCTCCCAGACACGGAGCCGGTCTCGGCGCATCGACCTAAGCTGTGAATATGACCGATCCCGCAGTCCGTTCCATCCCCTTCACAGACGCCGACGGCAACGAGAAGACACTCGATGATCTGGGTGCCGATGTCGTCCTCGTGGTGAACGTCGCCTCGAAGTGCGGCCTCACTCCGCAGTACGAGCAGCTCGAGGAGCTGCAGCGCCTGTACGGCGACCGCGGGTTCAGTGTCGTCGGGTTCCCCTGCAACCAGTTCTTCGGGCAGGAGCCGGGATCGGTCGATCAGATCCTCGAGTTCTGCTCGACCACGTACGGTGTGACCTTCCCGATCAACGACAAGGTGAAGGTCAACGGCAAGAACGCCACCGATCTCTACAAGACGCTCAAGGAGACCCCGGATGCCGGCGGCAAGGCGGGTCGCGTCGAGTGGAACTTCGAGAAGTTCCTGGTGCTTCCCGACGGAGAGGTCGTCCGCTTCCGCCCGAAGCAGAAGCCGAACGACCCCGAGATCGTCGGCGCGATCGAAGCCGCGCTGACCCGCTAGACCGCGGCCGTCTCGGCTTCGGCTTCCGGCTCGGTCTCACCGCGCTTGGCCCAGAGGTCACGCAGGACGTTCTCGAACGCTGCGGGCGGCTGCGCTCCGCTGATGCCGTACTGACCGTCGATCACGAAGAACGGCACGCCCTGGATCCCATAGGCCTGGGCCTGCGCCTGGTCCTGGCGGACGTCGGCGAGGTGACGAGCGGACACCAGTGCTTCTCTCGTGTCATCCGGGTTGAGTCCGACCTCGACCGCGAGTTCGACCAGGTCGTCGATACGGCCGACGTGCTTGCCCTCGGTGAAGTACGCGGACATCAGCCGCTCCTCCATCGCGTGCTGCACACCCTGTGCCTTCGCGAAGTGAAGGAGCTCGTGCGCCTTCACGGTGTTGGTGTGCTGGAGGAGGTCGAAGCGGTACGCGAGCCCGGCGTTCTCGGCGACTCCGGTGACGTGCGACAGCATCTGCTCGACCTGGTCGCGCGGCATCCCCTTGTGACCGGCGAGGAAGTCGATCTCATCCCCGTCGAAGTCGACCGGGGTGTCGGGCGAGAGCTCGAACGAATGGAAGGTGATGTTCACCTGCGGCGCGTCGTCGTCGCCGGAGACGGCTTCGAGACCCTTCTCGAGGTTGCGCTTGCCGATGTAGCACCACGGGCAGGCGATGTCGGACCAGATGTCGATCGAGATGGCTTCACTCACATTGACATCCAACCGTATGCACCTATGGGCTATTCCGTCGTTAGGATTCTCAGATGCTCTCCGCCGACGATCCGCTGCCGCTTCGGCCGGAGAGAGTGCTGATCGCCGGTGTCACAGGATCGGGCAAGACGACGCTCGCACGACGCATCGCCGACCTCTGGGATCTGCGTCACGTCGAGATCGACGGACTCTTCCACGGTGAGAACTGGACTCCACGGCCGTCCTTCCTCGACGACGTCCGCGCCTTCGCTGCGGAGGACCGCTGGGTCACCGAGTGGCAGTACACGAGCAAGGGAACCGATGAGATCCTCGCTCCTCGTGCGAAGGTCGTGATCTGGCTGGACTACCCGTATCGCGTGGTCCGGGCACGTCTGCTGCGGCGCACGCTCGGGCGCAGCATCCTGCGCACCCGCATGTGGAACGGCAACGTCGAGAAGCCGATCTGGCGGATGTTCTCGGGAGATCCCGAGGAGAACATCATCGTCTGGCAGACGCTAACGCTGCACAAGTGGACCGAGCGGATGCCCGGCGTCGTGAGCGAGCAGCCCCATCTTCTCATCGTCCGGCTGCGCCACCCGCGAGAGACGGAACGATGGCTGCGGGCTCAGGCGGAAGCGTCAGGGGCGTCGATCGCCCCGCCGAAACGACGATCGCGGGACAGGTAGACCCCGATCGCGCGCCAGAGCTCCTCGCGAGAGAAATCGGGCCAGAGCGTGTCGAGGAACACCATCTCGGCATAAGCCGCCTGCCAGAGCAGGAAGTTCGAGGTGCGCTGCTCGCCGGAGCTGCGCAGGAACAGGTCGACGTCGGGCATGTCCGGCACGTAGAGGTTGCGACGGATCATCTTCTCGGTGATCGCGTTCGGTTTCACCCGTCCCGCCGCGACATCGGCGGCGATCGCGCGCATCGCGTCGACCAACTCGATACGCCCGCCGTAGTTCACGCACATGGTGAGGGTGAGCACGTCATTGTTCTTCGTGAGCTGCTCCGCGTACTGCAGCTCTTTGATCACGCTGCCCCACAGCCGGGGCTTGCGTCCAGCCCATCGCACGCGCACGCCCCACTCGTTGAGCTGATCACGTCGACGGTGCAGCACGTCGCGGTTGTACCCCATGAGAAAGCGCACCTCCTCGGGAGACCGGGCCCAGTTCTCAGTCGAGAACGCATAGACGGAGAGATGCTTGACCCCTGCCTGGATCGCACCGGCGACGACGTCGAGGAGCACCTCCTCCCCCGCCTTGTGCCCCTCGACGCGGTTCAGTCCGCGGCGGTTCGCCCAGCGGCCGTTGCCGTCCATGACGATGGCGACGTGCTCGGGCACCGCTCGGAACGCCGGCGGGTGGACGCCCGTCCAGTCGAGCGGACGATAGGCGACGGCATCCTTGTGGGTGTAGGGCTTGGGGCTCACCGTGCTCCTTCTCGAGGGATGTCGGCCACGAGGTGGGCCAGCGAGCGGATGCCGCGCTCCAGGTGCCACTGCGCATAGGCAGCGACGAGGCCTGATGCCGCGGCGTTGTCCGCGTGAGGCGCGGCATCGATCGCCTCCCACTCTCCGGTCATGAGGGATCGCAGCAGCGACAGGGTCTTCTCTGCCACCTTCGGACTTCCGGCCGGCGCGCAGTTCACGCATACGGCGCCTCCGAGCTGACCGACGAAGTGCGCGTGCGGGCCGGGGGCGGCGCATCGTGCGCAGTCGCCGAGAGACGGCGCCCATCCCGACAGCGCCATCACGCGCAGAAGGTAGGAGTCGAGGATGCTCCTGGGGGAATGCTCGCCCCGCGAGAGCGCACGCAGCCCGCCCACCAGCAGCAGGTACTGCTCGGGCGTCGCCTCGGAGTCGCTCAGCCGATCGGCGGTCTCGACCATCGCGTTCGCCGATGTGAACCGGTCGTAGTGGGCCGCGATGTCGGAACCGTAGGAGCCGAGCGACTCCGCCTGCTGCACGATGTCGAGCGAACGTCCCTGGTACAGCTGCACGTCGGCCACCATGAACGGCTCGAGGCGCGACCCGAACTTCGACGACGTGCGCCGGACGCCCTTGGCCACCGCACGGATCTTGCCGTGCTGACGCGACAGCATGGTGACGATGCGATCCGCCTCACCCAGCTTGTGGGTGCGCAGGATCACCGCTTCGTCTCGGTAGGTGGGCACCGTTCGATTATCCTCCGTGCGGGAGAATAGAGGCGTGACCGAACCGCTCTTCACCATTCCGCTCTGGGCGGACCTCCTCGGCGTCGGCCTCGGCGGCGTTCAGGGCGCGATGTTCGCGTCGGGGTTCCAGGGGCAGCGACGACTCGACTGGCTCGGCGTCGCGATCATCGGCATCATGATCGGCATGGGCGGCGGTCTCATCCGCGACATCCTGCTCGGTCAGACTCCGGCCACGCTGCAGAGCAACTGGTACCTGCTCACGGCCACCGGCGCCTCGCTGCTCGGGATGCTGCTCGCCGGACTCTTCAACCGTCTCAACACCGTCATCGTGGTGCTCGACGCCGTGGTCATCGGCATGTTCGGCGCGTTCGGCACGAGCAAGGCGATCGCCTTCGGCATCCCTCCCGTTCCCGCGGTGTTCATCGGCGTCTGCGCAGCGGTCGGCGGCGGCGTGCTGCGAGACATGCTGATGGGCCTGCCGACCTCGATCATGCATGTCGGCTCGCTCTACGCCGTCGCCGCCGGTGCCGGCTGCGTCTTCATCGCCACCGCGAACGGACTCGGGATGTCGATCACGCTCGCCGCCGTGCTCGGCATCGTCGTCACCGCGGTGATCCGAGTGCTCGCCGTGAGCTTCGACGTCTCGCTTCCGGAGCAACGTCGCCTGTATCGCCGCAAGGTCGCCGCAGAGACCGGAGTGATCCAGGTCGTCAAGCCGAGCCCTGAGTGACCGATCCTCGGCACAGGGCAGACGTGACGCCCCCGCGGTCGATGACCGCGGGGGCGTTCTCGTCGACCGTCAGACCGCTGCCAGCTCCAGCTGGCGCGTGCGGATCGAGCGGTTGACGCCCGAGACGATCGCCTTGAGGGATGCCGTCGAGATGTCTCCGTCGATGCCGACGCCCCACAGGCGCTGATCGCCGACCTGCAGCTCGACGTACGCCGCAGCCTGCGCGTCGCCACCTGCACTGAGTGCGTGCTCGACGTAGTCGTAGAGAGTGATGTCGAAGCCCTGACCGCGCAGCACCTCGATGAACGCGGCGATCGGTCCGTTGCCGTTACCGGCGACGGACACCTGCTGATCGTCGTCGCGCAGTGTCACGTCGAGCACCACGTCACCCGACATGTCGCTGCGGGTCTGCGTCGAGAGCAGCTCGAACCGCCCCCACTTGGCCTCGGTGTCAGTGGCGGGCAGGTACTCGTCGTTGAAGATCGACCAGATCTGCTCGCTCGTGACCTCGCCGCCCTCGGCGTCGGTCTTGTTCTGGACGACGCCCGAGAACTCGATCTGCAGCTTGCGCGGCAGGTCGATCGCGTGGTCCGCCTTGAGCAGATAGGCGACGCCGCCCTTGCCGGACTGCGAGTTCACACGGATCACGGCCTCATAGGAGCGTCCGAGATCCTTCGGGTCGACCGGCAGGTAGGGGACGGCCCATTCGATGTCGTCGACCGTGACGCCTTCAGCCTCGGCACGGGCAGCCATCGCCTCGAAGCCCTTCTTGATCGCATCCTGGTGCGACCCGCTGAACGCGGTGAAGACCAGGTCGCCCGCCCACGGCGACCGCTCGGGCACCGGCAGCTGGTTGCAGTACTCGACGGTGCGCTTGACCTGGTCGATGTCGCTGAAGTCGATCTGCGGATCGATGCCCTGCGTGAAGAGGTTGATGCCCAGCGCCACGATGTCGACGTTTCCGGTGCGCTCGCCGTTGCCGAACAGGCAGCCCTCGATGCGGTCGGCCCCGGCCATGTAGCCGAGCTCGGCCGCCGCGATCGCCGTGCCACGGTCGTTGTGCGGGTGCAGCGACAGGATCACGTTCTCGCGGTGCGCCAGGTTGCGGCTCATCCACTCGATCGAGTCGGCGTAGACGTTCGGCGAGGCCATCTCGACGGTCGCCGGCAGGTTGACGATGACCTTGCGGTCGGGGGTGGGCTCGAAGACCTCGATCACCTGGTTGCAGACGTCGACGGCGAACTCGAGCTCGGTTCCCGTGTAGCTCTCGGGCGAGTACTCGTAGTAGACCTTCGTGTCGGGGATGGTCTTCTCGTACTGACGGCAGAGCCGAGCACCCTCGAGCGCGATGTCGATGATGCCCTGCTTGTCAGTGCGGAAGACGACCTCGCGCTGCAGCACGCTGGTCGAGTTGTAGAGGTGCACGATCGCCTGCTTGGCCCCGGAGATCGACTCGTACGTGCGGGCGATCAGATGCTCGCGCGCCTGGGTCAGCACCTGGATGGTGACGTCATCCGGGATCAGGTTCTCTTCGATGAGCTGGCGGACGAAGTCGAAATCGGTCTGGCTCGCCGAGGGGAATCCGACCTCGATCTCCTTGTACCCCATGCTGACGAGGAGTTCGAACATGACGCGCTTGCGCTCGGGCGACATCGGGTCGATGAGCGCCTGATTGCCGTCGCGGAGGTCGACTGCGCACCAACGGGGCGCCTCGGTGATGCGGGCGTCCGGCCAGGTGCGGTCGGGCAGGTTGACCGTGATCTGCTCGTGGTACGGCCGATACTTGTGGATCGGCATCGCAGACGGGCGCTGAGTGTTCTGCATGATGGGGCTTCTTCTCTTCGTCAGAATTGTGAACGGGCCAACACAAGCGCCGCGACGAGGAAGGCCCTAGCTTTAGGACTCGTCGCGGCAGCTAAGAAGAAGCAGACCGCCGAAAGGCATGCGGCCATGGTAGCAGGGATGCCGATCCGCTCCGAGCCGCCGTGAGACGATCACCCGTCACGAGACACTGTCAGGCATGAGCACATCGCACAGCCGCATGCTTCTCGCCGCCATCGCCGTCATCGGGATGTGCGGCCTCGCCGCCTGCTCGTCCGGTTCCGGAGCTGCATCCGCGCCGACGAGTTCGGCCTCACCGACCTGGGATGCCGCGAGCGTCCCACCGCCGGAAGGACGGGTGATCGGCACCGGCACGGTGCTCGATGTGGACGGTGAGCCTCGGCTCTGCCTCGGAATCGTCGCCGAGTCGTATCCACCGCAGTGCTCGGGCCCTCCCCTCGACGGCTGGACCTGGGACGGGGTAGACGGGAGCGAATCCAGCGGCGGCACCACGTGGGGAACCTACGCGGTGTACGGAACCTTCGACGGCGAGCGATACGCGGTCACCGATCCTCCGATCATGCTCGCCCTGTACGACCCTGTCCGACCGGAGGATCCCACGGGCGGTGTCCCAGGCGCGAGCTCCGAGGCTGAGCTGGCGCAGGTGTCCGACGAGCTGTCGAATACCGTGGGACGCGATGCGCTCACCCTGTGGACCGAACGCGGCTATGTCTGGATGCAGGTCGTGTGGGACGACGGTTCGGTGCAGAACGCGATGGATGCGGCGTACGGAGATGGGGTCGTGGTCGTGACCTCGGCGCTGCGCGAGATCGATTAGGACGACGGGATCAGAGCGAGCTTTCCGCCGGGGTGCCCTTCGGCGAGCAGAGCGAGTGCCGCCGGAGCGTCCTCCAGGGCGAACGTCCGCGCCACGGGAACGATCAGATCTCCGTTCTGAGCGAGAGCGATCAGTTCCCCGCGCACCTCGTCCCGGAATCGGGCGCTGACGGGCATCGAACCGGCGATCACCCGGATGCCGTCGGAGGCGGCCCTGCCCATCGCTGCGATCGTGACGATGCGCTGGCGGTCTGCGACCAGCTCGAGGGACACGTCCACGGCCTCGTCCGTGCCCACCGCGTCGAGGGCTGCCGAGACGCCCGCCTCGCCCGCGGCCTCCCGGACCCGCTCCGCCAGGCCGGCCCCGTATCGCACGGGGACTCCCCCGAGACGACGGACGACGTCGAACCGCTCGGCGCTCGCGGTGCCGATCACTCGGATCCCCCGCAGCGCGGCCTGCTGCAGCACGCTCACTCCCACCGCTCCCGACGCGCCGTGCAGGAGGATCGTCTCCCCCGGTGCCGCGCCGGTCACCCAGAGCATCTCAGCGGCCGTGGTGCCGGCGAGCAGCAAATTCGCGGCTTCCGCGTGCGTGAGTGTGGTCGGCTTCGCGAAGGCCTTCTCGGCAGGCACGGTCAGCTCGGTCGCGTATCCCCCGCGCACGCGGAAGGCGACGACCTCGTCCCCTTCTTTCGCCTCCCCCGAGCCGATCCGCGTGTCGGGTCCGATCGCGCTGATCGTGCCCGAGACCTCGTAGCCGATCGGCACAGGCAGCTGCACGCCCTGGTGAGCAGACGCGACGTGCTTGGCGTCCGCGGGATTCACCCCGGCGGCCTCCACGCGGATCGTCACCTCACCGCGGCCGGGAGACGGCACCTCGTAGTCGACGAACTCCCATGTCTCAGGCGCGCCCCACGACGATGCGATCCAGTGCTGTGCGAGTGTCATATCGCGACCCTACCCCTGCGGGAGAGTCCTGCGGCCGTGCCGCTGGAGCACCGGATCCTCGCCGTCTCTCGTGTCGAGGGTCAGAAGCCGAGGCGGCCGAGCTGCTTCGGGTCGCGCTGCCATTCCTTCGCGACCTTCACATGGAGGCCCAGGAACACCCTCGTGCCGAGAAGCTCTTCGATCCCGACACGTGCCCGACGTCCGACATCGGCCAGACGCTTGCCCTTGTGGCCGATGATGATCGCCTTCTGGCTGTCACGCTCCACCACGATGGATGCATGCACATCGGTCAGGTCGGTTCCCTCACGCGGGGCGATGTCGTCGATCACGACCGCGATCGAGTGGGGAAGCTCGTCGCGGACCCCGTCGAGCGCGGCCTCGCGGATCATCTCGGCGATCCGGTCCTCCTCCGACTCGTCGGTCGTGACACCCTCGCCGTACAGAGCCGGCCCCTCGGGCATCAGTGCGAGCACCTCGTCGGCGAGCACCTCCAGCTGGTCGTTCGTGAGCGCGGAGATCGGGATCACCGCGTCCCAGTCCTCGCGCAGCGCGTCGACCTCCATCAGTCGCTCGGTGATCTGGTCGCGACTGGCCGCGTCCGTCTTCGTGACGATGGCGATCTTCTTGGCACGACGGTATCCGTCGAGGGACGTCGCGATGCGGCGGTCGCCGGGCCCGACCTTCTCGGTCGCCGGCACGCAGAAGCCGATCACGTCGACGTCGCCGAGCACCTGTTCGACGAGGTCGTTCAGGCGCTCGCCGAGGAGCGTACGGGGCTTGTGGATGCCGGGGGTGTCGACGATGACGAGCTGCCCCTGCGGACGGTTCACGATCCCGCGGATCGCCCGCCGCGTCGTCTGCGGCTTCTCACTGGTGATCGCGATCTTCTCGCCCACCAGCGCATTCGTGAGAGTGGACTTCCCGACGTTCGGTCGTCCCACGAAGGTCACGAACCCGCTCCGCGTCTGCTCAGTCATCGTTTCCGTCTCTCTCATCTGCGGCATGATCCGCGTCGTCTGCCGCTCGTTCCACGAAGACGGTCGCGATCCCGCGCCCTCGTCCTCGAGACGCGCCGCCGGTGAGGGTCAATCCCTCGACCGTCGCTGTGGATCCCGGTTGCGGGACCTGTCCGAGTGCCTTGCCCAGCAGACCGCCGATGGAATCTACGTCCTCGTCCTCGAGCTCGAGGCCGAACAGATCGCCGACGTCCTCCAGCGAGAGTCGGGAGCTCACGCGATAGCGTCCGTCGCCGAGTTCGACGACCTCTGCCGATACCTGATCGTACTCGTCGGAGATCTCGCCCACGAGTTCCTCGATGAGGTCCTCCAGGGTCACGAGCCCCGAGATGCCGCCGTGCTCGTCGATCACGAGGCACACGTGCACGGCGTCCCGCTTCATCTGCTGCAGGAGGGTCTCGGCGCGCATGGACTCCGGCACGAAGGTCGCGGGTCGCGAGATCGGACGGATGGATGCGGTTCGCCAGGCGTTCTCGTCGCGGAAGGCGAACAGCACCAGGTCCTTCAGATAGAGCACTCCGACCACGTCATCGGCGTCGTCGTCGACCACAGGCATTCGGGAGACGCCCCGCTGCAGGAACAGCGTCATCGCCTCGCTCGTGGTCGCCGTCGCATCGACCGTCACCATCTCGGTGCGCGGCACCATCACCGCACGCACGAACTGGTCGGTGAAGTCGAATACGGAGTGGATGAGGTCGCGGTCGTCAGCCTCGATCAGATCGTTCGAGGCGGCCTCGTCGACCATGCTCAGCAGCTGCTCCTCGGACGTGAACGAGCTGCGTCCCCGCCCGGGGGTCACCCGGTTGCCGAGCACCACGAGTCCGTGAGCGAGTGGCCCGAGGATGATGCGCAGCCCGCGGACGATGCGTGCGTTGGCCCGGAGCATGCCCTCGGCGTGGTGCCGCCCGAAGGATCGAGGGCTCGCCCCCACCAGCACGAAGCTGATACCCGTCATGAGCAGCGCTGCGGCCAGCATCGCCCACCAGATGTTGTCGAACAGGATGCTGAACGCCACCGTGACGAGCACCGCGGCCGCCGTCTCGGCGAGCACGCGGATGAATGCGACGGCGTTGACGTGTGCGTCAGGGTCGGCGGCGATGCGCACCAGCTGGGGGCCGTTGCGCCCCTCCGCGCCCATCTCCTCGATGTCCGACCGGGACGTGACGCCGAAGGCGGCGTCGATCGCCGCCATCAGGCCGCCGAAGGCGACGAGCAGGACAGCGCCTGCGAGCAGGAGGGCCGCGGTCATCGTCGACGTTCAGCCGCGGCGAAGCCCTGGATGAGCTCCTTCTGCAGTCCGAACATCTCGCGCTCCTCGTCGGGCTCGGCGTGATCGAAGCCGAGGAGGTGCAGCAGACCGTGGGTGGTGAGCAGGATCAGCTCGTCCATCAGGGTGTGGCCGGCGGCCTGGGCCTGCGCCTCGGCGACCTGAGGACACAGCACGATGTCTCCCAGCAGCCCCGGGGCCGTGGGGCGATCCTCGGTGCCCGGGCGCAGCTCGTCCATCGGGAAGCTGAGCACGTCGGTCGGACCGGGCTCATCCATCCACTGCACGTGGAGGGCCTCCATGGCAGCCTCGTCGACGAGCACGATCGCGACCTCGGCGTCCGGGCTGACATGCATCTGCGCGAGGTTGAAGTCGGTCAGGCGCTGCAGCACGGTCTCGTCGACGTCGATGGCCGACTCGTTGTTGATCTCGATCATGGCTGTGCTCGTTTCATCAGGAGAGGCCGCGTTTCGGCATCCGGTCTCGGGGTCCTGGTCGCTGTGCGCCCCGCCGGTCGGCACGGTTGGCGAACTCCGCCGCCTGCTCGCGCTCGTAGCGCTGGGCGGTGCGCCGCTCGTCATACTCGCTGTAGGCGTCGACGATCCGTCCGACCAGCGAGTGACGCACCACGTCGTCGCTCGTGAGCCGCGCGAAATGGATGTCGTCGATGCCGTCGAGCACGCGGGTGACGAGCCGGAGTCCCGAGGATCCCTGCGGGAGATCGACCTGGGTGATGTCACCGGTGACGACCATCTTCGACCCGAAGCCGAGACGCGTGAGGAACATCTTCATCTGCTCGGGAGTCGTGTTCTGCGCTTCGTCGAGCACCACGAACGAGTCGTTGAGCGTGCGGCCGCGCATGTAGGCGAGAGGGGCGACCTCGATCGTGCCCGTCGCCATCAGACGAGGGACGATCTCGGGGTCCATCATCTCGTTCAGCGCGTCATAGAGCGGGCGGAGGTACGGGTCGATCTTGTCGGTGAGCGTGCCGGGCAGGAATCCGAGCCGCTCTCCGGCCTCGACCGCGGGGCGGGTGAGGATGATGCGGGTGACCTCTTTGCGCTGCAGGGCCTGGACGGCCTTGGCCATCGCGAGGTAGGTCTTTCCGGTACCGGCCGGGCCGATGCCGAAGACGATCGTGTTCTCCTCGATCGCGTCGACGTACTCCTTCTGCCCCAGCGTCTTGGGACGGATGACCTTGCCCCTGGTCGACAGGATCGCCTCTCCGAGCACCTCGCTCGGGCGAGGGCCGCCGTCGTTGCGCAGCAGGCGGGCCGAGCTCGTCACGTCGCTCGGGGCGAGGTCGTGGCCTGCCTTGGTCATGGTCATCAGCTCGTCGACCAGGGTCTTCGCCTTCGCGACTGCCTCCGGCGCGCCGGTGAGCGTGATCTCGTTGCCGCGCACGAGCACCTGGACGTCGCGGTGCTCCTTCTCGAGCATCCGGAGCAGTCGATCCTGCGGACCGAGGAGCTGCACCATGGCGACGCCGTCGGCGTAGATCTTCTCGACGGCGGTGTCGGATGCGGTCAGGTCGTTTTCGTCAGAAGCCAACGAGCTTGCTCTCCTCGATGTTGCCGAGCACATGGGCGTGCACGTGGAAGACGGACTGGGCGGCGCTGGCGCCGTTGTTGAAGATGAGGCGGTATTCGCCGTTCGCATGCTCGGAGGCGAGCTGCTTCGCAGCCGCGACGATCTCCGCGAGCAGACCGGGGTCGCCCTCGGCGAGCTCCGTGACGTCGCGGTAGTCCTCGGTCTTGGGGATCACGAGCGCGTGCAGCGGTGCCTGCGGGTTGATGTCCCGGATCGCGAACACGCGGCCGGTGTCGAGCAGGATCTCACCCGGGATGTCGCCGTTGAGGATGCGCGTGAAGATCGAGGGCTCGGACATGCTCCCAGTCTACTGACCGCAGCACTGCCGGGTCCGTAGCCTGATCACCAGCGGCTGAGTGCGACCGACAGCACGGCGATCGCAGCCGGGCCCGCCGTGGACGTGCGCAGCACGGTGTCTCCGAGCAGCACACGCTCGGCGCCGGCATCCGACAGCTTCGAGAGCTCGTCGTCGGAGATACCGCCCTCGGGCCCGACGACGAGGACGATGTCCCTGCCGTCTGGCTCGAGCTCGGACAACCGCACGGGGGCGGTCGGGTCGAGAAGCAGCACCCGCTGAGATGCGGCGCGTCTCGCGAGGTCGGCGGTCGACGCCGGAGGCGCCACCTCCGGGACCCACGCCCGGTGAGCCTGCTTCGCCGCCTCGCGGACGATCGTCGCCCACCGCTCGCGCCCTTTGACGGCCTTGGGACCATCCCATCGGGACACGCTTCGGCTCGCCTGCCACGGCACGATCTCATCGACGCCGAGCTCGCATGCCGCCTGCACGGCGAGCTCGTCGCGATCACCCTTCGCGAGAGCCTGCACGAGCACGATGCGAGGGCTGGGCGCGGGGTCGACCGATCGCTCGGCCACGCGCACGTCGACGCGGGACGGAGACACCTCTTCGGCGACGCCGGTCAGCCACACCCCCGAGCCGTCGCCGACCGTCACCGCCTCGCCGACGCGGAGCCGTCGGACGACGGCGGCGTGCTTCGCCTCGGCGCCGGTGAGCGACACGAGGTCGCCGACCGCGGCATCCGAGGAGTTCTCGACGAGGAAGTGGAGTGCCATGAGCGCCGTCCGGATCAGTGCGAACGGAAGCGGTCGCGGAGCTTCGAGAACAGCCCCTGCTGGAACTGCGCCAGCTGCGGGCCCGGTGCCTTGGTCTTCTTCGCGAAGTCCTCGATGAGCGCGCGCTGCGCGGAGTCGAGCCGGGTCGGAGTGACCACCTGCACGCCGACGCGGAGGTCGCCGCGCTGGTTGCCCCGCAGCGGCGTGATGCCGCGGCCCTTGATCGTCAACACGTCGCCGGACTGGACGCCCGAGCGGATCTCGAGATCGACCTCGCCGTCGAGACCCTGGATCGTGGTCTCGGTGCCGAGGATCGCATCCGGCATCGACACCTCCAGCGTCGCCAGCAGGTCGTCGCCGTCGCGGCTGAAAGACGGGTGCGGGTTCACGGTGACCTCGACGTACAGGTCGCCGTTCGGGCCACCCGCCTTGCCGACCTCGCCAGAGCCCGGCAGCTGCAGGCGCAGCCCGGTCTCGACGCCGGCGGGGATGTCGAGCGAGACGGTGCGACGCGAGCGCACCCGCCCCTGGCCGCCGCAGGTGCCGCACGGATACGGGATCGTCGTGCCGTAGCCCTCGCAGGTGCCGCAGGGCTGAGAGGTCACGACGTTGCCGAGCAGGCTCCGCACCTGACGCTGAACGTGTCCGGAGCCGCCGCAGATGTCACAGGTGACGGGCGACGTGCCCTCCTGGCAGCACGAGCCGTTGCACGTCTCGCACAGCACGGCCGTGTCGACCTCGATGTCGCGGTGCGCACCGAAGACGACGTCGCCGAGATCGAGGGTCACCCGGACGAGGGCGTCCTGTCCCCGTTCGCGGCGTGACCGCGGACGCGCGCCCCTGCCACCGCCTTGGCCCGCGCCGAAGAAGGTCTCGAAGATGTCCCCGAAGCCGCCGAAGCCCTGGAAGTTGCCAGCGGCGCCGTCTCCGCCGCCCATGTCGTAGCGGCGACGGGAATCGTCGTCGCTCAGGACGTCGTATGCATGCGTGACGAGCTTGAACTGCTCGGCCGCGTCTTCACCCGGATTCACATCGGGGTGGAGCTGACGAGCGAGGCGTCGGTACGCCTTCTTGATCTCGTCGGTGGAGGCGTCACGAGAGACGCCGAGTACCTCGTAGTGGTCTGCCACAATGGCCCTTCTGCGTGTGCTGTTCTCTGGGCGGCCGCGTCAGCGGGCCGCCTCGTCTTCGTCGAGCATCCGAGACAGATAGCGGGCCACGGCCCGCGCCGCCGCGAGATTGCTCGGATAGTCCATGCGCGTCGGCCCCATCACGCCGACTCGCGCCGTGCCGCTGGGGGCGGCGTAGTTGCTGGCCACGATCGATGCCTCGCCGAGGCCGAAGGACGCGTTCTCGGTGCCGATGCTGGCGGCGAGACCGTGGGAGTCCGCCTCCATCTCGCTCATCAGCCGCAGCAGCGTCACCTGCTCCTCGATCGCCTCGAGCAGAGGGTGGATGCTGCCGCGGAAGTCCTGCTCGCGTCGAGCCAGAGTCGCTGCTCCGGCCATCACCAGGCGCTCCTGACGGAAGGCGCCGAGCTCGTCGATGACGATCGTCGCGAGAGCGCGCAGTACGACGTCATGACTGTGTGCGTCGTCCGCGAGAAGCGCTTGCAGCCGCTCAGCGGCGTCGCTCACCGCCCGGCCCGTGATCAGGGCGGAGAGGCGAGCACGCAGCAGCGCCATGTCGGCGTCGTCGACATCGACGGGCAGCGGGGCGATGCGCTGCGAGACGCCGCCCGCGTCGGTGACGAGCACGATGAGCAGACGATTCGGCGCCAGCGCCACGAGTTCGAGATGCGTCAGATGCGCGCGCGCGAATGACGGGTACTGCGCCAGCGCGACCTGCCCCGTGAGCTGCGTGAGCACTCGGACCGTGCGCACCATCAGGTCGTCGAGGTCGGAGGGAGCGGTGAGGAAGGACTCGATGGCCGTGCGCTGCGCGACCGACAGCGGCCGCAGCTGGGCGAGATGATCCACGAACACGCGGTAGCCCTTGTCGGTGGGAACGCGACCGGAGGAGGTGTGCGGGGCGGCGATCAGCTCTTCGTCTTCGAGCAGTGCCATGTCGTTGCGGATCGTCGCCGCGGACACGCCGAAGGAGTAGCGGTCGACGATCGATCGGCTGCCGACGGGTTCATGGGTCTCGACGTAGTCCTGCACGATCGCGCGGAGAACCTGGAGGCCTCTTTCGCTGACCATCGCAACTCCCTCCCTCTTGGCACTCACTGGCTACGAGTGCCAATTCTACCCGCCGACGCCGACCACGTGCTGATCCGGCACGATGTCCGGACTCAGCGGTCGCCGATCAGTCGGTGAGCTCACGCACGACGGCATCGGCGAGCAGGCGCCCCCGCAGTGTGAGCTGCACGCGTCCGCGAACGGCAGCGGCCGGGTCGACGAGCCCATCCGCGATCAGACCCGCGACGCGTGTCCTCTTGTCCGCGGCGAGGTCGCTGACGGCGATGCCCTCGCGGATGCGACTCAGCAGCAGGATGCGCTCGAGCGTCGTCGACTGCTCGTCCGGCCGCTCCGTGCCGGCGGCGGGAGACTCCGCTGCGGCGAGCCGCTGTGCATACGCGGCCGGATGCTTGACGTTCCACCACCGCAGGCCGGCGACGTGACTGTGCGCGCCGGGACCGAATCCCCACCAGTCGCGCCCCTGCCAGTAGGCGAGATTGTGCCGCGAACGCTGCTCGGGCGAGCGAGACCAGTTGCTGATCTCGTACCAGTCGAAGCCCGCCGCTGCGAGACGCGCATCGGCGAGCTCGTACATGTCGGCCTGCAGGTCGTCGTCCGGCGCCGGCACCTCGCCTCGGCGGATCTGTCGCGCGAGCTTCGTGCCGTCCTCGATGATCAGCGCGTACGCCGAGATGTGGTCCGACTCGAGTGCGAGCGCCGCGTCGAGCGACGCCTCCCAATCACCGATCGACTCACCGGGGGCGCCGTAGATGAGGTCCACGCTCACGGCGAGGCCAGCGTCCTTCGCCGCGGCGACCGCTGTCCTCACGTTCTCGGGGCGATGAGTGCGGTCGAGAGCGGCGAGCACATGCGGCACTGCCGACTGCATGCCGATCGACAGCCGCGTGACGCCGGCATCCGCGAGGGTCCGCGCGACCTCGGGCGTCACCGTGTCGGGGTTCGCCTCGACCGTGATCTCGGCGCCGTCGACGAGGCCGAACGCGTCGGTCGCCGCACCGAGCATCTGGGCGAGATCCCCCGCGGGCAGGAGAGTCGGCGTGCCGCCGCCGAAGAACACGGTGTCCATCGGGCGCAGCGCGCCCGCATCCGCGAGAACGCGCCTCGCCAGGGCGATCTCGGTGATGAGCGTCGAGGCGTAGTCCTCCTGCTTCGCGCCGCGGAGCTCTCCCGAGGTGTAGGTGTTGAAGTCGCAGTAGCCGCACCGCACCCGGCAGAAGGGGACGTGCAGGTATGCGGAGAAGGGCACGGAAGAATCGATCGGCAGATCGGAGGGCAGATGTCCGTCTGCCGGTGCCGGATCGCCGAGTGGAAGCGGACCGGCCATCAGAGAGGTGCGACCATCAGACCGGAGTCGCGTACAGCGGCGAGATCGCCCGCAGATAGCGTGCGAACAGTTCCCGGCGACGGCGCTTCACCAGCGGCGGGACGACGCGGTAGAGAAGGGAGTTCGGCGCGTCGAAGGCACGGACGGAGAACCACACCTCGTCGTTGTCCTCGCGCCAGTCGATGTCGAAGGACTCCTCACCGCGCACCACCGAGCCTCCGACCGTGCCCAGCACGAATCCGATCCGGCGCTTCTCCTCGGTCACGGAGATCACGCGCAGCTCGGCATCCGCCCGCATGCCGGCAACCCGCCCATGCAGGCGCAGCGTCATGCCCGGGCCGGCGAACGGGGTGCCTTCCGCGTCGAAGCGCTGTTCGACGTCGTTCTTGCTCGGTGCGATCGGCGTGCCCTCGGCGTCGAAGCTGACACCGGCGTAGGCGGGACCGGGCGCGGGACGCACATCCTCGATGCTGAGGCCCGCCGCGCGCTGCGCGGTCCAGGTCAGCAGAGCTTCGCCCGCGGACTGGAAGCGGTCATGACCGCTGCCGATCCGCCAGGAGTTCTCCGCCGGGATGCTGCGCTCCGGCGGGTACTGCATCAGATCGGGCGCGTGGGTCGCACCCACGGCCGCATAGTCAACCGTGTCGTCTCGGAAAGTCCCGCGCCGCATGCGTTCCAGCCTACTTCCCGTTCCCTGGACGATCACCCTCCACGCCGGGAACAGCCCGGCCCGAAGGTCCTACTTCTTGTCCTTGCCCTCGACGTCACCGGAGAGTGCTGCGATGAACGCCTCCTGCGGCACCTCGACACGACCGACCATCTTCATGCGCTTCTTGCCCTCTTTCTGCTTCTCGAGGAGCTTGCGCTTGCGGCTGATGTCACCGCCGTAGCATTTGGCGAGCACGTCCTTGCGCAGCGCCCTGATCGTCTCGCGGGCGATGATCCTGGCGCCGATGGCGGCCTGGATCGGCACCTCGAAGTTCTGGCGAGGGATCAGCTTGCGCAGTCGCTCCGTCATCAGCGTGCCGTAGGCGTAGGCCTTGTCACGGTGCACGATCGAGCTGAACGCGTCGACCTTGTCACCCTGCAGCAGGATGTCGACCTTGACAAGGTCCGCCTCCTGCTGTCCGGCGGGTTCGTAGTCGAGCGAGGCATAGCCCTGGGTCTTGGACTTGAGCTGGTCGAAGAAGTCGAAGACGATCTCACCGAGCGGCATCATGTAGCGGAGCTCGACGCGCTCCTCGGAGAAGTACTCCATGCCCAGCAGTGCTCCGCGACGCGACTGGCAGAGCTCCATGACCGTGCCCACGTAGTCCTTGGGCAGCAGGATCGCGGTCTTCACCATCGGCTCCGACACCGAGCCGATGCGACCGTCGGGGTACTCGCTCGGGTTCGTCACCGTCACGGTCTCGCCCGTGTCGCTCGTGAGCACCTCGTAGATCACGCTGGGTGCGGTGGTGATGAGGTCGAGGCCGAATTCTCGCTCGAGACGCTCGGTGATGATCTCGAGATGCAGGAGTCCCAGGAACCCGCAGCGGAAGCCGAAACCGAGGGCGACGGAGGTCTCAGGCTCGTACTGCAGCGAGGCGTCGGAGAGCTTGAGCTTGTCGAGCGCCTCCCGGAGCTCCGCGTAGTCGCTGCCGTCGATCGGGTAGATCCCCGAGAAGACCATCGGCTTCGGGTCGGTGTAGCCCGGCAGAGCCTGGGTCGAGGGCCTGCGTGCCGTCGTGATCGTGTCGCCGACCTTCGACAGACGGACGTCTTTCACTCCGGTGATGAGGTAGCCGACCTCGCCGACGCCGAGCCCCTTGGACGGCACCGGTTCGGGGCTCGACACGCCGACCTCGAGCGCCTCGTGGTTGGCACCCGTCGACATCATCTGAATGCGCTCGCGGGGCGACAGGCTACCGTCCACCATGCGGACGTAGGTGACGACCCCGCGGTAGGCGTCGTAGACGGAGTCGAAGATCATGGCGCGGGCCGGAGCATCGGCGTCTCCGACGGGTGCGGGGATCTCCTTGACCAGGCGGTCGAGCAGCTCCTCGACGCCGACACCGGTCTTGCCCGAGACACGGAGCACGTCCTCGGGCTTGCCGCCGATGAGCGATGCCAGCTCCTTGGCGTACTTGTCGGGGTCGGCCGCCGGCAGGTCGATCTTGTTCAGCACCGGGATGATGTGCAGGTCGTTCTCTAGCGCGAGGTAGAGGTTCGCCAGAGTCTGGGCCTCGATGCCCTGGGCGGCGTCGACGAGCAGGATCGCGCCCTCGCAGGCGGCGAGAGACCGGGACACCTCGTAGGTGAAGTCGACGTGCCCCGGGGTGTCGATCATGTTGAGCGCGAATGTCTCGCCGTCGATCTCCCACGGCATCCGCACGGCCTGGCTCTTGATGGTGATGCCGCGCTCACGCTCGATGTCCATGCGGTCGAGGTACTGCGCGCGCATGTCGCGATCCGAGACCACGCCGGTGATCTGGAGCATGCGGTCGGCGAGGGTCGACTTGCCGTGGTCGATGTGCGCGATGATGCAGAAGTTGCGGATCTGCGCCGAAGGCGTCGCGGCAGGCTGAAGCGGAGTGAGAGCGCGTGGTGACATGTCCTGACGATTCTACGGTGAGGTGAGGCTTATGCCCGCTTCGTGCGATCCGGTGATATTCTGCCGAGGTTGCCCGGGAGCCATCCGTGACACCGGATCCCGTGAGCGATAAGACTCCGTCACAGACCAAGTGCAGGCGTCGTGTCGCGCAGATCGGCTGATGGTGATTGACTGTCTTCCCGGCTCAGCGTTGCGTCGGCGGATCCCGCGCGCGTCTGTAAAAGAGAAAGAATCATCACCTTGATCAAGTATCTGTTGCGCCGCCTGCTGGGATGGGTGCTGATGATCGTCATCGCGACGAACATCACCTACTTCCTCGCGTGGCTGTATCTCGATCCCGAGAACAACTACGTCGGACGTCGACCTCCGCTTTCGCCCGATCAGATCGATGCGCTGCTGAAGCCTCGCAACCTCAGCGAATCGGTCCCCCTGATCGAACGATGGTGGACCTGGTTCTCCAGCATCCTCTTCCGCTGGGACTGGGGAGTCGGCCCCACAGGCGAGTCCGTCAACGAGCAGGTCGCATACCGGGTCTGGATCAGCGCCGAGCTCGTGCTCGGGGCGACGATCATCACGACCATCCTGGGCATCGCCCTCGGTGTCTACACGGCATCCCGTCAGTACAAACTGGCCGACCGCATCGGTCAGGGCACGAGCATCATCACGATGAACATCCCCACGGTCGTTGCGGGATTCGCTCTGGTTCTGCTCGCGATCAACTTCAACAACGCGGTCGGCACGACCGTCTTCTACGTCGTCGGATCCTCCAGTCAGGGGGTCGAGGGATTCTTCCCCGTCCTCATAGACGTCCTCCAACACCTGACGCTCCCCACACTCGGCCTGGTGCTCACGGGCTACGCGTCCATCCACTTCCTGCAGCGCTCGCTGCTGCTCGACAACATCAAGGCGGATTACGTTCGCACCGCCCGTGCCAAGGGACTCACCAAGCAGCAGGCCATCCGCAAGCACGCGCTGCGGACGTCGCTGATCCCCGTCACGACGCAGGTCGCGTTCACGATCCCCGCGGTCTTCACCGGAGCGGTGCTGACCGAGACGATCTTCAACTGGAACGGAATGGGTCGGTACTTCATCCAGACCCTGAACAACAACGACATTCACGGCGTGGTCGCAGTCGCGGCGTTCGGCGCCCTGATGACGGCGATCGGCGCGATCCTCGCTGACGTCGCCGTGGTCGTCCTCGATCCGAGAGTGCGGGTGAGCTGATGTCCCTGGAAGCCATCGGGGTGTCCCCCGAGATCGCCGAGCCGGAGAAGCCGAAGAACCGCAAGCGCACCTCGATGCTGACGCTGTACACGCGTCGGTTCCTGCGCAACCGCGGTGCCTTGATCGGCGTCGTCATCCTCGCGCTTCTGGTGGTGTTCGCGATCGTGGGACCGCTCATCGCGCCGTACTCGCACACCGACCTCGACTTCCTCGCGCTGCGCCAGGCTCCCTCGGCCGAGCACTGGTTCGGGACGAACGGTTCGGGCAACGACAACTTCGCCCAGGTCGCCGTAGGACTTCAGCGCTCCATGATGATCGCTGCCCTCGTGGCCATCGGCACCACGGTCGTCTCGGCACTCATCGGTGCCACCGCCGCCTACTTCGGCGGCCGGTACGAGCGGATCATGCTCGCGATCATCCACTTCATGATGGTGGTCCCGAACTTCCTGATCCTCGCGATGATCTCGAACGACGCCGGCGGGAACTGGCTGGTGATCTCGCTCGTCATGATCTTCGTCGTCGGCTGGTTCTTCCCTGCCCGGATCATCTGGACCCTGTCGCTGTCGATCCGCGAGCGCGAGTACGTGCATGCCGCTCGCTACGCCGGGCTCTCGGGGATGCGGATCGTCCTGCGTCACATGCTCCCGAACATCGGGTCGCTGCTGGTGATCAACTTCACGCTCGGCGTCGTGTCGGCCGTCCTCACCGAGACCGCGCTCTCGTTCCTCGGCTTCGGTGTGAAGCTGCCCGACGTCTCGCTCGGCGCCCTGATCGGCTACGGCTCCAGCACTCTGGTGAGCGCACCGTGGCTCTTCTACTTCCCTGCAGCGGCGCTCACCCTGCTCACCGTCTCGATGGCTCTCATCGCCGACGGTCTGCGCGACGCCCTGGATCCGACCTCTGCGGCTGGAGGTCGCGCATGAGTACTGTCCTTTCCGTCCGAGACCTCAAGGTCAGCTTCCCGTCGGAAGCCGGTCGAGTCGATGCCGTGCGCGGCGTCTCGTTCGACCTCGAAGAGGGTCGCACCCTCGGCATCGTCGGCGAATCCGGTTCGGGCAAGTCCGTCACCTCGCTCGCGATCATGGGCCTGCTCGACGACAACGCCAAGGTCACCGGGTCGATCATCTATGACGGCCAGGAACTGCTCGGCAAGTCCGACAAGCAGCTCTCGGTGATCCGCGGCAACGGGATGGCCATGGTCTTCCAGGACCCGCTGACCTCGCTCACGCCCGTGTTCACGATCGGCGACCAGCTGATCGAGGCTCTCACGGTGCATCGTCGGCTGTCGAAGAAGGACGCCTGGGATCGCTCCGTCGAGCTGCTGAAGCTCGTCGGGATCCCCGAGGCGGAGCGCCGCATGAAGGCCTTCCCGCACGAGTTCTCCGGCGGCATGCGTCAGCGTGTCGTGATCGCGATCGCGATGGCCAACAATCCCAAGCTCATCATCGCGGACGAGCCGACGACCGCGCTGGACGTCACCATCCAGGCGCAGATCCTCGAGCTCATGGAGAAGGCGCAGCAGGAGACCGGCGCCGCGATGATCATCATCACGCACGACATGGGGGTGGTCGCCAAGACCGCCGACGACGTGCTGGTGATGTACGCCGGCAAGCCCGTCGAGCAGGCCCCGGTGCGCGAGCTGTTCTACCGCACCCGGATGCCGTACTCGATCGGCCTTCTGGGTGCCATCCCGCGGGTGGACAAGACCGAGAAGGTGCCGCTGATCCCGATCAAGGGCAACCCCCCGCTCCTGATCAATCTGCCGGATGCGTGCCCGTTCGCGGCGCGATGCCCCATCGCGATCGACGCGTGCCTGCAGCGCGAGCCCGATCTGCTCCCCATCTCCACCGAGGGTCACTCCGACCACTCCGTCGCCTGCATCCGCGCGAACGACATCGACGACGACGGACGCATCGGCGGGCTCCCCGTCTTCCCCGTCCCGGAGATCCCCGAGAGCGGGCTGGCGAAGGTGCCCCGCGAGGATCGTCCCATCACCCTCGAGGCGGTCAACCTCAACAAGACCTTCCCCCTCATGAAGGGTGCGCTCTTCAAGCGCAAGGTCGGCGAGGTGCACGCCGTCAAGGGGATCAGCTTCGACATCCGCCAGGGCGAGACCCTCGCGATCGTCGGCGAGTCGGGCAGCGGGAAGACGACGACGCTCCTCCAGATCATGGATCTCGTCGCCCAGGAGGACGGCGACATCCGCATCGGCGGCACGAGCGTCGCTGACATCAAGAACCGAGCGGAGGAGCGAAAGCTCCGTCGTGATCTGCAGATCGTCTTCCAGGACCCGATGGGGGCGCTCGACCCTCGCATGACGGTCTGGGACATCATCGCCGAGCCGATGCTCGCGATCGGCATGAGCAAGGACGACGTGTTCGATCGCGTCGAGGAGCTCATGGGTCTCGTGGGTCTCGACCCTGCGCACAGCGACCGGTTCCCCCAGGCGTTCTCGGGCGGTCAGCGTCAGCGCATCGGCATCGCACGAGCGCTGTCGACCAACCCCAAGATCGTGGTGCTCGACGAGCCCGTCTCGGCTCTCGACGTCTCGATCCAGGCCGGCGTGATCAACCTGCTCGACGAGCTGAAGGCCAAGCTCGGGCTGTCCTACCTGTTCGTGGCGCACGACCTCGCCGTCGTACGCCACATCGCCGACCGGGTCGCGGTGATGTACAAGGGCTCGTTCGTCGAGCACGGAGACGTCGATCAGGTGTTCGACGATCCGCAGCACCCCTACACGAAGGCGCTGCTCTCGGCGATCCCGATCCCCGACCCCGACATCGAGCGCACGCGCGAGCGGATCATCCTTCCCGTCGAGGGTTTCGACGCAGAGGCCATCGCCGTCAGCTGACCTGTGTACCGATGTGCACAGTCCGATAACGGTTCCGTGTCACTGGGGTTTCGCCCGAGAGTTGCGGGGTTAGTCTGCCCCTATCCCAAGTAAGGCCGACAGGCACTAAGGAGTACCATGAAACGGCATCAGAAGCTGATGGGCATCGCTGCTCTCGGCGCCGCCTTCGCCCTCGTCATGAGCGGGTGCGCACCGGCAGGCAACGGCGGCGGCAACAGCGGTGAAGGCGAAGCTCAGACGGTCGAGGGCGCGGACTACAACCCGCAGCCCCGCGAGAACCTCGCAGAGGGCGGCGAACTCCGCATCCCCGTCTCGAACATCGCCGAGCAGCTGAACTACTTCCACAGCGACGGTGACGCCCGCGTCACCCAGATCGGAACGTGGTTCCGCCCCCAGATCCTGCTGATGGATCCTGACGGCACCGTCAAGAAGAACGACGCATACCTCGACGACTACTCCTTCGGTGTCGAAGACGGCAAGACCGTCCTGCACTTCAAGGTCAACGAGAAGGCTGTCTGGAACGACGGCACGCCCATCGACGTCACCGCGTTCAAGGCCACCTGGGAAGCCCAGAGCGGCGAGAACGAGGAGTACCAGCCCAACGCGACCGACGGCTGGAAAGAGATCGAGTCCGTCGAGGCCGGCGAGAACGACCGCGACGTCATCGTGACCTTCAAGGGCGAGTTCGCCTGGCCCGAGATGGTCTACTCGCAGCTGCTGCACCCGGCCGTCAACACGCCTGAGCTGTTCAATACGGCGTTCCTCGGCGACTGGCACCCGGAATGGGCCGCAGGCCCCTACACGGTCGACAACTTCGACAAGACCGGCGGCGTCGTCACGCTCGTCCCGAATGAGAAGTGGTGGGGCAACGCCCCGCTGCTCGACAAGGTCTCCTTCATCCAGATGGAGCCGACCGCGGCGGTCAACGCACTGCGCAACGGCGAGGTCGACATGGCCGAGACCGGCAGCGCCGAGCTGCTCGCACAGGTCGAGGGTCTCGAAGGCGTCAAGACCTACAAGGGTCAGGCGACCGCGAACGCGATCTTCACGCTGAACTCGACCAACCCGGTGCTGTCCGACCTCGAGGTCCGCAAGGCCGTGTTCGAGGCGATCAGCATCGAGCAGGTCAAGGACATCGTCTTCAACGGTCTGAAC
Source organism: Microbacterium sp. 4-7 (assembly GCF_014332665.1). NCBI lineage: Bacteria > Bacillati > Actinomycetota > Actinomycetes > Micrococcales > Microbacteriaceae > Microbacterium > Microbacterium sp. 4-7. Next base: position 382,143 of record NZ_MCRH01000004.1, read on the forward strand.
TACACCGAGGAGCCCGCAGGGTCCCTGACCCTCTTCTCGTTCCAGCCTGACTATGTCAACGCGCTGGAGGAGGCCGGCCGCAAGGACGGCGACACCGAGGGTGCCAACAAGCTCCTCGATGAGGCCGGCTGGGTCGCCGGTGCCGACGGCATCCGCGAGAAGGACGGCCAGCGACTGTCGCTCGTCTTCCCCGTGCACTCCGACACCGAGACCGCGCGCGCGCGTTCGCTCGCCGTTCAGGCGCAGCTGAAGGAGGTCGGCGTCGAGGTGACGATCGACACCCGTCCGTCCGCCGACTTCGCCGAGGACTACACCACGCAGAACGGTGACATCTTCTTCCTCAACTTCACGTCGTCCGACCCGTTCGGTGCCGCCTGGTTCTGCCAGCTGTACTGCTCGGACAGCGGCCTGAACCTGTCGGGCACCGGCACCGAGGAGATCGACACGATGATCCACGAGGAGCTCGAGACGATCTCCGACCCGGTCGAGCAGACCAAGAAGGCCATGGAGATGGAGTCCGAGATCTTCGCGAAGACCTGGGGCATCATCCCGGTCCTCAACGGCCCGGAGATCTGGACCGTCAAGGAAGGCCTCGCCAACCTCACGCCCGAGCCCTACGTGGGTCTCGACCTCTTCGGCATCACGCCGGTGGAGAACGTGGGATACGAGAAGTAATCCATTCGGAGCCTGACTCGTCAGAGCTTCGCAGCGGGGTCGGTGGTCCATCCACCGGCCCCGCTTTTCTCTATGCTGAACGCGTGAGCGTCCAGATCGTCTTCGTGCACGGCATCCGTACGTCCGCGACGATGTGGCGGTCGCAACTCGCCTTCCTCGAGGAGCAGGGCATCGGGGCCCTCGCTGTCGACCTTCCCGGGCATGGCACCCGGATGGAGGAGGACTTCACCCTGCACGAGGCGCTCCACACCATCGACGTCGCGGTGCGCGACGCAGCGACGCGAGGTCCCGTGCTGCTCGTCGGGCACTCGATGGGCGGCCTGCTGACACTCGCCTACGTCGGCGGAGCGGAGGCACCGAGGGTCGCGGGGCTCGTCGCCGCGTCGTGCACGTCGCTCCCCCGAGGCGCCGGTCTCGCGGCGTATCGCGCGATCGCGCGCGCCGTCGATCGGCTGCCCGATCGCGGGATGTGGATCACGAAACGCATCCTCGAAGCGACGATCCCCGAAGAGACGCGCTCCGATTTCGCCGCCGGCGGCTATGCGCTGGACACCCAGGACACGGCACTGCGAAATCTCGCCACGCTCGATCTCGCGACAGCGGTCGCCCGCATCCGCGTGCCGCTGTGGTTCGTGAACGGACAGTGGGATCAGCTGCGAGTCAACGAGGCCCTCTTCCGACGGCTCGCGCCTCACGCAGAGCTCATCGTCGTGCCGCGCACCACGCACCTCGTCACGGCGATGCGTCCGCAGATCTTCAACGCCGTCCTGCGGTTGGCCGTCGCGACCATCGAATCCGATGCTACGGGTGAGGCCGCGGCTCCCGCGCCGGCTGCCTCGCCAGAGCCGTGAGCGCACCGCCCACGAGCGACAGCACGGCGGCTGCTGCGAACACCAGCCAGAATCCCCCGACGAGCGCGACGAGCCCCGCCCCGAGCACCGGGCCGATCAGCTGGCCGAGTGCCGCCGTGACGTAGACGATGCCGAGGTCACGGGCGTGGTCCCTCTCGCCGGGCAGCAGGTCGGCGGCGAAGGCGAGCCCGACGGTCGAGAACGCGCCGTAGCCGAGCCCCATGAGCGCGGCGGCGACCATCGTCGCCTCGAAGGTCGGCACGACGGCGATCACGACGCCGGAGGCCGCCTGCACCAGGGTCGCCAGGACCGTGAGGAAGCGCCGGTTGCCCGTGCGGTCGGAGAGCACACCGGTGAACACCGATGCGAGCACCACGAACAGCGTGTAGACCACGATCAGGAGCAGCAGGTTGTCCTGCGCCACCGTCGTCTCCTGGTGCAGACCATGGAGCAGGAAGAAGAGGAACAGTGCAGTGCCGAGCGCGTTGCCGATGTTGGTCACGAGCCGGCCCGACACCATCCAGGCGAAATCCCGATCGCGCAGCGATGCCAGCAGATGACGATCACGCGTCACCGGAGTCGCGTCGACAGCCGCGGGCGGATCGGGCAGAAGCAGCGCTGCGCCAATTCCCACCGTCGCGATGATCGCGGCGAGCAGCAGGTACCCCTCACGGATGCCGAGCCCGAGGAGCACCACGAGCCCGACGCCGAGCACGATGCCCACCGCCTGACTGGAGCCCACGGCGGCGGATGCGGCGCCACGCTGGGTCGCCGGGAGCTGGTCCGCGATCAGTGCGGTGAAGGCGGCCGACGACACCGCGACGCCGATCGACACCCCGACCCAGGCTCCTCCCACGGCCCAAGGCCCTTCGCTGAAACCGGTCACCACGAGGAACAGCGCGGTGACGAGCACGCCACCGATCGCCCATGGTCGCCGACGCCGGCGTCCGACGGCCGCGCGATCCGACAGCGCCCCGGCCAGCGGGCCCGCGACGATCCCTGCGAGACCGCCGATGCCGAGCACCAGCCCGGACGAGATGACGCCGGGTATCCAGTCCTTCTCAGACGTGTTCAACTGCAAGGGGAGGAGCAACTGGACCGGAGTGAGCTGCACCGTCCAGATCGCCAGCCAGGCGAGGGTGAAGACGGTCATCCATGGCGGTCCGACTCTCCGCAGAGCGGACACCGGCGATCCGGATGGGAGGGCGGGGCTCATGTCGCTCCTTGACGTCGGGGTCGCGACGCGAGTGTCGGGATACTGATGATTGTGCACCCACACGCACCGACACCGCATCAGTGACGAGGACACCTCGCTCGTTTAGGGTGAACCGCCCGGATGCTGGTAGAGTTGGTTCTTGGCTTGCGTGTGGGTTCTTCCCTCACGACCGCCGAGTGGAAGCCCTCTTCTTCTGCCGGCATTTCCTAACAACTCCGTACAGAAAGCGTCCACACGTGGCAAACATCAAGTCGCAGATCAAGCGCAACAAGACCAACGACAAGGCTCACGAGCGCAACAAGGCCGTGAAGAGCGAGCTGAAGACGCACATCCGCGCGACCCGCGCCGCTGTCGTCTCCGGTGACAAGGCTGCAGCCGAGGCTGCTCTGAAGGCTGCCTCCCGCAAGCTCGACAAGGCCGTCAGCAAGGGTGTCATCCACCAGAACCAGGCTGCGAACCGCAAGTCCTCCATCGCCAAGCAGGTCTCCGCTCTCTGAGCCGATTCCACGCCTGACGGTGTGACAAGAGCCCGTCCCGTTCGCGGGGCGGGCTCTTTCGCGTGCTCGGAACCGTATGTGCCAGCGATCTCGACGGACGAGGCAGCTGCCGCGCGTCAGACCGCGCTCACTCGCCGAACGGCTGGCGGGTGGCGATGACGGTGAGCATCCGCTCGAGAGCGAAGATCGGGTCGCGGGCGGCACCCTTGACTTCGGCATCGGCGCGCGCCGTCGCCTGGATGGCCATTCCCAGCGAACGCTCGTTCCATCCGGCGAGGTCGCGTCGCGCACGGTCGACCTGCCAGTCCTTCATTCCCAGTCGCTGCGCGAGCTGACGGCTCGGCTCGCGGTTTCCGGCGACGCGCGCCATGGTGCGCAGCTTCATGGCGAACGCCGCGACCATCGGCACGGGGTCGGCGCCGGAGGCGAGGGCATGGCGCAGGGCCACGAGAGCCTCGCCATAGCGTCCGGCGATCGCCGTGTCAGCGACGACGAAGGCAGAGACTTCGACCCGCCCGCCGTAGTACTTGGTGACGACTTCTTCGGTGACATCGCCCTCGACGTCGCCGATCAGCTGCTGGCATGCCGCCGCGAGCTCGGTGAGATCATCGGCGAAGGCCGAGACCAGAGCGCGCAACGCAGGCGGGGCGATCCGCTTCTTCGCCGCAGAGAACTCGCCGGCAGCGAAGTCGACGCGGTCGCCGTCGCGCTTGATCGCAGGGCACGGGATCTCGATGCCGTCGCCCGTCCCGGCGCGCACCGCATCGAGCAGCTTCTTGCCGCGGACGCTGGCCCCGGTGTGGCGCAGGATCACTGTCGCACCCTCCTGCGGGTGGTCGAGGTAGGACACAGCCTCCTGCAAGAAGGCATCCGAGCACTTCTCCACCCCCGACACGCGCACCAGCCGGGGTTCCCCGAACAACGACGGCGAGGTCAGCGCGAGGAGGGTCCCGGGCGCGTAGTCATCAGCGCGGACATCGGTCACCTCGAGTGCGGGGTCTTCGGTGCGGAGGTAGTCGCGGACTCCGGCGATCGCGCGCTCTGCGCAGACCTCCTCCGGGCCGAACACGAGCACCACCGGCGCCGGACGCGGATCGCGCCACGACACCTGCGTGACCTTGGCTGCCTTGGTCCCACCGCGGGAAGGAGTACGAGAAGCAGCCATGTCTCCAGACTACCGGGGGCCACAGACGTCGACCCCGTCGTCAGGGTGGCTGCTTCTCGGCCCACAGCTGAAGCTCGTCCCCCGCGAGGCCCACGAGGAGACGGCCCTGCTGGTCGGTCCGCAGTACTCGCGCACCGGCGGCTTCGAGCGATGCCAGAGTCTCCGCTCGCGGATGCCCGTAGTCGTTGTCAACGCCTGCGCTGAACAGCGCGACACTCGGGTGCAGGTCCTGATAGAGCGGGAAGTCCTGGTCGGCGCTGCCGTGATGGGCGACTTTGACCACCGCGTAGCCGCCTCGGAGATGCGCGGTGCGTTCCAGCATCCGCTGCGCCTCCCCCGACAGGTCGCCCAGGAAGAGCGAGCGGGGTACGCCGCCGCCACCTATCTCCAGAACCACGCTCTGGTCGTTGCCCGGCGGGAACGCCTCCGACCCACGCTGCGGCCACAGCACCTGCCAGGACGCCGCGCCCAGGTCACCCCGCATGCCCGCTGCCGCCTGACCGACCGTCGCACCGCCGTCGCCGAGGTGCTGCAGCATCCGCTCGTCACCGCTCTCCCCCGGTGGCCCGTGCAGCACCGCCTCGACTCTCCCCTGAACAGCCTCGACCCCGCCGATGTGATCCAGATCGAAGTGCGTGAGCACGAGCAGATCCACGCGTTCGACACCCAGTTCGCGCAGACACGAGGCGAGCGGCTCCGGTTCCGGCCCGGTATCGATCAGGGCGATCGCCCCCTTCGAGCGCACGACGAGTGCGTCTCCCTGGCCCACATCGCAGGCGGCGACCGACCATTCGTCGGGAGTGGTCGCGCTCGCCAGCGCACCGTTGAGCACCACATGCGCACCGCCCAGGGCGAGCGCGACTGCCAGCACGGCGGCTGCGACACCCCTGACGACCGGCACCGCGCGGTACCCATCGGCGAGAATCACCCCGATCGCCGCGCTCACGACGCTGACCAGCACTGCGCTGGCGATGCCGGGCACCATGGCGATCTGAGCGAACGGCAGCCTGGCCGTGATGTTGGCCGTTTGCGCGATCCACGCGGCGGGCAACCATGCCGACGCCGCCAGAAGGTCGGCGAGAACGCCCACCGGAGCGGCGAGGCACGCGAGGAGGCCGATGACAGTGGCGATCGGCGCCGCGGGCGCAGCCAGCAGGTTCGCCACGAGCCCCACGAGAGACTGCTGCTCTGCGAAGAGGGCGATGACGGGGCCGCACACGAGCTGTGCGGACGTCGGCACGGCGATCGCGAGAGCGAGAGGTTGCGGCATGAATCGCGCGAGTCCGCGGGTGAGCGACGGCGAGAGCAGGATCAGTGCACCCGATGCGGAGACCGAGAGCGCGAATCCCGCAGTCGAGGCCAGCCACGGGTCGGCGATCAGGATGCCGCTCGCGCTGAGCGCCAGCATCCCCGCACCCGCGCTCGGCCGCCCGAGAAGCAGTGACAGCATCGCGACACCCGCCATGACCGCCGCCCTGACCACGCTGGGTTCCGGCGTCACGAGGACGACGAAGCCCGCGAGACCGAGAGCGGCCGCGACGACTCGAGTCCCCCGTCCGGCGCCGCACAGCGCAGCCAACCAGAACACCGCCCCGACGACGATGGCGCAGTTCGCTCCGGAGACCGCCGTCAGGTGGCTGAGACCGCTGGTGCGCATGTCATCGTTCAGCTCGGTCGACACCGCGCGGGTGTCGCCGACTGCGAGTCCGGGAAGCAGGCCCGCTCCGGGCTCGGGAAGTCGCTGCGCCCGGTCGATGAAAGCGCTGCGCAATCCGGCCGCGACCGCGAAGACCCCGGATGCCGGCTCCTCGACCGACGCCTCGCTCGCGAACACGACGAGCGCTGCCCTCTCCCCCGGATCCGTCGCCGCTGCCTCGCCCTTCACCCGGACTGTGGCACCGAGATCGAACCCGTCGGCCGGGTCGATGCCGACCCGCACCGGAGCCGACGCCGCCCGCACCGACCCCGGCGACCCGATGCCCGTGAGCTGCACCTCCATCCACAGGCGCCCATCCCGACCGACCGACGCCGAGGTGCTGACCTCCCCCGTCACCTCGACCACACGTCCGTCCCACGACGCGGCGCCCTCGCGCGCCGGTGTCGCGGCAAGAGCAGTGACGGAGACAGCGGCGATCGCGGCGAGCATCACGAGCACCACCCCGGCCATGGACGCCGCGGCGGACGACCGCCGCAGCATCCACAACAGCGACGCCGCCGCCCCCAGCACGCCACCGAGAAGGCACCACTGCGCAGCTGGAGGCACGAACACGCAGACCAGGGCGAACGCCCACACTCCGCCCGCGATCGGCAGCAGACGCAGATCCCGGCTCATACCCGCGCGTCATCGCGCGGTCGAACCCGCGGGTCGCATCTCATCGGCAGCCGGTGCATCAGGACAACGTAGGGGCGTGCGACCACCTCGCAGCGCATCCGCGCCCCGGTCGGTGGACAACACATCGATGCCGACGCGGCGTGCAGGAGCGCCGAATGCGGAGCGATGATCTCTGAGTGAGGACCGCGGGCACTTCGATTCACCGACCGCGAGTCGTTCCGACAGCCGATACCGTCCACCACACCGAGCGACTCAGGCATACTCGGGGAATGGTCGACGTACGCGACATCGCAAAGCACCAGCCCATTCACCTGACTCTGGTGCGAGACTTTCTGACGCGCCGAGGAGAGGTCATCGCGAATGCATGACGTGATCGTGATCGGCGCCGGCCTCGCAGGGCTCCGCTGCGCGGGACTGCTCTCCGCTCACGGACTCGACGTCGTCGTCCTCGAGGCCGCGGATGCGGTCGGCGGACGCCAGCGCACCGACATCATCGACGGCTTCCGGCTGGACCGCGGGTTCCAGGTCCTCAACCCGGCCTACCCGGCACTTCGGCGCAGCGTCGATCTCGACGCACTCGCGCTCGGGAGCTTTCCTGTGGGCGTGCGGGTGCGCACGACGGACGGGGTGGCTGAGCTGCGGCATCCGCTTCGGCATCCGCTGTCGATCGTCACGTCTCTGCGCAGCGGCCTGGTGAGCGGTCGGGATGCCGTCGCGCTGGCACGCTGGGCCGCGCCGGCACTGGTGAGTCCGCTCTCGCATCTGGCTCGGAACGATGCCACCATGCGCGAGGGATGGGATGCCGCGGGGCTTCGTGGCCCGCTTCGCACCGCTGTACTCGAGCCGTTTCTCGCCGGGGTTCTGGCGGAGAGAGGCGGCGAGACGTCAAACGCCTTCGCGCGACTGCTCGTACGCTACTTCGCGCTCGGCCGACCCGGGCTTCCCGCACAGGGGATCGCCGCTGTCCCCGAGCATCTCGCCGCGCACGCGCGCGCGGCGGGTACTGACATCCGTCTCGGCGCGCGCGCGGGAGGCATCTCAGCAGGAGGAGAGGAGATCACGGTGGGGCTGAGCGACGGCGACTCCGTGCGAGCGGCTCGGGCGGTGGTCGCAGTCGGCGCCGATGCCGTCAGCGACCTCACCGGTCTCGCCCGTCCGGTCACGAGAGGTCTGCAGACGTGGTGGTTCGCCGCCACTGAACCTCCCAGCGGATCCGCACTGCTCACCGTCGACGGCCGAGGTGGAGGCCCCGTCGTGAACACCGTCGTGATGACGCACACCGTGCCCTCGTATGCGCCGGCCGGACGTCACCTCATCGCCGCGACCTGCCTGCTGCCGCGTGGCGGCGCACCCGCCGACGAGTTCGACGTGCGCCGCCACCTCGAAGAGGTCTGGGGTACGGACATCAGCGCGTGGCAGCTGATCCGGCGCGACGACATCCTCGACGCGTTGCCTACCCAACCGGCACCGCTCGGCCCACCGCGATCGCCGCGCTACGCCGAGCGGCTGTATGCAGCCGGGGATCACAGAGACACCGCGTCGATCCAAGGCGCCCTCGCTTCCGGCGAGCGTGCCGCACGTGCCGTCCTGACCGACTCGGGGGCTTCGAGAAGCGGCACGTCGCTGCACAGCTGACGACGCTCGGACTCAGGCGAGAGAGAGACAGCACCCGCAGACCGCGCATCACACCCGCACACCGTCGCGGATGCCGGCGAGCAGCTTCTCTCCGATGCCGGGGACCGACAGCAGGTCATCGACCGATGTGAACCGACCGTTCTCGTCACGCCAGGCGATGATCCGCTCGGCCAGGGCGGGGCCGATGCGCGGCAGAGTCTCGAGCGCCGCCTGATCTGCGGTGTTGAGATCCACCAGATCGTCCGCGGGCGCGCCTGCTCCCGGCGACCCCTCCGCGGCTGCGGCATCCACGACCGGCACGCTGATCTGTTCGCCGTCCGAGAGCACGCGGGCGAGATTGACCGCGGTCAGGTCGGCATCGTCGGTGGTCCCGCCGGCCGCCGCCACCGCATCGACCAGCCGGGAGTCGAGATCGAGGACATAGAGTCCCGGATGCTCGACCGCGCCCAGCACGTGCACGTAGAGCTCTCCCGTCGATCCGCCGCTCTCGGCGGCCTCGGTGGCCAACGGCACCGATTCGGTCGGCACGGCCTGCCCCCGCATCACTCCGAGTCCGACGGCCGCGGACAGCACGACGAGCGCCAGCACGACGGCGGCGCCGACCCCCAGCCGCAACCGGCGCGGCGCCGGTGAGGAAGCGGCGGATTCGGGCATTCCGCAACGCTATGCCAGCGAACGGACGCCTCTCATGCATCCGGCCGCCCGTCGGGGAGAACCCCCGTGGGCGGCCGGATGTGCAGAGCGGCTGGCTACGCGGTCGGTCAGCCCTTCACGACGATGCTGACGATCTTCGGGGCGCGCACGACGACCTTGACGATCTCGCGGTCGCCGATCGAGCGAATGACCCGCTCGTCGGCACGGGCGAGCGATTCGAGCTCGGCCTCGCCGATGCGCGCGGGCACCTCGAGCTGAGCACGGACCTTGCCGCCCACCTGCACGACGGCGGTCACTGTGTCCTCGACGAGCAGCGCCGGGTCGGCGGAGCGCCAGGTGACGAGCCCGACGGACGGCTCGTGTCCGAGGATCTCCCACATCTCCTCTGCGGTGTGCGGGGCGATCAGATCGAGCATCACGGCGACGGTCTCGGCCGCCTCACGCACCGCCGGATCAGCGGCGCCTGCGGCACCGTCGATCGTCTTGCGGGTGACGTTGACCAGCTCCATCAGACGCGCGACCAGGACGTTGAACTTCGTCTGCTCGACGAGCCCAGGAGCATCTGCCAGCAGCTTGTGCGTGGCTCGACGCAGCGCCGCATCTCCGCCCGCGAACACGACGTCGACAGGAGAGGACACCTCGTGGGCGATGCGCAACGCGCGGGCCAGGAACTTCTGCGCACCGGTCGTCGAGACGTCGGCCCAGTCCTTGTCGTCTTCGACCGGTCCGGCGAACGCGAGACCCACGCGCAGCGCATCGGCGCCGTAGGCGTCGAGCTCCTCTTCGAAGAGCACCAGGTTGCCCTTGCTCTTCGACATCTTGGCGCCGTCGAGCAGGACCATGCCCTGGTTGATGAGGTTCGAGAAGGGCTCGGTGAAGTCGATCAGCCCCATGTCGAACAGCACCTTGGTGATGAATCGCGCGTACAGCAGGTGCAGGATGGCGTGCTCGACGCCGCCGATGTAAGAGTCGACCGGCGACCAGCGGGCGGCCTGAGCCGGGTCGAACGCGACCGTGTCGCTGTTCGGCGACAGGAATCGCAGGAAGTACCACGAGCTGTCGACGAACGTGTCCATCGTGTCCGGATCCCGCAGAACGGGGTCACCGCTGGCGGCATCCACCGTGCGGACCCAGCTCTCAGCGGCGCCGAGCGGCGACGATCCCTTGGGCTTGAGGTCGAGACCCTCGACGCTGGGCAGCTTCACCGGCAGCTGCTCCTCGGGCACGGGGATGATCCGGCCGTCCTCCGCGTGCAGCATCGGGATCGGCGTGCCCCAGAAGCGCTGACGCGAGATCAGCCAGTCGCGCAGACGGTAGTTCTTGGCGGCGCGCCCGGTGCCGGACGCCTCGAGCTGCTCGATCGCACGGGCGATCGCATTGCGCTTGGACAGACCGTTGAGCGGTCCGGAGTTGATCATCCGGCCCTCTCCCGTCAGAGCGATGCCGGTGGAGGCGGGGTTCTGCTCGTCGAGCGCCGCGCCGGTGTCGATCGGCACACCCTCTTCATCGACCTCGATGACCGGCATCGCACCGGTGACGGGCGCCGTCGTGTCGACGACGACCTTCACGGGCAGGTCGAAGGCGCGGGCGAAGTCCAGGTCTCGCTGGTCGTGCGCCGGCACGGCCATGACCGCTCCGTGACCGTAATCGGCCAGCACGTAGTCCGCCGCCCAGACCGGCAGCTTCTCGCCGTTGACCGGGTTGATCGCGTACCGCTCGAGGAAGACCCCGGTCTTCGGGCGATCGGTGGCCTGTCGGTCGACGTCGGTGGTCTTCTGCACATCGGCCAGGTACTTCTGGAAACGCTCGCGCACGTCGGCCGGAGCATCCGCTGCGAGCTCCGAAGCCAGGTCGGAGTCGGGGGCCACGACGAAGAACGTCGCTCCGTGCAGGGTGTCAGGACGCGTCGAGAACACGGTGACGGGCTCGTCGCGCCCCTCGATGCGGAAGTCGACGTCGGCGCCGATCGAGCGTCCGATCCAGTTGCGCTGCATCTGCAGCACCTTGTGCGGCCAGAAGCCCTCGAGCTGGTTCAGATCATCGAGCAGCCGGTCGGCGTAGTCCGTGATCTTGAAGTACCACTGAGTCAGCTTCTTCTTCACGACCTCGGCACCGCAGCGATCGCAACGGCCGTCGACGACCTGCTCGTTCGCGAGCACGGTCTGGTCGTTCGGGCACCAGTTGACCGCGCTCTTCTTGCGGTACGCCAGACCTCGCTCGTGCAGCTTCAGGAACAGCCACTGGTTCCAGCGGTAGTACTCGGGGTCGGAGGTGTGCAGCACTCGCGACCAGTCGAACGAGACGCCGTAGTTCTGGAACGCCTGCTTCTGCTGAGCGATGTTCTGGTAGGTCCACTCGCGGGGATCCGCACCCTGACGGATCGCCGCGTTCTCCGCAGGCAGACCGAAGGAGTCCCAGCCGATCGGGTTGAGCACGTTGTGCCCGCGGTGGCGCCAGAACCGGGCCACGATGTCCGAATACAGGTAGTTCTCCGCGTGCCCCATGTGCAGGTCGCCGGAGGGGTAGGGGAACATCGCCAGCACGTAGCGGCGGGGCCGCTTGTCATCGTCGCCGCCGGTGAGGAACGTCTCGTTCTCCGCCCAGTACTTCTGCCACTTGGCCTGGATAGCGTGCGCCGAGGAGGTCTCCTCGGCGACGGGAGAGGTGGACAGGTTCTCAGACAACGAACGCACGACCAATCTGAAGGGAAAAGGGGATCAGTTCAGGATATCGGAAGCCCAGGCCGCGGGCATTTCCACTCCCAGCGCAGCGAGCGGCGCCCGAGCCTTCGTCGCGACCTCGGCGACCTCCGAGGCGGCGACCGATCGCCAGGTGATCCCCCCGCCTGCGCCGACCACAGCGCCCGTACCGTCGATCACGATGCTGCGGATGACCATCGCGAGGTCGAGCGACCCCTCATCGCCGATGTAACCGAAGCACCCGGCGTAGATACCGCGAGGCCCTCCCTCCAGCTCATGCAGGCGCGTCATCGCCGAGAGCTTCGGCGCGCCTGTCATACTTCCCGCCGGGAAGGTCGCTGCGAGAAGTTCGCTCGCCGTCGTGCCCGCGGCCGCCGTGCCGCTGACGGTACTGACGAGCTGGTGCACCGCCGGATACGTCTCCACGGCCCACAGCGCCTCGACCCGGATCGACCCGGGTCGGCACACCCTCGACAGATCGTTGCGCATCAGATCGACGATCATGACGTTCTCAGCCCGTTCTTTCGGGTCCGCCGCGAGCTCGGCGGCGAGCTCGGCATCGTGCGCGGCGTCCGCGCCGCGGGGCCGCGTCCCCTTGATCGGCCGCGTGCGGATGATGCCGCCGTCAGCGTGGAGGAACTGCTCGGGGCTCGCACTGAGCAAGGAGCGGCCGCCGATCCGGATGAAGCCGCCATGGTGAGCGGGAGTGGCGGCACGGAGGCGTCGGTACACCGCGACTCCGTCGTGCTCCCCCGGCACGGTGAACCGGGTGGTGAGACAGAGCTGGTAGGCGATCCCCGCTCTGATGAGCTCGCGGCAGCGTTCGATGAGTCCTGCGTACTCCGTCGGAGTGTGTCGCGCCTCGCTGCGCACGGACGAGGCAGCGCTGAACACCGTCTCCCCGCGCGGCACGGCGGAGGGGGTGACGCGAGCGACGACGGCGCTCCACTCGTCGAGATCGGCATCGGCTGCGGCAACCCATACGGTGCCGGTCGCATGATCGAACGCCGCCAGCCGGGAGACCCGCAACCAGGCGTCGCCGGGCTCGTCAGCGGCTTCCCATACGGGTGCTCCCGCTGCTCGGGCGCCGGTCTCGTAGTCGTACCAGCCGACCCACCCGCCCCGCAGCGGAGGACCGGGATGAGCGGCGGCCGTGCGGGCATCCATCCGCACTTCACCGGGGAACGACGCCGGATCGCCCGTCCCGACGAAGCTCCATCCCTCCGTCGCATCCGCCCCGGCGTCGAGCCAGAACAGGTCGGCGCACGACCGCTCGAGGGCGAGGAAGAGCGCGTCAGGCGTCACCCGATCGGGCAGGACGCGGGCGCTCAGAGGTTCGGGCACGTTCTCAGCCTAAGCGGCGCGCACTCCCGTATTCTCAAGGGGTGGACGACTTGGTGCCGTGGCTGATCGACTTCATGCGGTCCATCGACCCGATCACTCGCACCCTCGTCGCGGGGCTCGCCGTGATGCTGGAGACGAGCGTCTTGATCGGGCTCGTATTCCCCGGTGACACTGTCGTACTCGTCGCGTCCATCGGCATCACCAGCCTGCCTCAGGCCGTGGCGATGGTCGTCTCGGTCGTCGTCGGCGCGCTGATCGGCGAGAGCATCGGCTTCTGGCTCGGGCGGTGGATCGGCCCGCACATCCGTGCCTCCTGGGTCGGCCGCCGCGTCGGCGAGGAGAACTGGGTGCGGGCGGAGCGTTACCTCGCCCGCCGCGGCGGCATCGCCATCTTCCTCTCGCGGTTCCTGCCGGTGCTGCATTCCCTCGTGCCGCTGACCGTGGGCATGAGCCATTACTCATATCGGCGCTTCCTCGCGTGGACGGCGCCGGCCTGCCTGCTCTGGGCGACGGCCTACGTGAGCATCACCTCGCTCGCCGCCGGCAGCTTCGATGAGCTCGCCGACCGGGTGCACTACGCGGGATACATCTTCGTCGGCATCATCGCCCTCTTCCTCGTCGCCGTGTTCGTGGGCAAGAAGGTGATCTCGCGCCTCGAGGCGCGCCATCTCGACATCTCCGACGCGAAGGACTCGACCGACGTGAAAGACTGAAGCAATGGCTTCGTCACCTCCGGCGCCCCGGATCCACTGGTTCGCGCGCCTCGAACACCGCCTCCACGTGTGGCGCGAGGGGCGAGCGCGCCGTCGCGGCCGCACCGCGACCATCCTCCCGTTCCCCGGTTACGGCGGGCCCGGCTGGGTGCGTGTCGTCGGTCGCGTTCTCATCGTCCCTCCCGCACGGAGCACGAAGGACGGCGAGCCGGCCAGCGTCCGCGGCTGGCGGAGCTTCGTCGGCATCCCCGTGAGCTTCGCGAAGGTCGCCGTGCAGATCGGCGACTCGGTGCACTATGTCGTCGCAGACCGGGGCGGTGTGATCGACTCGGTCGTGCACGCCGAGCTCGAGCCAGGATGGCAGACCTTCACGTTCTCCGTCGAGGGTCAGGACCCGGTCGAGACGACCGCGTTCATCGTGGCCGAGTCGACCCATTTCGGGGTCGTCTCCGACGTCGACGACACCGTGATGGTCACCGCCCTCCCCCGACCTTTCATCGCCGCCTGGAACTCTTTCGTCGTCGACGAGCACGCGCGCATCCCCGTGCCGGGCATGGCCGTGCTGCTCGATCAGGTGCTCCGCGAATATCCCGGTGCTCCCATGGTCTACCTCTCGACCGGAGCCTGGAACGTCGCCCCGACTCTCCGCCGGTTCCTCGGGCGCCACCTGTTCCCCGCAGGCTCCATGCTCCTCACCGACTGGGGCCCCACCCACGACCGATGGTTCCGCAGCGGACGCGAGCACAAGCTCACCAACCTGCGTCGCCTGGCCACGGAGTTCCCGCACGTGAAATGGCTGCTGATCGGCGACGACGGCCAGCACGACGAGGCGATCTACTCCGAGTTCATGGATGAGCACCCGGACTCCGTCGCCGGCGTCGCCATCCGTCGGCTGCTCCCGGCCGAGGCCGTGCTCGCCGGTGGTCGCGCGGGCCACGAGCCGCACTCCGACGACGTCGCCCCCTGGGTCAGTGCCGAGGACGGCGCGGGGCTCCGTGACCTGCTCGGCAAAGCCGGCATCCTCCGCTGAGGTGACCATGACGCTGGCGCGGACCGACTGGCTGGAACGCGAACGAGCGCACCAGACGAGAGCCGACGCCCTCACGGCTGAGCATCGGGAACGAGCCGCGCGGGGCGAGAAGCACCCGGTATGGGACTTCCTGTTCACCTATTACAGCTACAAACCCGCGCAGCTGCGTCGGTGGCACCCCGGCGCCGGGGTCGAGCTCGAGGAGGCCGACGAGCGGCTGACCTGGCGGTGGTACTCCCCCGGCGCGACCAGAGCCGGTGCGGTGCCGGATGCCGCTGCCTTCGCGCGCGAGAAGGCAGACCTCGCCGGCCTCATCGAGCGGATGCTGCGTCGCACCGCCTCTCGACCCGGGCAGTTCGGATGCTTCGGACTGCATGAGTGGGCGATGGTCTATCGAGCGGATGAGCACAGACACGCGGTGCCCCTGCGTCTTGGGCAGGACGCAACGGATCTGGTCGTCGAGAGCCATGACCTCAGATGCACCCACTTCGATGCCTTCCGGTTCTTCACACCCGCGGCCGTGCCTCGCAACCGCACGGAGCTGACCCGCGACGAGCAGCCCCTGTTCGAGCAGCCCGGATGCCTTCATGCCGGCATGGACCTGTACAAATGGGCGGTCAAGCTGGGCCCCCTCGTGCCCGGCGAACTTCTGCTCGACACGTTCGAACTCGCAAGAGACATCCGCCTTCTCGACATGCAGGCCGCGCCGTACGACCTGACACCGTGGGGTGTCGAGCCCGTACCGATCGAGACGACCGAGGGCAAGGCGGAGTACGTCCGCCGGCAGCGCGTGTTCGCAGAGCGCGGTGGGCATCTGCGCGGCGAGCTGCTGCATGCCTGGCTCGGCTCCACCACCGCCGTCGCGCTCGCGGGCTGACCGGCGTGAGCGGGCTGAACGATCAGTCCGCCGGCTCGCACTCCGGGCACGGTGCCCAGTCGGTGGTCGCCGACGTCGACTGCAGGCGCAACGTCATCACGCGGGTGGCCGCGTCGGCGAGCCGATCGGCGGGCAGCACCCCCGCATCGACCGCATCCGCGAGCCCGCGGACGATCTGGCCGGCCGTGTCGGGAGTCGAACCGGCGATCATCAGCACGAGGTCGGTCCCGGCGACGACCGCCGACACGGCGTTCGTCACAGGGTCGGCGTACTCGGGTATCCCCGAGGACTGCAGCATCCCGAGGTCATCGGTCACGATCACTCCGTCGAATCCCAGTTGTTCACGGGCGATCTCGTGCCAGCGCGCCGACAGAGACGCGGGAGCAGGATCGATCGAGGTGTAGGCCAGGTGGCCGAACATCAGCAGAGAGGCACCGGCCTCGATACCTGCAACGAAAGGCACGGCGTCCGTGGAACGCCACTCGTCGATGGTCTCGGCTGTGGCAGGGACAGCACTGTGGGAGTCGCCCGGCGCCGCCCCGTGACCGGGGAAGTGCTTCAGCGTGGAGGCGATGATCTGCTCTTGCGCCGTGGTGGCGACAGCGACTCGCTCGGCGGCCGTCTGGGGGTCGGTGCCGAGTGCCCTGCCGTAGATGAATGACGACGGGTCGGACGTCACGTCTGCGACCGTGCCGAAGTTCACGGTGATCCCCGCTTTCGCCACCAGCGCCGCGCGGGCGGAGAAGGCCGACGACGTGTCGGAGACCGGCTGCGATTTCAAGACGGTCGAGGCGGGGAAACCATCGCCGACGAGGCGCGACACGATCCCGCCCTCCTGATCGACCGCCACGAGCGGAGGCAGCGCGGGGTCGACCGTGAGAGCAGACGTGAGGGTCTGGAGCTCGTCGTCGGTCGCCGGGATGTTCGCTCCCATCAGGATGAAACCGCCGAGGCCCTGCTGCATGTAGGCGCGGAGCGCTCCGGCATCCGTCGTCGGGATGTGCCCCATCACGACGCTCGCCGCCTGCTCGACCGTCGTCATCTCTGCGACGAGAGCCTCGGCGTGCTCGCCGATTGCTGGTGAGGAAATCTGCGCATGGGCGAGACCGCCCTGCGCCGAGCCGACAGCCGCGGCAGAGGCCGGTCCCGCCGCCGTCGCGAGGGCGACGAACGCCGCGGCACTGACCGCTCCGAAGCGACGTCGCAGCATGAGGTCAGGTGGTGAGAGCGTCGGCGATGGGCACGCCGGAGTCGGCCGTGCCGTTTCCGAATCGGATGGTGCGGCCGAACGTCGAGGGGTTGCCGAGAGATTCCGCGATCACAGCCGCCACATCGGCGCGCGCGACCTCGCCCTTGCCGTCCGGGTCGAGCAGGATACGGCCCGTCGGCTCATCGAACGTGAGCGTGCCGGGGCCGAGGATCGTACCGTCGAGGTTCGTCGATCGCAGGTGCTCGTCCGCCGCCCACTTCGCATCCGCGTAGGCGAAGAACCCGTCGTCCTCAGCTACTCCGTGATCGGCCTTCGAACCGATCCACGAGACCATGACATAGCGCATGACGCCCGCCGCCTCTGCGGCATCCATGGTTCGGATCGCCGCGTCACGATCGACGGCGTACGTGCGATCCGCGGAACCTCCACCGGCCCCGGCCGACCAGACGACGGCATCGTGACCGCGGATGATCTCCGCGAGTTCAGACGTGTCGAGGGTCTCGACGTCGGCGACGAGCGCATGCGCCCCTGTCGCCTCGACCTCCGAGACGTGGTCGGGATTGCGGATGACCGAGGTGACCTCGTCACCCCGCTCGACGAGAAGAGGAGCGAGAAGCAGTGCGATGCGGCCGTGGCCGCCGAAGACGATGATTCGCGACATGTCTTCACCCTACGCGCCCTCGCCGACGTCGGCTCGGGACGAACGGGCCGAGATCGCTCAGGGGCTCCGGACCGATGCGACGGCCAGCGCCCGCTGGACGCCCTTCGCCGCTGAGCGTCCCGCCCTGTTCGCACCGATCGTGCTCGCCGACGGACCGTAGCCGACGAGCTGGATCCGCGGGTCCTGCACCGCGGTCGTCCCCCGCCCGCCGCGGTCGAGCTGGATGCCCCCGGCCGCACTGCGGAGGTGCAGCGGCGCGAGGTGCGCGATCGCCGGGCGGAACCCCGTCGCCCAGAGGATGACGTCGACCCGCTCGAAGGTGCCGTCGGCCCAGCGGACGCCGTCCGGCTCGATGCGCGAGAACATCGGGCGGCGAGCAGCGTAGGCGCCAAGCCTCTCCGCCTCCCGTTCCTGCGGCCGCAGCATGAGCCCTGTGACGCTCACCACGCTCTCGGGAGGCAGCCCCTGGGCGACCCGTCGCTCGACGAGCGCGACAGCGGCTGCTCCTGCTTCGGGCGTGAAGTCGTCGCTGCGCCACACCGGCTCACGCCGCGTCACCCAGAGCGTGTCGGTGATGGGCGCCAGAGCTCCGAGGAACTGGACAGCCGACGCGCCCCCGCCGACGACGAGGACGCGCTTGCCCACGAAGTGCTCTGGTCCCGGATAGTCGACCGTGTGCAGCTGCTCGCCGAGGAACGTCTCCATCCCCGGGTAGTGCGGCAGGAACGGATGCGTCCACGTCCCGGTCGCGTTGACGAGCGTCCGACTGCGCCATTCCTGTTCCCCCGCGCGCACGACCAGGAGGCCGTCCTCGTCGACCACCCGGTCGACTCCCACGGGCCGGATCACCGGCACGCGATGAGCGCGCTCATACGCCGCGAAGTATGCCGGCACGGCCATATTGGCGCGCTGCCCGTCTCGCGGCGGTGGAGAATCCCCCGGCAGCTCCGCCACGCCGTGCACGTCGCGCATCGTCAGAGCATCCCACCGGTGCCGCCATGCGCCTCCGGGCTCGGAGTCCGAGTCGAGCACGACATGACCGATGCCCAAACGGGTCAGATGAAAGGAGGCCGACAGACCGGCCTGACCGGCGCCGATCACGACGCTGTCCAGGATGCTCACGATGATGACAACACCCGCGATCACGCGGTTGTTCCGGGGCGTCAGAGGGCGATCTGGTAGTGCGTGTACCCGGTGTGCGTCGCCACGCTGTCGTAGAGCGCGCGGGCTGTCATGTTGGTCTCCTGCGTCAGCCAGTAGACCTTCTCGCACCCGTTCTCGACAGCCCAGGCACGCACGTGAGCGATCAGCAGCCGCCCCACCCCGGAGCCTCGGGACTCGCCGTCGACATAGAGGTCCTCCAGGTAGCAGTAGGGCGACGTGCTCCACGTCGCCGGGTGCGTGAGCCAGTGCACGATGCCGATCGCGCGCCCGTTGCCGTCGCGCGCGACCGCTCCGTGCAGATCCCGCCCCTCGACGATCCGCCGAAACGACTCTGTCGTGATCTCGTCAGGGAGCTCCGTGCCGTAGAAGGTCAGATACCCGCGCCACAGACCGGCCCATTCGTCGAAGTCGGCCTCTACGGTGGCGGTGATCGTCGTCATGCGGTCAGCCTAATGCGACGCGCCCGGGGGCCCCGCGCCGATTGGTGTTGCGCGCGATCCGTGTAGTACTCTGTTCAAGTTGCTTCGAGCAGTGAGGAAGCAGTTCTGGGCCTGTGGCGCAGCTGGTAGCGCACCTGCATGGCATGCAGGGGGTCGGGGGTTCGAGTCCCCCCAGGTCCACCCGATAGAAGGCCCCGCGAGAGATCGCGGGGCCTTCTTCTCGTTCATCCGGCACACCGGCGCGCGCGGGCGCCCTCGTCATCGGCGAAGGGTCGCCCACGGCAGAATGCCAGGGACTTGCCATCGTCCGCTGCGACGGATAGAAAGGCCAGGCCGTCTTCGTCACCGAGACGGTCTTCGACGAGGTGGAGGACGCACGTGCTGGGACTGTTCCGACGACCGGAGACCATGTCATCGTCTCTGTCAGACGCGTCGACCCCGATGACGGAGACGCGACTGTGGTCGCGGGGATTCGGCCTCGCCGCCACACGGAGTCTGCAGACCCTCTCGGTGCTCGCCCTGGTCGCCATCGGCGTGCTGGTGATCACGCAGCTCTCTCTCGTGTTCATCCCCGTGACGATCGCGCTGATCCTCGCCTCGGCCATCCACCCGCTCGTCGCGTTCATGCGGCGTCGCGGAGTGCCGTCCATCCTCGCCACCTGGATCGCGCTGATCGGCATCCTCGCGATCCTCGGCGGCATCGTCTGGGTGATCGTGCTGACAGTCCGTTCCCAGTGGGACGATCTGATCGAGTCGGCCACCGACGGCGTGACGCAGGTGACGGCCTGGCTCGACACCCTGCCTTTCGACATCGCATCGATCGATCTCGACGAGGTGTGGGCAGGAGTCGGCGACTTCCTGACCAGCGCCTCGTTCGGACGCGGAGCTCTCGCGGGGGTCTCGGCCACTGCGAGCTTCTTCACCGGCCTCGCGCTGATGATCGTCGTGCTGTTCTTCTTCCTCAAGGACGGACCGCGCATCTGGGAGTTCCTGCTCCGTCCCTTCACCGGGAACAGCTATGAGCGTGCGCGCCGCATCGGCGACAAGACCGTCGATGTCTTCGGAGGCTACATCCGCGGCACGTCGATCGTCGCCGCCGCCGATGCTCTCGGCATCGGCATCGGCTTGGCGATCCTGCAGATCCCTCTTGCACTCCCCCTCGCCGTGATCGTCTTCCTGACGGCGTTCATCCCCCTGGTCGGCGCAACCGCCGCCGGGATCCTCGCGGCTCTCGTGGCGCTCGTCACGCACGGCCCGGTGGCAGCCCTCATCGTCGTCGGCATCGTCGTGCTCGTGAATCAGCTCGAGGGCAACTTCCTTCAGCCGGTCGTGATGGCCCGCTCCCTCAAGCTCCACGCTCTCGTGATCCTCCTCGCCCTGACCACGGGCACCATCCTCGGCGGCATCGTCGGCGCGGTGCTCTCGGTGCCGATCGCCGCTGTCGCCTGGGGCATCATCACGGTGTGGGACGGCCCGCACACCCCCGCGAAGCCGTTCCGCAAGAAGCGCCCCGAAACGGTGTGACGCCGCCGACCCATCGAGTGCCGCAGAATCGTCGCACCGCCGGATACTCCTCCGGACCTCGGTCGTCAACCCACTCCCTGTCTGTGCACGCCCGTCCTATCGTGGCGCGCACATCTCACGAGAGGAGTCGATGATGACCAACAACCCGATACCGCCGCTGGTCCCCCACCCGGACGACGAAGGAGAGATCGACGGCGTGCCTCACCGCGACGTCGACGGCGAGCCCGTTCTCGACACGGATGCGGATGCCGACCAGGTCGACGGCGCCGCGGCCGACCGCCTGGCGTCGGAGAAGCCGCTGGGCGAGGACTCCTGAGTCCTCGCCCAGCACGCCCCTGCGCGGCAGGCCCCTCCCCGGGTCCTGCCGCGCAGCCTGTTCAGGTCGCGAGAAGAGGGGGCAGGTGCGGGATCGCGATGGGCCTCGTCGCCCGGCTCGAATCCTGCACTCGCGTCACCTCTTCGAGAACTTCGTAAGCGGTCGTGTACCGCACTGCCAGAGGCAGGTCGCGAAGCCACACGACCTCGACCTCGGTGTCCGCGTACTCGTAGACGCATGCCACCACGTGCCGCGGATCGTTCGTCTCGTATCGTCGGTCGTTGATCACCCACTCCGACGGTGTGACGCGATGCAGCACGTATCTAGGATCTGGATCTCCGGACATGTGATTCCCTCCAAGACTCTCTCCCCACTCAAGATCATCCCCGCTCCGACCGAAAGGTCACAGGGGCTTGACAGCTGAGACGAGAGACTTCAGGGGGTCACGCCCGAGGGCGGATGGTCAGATCGGTGAGAGCGGCGTCGTCCGGCAGGTCGAGCGCGGTGAGGATCGTCGTCGCGACGGAATCCGCCGTGATGAACCGCTCCGGGTCGTAATCCCGCCCTTCCTGCTGGTGCACTCGTTCCTGCATGGGGGTCGCGGTGCGTCCGGGGTAGATGGAGGTCACCCGCACACCATGCTCGCTCTCCTCGGCCCGCAATGCGTCGGCGAGAGCCTTGAGTCCGTGCTTCGATGCGGCATACGCCGACCAGCCGGCGTGCGCGTGCAATCCCGCACCGGAGTTGACGAAAACGATCCGAGCGCGAGAGACGCGCAGCACAGGGAGGAGCAGACGGGTGAGCTCGGCAGGCCCCACGAGGTTGACCGCGAGCTGGCGCTCCCAGAGATTCGCCGGAAGGTCGGCCACGGCTCCGAGGTCGACGACGCCCGCCGCGTGCACCAGCGAGTCGATGCGCTCGGGAAGCGCCTGCTTCGACAGTGCCCACGACAGCCTGCCGGGTTGCGCGAGGTCGCCGACGACGGCCGAGGCTCCAGGCAGCGCCGCGGTGATCTCCTTGGCGCGCCCGGCATCGCGGGCGAGCACCACGACCTGATCGCCCCGATCGAGGAGGCGGCGCGCGACGACCGCGCCGATGCCGGATCCGGCACCGGTGATCAGGTGGACGGTCACGTCAGTCGCGGTCTGCTGCGGCGGAGTCTGCGAGCTCGAACGGCACGACGGGGCAGTCCTTCCACAGACGCTCGAGGCCGTAGTAGACGCGCTCTTCCTGGTGGAAGACGTGGACGATCAGATCGCCGAAGTCGAGGAGAACCCATCGGGCCTCCGCGCGACCTTCGCGGCGGACCCGCTTGTGACCGGCTTCGATGAGCTTGTCCTCGATCTCATCGGCGATGGCGGCGACGTTGCGCTCGCTGTTTCCGGTGACGAGCAGGAAGATGTCGACGAGCGGCAGAGGCTCCGAGACGTTGAGCGCGACGAGATCCTCACCGCCCTTCGAGACGGCGGCGTCGGCCGCGAGCTGGAGCATCTCTTCGGCGGTTTCAGGTGACTGCATCAGAACACATTCGTGGTGAAGGCGACGATCAGGGACACGCCCAGCGCGAGCGCGAGACCACCCGCCACGATCGCGAGGATGAGCATGAGTTTGTTGCCCTTTTCGGGGGCGGGCGGGCGGATGACCTCGCCGGCGGGCTTGATGGTGCTGACGGCCGCGCTGGCGGCGATCGGCGTGGGCGAGGATGCCGGGGGCAGTTCGCCGTCGATGAGCACGGCGTCCACGTCCTTGCCGTCCGTGGTGCCGTGCGCGTGGCCCTGTGAGCCGAGTCCCTTGGGAAGCTCGTAGGAACCGGTCACGAGGATCTCCCCCGTGGAGGCGACGGGGCCTGAGAGCGACCCCTCTCCCGGGGAGGGGTTGAAGATGAGGGTGTTCGGAGCGAGATGCTGGGAACCGGTCGAGTCGCCGACGGTCAGCAGCTCGTCGAACGACGGCGAGAAGGGCTTCCGTGTCTCCGCGTCGTCGCTGAGCAGATCCTGACCGAAGGCGGAGTTGACGACGGGGCGCTCCCCGTCCGCGATGTCGTCGTCGACGTCGTCCACATCCGCCAGAACGTCGCCTGCGTCGACCTCGTCGGTCGCTTCTGCATCGATTCCGAGCTCCGCGACGGCGGCACTCGTGTCGCCCGCGCCGGAGGTGACCGGCTCGCGGTCGTCGTCCGTCGTGTCGAGGTTCGTCGAGGCGCTGACCGGTGCGGGCAGGTCCGCCGCAGCCGAGTCCTCGTCTTCCTGGTCATCGTCGTCAACGACATCGGAGTCGTGGACATCGGAGTCGTGGACATCGGAGTCGTGGACGTCGGAGTCGGGTGCCTCGGCCGCGGGGACCTCGACGGGCGGAACCTCTTCGGTCGAGTCCGCATCATCCGCACTGTCCGGCGCGTCGGACTCGTCAGCGTCGCCGACGGGAACGGATCCGGTCATGGAGCGTTCGCGCTCGCGAACCTGGCGACGCGTCAGCGGCGTGTTCCCCGGCTCGGTCTCGCCGCGGTCGGCCGGTGCCGACGGTGCAGCGGGTTCGGTCTCGGCGGCGTCCTGCTCCTCGGGCGGCGTTGCGGCGGGCGGAGTCGCGACCGCGGCGGCAGCCGCAGCCTCCTCCGCTGAGATGACCGGTGTGGAGCCGGTCAACCGGATCTCACGCAACTGCTTTCGCGTCAGCGGACCCTGTTCCTGCCGATCCGATGTACTCATGCCTTGCTCCGATACAGATGATGCTTCGCGATGTATTGAACGACTCCGTCGGGGACGAGGTACCAGACCGGCTCGTCGTCACGGACCCGCGCCCGGCAGGCCGTCGACGAGATGGACAGCGCCGGCACCTCCAGTTGGCTGACGTTGTCGCTCGGGAGGCCGTCAGTGCTCAGGACGTGTCCTGGACGTGAGACCGCGACGAAGTGGGCCAACTCCCACAGTTCATCATGGTCCCTCCAACTGAGAATTTGCGCCACGGCATCGGCACCCGTGATGAAGAACAGCTCAGCGTCGGGCCGCTTCTCCTTCAGGTCGCGGAGGGTGTCGATCGTGTACGTCGGCCCTTCACGGTCGATATCGACTCTGCTCACCGTGAACTGCGGGTTGGACGCCGTCGCGATCACGGTCATCAGGTAGCGGTGTTCACTGGGGGTGACATCCGACTTCTGCCACGGGTGTCCGGTGGGCACGAAGACGACCTCGTCGAGATCGAAGGAGTGCGCGACCTCGCTCGCAGCGACCAGGTGCCCGTGGTGGATGGGGTCGAACGTGCCGCCCATCACACCGATGCGCGCCGGACGCGAGGTCGTGTCGTTCATATGGGCCTAGTGGCCGTGCCCTGCCTCGTGGCCGTCCTTGCCGTGCCTCGCGGCCCAGGCGTCAGCCTTGGCGGAGTGACGGTTGGCGACGTTCTTGTATGACAGCGTGACCAGGCCGAGGAAGGCGAAGACGATGATCGCGATGACGCCGAAGATCAGCGTCTCGAGCTGGACATTGCCGTGGTGCTCGGTTTCGGCAGCGACCATCGCGATCTGTGCGACGAGGTTCATCCTGACTCCGTTTCGTGGCTGGCGGGCGTGGCTCACGAAGAGCCACAGCGCCCCCTAGTCTAGCCCTCAGCCGCGCGTCTGCCCTGCCCCACGCGCCAGCCATTTCGTGCTGGTCAGCTCGGAAAGCCCCATCGGGCCCCTCGCGTGCAGCTTCTGCGTCGAGATCCCGACCTCGGCACCGAACCCGAACTCCCCGCCGTCGGTGAACCGCGTGGAGGTGTTCACCATCACGACCGCCGAGTCGACCTCGGCCAGGAACCGCTCCGCGTTGCGGGAATCCGTCGTGATGATCGACTCCGTATGGCCGGTGCTGTAGCGACGGATGTGGTCGAGAGCGTCATCGAGCGTGTCGACGACCTTGATCGCGATGTCGAGGCTCAGATACTCCGTCGCCCAGTCCTCCTCGGTCGCGGGGATCACGTTCGAGACGAGGCCGACCACCATGTCGTCGCCGTGAATGGCCACGCCCTCGCTCTGCAGCGCACTCGCGACCAGCGGGACGAGCCGTGGCGCGGCCTGACGGAGCACGAGGACCGTCTCGACCGCATTGCAGACGCTGGGGCGCTGCACCTTCGCGTTCACGACGATGTCCTGCGCCCAGTCGTCAGGGGCGCTCTCGTCGAGGACGATGTGCACGTTGCCGGCGCCGGTCTCGATCACGGGCACGGTCGCCTCGGTCACGACGGTCTCGATCAGCCCCGCACTGCCGCGAGGCACCAGCACGTCGATGTAACCCCGTCCGTGCATGAGGGCGGTGGCGCCGTCGCGACCGAAGTCGTCGACGGTCTGCACCGCTTCCGCGGTGACGCCTGCCTCCTCAAGTGCCTGGCGCATGATCTCGACGAGCACCGCGTTGGAGTCTCGTGCGGCGCTGCCACCGCGCAGGACCACGGCGTTCCCCGAGCGCAGCGCGAGCGCCGCGATGTCGACCGTGACATTGGGGCGCGCCTCGTAGATCGCCCCGACTACCCCGAACGGCACCCGCACCTGCTCGAGAGCGACGCCGTTCGGCATCCGGTGCCCTCCGACGACCCGACCGACAGGGTCGGGAAGAGCCGCGACCTGACGGACCGCAGCGGCGAGGGAGGCGACGCGCTTCTCATCGAGGCGCAGTCGGTCGATGAGCGACTCGCCGATGCCGTCAGATCGACCGCGCTCGATGTCTCGGCCGTTGGCCTCGATGATCGCGGCCGTATTCCCCTCGAGAGCCACCGCGATGGCTTCGAGCGCGCGGGACTTGTCGTCGCTGGTCAGTCTGGCCGTAGCGCGGGACGCCTCTTTGGCACGCTCGAGCCGCACCTGCGGGGTCTGGTCGGTCATCCGCCCAGTCTAGGAGAGCGCGGGCTCGAACCAGGTCCCTATGTCGGCGCCCGCGAGGGCCTTGTCGACGAGGTCGGCGCTGGTCACGAGCACACCGATCCCGGACGCGGCCGCCAGTCGGGCGGCGGACACCTTCGTCGCCGCTCCCCCGGTGCCGACACTGTTGACGACCGTCGAGCCGAACTCGAGGCCTGAGAGATCGGCGTCCGGAGCGACGACGTCGATGGGCTCAGCGCTTGGGTCGGACGGCGGCTTGGTGTACAGCGACTCGATGTCGCTGAGCAGCACGAGCGCATCCGCCTCGATCAGCTGGGCCACGAGCGCGCCGAGGCGGTCGTTGTCGCCGAATCGGATCTCCTGCGTCGCGACCGTGTCGTTCTCGTTCACGATCGGCAGGATGCGAAGACCGAGAAGTCGCTCCATCGCCCGTCGCGCGTTGCTGCGCGAGGTCGGATTCTCGAGATCACCGGTCGTGAGCAGCACCTGTCCCGCGACGATGTCGAAAGGACGCAGCGACTCCTGGTAGCGGTACACGAGGATGTTCTGTCCGACGGCGGCTGCGGCCTGCTGAGTGGCCAGGTCCGTGGGGCGAGCATCGAGACGCAGGAACGGGATGCCCGTGGCGATCGCTCCGGAGGAGACGAGGATCACCTCGGCCCCGCGCGCGTGCGCTGCCGCCAGTGCCTCCACCAGAACGGGGATGCGCCAGGAGGACTCCCCGCTGATCGAGGAAGACCCGACCTTGACGACGATCCGTGAGGCTGTGGCGAGATCCGCCCTCGTGCGGGCGGTCACTCCCCGTCCTCGCGGTAGGCCGCGAGCCGCTGAGCCTCGACCTCGGCGCGAGCCTCGGCCTTGGCATCCATGCGCTCGTAGTAGTTCTCACGACGCTCGGAGGTGGTGCGACGCCCGTTGGGGGCGAGACGCGGGTCGGTGCCACGGGGTGCGGTCATCAGCTCGGCCGCAGACGTCATGGTGGGCTCCCAGTCGAAGACGATGCTGTCGCCCTCGCCGATGACGACCGTCGACCCCTGCACGGCACCGAGGCGGAAGAGCTCGTCCTCGACGCCCAGCTTCTCGAGACGGTCGGCGAGGTAGCCCACCGCCTCTTCGTTCTGGAAATCGGTCTGCTGGACCCAGCGCACCGGCTTCTCGCCGAGGATGCGGTAGACGTTGCCGTAGCTGCCGCCCTCGACGCGGATCTCGAAGCCCTTCTTCGGGCCACGCGGGCGAAGGATGACGCGCTCACGCGGGACCTCGGTCGCGGCGAGCTCGGCACGGTGCTGGTCGACGATCTCGCCGAGCGCGTAGGTCAGCGGGCGCAGACCCTCGTGCGAGATCGTGGAGATGTCGAAGACACGGAATCCGCGAGCCTCGAGGTCGGGGCGCACGAGGTCTGCGAGGTCGCGGGCCTCCGGCACGTCGATCTTGTTCAGGGCGATGAGCTGCGGGCGCTCGAGCAGAGGGGTCTGCCCCTCGGGAACCTCGTATGCGGCGAGCTCCCCCAGGATGACATCGAGGTCGGAGATCGGGTCGCGACCGGGCTCGAGCGTTGCGCAGTCGAGCACGTGAAGCAGTGCGGTGCAGCGCTCGACGTGACGGAGGAACTCCAGTCCGAGACCGCGTCCCTCGCTCGCTCCTTCGATGAGTCCGGGGACGTCAGCGACCGTGTACCGCGCGTCCCCTGCCTGCACGACACCGAGATTGGGGTGCAGCGTGGTGAAGGGGTAGTCGGCGATCTTGGGGCGTGCGGCCGAGATCGCGCCGATCAGGCTGGACTTGCCCGCCGAGGGGTAGCCGACCAGAGCGACGTCTGCCACGGTCTTGAGCTCGAGGATGACATCGCCCTCGTACCCGGGGGTCCCGAGCAGCGCGAACCCGGGAGCCTTGCGCTTCGGGGTGGCGAGTGCGGCGTTGCCTAGTCCGCCATGCCCGCCCTTGGCGACGACGTAGCGCTCACCGGGCTCGATCATGTCGATGAGCACCTCGCCGGCCGGGTTCTTCACCACGGTGCCGACGGGAACGGGAAGCTCGAGATCCTCGCCCATGAACCCCGCACGGTGGTCGCCCATTCCGGGGCCGCCGTTTCCGGAGCTGCGATGCGGAGAGTGGTGGTACGAGAGGAGCGTTCCCGTCTGGGTGTCGGCGACGAGCACGACGTCGCCGCCATCACCGCCGTTGCCGCCATCGGGGCCGCCGAGCGGCTTGAACTTCTCGCGGTGCACCGAGACACAGCCGTTGCCGCCCTTGCCCGCGCGCAGATGCAGCGTCACGGTGTCGACGAAGCTGACCATGTCTCTCTCCTCAATTGATGCGGCCTGAGATGTGGACTCGGCCGGAAACGCAGATTCGGGACGGGCCGAAGCCCGCCCCGAATCGGATGACTAGTGTCGTGCTGTGATCACTCAGCAGCGGCGACGATGTTGACGACCTTGCGGCCGCCCTTCGCGCCGAACTGGACCGCACCGGCGGCCAGAGCGAACAGAGTGTCGTCGCCACCACGGCCGACGTTCACGCCGGGGTGGAAGTGCGTGCCGCGCTGGCGGACGATGATCTCGCCGGCGAGAACCTGCTGTCCACCGAAGCGCTTGACGCCAAGTCGCTGAGCGTTGGAGTCACGACCGTTACGGGTGGAGCTTGCGCCCTTTTTATGTGCCATGTCCTGGTCTCCTCGGTCTTTACTTGATGCCGGTGATCTTGACGCGCGTGAGCTCCTGGCGGTGGCCCTGACGCTTCTTGTAGCCGGTCTTGTTCTTGTACTTCTGGATGATGATCTTCGGGCCGCGGAGGTTGCCGATGACCTCTGCCGTGACCTTGACCTTCGCCAGCGAATCAGCGTCGGTGGTCACCGAGGCGCCGTCGACGAGCAGCACTGCGGCCAGCTCGATCTTCTCGCCCTGTGCAGCCTTGACACGGTCGAGCTGAACGATCGTGCCGACCTCGACCTTCTCCTGCCGCCCACCGGCGCGCACTACTGCGTAAACCACTTCATACCTGTTTCGTTGGGGAGCTCGCGGCTCCGAGATCTCACGGGAAGACTGTTGCTTGCATGCATCGCGGGGCGACGGGCACGAACGCAAGACTCTCCGCTCCGACCGTCCAGGACGACGCGGCATACGCACCAAGGGACTACTTTACCGGATGCGGGACACTGTGGCAAAACGTGCCGCCCGGTGTGTCCGGTCATAGGCTGAAGGGATGACCGTTCTCGTCGATGACCCCCTGTGGCCTGCGCACGGGCGCCTGTGGGCTCATCTCGTCAGCGATGACACCCTGCAGGAGCTGCACGACTTCGCGAGGGCGCATGACGTGCCCGCGCGCGCGTTCGATCTCGACCACTACGACGTTCCGGAAGAGATCATCCCCCGGCTCCTCGCCGCCGGCGCACAGCATGTCGGTGGCAAGGAGCTGGTCAGGCGGCTGATCGCCTCAGGACTCCGAATCCCCGCTCGCGACCGGCGCTGACGGCTCGGAGTTCACCGAGACGGGCGTGCCTGTGAGGGCAGCCGTCGAGACGCGGCGACGACCGCGACCCTGACCGGGCGCCTTCGGCTCGGGAAGAGCATCGAGCACCGAATCGAGCAGCGCCTCCGCCGGGGACTTCGGCGACGACTTGCGGTCGGATCCACGCTTCTTGCGAGGCTTCTTGGCGCGCTCCTGCGGTGCGGTCGCTTCCGTCGGCTCAGCCACAGGAGCGACGGCCTCTGCCGGCTCGTCGGCATTCGGAGTGCGCGTCGAGGCTGCGATCTGCGCGAGTGCCGACTTCGCTCCCTCAGGGATGCTGTGCGTCGTCACCGCGGCCGGAGCAGCGCTCTGCGACTGACCGTTGCCGCCGCGCTGGCGACGGTTGGACTGCGAGCTGCCGTTCCCGTTGCCGTTGCCGTTCCCGTTGCTGCTGGAGCGGTGCTTGACGACGGGGTCGTGGTGGACGATGACGCCGCGGCCGGCGCATACGTCGCACGCCTCGCTGAACGTCTCGAGCAGGCCGAGGCCCAGCTTCTTGCGGGTCATCTGCACGAGGCCGAGCGAGGTGACCTCGGCGACCTGGTGCTTCGTCCGGTCCCGGCTGAGGCACTCGATCAGGCGACGCAGAACCAGGTCGCGATTGGACTCGAGCACCATGTCGATGAAGTCGACGACGATGATGCCGCCGATGTCACGCAGCCTCAGCTGGCGGACGATCTCCTCGGCCGCCTCGAGGTTGTTCTTGGTGACGGTCTCCTCGAGGTTTCCGCCCGAGCCGACGAACTTGCCGGTGTTCACGTCGACGACGGTCATCGCCTCGGTGCGGTCGATGACCAGCGAACCACCCGAGGGCAGCCACACCTTGCGGTCGAGCGCCTTCTCGATCTGCTCCGTGATCCGGAAAGCGTCGAACGGGTCGGTCTCGTCCTCATACGACTCGACGCGCTCGAGGAGGTCGGGTGCGACGCTCTCGAGGTAGGCGCGGATCGTGCGCTGCGCGTCCTCGCCCTGGATGAGCATCTTCGTGAAGTCCTCGTTGAAGACGTCGCGGACGATCTTGACGAGGAGGTCGGGCTCGGCGTGCAGCAGTGCGGGTGCCTGCTGGTTCTCGACCTGCTTGCGGATGTGCTCCCACTGGCTGGTCAGCCGCTGGACGTCACGCGTGAGCTGGTCCTCGGTGGCGCCTTCGGCCGCCGTGCGGACGATCACGCCGGAGGACTCGGGCAGGACCTCCTTGAGGATGCGCTTCAGGCGCGTGCGCTCGTTGTCGGGAAGCTTGCGGCTGATGCCGTTCATCGATCCGCCCGGCACGTACACGAGGTAGCGGCCCGGGAGCGAGATCTGGCTGGTCAGACGCGCGCCCTTGTGGCCCACCGGATCCTTGGTGACCTGCACGAGGACGCGGTCGCCCGCCTTCAGCGCGAGCTCGATACGACGCGGCTGGTTGCCGGTCTCGACGCCGTCCCAGTCGACCTCACCGGAGTACAGCACGGCGTTGCGGCCGCGGCCGATGTCGACGAACGCTGCCTCCATGCTCGGCAGCACGTTCTGCACGCGACCGAGGTAGACGTTGCCGATCAGCGATGCGTCCTGGTTGCGAGCGACGTAGTGCTCGACGAGCACGCCGTCTTCGAGGACGCCGATCTGCGTGCGGCCGTTCTTGGAGCGGACGACCATCTTGCGGTCGACCGACTCGCGACGCGCGAGGAACTCCGCCTCGGTCACGACCGGGCGACGACGACCTGCGTCACGTCCGTCGCGGCGGCGCTGCTTCTTCGCCTCCAGGCGCGTGGAGCCCTTGATGGCCTTCGGCTCGGTGATGTACTCCACGACGCGCTGACGGGGCTGGCGCGGTTCATCGCGCTGCTCCCGCGGCTCACGCTGATCGCGAGTGTCGAGGTCGTCCGAACCGCCGCGACGACGACGGCTGCGGCGACCGGCCGGCTCGTCCTGCTCGCGGTCGGCGATGCGGTCGAACACACGCTCGCGACCCGTGCGCGCAGGAAGCGGCAGGACCTCGGGTGCGTAGAAGTGCAGCTGGGTCGAGACCTGCGAGACGAAGACCTCGGGGAGCAGCCCCAGCGAGACGGCGGTGAGGGGCTTGGGCTCCTCCGGCTTCTCGGGTGCGGTCTCGGCAGCGGGCTTCTCGGCAGCGGGCTTCTCGGCAGCGGGCTGCTCGGGTGCGGCTTCGACAGCGGGCTGCTCTGCAGAGGCGTCGGGCGCGTCCTGCGACGGAGCCTCCGCAGCAGCGGCATCCTCAGCCGGGGCATCCTCGACAGGAGTCTCCTCGACGGGAGCCTCTTCAGCAGGAGCCTCTTCAGCAGGAGCCTCCTCAGCAGGAGCCTCGTCCGCAGGAACATCCTCAGCGGGAGCCTCCTCCGCAGGAGTCTCCTCGGCCGAGGCGGTCTCGCTCGTCGAACCCTCGCTCGTCGAACCCTCGCCGTCGTCCGGAGCGTCGGATGCGACAGCCTCCGGAGCGTCGGCGACTACCTCTGCGGGCGCGTCAGCATCCGCAGTGAAGTCGAGGGTAGGGGCGTCGTAGTCATTGTTCTCATCGGCCATCTCTGGCTTGCTCCTCGCGCGGACACTTCGTGTTCCGCTAACTCTCATGCGACACCCGCAGGTGTCGCGAACTCATTCGGTGTGCGACCGGCCCATGGCTCTGATCACGAGGGGCATACGGCCCCGAAGTCTGCGTCGATGCGCGCCACGACGGGGTCGAGCGATGCATCACAGGCCATTATCGCACCAAGTGCCCCGGTTCGCGGCATCCTCGCGACTCCGGGTCGTTTTCTCCGGCGCGCTCACGCCCGATACATAGCGATCGCTGAGAGAATCCACACATGAGCGAGCAGCGCACCCGCCCCGTCGTCTATGCCGTGTGGTTGATCATCGCGAGCGTCATCGGCTGGTTCGCCGCCTTCCAGCTGACGGTCGAGAAGTTCGTGCTTCTGGAGAACCCGACCGATGCGCTCGCCTGCGATGTGAGCCCCTTCATCCAGTGCAGCAAGAACCTCGGGTCCTGGCAGGGTGAGATCTTCGGCTTCCCCAACCCGCTGCTCGGACTGACCGGGTGGATGGCCCCGTTGGTGATCGGCGTCGCGATCCTCGCCGGGGCGAGGTTCCCGCGGTGGTTCTGGGCGGCCTTCGGCGCGGGGATCACCTTCGCCTTCGGACTCGTCTGCTGGCTCATCGGCCAGAGCCTTTACGCCGCGAACCTCGGGGTTCTGTGCCCGTGGTGCATGGTGACGTGGGCAGTGACCATCCCGACCTTCTTCGCGACGATGCTGCATCTGACCCGCAACGGCACCTTCACACGGAACGAGAAGACCCGGGAACGCGCCGACAAGCTGATGGTCTGGGTTCCGCTGGCCACCATCCTGGCCTACGCGGTCATCATCATGATGGCGCAGCTGCAGGGCCTGGACTTCCTCGGCGAGATGGCGCGCATCATCTTCTGACCCCGCCCGGACATGACGAAGCCCGCCGCACGATCTCGTGCGGCGGGCTTCGTCGTGTGCGGATCGGTCAGTCGAACCAGATGCCGAGCTCGCGTGCGGCCGACTCGGGGCTGTCCGAGCCGTGCACGAGGTTCTGCTGCACTTTGAGACCCCAGTCGCGGCCGAAGTCGCCACGGATCGTGCCGGGCGCGGCGGTGGTGGGGTCGGTCGTGCCGGCGAGCGAGCGGAAGCCCTCGATCACACGGTTGCCGGCGAGGCGGATGGCGACCGACGGGCCCGAGAGCATGAACTCCAGGAGCGGCTCGTAGAAGGGCTTGCCCTCATGCTCCGCGTAGTGCTCGGCGAGCAGGTCGCGGTCGGGCTCGACCAGGCGGATGTCGACGAGGGCGTAGCCCTTCGCTTCGATGCGCGCCAGGATCGTGCCGGTGAGGCCGCGGGCGACACCATCGGGCTTGACGAGGACGAGGGTTTCTTCGGTGGCCATGTCATTCACTCTCTGTCTGAGTCTCAGTCGTGGGCCCGTCGGGACGTCGTGCGTCCAATCGGGCCCCCATGATCGTCGCATACCCCCACATGCCGCCGAAAACCACGACGACGAGCAGGATCGCGGGGACCAGGATAGCTGCCAGAGCGATGACGACCTGCAGGACCCAGCCCGCCGTGATCGCCCACGGCTTCGTGATCATGCCGGCGAGGGCGAGGCAGGCGAGCCCGACGACGGCACCGCCGACGATCCCCCACCATTGCGGGATGCCCGCGGGCAGCGTCTTCAGACCGAAGACCGTGAGCCCCGCGAGGAAGACGACGATGGACTCGAAACCGAGCACGATCGGCGCCAGCTTCTGCACCAGAGTGCGTGGGGGACGCGGCGGACGGGCCGGGCGGGATGCAGCGGTCACGCGCGCCATCCCGACTTCCAGTCCTCTTCCTCGGCGAGAGCGATCGCCTCGCCGGCGAGCACGACCGAGCCGGCGATCACGACGGCCCGGCGATCCGATGACGCCGCCCACTCGCGGGCCGCGTCCGCTGCCTCGGCGAGCGTCGGGTGCACCGTCGCGCGCTGTCCCGTCGACTCGACGAGATCGGCGATGAGATCCGCGTCGCTCGCACGGTCGGACTCGGGCGCCGTGGCGAACACATGGGCCGCCGCGGGTGCGAGCTTCGAGACGATACCGGCGGCATCCTTGTCCGCGAGCACGCCGAGCACCACACCCCACTCGTCGAAGTCGAAGCTGTCACCCATCGCCTGCACGAGCGCGGCTGCGCCGTGCGGGTTGTGCGCAGCATCCACGATCACCGTGGGAGCGATGCCCAACAGCTGAAGTCGCCCTGGCGAGGTCGAGCCCTGCAGGCCCTCCGAGATGATGTCGGCGGCGATCGGCTGCTGCGCCCCGCCGATGAGCGACTCCACGGCTGCGACCGCGAGGGCCGCGTTGTGTCCCTGGTGCGCTCCGTACTGGGGCAGGTACTCCTCGACATACGCTCCGGCGAGACCGCGGATGGTCAACAGCTGTCCCCCGACGGCGAGCTTCTGCTCGGCGAGCCCGAACTCCTCGCCTTCGAAGGCGATCGTGGCGTTCTTCTCCGCAGCGACACGGCGCAGCACCTCGGCGGCCTCCGCCGGCTGCTGGGCCGACACGACGGCAGCGCCCTCCTTGATGATTCCCGCCTTCACGGTCGCGATCTCGGCGATCGTGCCGCCGAGACGATCGGCGTGGTCGATGTCGATGGGCGCGAACACCGCCACATCACCGTCGGCCGTGTTGGTCGAGTCCCACTCGCCGCCCATTCCCACTTCGAGGACGAGCACGTCGACCGGGGCATCCGCCACCGCCACGAAGGCGAGCACGGTGAGCAGCTCGAAGAACGTGAGCGGCTCGTCACCCGCTGCCTCGAGCTCGGCGTCGACGATCTCGACGAACGGTTCGATCTCGTTCCAGGCGTCGACGACGGCGGCATCCTCGATCGGCTCTCCATCGATAACGATGCGCTCGGTGAAGCGCTCGAGGTGCGGACTGGTGAAGAGGCCCGTGCGCAGCCCGTGCGCGCGCAGCAGGGTCTCGATCATGCGAGCGGTCGAGGTCTTGCCGTTCGTACCCGTGATGTGGACGACGCGATACGTGCGCTGCGGATCGTCGAGATACGCGAGGATGCGCGCTGTGCGCTCCTTGCGCGGCTGCACCCAACGCTCCCCCGCACGGCTCAGCAGCTTGTCGTAGACGGCATCGGCCTTGTCGCGTGCGCTCATGCGGCGGGCTCCTTCGTCGTGACGTCGATCGTGACGATGATCGGACGCTTGTCGGCGCCCAGGGCGGTCGCACCACTGCGGAAGACGCCGTCACCGGGGCTGGTGACCTCCTGCACGAGGGTGTCCATGTCGTCGGTCGCCTGCACCGCGAACGCGACGGCCAGGGTCTCCCCCGCGATCAGGTCCGCATGCGCCTGCAGCGCCTCGGCATCGGCCGGGCCCACGTTCAGTGCCAGAACGATGCGGTCGCTCACATCGAGGTCCGCATTCTTGCGGGCCTCCTGCACGACGCGGATGGCGTCTCTCGCCAGTCCCTCGGCTTCGAGCTCAGGAGTCGTCGTCGTGTCGAGCAGCACGAATCCGCCGCTCGGCACGATCGCGAGCGCCTCCCCCTCGGGCCGGCCGGTGGTCTCGAGCACGAGGTCGTACTCGCTCGGCTCGAGCACGATGCCACCCGCGGTCACGACGCCGTCGACCTCCGACCAGTCGCCGGACTTCGCGGCCTTGATCACCGTCTGCACGTTCTTGCCCAGGCGCGGACCCGCCGCACGGGCGTTCACGCTCAGCCGGTGGCTGATCCCGTATCCGCCGGCGGTCGTGTCCGACTGCTGGACGAGCTCGACCGACTTGACGTTGAGCTCCTCGCGCAGGATGTCCTCGAACTGGCCGAGCGTGGCCGCCAGAGGTGACACCACCGTGAGGCGTGCGAGTGGCAGCCGCACACGGAGCTTCTCCTTCTTGCGCAGGGCGTTGCCGACGCTCGACAGCTCGCGAACGGCATCCATCGCGTCGCGGATCTCGTCCGCCGCGGGGAACGCGGTGTCATCCGGCCAGTCCTGCAGGTGCACGCTGCGTCCGCCCGTGAGCCCCTGCCACACGCGCTCGCTGATGAGCGGCACGAGAGGCGCGGCGACCCGGGTCAGCGTCTCGAGCACCGTGTAGAGCGTGTCGAAGGCGTCTGTGCTCGACCCCTCCCAGAACCGGTCGCGCGAGCGACGGATGTACCAGTTGGTGAGCACCTCGGCGAAGTCGCGCAGACGCGCGGACGCGGTCGTGGAGTCGAGACCCTCGAGGTCCGCTCGCACCTCGCGCACCAGGTCGCCCAGACGAGCGAGGATGTAGCGGTCGAGGACGTCGGTCGAATCAGTGCGCCAGGTCGCCTCGTATCCGCCGGGCTTCGCCGCGTTGGCATACGTCGCGAAGAAGTACCACGAGTTCCACAGCGGGAGCAGGAACTCGCGCACGCCCGAGCGGATGCCCTCTTCGGTCACTGCGAGGTTGCCGCCGCGCAGCACCGAGCTCGACATGAGGAACCAGCGCATCGCGTCGGAGCCGTCGCGGTCGAGCACCTCGGAGACGTCCGGATAGTTGCGCAGCGACTTCGACATCTTGTAGCCGTCGTTGCCCAGGACGATGCCGTGGCAGCTGACGCCCGTGAACGCCGGTCGATCGAACAGCGCCGTCGAGAGCACGTGCATGACGTAGAACCAGCCACGCGTCTGCCCGATGTACTCGACGATGAAGTCGGCGGGCGCATGCGTGTCGAACCACTCCTGGTTCTCGAACGGATAGTGCACCTGCGCGTACGGCATCGAGCCGGAGTCGAACCACACGTCGAAGACGTCCTCGATGCGGCGCATCGTGCTCCGGCCGGTCGGGTCATCGGGGTTCGGACGGGTGAGGTCGTCGATGTACGGACGGTGCAGATCGATCTCACCCTCGGGGTTGCGCGGGAGCGTGCCGAAGTCGCGCTCCATCTCCTCGAGCGAGCCGTAGGCGTCGACGCGCGGGTACTCGGGGTCGTCGCTCTTCCAGATCGGGATCGGCGAGCCCCAGTAGCGGTTGCGGCTGATCGACCAGTCGCGCGCGCCTTCGAGCCACTTGCCGAACTGGCCGTGCTTCACGTTCTCGGGCACCCAGGTGATCTGCTCGTTGTTCGCGAGCAGGTCGTCCTTGATGTCGGTGACGCGGATGAACCAGCTGGACACGGCCTTGTAGATCAGGGGATTCCGGCACCGCCAGCAGTGCGGGTACGAGTGCACGTAGCTCTGCTCGCGCAGGAGGCGCCCCTCGCTGCGCAGCAGGCGGATGAGCGGCGTGTTCGCGTCCATCCACAGCTGCCCGGCGACGTCGGTGACGTTCGGCAGGAATCGTCCGCCATCGTCGAGCGACAGGATCGTCGGGATGCCGGCAGCACCGGCCACCCGCTGGTCGTCCTCACCGTAGGCAGGAGCCTGGTGGACGATGCCGGTGCCGTCGCTGACCGTGACGTAGTCGTCGACGAGGATGCGCCAGGCGTTCTCCGTGCCGTAGGTCTCGGCGTCGGCGTAGTAGTCGAAGAGCCGGTCGTAGGTGACGCCCTCGAGCTCGGCTCCGCGCACCGTCGCGTCGACCGCGGCGAGCGCCTCGTCGAGGCTCTCGTATCCGAGCTCCTTGACGTAGCCGCCGAGCAACTCACGCGCCAGAAGGTAGCGGTGGGCCGAGGCCTCGACGGCGGCATCCGTCGTTCCCGCGACCTGGTGCACGTCGGCAGCTCCTCCGGGACCGGCGGGCAGCACGACGTACTCGATGTCGGGGCCGACGGCGAGCGCGAGGTTGGTGGGGAGGGTCCAGGGGGTGGTCGTCCAGGCGAGTGCCCGCACGGCGGTGAGACCGAGGGCCTCAGCCTTCGCACCGGTCAGCGGGAACGTGACGGTGACCGACGGGTCCTGACGGTTCTGGTACACGTCGTCGTCCATGCGCAGCTCGTGCGCCGACAGCGGGGTCTCGTCGCGCCAGCAGTACGGCAGCACGCGGTATCCCTCGTAGGCGAGTCCCTTATCGAACAGGGTCTTGAACGCCCAGAGCACGCTCTCCATGTAACCGAGGTCGAGCGTCTTGTATCCGCGCTCGAAGTCGACCCAGCGAGCCTGACGCGTGACGTAGTCCTGCCACTCATGGGTGTACTTGAGCACCGAGTCCTTCGCCTTCGCGTTGAAGACGTCGATGCCCATCTCCTCGATCTGGCTCTTCTCGGTGATGCCGAGCTGCTTCATGGCCTCGAGCTCGGCGGGCAGACCGTGGGTGTCCCAGCCGAAGACACGATCGACCTTCTTGCCGATCATGGTCTGGAATCGCGGGAAGACGTCCTTGGCGTAGCCCGTGAGCAGGTGCCCGTAGTGCGGCAGGCCGTTGGCGAACGGCGGGCCGTCGTAGAAGACCCACTCGTCTTCGCCCTCGCGCTGCTCGATCGAGGCGCGGAAGGTCTGATCGGTCTCCCAGAAGTCGAGCACCTCGCGCTCGATCTGAGGGAACCGAGGGCTCGGGGCGACGGAGGCAGCCTGGTCGGCGGCGGGGCCGAAGGAGGAACGCGGGTAGGTCATGTCGTCTCGCAGGAGTCGTGGCGGATGCTGCTGCGAGGACGATCCGTCCGGCTTGTCGTTCCGGGGACCGCGGTACCACCTCGCGTGCCGCGCCTCACGGCGGAGCCACTCTCACTGCGGCTGTGACGGGCCTGCCCCGCTCGGTTCTACTGAGTCCGCCCTCGCGAGCCGACCGTTCTTCCGAGAGCTCCCCGGTGATGTCCGGATCACAGCTCTTGTCTCCCATTGTACGCGCGGTGCGGCGCGTGCGCCTCCTGCCTCCTGAGAGCGGCCGAAGTCCGTGCGCGCTTCCGATGTCGGTTCTGTCTCCGGAGTCCGCGCCCCCGTCGGCCGAATGCACCTCCGTCGGCCAGTCTCCGGAAATTCGGCCGAGGTACGACCATCTGTCCGACGGTGCGAAGCGTCTGAACGGCGGGTCACTCACCCCGCGCGGTGCAGTCCCTGCGCGACCGCGCGCATGATCAGGTCCTGCACGATGTGCCAGTCGAACATGACGTGCGTGTACGACACGCGCATCACGTGATACCCCATCAGCCGCAGTTCGGCATCGTGCCGGATGTCTTCGGATCGCTGCGGACCGACGTGGTGGGCCCCGTCGATCTGTACGACGAATCGGTCGCCGATCAGAGCGTCGACGCGGTGGCCCGCGATCCAGATCTGCACGCGGATCGGCTCTCTCAGCCACCGCAGTCGCGCACGAAGGTAGGTCTCCAGCCCCGCGTCGGCGAAAGGAGTGGCCCGTTCGAGAATCAGCCGCGCCGCCGGCTTCCACGAGTATCCGCGCAGAGCTTCCATCGTGACGAGCGACTTGTTGAGCGCTGACTCCCAGGTCGCGAGCGCCCGCTCGAAAGGCTCGCACTCAGCGATGTACGCCAGCACATTCTCGATCGGATCGACGAGCACATCCGGATGACGCGGCACGATCGGACTGCCCCAGTGCACCTGCGCGTCGACACGTCGCCTCCCCGCGGCGTTCGGCCCGACGGCGACGTGTGGCTTGCCCGAATCGTCGTGCAGCCAGAGACCGAGCCGAGCGGCTTGAGTACGGCAGGTCAGCACGACGCCTCGGCGCGCCGCGCTGATCACCATCCCGTCGGCGGAAGGCACCGCGAGCCATCCTCGTCGCGGCCGGATCAGCACACCGCCTTCGACCGCCGACGCGACCAGGCTCCGAGCGAATCCGCGCTCTTGGATGACGGTGACACGCACGACGCCGCCGAGCTCCGTCATCGTCGCAAGCAAGTCCTCTGACGTTCTCCGCACCCAGCCAGTGTGGGACGTATCGCGTGCGCGTCGCCCCCCGTTCCAGGCTTGTGCGCACAACGGCGTCTCGTGGCGTTCTGTGCAGG
Source organism: Microbacterium sp. 4-7 (assembly GCF_014332665.1). NCBI lineage: Bacteria > Bacillati > Actinomycetota > Actinomycetes > Micrococcales > Microbacteriaceae > Microbacterium > Microbacterium sp. 4-7. Next base: position 421,886 of record NZ_MCRH01000004.1, read on the forward strand.
AGCGGTCGAGGCGTCCGCAGACGTCGCTCGCTCGCCACTCTCGTGCTCCCGCTCTCGCTCGGCCGAATCCACCTCCCTCGGTCCGATTCAGCGCGATAGGCCGAGTGAAGCGCATCCGGCCGAGGAAGGAGCAGCCGGCCGAGAAAGGCGCAGCCGAACCGAGGAAGGCGCGGCCGAACCGAGGAGTGTCTCACCCACCCCCTACCCTCGAAGCATGGCCCGCTCCCCCGAATCCCCTGCGGCTCCCCGCGTATCGCCTCCCGACCTTCCCCTCGAGTTCGAGTCGGCGACGGCTCGGCGCAGCGCCGATCTGCTCGCGGCACAGCTCGATCTCGAGGTCGCAGCCGATCTCGCGCACGCCTCACTCGAGCAGTGCACGATCACGGCCGACGCCGACAGCGTCGATCTGACCGGAGCCACCCTCATCGACGTCGACATGACGGGTGTCCGCATCGCCTCGCTCAAAATGCGGGATGCCGGCATCCGACGCGTGCGCATCAGCGGCGGACGCATCGGCACGCTCGATCTGAGCAGCGCCCGAATCGACGAGCTGGAGCTCCGCGACGTGCGGATCGACTATCTGAACCTGGGGGCGTCGAAGGCCACGGACGTCGAGATCACCGCGTGCAGCATCCGGACGATCGACATGCCCCAGGCCGAGCTCACCCGCGTGCGCTTCACCGACACGCGCTGCGACGAGGTGGACTCCCGCGGCATGCGCGCCGCGCACGTCGACCTGCGCGGGCTCGACGCCTCGGCGTTCCTCGATGCGAACAGCCTCCGCGGCACGACCCTGAGCAGCTTCCAGGTGCAGCAGCTCGCACCGGTACTCGCGGCGGGGATCGGCATCCAGGTCAGGGACTGACGGGCCGGTTCGCGTCGAGCAGCTCCTGAGTGAACGGATGCTGCGGCGATTCGAACACGTCCGTGACTGCACCCTGTTCGACGATGACGCCGTCCTGCATCACCAGCACGTCGTCGGCGACCGCCCCGACGACATCGAGATCGTGCGACACGAAGATCATGGTCAGCCGACGCTCGCGCTGCAGCCTCAGCAGCAGCTGGATCACGCGCTCACGCACCGACGGATCCAGAGCCGACACCGGCTCGTCCAGCACGAGCACCTCGGGCTCGGCAGCCAGCGCCCGAGCGATGGCGGCACGCTGTCGCTGCCCACCCGACAGCGCGGACGGCCGCCGGGTCGCCAATACGGGGTCGAGGTCGACCTCGGCGAGAAGCTCGGACACCCGCGCGGCCCGCAGCGCCCGAGGCACGCCGCCCGCGGCGAGCGCCTCCCTCAGCGACCGCCCGATGCTCCATCGAGGATCGAATGCGCCGAGCGGATTCTGGTGCACGAGCTGCACGCGGTGCTCGCCGATCCAGCGCAGGCCGCCGTCGTCCGGCTGCTCGACACCGACGATCATCCGGGCGAGCGTCGTCTTGCCCGACCCCGATTCCCCGACGATGCCGAGTGTGCGTCCCTGATGCACGGCGAACGACGCGTCGTTCACGGCGGCGATCTCCTCGTATGTCCTGGTGACGCCTGTGGCGACGAGCACGGGTGTCACGTCGTCGGTAGAGGTCACACGCGGCTCGTGCATCGTCGCGGCGATCAGCTGTCGGGTGTACGCGTGCTGCGGCTTCTCGAGAACCTCGCCGACGGGCCCGGACTCGACGACCACGCCGTTGCGCATGACCAGCACGCGATCGGCGATGCGACGGACGGCCGCGAAGTCGTGGCTGATGAACACGATCGCGGTGCCGGCGTCGGCGATGTCGCGGAGGAGTCCGAGGATCCTCGCCTGCACCGTCGCATCGAGAGCCGTGGTCGGCTCGTCCGCGACGAGGATCGCGGGTTCGGCCGCGATGGCCGAGGCGATCAGTGCCCGCTGCCTGAGTCCGCCGGAGAGCTCGTGCGGGTACTGCCGCGCTCGGCGGGCGGCGTCCGGCATCCAGACGCGGTGCAGCAGCTCCTGCACTCTTTCGTGCAGCGCCGCTCGTCCGGACCTGAGGCCGTGGAGCCGCAGGGGTTCGGCGATCTCCGATCCCACCCGTTGCAGCGGATCGAGCGAGACGAGGGCATCCTGCGAGACGAGCGCGATGCCCGCGCCGCGCAGAGAGCGCCACCGCCGCTCGCCGAACCGGGCGACGTCCGTCCCGTCGATGACGAGCCGTTCGAACCGCACGCGTGCGTCTGCGGGCGTCAGTCCGAGAAGTGCCCGTGCGGTGAGCGACTTGCCCGCGCCCGACTCACCGACGATGGCGACGCACTCCCCTCGCGCCACCGACAGCGACACCCCGTCGACGACGGGCGTCCCACCGAAGTCGATGCGCAACCCCTGCAGCTCGAGCGCTTCCGTCACGACGTCCGCCCCTCTGCTCTGGCACGCAGCACGCGGCCGACGATCGTCGCCGCGATCACGGTGACGGTGATCGCGATGCCGGGGAACACGGCGATCCACCAGGCCTGTCCGAGCACGTTGCGTCCTCCGGCGAGCATGAGGCCCCACTCGGGAGTGGGCTCTGACGGGCCGAGACCGAGGAAGCTGAGTCCGGCGGCCGCGAGGATGCTCGAGCCGATGCCGATCGTCGCGAGCACGCTCAGCGACCCGAGCACACCCGGCACGACATGCCGGACGAACGCGGGCACCGGGGGGACGCCGAGGATCCGGGCGGCCTCGACGTGCTCGGCGCTGCGAAGGGTGCGGGTCTGCACCCTCGCCAGCCGGATGTAGACGGGGACGGCGGCGAGCGTCACGGCGATCGCGATGTTGACCGGTCCGGGCCCGAGCACCGCCACGACCACGAGCGCGACCAGGAACTCGGGGAAGGCCATGAGCACATCGTTCACCCGCATGAGTGCCGCGTCGACTCCCCGCGGGGCGAGGCCAGCGAGCGCACCGATGAGCAGCCCCACGGCGAGCGCGATGCCCGTGGCGAGCAGGCCGATGCCGATCGAGCGCCCGGCCCCGTAGAGCACGCGCGAGTAGACGTCACGCCCGCTCTGATCGGTGCCGAACAGATGCTCGGCGCTGGGCGGCAGAAGCGATGCGCGCACGTCGGTCTGAAGAGGGTCGTGCGTGGCGAGGACAGCGGGGAAGGCCGCAGCGAATGCGAGCACCAGCAGCACGGCCACGGCGCACCAGAGCAGCACGGTCTGCGCGCGCTTCATCGCCTTCCTCCCCGCCCGGTGCGCAGCCGAGGATCGATGAGCGGATGCAGCAGCTCGATCACGAGGTTCACGATCACGAAGACGATGGCACTGAGCAGGATGATCCCGGTGATCACCGGCAGATCGCGGTTCGTGATGGCCGCGAGGGTGACCCGGCCGAGGCCCGCCCTGGCGAACACGGTCTCTACGAGCACCGCTCCTCCGAGCACCGATCCGGTCAGGTAGGCCGCCAGGGTCACGGCATTCGCGGCACCGTGTCTCAGTCCGTGACGCAGCGTGAACCAGGACGGGCTCGCACCCCGCGCCCGCACGGTCTCGGCGAACGGCATCCGCTCGGCCTGCACGAGTCCATCCCGCAGCACCTGGCTGAGCAAGGCCGCCACGGGAAGCGCGAGCGTGATGGCCGGCAGCACGATCGTCGCCGGATTGCGGGCACCCGAGACAGGGAACCACCCCAGTCCGAATGCGAAGACGCTGAGCAGGATCAGTCCGATCCAGAACACGGGCGACGACAGGATGACGAGTTCGATGCCCGCGGCGACGGCTCGCCCTGCCTGGCCTCGCACCAGCAGGGCGACGGCGAGCGCGAGCAGCACGGCGATCACGAGAGCCAGCGCCGAGAGCTGCAGCGTCGATCCGAGCTGACGGCCGATGACCTCGGTCACCGGCATCCGCAGCTGATACGACTCGCCCAGGTCTCCCCGGGCGAGCTGACCGATGAAGGTCAGATACTGCTCGAGCGGGGGTCGATCGAGGCCGAGCTCCGCACGGATGCCGTCCTTGACCGCCTCGCTCACCTGAGCCTGCGGCCCGAGCATCACCGAGACCGGATCGCCCGGGATGACGCGGAACGCCAGGAAGACGAGTGTCGCCGCACCCCAGAGCACGATCACGACGGATGCCGCGAGACCGGCGATCCGGATGAGCGCTGCCTTCACCGTTGGCGCCCTCTCGACGATCTCTGAGCACCCTTCGGCACGCGGCGCTCGCTCACGAACGATACCGCAGCGATATGCCCAAGGGGGCTCGACGACTCAGCGGTCAGCCGACGCTCACGTCGTAGAACAGCGGACGTCCGTACAGGTCGTAGTCGAGACCGCTGACCCGCTCGCCGACGGCGGTGATCGCCGAGGGGCTGTAGAGCGGGACGATGGCCGTGTACTCCGCATTCCACTCCTGCAGCTGCGTGTAGATGCTGTTGCGCTCGTCCTGGTCGCTGGAGGCGACGGCCTGGTCGAGCAGAGCGTCGATCTCCGGATCGGTGACCTGGGAGGCGTTCTGGAACCCCTCTGTGTGCAGGTGCGCGCGGAGGAAGTCGGGATCGACGCCGGAGAATCCCCAGTCCGTCAGGTCGAAGGTCTTGGGACCGTACTGCTCGTTGTAGGCGCCGGGCTCCAGCACCTCGCGCATGACCTCGAACCCGATCGCCTTGAGATCCGACTGGATGGCGTTCGCCAGGGCGGCCCGGTCGTCCGGCACCGGGGTCCATGCGATCCACCGCGCCGACAGACGCTTGCCGTCCTTCATGCGGATGCCGTCGCTGTCGCGCTCCGTCCAGCCGGCCCCGTCGAGGAGAGCGTTCGCCGCTGCTGCATCGAAAGGCCAGCTGTCCTCGAGGGAGGCGTCGTACCCGGGAGTCGTCGAGCCGAGCACGCTCCATGCTCGTGGGAACTGCCCGAAGAAGATCTCCTCGACGGCGGCGTCGACGTCGATGCCCCGAGCGAATGCCTGGCGCACCTTCTCGTCGGCGAAGACACCGTACTTCTCGTTGAGGTACAGCGAGTACGGCAGGCCGGGGTACTCGACCGAGTCCACGGTGATGCCGTCGCCGAGATCTCCCGCGAGGTTCGGGGGGATGTTGCTCGCGAGGTCCGCCTCGCCGCTCTGCACGACGCCGGTGCGCACGGAGGCCTCCGGCTGGATCTCGACGCGCAGCGTCTCGACCTCCGCCGCATCCTCGCCGTGCGGCCCCCAGGCGTAGTCATCGTTCCGGGTGTACACCAGCTCCTGATCGGGCGTGTACTCGGTGAGCACGAACGGACCGGTGCCGACCGTGACATCGGGCCCTCCGGCCTTCAGCTGGTCGGCGGACTCCGCCAGCACGGCCGGTGAGTAGAACCCGAGCTGCGGCGTGCTGGCCGCCTGCAGGAACGGCGCGTACGGCTGGGTGAAGCTGACCGTGACGGTGTGCTCGTCGACGACCTCCGTACCCGCGTAGAAGTCTGCTCCGAGCATCGACGCCGCCTGCGCCGACTCCGTCTCGGGGTCGACGATGCGGTCGAAGTTCGCCTTGACCGCCTCGGCGTCGAAGACCTCGCCGTCGGTGAACGTCACGTCGTCACGGAGGACGAAGGTGTACTCCGTGCTGTCGTCGGAGACGGTCCACTCCTTCGCCAGCCAGGGGCTGAACGAGCCGTCGTCCTCCTGGAAGACCAGCGAGTCGAGCACTGCCCGCTGCACCATGCCGGAGACGTCGAGCTGGCTCACCTGCGGATCCATGTGCCCGGCAGAGAGGTTCGCGCCCTCGATCGACCAGACGAGCTCTCCGCCGTCGGACTCGGAGGACGGCGCGGCGCAGGAGCTGAGCAGGAGGGCGCTCACGGCGACGGTGGCACCGAGCGGGATCGCGCGGCGCAGGAAGGTGATGGGCATGCTGTTCCTCGGGAGGGAAGGCGAAGGGACGCGGACGCGTCGTTTGTTGGACTGGATCCAATTCTAGAGCGTCCTCTTCACCCCCGGCGCTGCGCGGCAGGACCGGAACTCTGCACTGCCGCGGGCGATTAGACTGTGGGACACAATCCACACTCAGGCACGCTCACACAGTGCCGCATACATCGCTCGAGGAGAACCTTCATGTCCGCTATTCCCGACAAGCCCGCACTCGAAGGTCTCGAAGCGAAGTGGGGTGAGACCTGGTCCGAGCGGGGCACGTACCTGTTCGACCGCATCCGCGCCGCGGAGTCCGGCCGCGAGGGCGTCTACTCGATCGACACTCCCCCGCCGACCGCATCCGGAAGCCTGCACATCGGGCACGTCTTCTCGTACACGCACACCGATGTCAAGGCGCGCTTCGAGCGCATGCGCGGCAAGAACGTGTTCTACCCGATGGGGTGGGACGACAACGGACTGCCCACCGAGCGCCGCGTGCAGAACTACTACGGCGTGCGGTGCGACCCGACGCTCCCCTACCAGAGCGACTTCACCCCGCCGTTCGAAGGCGGCGACAACAAGTCCAGCCGCGCTGCCGACCAGGTGCCCATCAGCCGCCGCAACTTCATCGAGCTCTGCGAACGTCTGACGATCGAGGACGAGAAGCAGTTCGAGGCGCTGTTCCGCCAGCTCGGCCTCTCGGTCGACTGGACGCAGACCTACCGCACCATCTCCGACGACACGATCCGTCAGAGCCAGCTCGCATTCCTGCGCAACCTCGAGCGCGGCGAGGCCTATCAGTCGCTCGCTCCGACGCTGTGGGACATCGACTTCCGCTCGGCGATCGCCCAGGCCGAACTCGAGGATCGCGACCAGCAGGCCGCGTACCACACCATCGACTTCCCGTTCGCCGACGGATCCGGCTCGATCACGATCGAGACCACCCGCCCCGAGCTGCTTCCCGCGTGCATCGCGATCGTGACCCACCCCGAGGGCCCGCACAAGCACCTGATCGGCACGAAGGTGCGCACGCCCTTCTTCGGCGCCGAGATCGAGATCCACGGCCACCACCTCGCACAGCCCGACAAGGGCACCGGCGCCGCGATGGTCTGCACCTTCGGCGATGTGACCGACATCATCTGGTGGCGCGAGCTGCGCACGGCGGCGGGCGACCACCTCCCGAACATGACCACGATCGGCCTCGACGGACGTTTCCTCCCGACGGCGCCGTCGATCGTCGCCGACGCCGACGCGATCGACTGGTACACCGCCGAGCTCGCGGGCAAGACGGTGTTCTCCGCGCGCAAGGCCATCGTCGAGAAGCTGCAGGAGACCGGAGACATGACGGCCGTCGGCAAGCCGTTCAACCACGCCGTGAAGTTCTTCGAGAAGGGTGACCGCCCTCTCGAGATCGTCTCGACCCGCCAGTGGTACATCCGCAACGGCGCACGCGACGCGAACCTGCGCGACGAGCTGCTCGAGCGCGGAACGCAGCTGGCGTGGCACCCGGACTTCATGCGGGTTCGCTACGAGAACTGGGTCGGAGGTCTGACCGGAGACTGGCTCGTGTCGCGTCAGCGCTTCTTCGGCGTGCCGATCCCGCTCTGGTACGGCCTCGACGAGAACGGCGAGCGCGACTACGACCGCGTGATCGCTCCCGATCACGCCAGTCTCCCCATCGACCCGACGACCGACGTGCCGGAGGGATACACCGAGGATCAGCGCGGCGTGGCCGGTGGTTTCGAGGCCGAGGCCGACATCCTCGACACCTGGGCCACCTCGTCGCTCACTCCGCAGCTCGCCGGTGGATGGCAGCGCGACGAGGAGCTGTGGCAGCTCACGGCACCGTTCGACCTGCGCCCGCAGGGACAGGACATCATCCGCACCTGGCTCTTCTCGACCATGTTGCGCTCGACCCTCGAAGACGGGCGCTCGCCGTGGCGCAACGCCGCGATCTCGGGCTTCATCGTCGACCCCGACCGCAAGAAGATGTCGAAGTCGAAGGGCAACGTCGTCACGCCGGCGGACATCCTCGAGACCCACGGATCGGATGCGGTGCGCTACTGGGCCGCCTCCAGCCGCCTGGGGATGGATGCCGCCTTCGACCCGCAGAACCCGACGCAGGTCAAGATCGGCCGCCGTCTGTCGATCAAGGTGCTCAACGCGGCGAAGTTCGTGCTGTCGTTCCCGGTGCCCGAAGGCGCCCAGGTGACGCACGCCCTCGACGCCTCGATGCTGACAGGCCTCGACGCCGTGATCGCCGAGGCGACCAAGGCGTTCGAGAACTACGACCAGGCCAAGGCGCTGGAGGTCACCGAGGCGTTCTTCTGGACGTTCTGCGACGACTACCTCGAGCTCGTCAAGGAGCGCGCCTACAACCAGAACGACGTGGGCCAGGCCTCCGCGGCACTCGCACTGCGCCTGGCGCTGTCCACGCTGCTGCGCCTTCTCGCGCCGATCCTCTCGTTCGCGACCGAAGAGGTGTGGTCGTGGTTCGAAGAAGGCTCGGTCCACACCGCCGCGTGGCCGGAGCCTCTCGGCATCGACGGTGACACGGCGGTGCTGTCGGCCGCGAGTGAGGCACTGATCGGCATCCGCCGCGCCAAGACCGAGGCGAAGGCATCGCAGAAGACTCCGGTATCTCGTGCCGCGATCGCGGCGCCCGCCGCCAAGCTCGACGCACTCCGCGCCGCAGCCGAAGATCTCAAGGCCGTCGGCCGCATCGCCGACCTCGAGTTCACCGAGGCCGACGAGTTCGCGGTCACCGCGATCGAGCTCGCTCCGGTCGAGGGGGCATGATGCAGCTGGGTACGCGGTGGGCCACCGGCTCGGAGCCGCCGGCATCCGTTCCCGCCGCGCTCCGGCCGGCGATCGCCGAGGTCGAATCCCGCGGCCTCACCGGACACTGGACGCTCACATGGCTCGAGGGCCGTGCGATCGCCGAGCTCGATGCGGGCTGGGAGGTCGTGCAGACCGGGGCCGGCGACGTGATCGCCCGCCCCTTCGAGGACTGACGAACTCTGATCAGAAAGCCCCCTGTCCGGAACTCCAGACAGGGGGCTTCGCTGCGTGTGGCGATGTCATCGACGAGGCAGGCCGAGCTGCGCGAGCATGTGGTCGACGGCGTGGGGATCCTGGCGTCTGGTCTGCTGCTCGCGCAGGAGATCCAGCGCGAGCGTCCGCTTCTCGGCCCGACGTTCGATGCGATGTTCCACGAAGGCCGTGAGCAGACCGGCGAGGCCGAGCAGCCTGCGCTCAGTGCGCGTCGGGGCGACGAGTCGGATGGTCGCGCTGGTCATGATTCCTCCGTCTTCGAGTCGGCGGCATCCGCGAGCACAGCACCGGAGGCCGGCAGGTCGAAGAGCTCGGTGCGCAGCGACACCCGGCGCACATCCGGCCCGGTCTGGCCGCGGAATCGCTCGACCGCGCTGTCGACCACCGCCATGAGCTCATCCTTGAGACCCGCCATCTGCGAGGGGGTCATCTCGAGCAGAGTCGTGGCGATCAACCCGGTGTCCTTCCAGCCCTCGGGCACGTCCGTGTCCGGCCGATTCACGTAGGACATCAGGGTCTCGTGGCGAAGTCGGAAGAACTCGGACGAGACGATCTGCGCCGCGGCTCGATTCGCCGGTGACATGCTCTGACTGGGACCGGGGATGTCGATGCGTCCTTCGGGAAGCTCCCACCAGCGCTCTCGGGCCGTGCCGCGGCCCTCGACCTCGTGGATGAGGTCGTGCGCCGAGAGCGTTCGCAGGTGATAGCTGGTCGACCCGGACGTCTCACCCAGCATCGAGGCGAGCGAACTCGCCGTCTGCGGCCCGTGAGTGCTGAGCAGGTCGAAGATCCTCACACGCAGCGGGTGAGCGAGGGCTTTGAGCGCCCCCGCGTCGAGGCGTCGCAACTGCAGTTCGTCTTCCATACCGTCGACGATACTCTTGCAAAGACTTCTTTGCAAGCTAATCTTTGCAAATTAAACTTTGCACGCGTCAGCGTCCTACGGCCAGAGCCCGTGCCGTCACGGACGCCGCCGCCGGGAAGCGAGTCCCTGTTGCGGGTGATGGCTAGGCTCAGAGGATGACCGACGTCGCGAATCCCCTGCTTCAGCCGTCCACGCTCCCCTACGGTCTTCCCGACTTCGCTGCCATCAGGCCCGAGCACTACCTGCCGGCATTGCAGGCCGCGTTCGACGAGCACCTCCGAGAGATCGCCCGGATCACGATGGTGCGCTCGATGCCCACCTTCGAGAACACGATCGAGGCACTGGAGCGCTCAGGAGAGCTGCTCGACCGCGTCGCGCACGCGTTCTACACCGTGACCTCGGCCGATGCGACCCCGGAGATCCAGAAGATCGACGAACAGCTCGCTCCTCTCATGGCGGCCCATCAGGATGCCATCACTCTCGACGCTGCGCTGTACTGGCGCGTCCAGCAGGTGCACTCGCACCTCGACGATCTCGAGCTCGATGATGAGCAGCGGTACCTCGTCGAACGGCACCACCGCGAGATGACCCACGCGGGCGCGGCCCTCGGCGACGAGGCGAAGAGCAGACTCACCGCCCTGAACCAGCAGCTGTCGACGCTGAACAACACCTTCGAGCGCAACCTCCTCAACGACACGAACGACCTCGCGGTGGTGTTCGACTCGCCCGAGGAGCTCGCGGGCCTCAGCAGCGGTGAGCTCTCCGCAGCGGCTCGCTCGGCGGCGGATCGCGGCCTCGACGGACGCTTCGTCATCTCCCTCCCGCTGTTCACCGGGCATCCGTACCTGGCGCAGCTCCGCGATCGCGAGTCGCGTCGCCGCATCCTGGCGGCCTCGCAGTCGCGCGCGTCGCGTAACAACGGGAACGACAATCGTCCCGTGCTCGCCGAGATCGTGCGCCTCCGCGCCGAGCGCGCGGCACTGCTCGGCTATGCCTCGCACGCCGCGTACGTGACGGCAGACGAGACGGCCGGCACGCCGGACGCGGTCGAGCGGATGCTGCGCGATCTCGCGGCGCCATCTGCACGCAACGCACGAGCCGAGAAGGAAGCCCTGCAGGCGATCGTCGACGAGACCGAGGCGACGCCCTTCGCGGTCGAGGCGCACGACTGGGCTTTCTACACGGAGAAGGTGCGGACCGCCCGATACGCGATCGACACGAGCGCGCTCCGTCCGTGGTTCGAGGCCGAGCGGGTCCTGAAGGACGGCGTGTTCTTCGCTGCGACGAAGCTCTACGGGGTGACGTTCGCAGAGCGCCGGGACCTCCGGGCCTACCACCCGGGTGCGCGTGTGTTCGAGGTGAGGGACGCGGACGGGAGCGCGGTCGGACTGTACGTGCTCGATCTCTATACCCGCGACTCGAAGCGCGGTGGCGCCTGGATGAATCCGATCGTGAGCCAGTCGCGCCTGCGCGGGACGCTGCCCGTGGTGGTCAACAACCTCAACGTGGCGCTCCCCGGAGAGGGAGAGCCCACGCTGCTCACCCTCGACGAGGTCACGACGCTCTTCCACGAGTTCGGCCACGCTCTGCATGGCCTTTTCGCCGTCGTCACCTACCCGCACTTCGCCGGAACGAACGTCTTCCGCGACTTCGTGGAGTTCCCGAGTCAGGTGAACGAGATGTGGATCCTATGGCCCGAGGTCCTCGACAACTATGCCCGGCATCATGAGACGGGAGAGCCGCTCGACCCCGCGATCGTCGAACGACTGCGCGCGACGGAGACGTTCAACCAGGGCCACGACACGAGCGAATACCTCGCAGCCGCCTGGCTTGACCAGGCATGGCATCGCGTGAGCACGCAGACGGAGATCCTCGACGTGGCCGACTTCGAGGCCGCCGCCCTCGCCGACATCGGACTCGACGATCCTGCCGTGCCGACCCGCTACTCGTCGACCTATTTCGCACACGTCTTCTCGGGCGGATACAGCGCCGGCTACTACTCCTACATCTGGAGTGAGGTTCTCGACGCGGACACCGTCGAGTGGTTCCGCGAGAACGGCGGACTCACCCGCGAGAACGGCGACCGGTTCCGCTCCCGTCTCCTCGGCGTCGGAGGGTCCAAGGATCCGCTCGACGCCTACCGTGATTTCCGCGGGCGCGATGCAGAGATGGCACCGCTCCTGAAGCGGCGCGGACTCGAGGCGTGATCAGGTCGCACGCCGCGTGACCTCAGCGGTCGAGCAGCTCCATCGCCTTGTACCAGGTGAGCTGGTGGTAGCTCTGCGCGAGGTGATCGCCGAGGCCGTCGAGAGACACGACGTGCACGGCGATCGCCTCGCTCTCATCGAGCGACTGCTCGGTGACTCGCACGCAGCCCCGCGCGAGGAAGTGATGCACCCGGTTGGTGTGGCTGCCGAAGTTGGCCCAGGTGGGACCGAGGTCGATCATCTCGTCGGGCTCGTACCCGGTCTCCTCGCGCAGCTCGCGGATGGCGGCCGCTTCCGGTGACTCGCCGGCCTCCAGACCGCCACCGATCGTCCCGACCGCGACGATTCCTGCACCATGGCGATACTCGTCGACGACGATCGCGTGGCCATCCCGATCGACGGCGAGCACCGAGATCCAGTCGCCGTATTCGAGCACGTAGTACGGAGCGATCGAGTGTCCTCGCTCGTCGACGCAGTCATCCGCGCGCACGCGGATCCAGCGGTCTGCATGCACCAGCTTGCTGTCGACCACCCGCCAGGGCGAGGGAGCGGAACTCACGCGCTCTTGCGCTTGCGCTCCATCACGATCGTCGGCGGAGCGCCCTCGTCGACGGCCGCCTGGGTGACGATGACCTTGGCGACGTCTTCGGCCGAGGGGATCTCGAACATGATCGGACCGAGCACGTCTTCGAGGATGGCCCGCAGTCCGCGAGCGCCGGTCTTGCGCTCGACGGCGAGGTCGGCGATCGAACGGAGCGCGCCCTCTTCGAATTCGAGCTGAACGCCGTCGAGTTCGAACATGCGCTGGTACTGCTTGACGAGTGCGTTGCGCGGACCCGTGAGGATGTCGATGAGCGCATCCTGGTCGAGCGGAGACACCGATGTCACGACCGGAAGACGACCGATGAACTCGGGAATCAGACCGAACTTGTGCAGGTCCTCCGGAAGCACCTCGCTGAACAGGTCGAGGTCCTTGCCCTTGTCGTGCAGCGGAGCACCGAAGCCGATCCCGTGCTTGCCGACGCGTGCCGACACGATGTCCTCGAGGCCCGCGAAAGCGCCCGCGACGATGAACAGCACGTTGGACGTGTCGATCTGGAGGAACTCCTGGTGCGGGTGCTTGCGCCCGCCCTGCGGGGGCACCGATGCGACCGTTCCCTCGATGATCTTCAGCAGGGCCTGCTGGACGCCCTCACCTGAGACATCGCGGGTGATCGAGGGGTTCTCCGCCTTGCGGGCGATCTTGTCGACCTCGTCGATGTAGATGATGCCCTGCTCTGCGCGCTTGACGTCGTAGTCCGCCGCCTGGATGAGCTTGAGCAGGATGTTCTCGACATCCTCGCCGACGTAGCCGGCCTCGGTGAGCGCCGTGGCGTCCGCGACAGCGAACGGCACGTTGAGCTTCTTCGCGAGGGTCTGGGCGAGGTAAGTCTTGCCGCATCCGGTCGGCCCGATGAGCAGGATGTTGCTCTTCGCGATCTCGACGCTCTCGGCCTTCTGCTCGGCCGTCTGGAGGGTGCCGTGCGCGCGGATCCGCTTGTAGTGGTTGTACACCGCGACGGCCAGTGCCTTCTTGGCTGGCTCCTGTCCGACGACGTACTCCTCGAGGAAAGAGAAGATCTCGCGCGGCTTGGGGAGTTCGAAGTCCGCCGTGCCGTCGGCGGAGGACTCGGCCATCCGCTCCTCGATGATCTCGTTGCACAGCTCGACGCACTCGTCGCAGATGTACACACCGGGTCCTGCGATGAGCTGCTGCACCTGCTTCTGGCTCTTTCCGCAGAACGAGCACTTGAACAGGTCAGCGCTTTCGCCGATACGGGCCATGCGCGTCCTCCTAGGGGGGATCCTGAGATCGTCTACTGAGCCTAACCGCTGCATCCGACACCGGGACGCATTGGCGCGGCGTCGTACATCTCGAGTCCGTATCGCCCGTCCGCGTCTGCTCCGCCCAGACTCCGCGCAGAGCATCGGAGGGCACGTTATCTGCGCCAGGCGAAATAGCCCGTCACCGAAGGCGAAGGGATATCAGTGCGACCCTGTGCGATGTAGTGCGTCTCGACGGCAAGGACCTGGCCACTGTCCGTGGCGACGAGCAGGTACTCCTCGTACGAGGGGTCCTCTTCGTGTGCAGCCGAGAACGCGATCGCATCACGGCCCAGTCGGTCAGTCACGGCCCCGACGACTTTGAGATTCTCCTCATGCGCGAAGTACTCGAGCACCGTGGCTTCCTCTGCCGACGAGAGCTGACGCTGCCGCATGAGATCCGCGACCGAGTTGATGATCAGGGCAGCATCCGGAAGCTCGGTGGTCTCATACGCCTTGGCGAAGTATGCGGGGATCTGGTCGCTCTCTGATGGCAGTGGTTCTGTGAACCGCAGTTCCGGGCTGCCCGCTGGCCACTCTTCCTCGGACATGAGCTCACCGACAGCAGGGACGCCCTCGGTCACCGGTTGGCCGTCGGCGTCGACGGACGGACCTGCCTTGACGACCTGGTGCACTGCGCCGTCGGGCTGAACGGTGATGTCGTAATCCACGTTCACCACATTCGCGCTCTGGCGCTCGCCGTCTGACATCACGACGAGCGACCACGCCAGAGCCGAGATCTTCGTGACCTCGGGGTCGGGTGTCGGACTCTCGGCACCGAGCATCACCTTCTGACTCAGGTCCATGAGCAGTTCCTCGCGCGGCTGGGGAACCGGAGATACATCGAGCAGAGGCGGAGTCGCTGCATATGTCGGAGCAGTCGGAAAGAACAGCGTCAGCCCGAGGGCGACGACAGCCCCGGCCGCGGCAGTGGCGGCCAACAGCGACATCAGCCTGCCGCTCACTGGTCGCGCCGTACGTCTAGCTGGCCTGGCGTGTCTGGCGTGCCTGGCGCGTCTAGTCCGGCGGAGATCCTGGGCGGTGAGCTGTCCTGCGGAAAGCAGCTCAGCCAGCTCTTTCTCCGCCCGAGCAGTGAGCGGCAGAGTTCGATGCCCGCTCTCGGGGCGCGCTGCACGAATTCTTCGTTCAAACTCGTCCATCGCTGATCGCCTCCTCGTCATGAATGTCTTGTTCGCGTGGAAGCAGATGTCTGAATCGCTCGCGAGCACGCATCAGACGAATCCGCACTGCGATCGCACTGATGCCGAGAATCGCTGCGATCTCGACTCGCGAGAGTTCCTCCCAATAGGCCATGTACAAGAGCTCGCGGTCGGCCTCCGGCAACCTGCGAAGAGCTCGTCGCACCTCGATGGCGTCGTCCGCCGCTGACCCGAAACTGTCATCCACGGTGAGGATCGGACCGGCGTCGGAGACGAAAGAGCCGAGGCGTCCCTGACGCCGGTACTCGTTGCCGATCACGTTGCGAAGAGTCGTATACAACCACGGCAGGGTTATCGCTGCGCCATCGTCATGCCGAGCCCAAGCGACACGGAACACCTCGGCCGTCACGTCTTCGGCGTCGGCAGTCCCGCCGAGACGCTGCTGAGCCACGGTCAAGATCAACCGATAGTGCTTCCGATAGAAATCCGGGAACTGATCCAACCGCGTGCCCCCTTCCGCAGCTCTCCTGAACCATCTATTTCCGCACACGGCCGATGTGTTTCACATTCTGTTACGGATCTTCGGGCGGGTGGAATATATCCGTTTCTTGGAAACGAACGCCATCACTTCGGAAACAACCCATGTAGCGGGGAACTCCGCGTTCTGGTTCGGAAGGAATGACAATGAAGACATCACTTGAAGTCAGAAGAGGTCGAAGAAGAATCGCCATGACTCTGATCGCACTGGCAGCTCCGCTGATCGCATTGTTCGGGTTCGCGGCGCCTGCCAGCGCCGCCCCGAGCTACTGCAGTCTCGGCAGGGCCTGCGTCTGGGACGATCCGGACTTCAACACGAACGGCAGCTATGCGGGCGTGCTGTGGTTCGAGTACTACGTCACGCCGATGTCGAGCTACAACTACGCCGGAACCTCAGTGAACGCTGGCAACACAGCAGACTCATGGTTCAACAACGGTCGGTACTCGGTCGCTTGTTTCTACGACACCGCCACCGGCGGTTACGGCGGGTCCTCGGTCTGCCTCAACACGAACCAGGGCGACGGCAACATTGAGAACAGCTCCGGAATCGTCCAGGGTCTTGCCTGGGACCCCAACGCCGCAAAGTTCGTCTGACCATCATGAGGCGACCCAGGCAGGTCATACTCGCTCGCCGGGCCGTCGGCACCATCGTCGTGGCCGCCACCGTCAGCGTGGCGGCCGCGTGTGCGCCCGCCGCCACGGATCAGCACCCAAACGCCTTGTATACAGAGGGCAAGGACATCGCTCGATGGAGGCTCCCCTTGGATCCCTATCTCCTCTCAGATCTGCAGTTAACGAAGGCGGCATACGCCGCAGCGCTCACCGTCAATGACTGCCTCGCCGGCAAAGGGATCGACGATCCCGTTCCATACGTGGACATCGACGCCGCGTATGGCTCCGACGTCACAGTTCGGAAATGGTTCGATCTGAAGATCGCTCAGACGCACGGCTACCACGAGCCTTCGCAGCAGCGCCCCGCCGGCCTCGAGGCGTGGGACGACTTCCAGCGTCAAGCGTCGACGCCGTCCGAGGACGAGGCGTTCTTGGCGTGTCGTGACGACCCTGCCACCGTCAGCCCTGGATACAGCAACACCCTGATGAACTTCACATCGGGTCTGGCCGCCGCGGCGTATTCCGGAGCGAGCAAGGACCCCGCTGTTCTCGAGTCCGCTGCCGCGTGGAACGCCTGCATGGCCGATGTGGGCATCGAAGACCTCCCGTTGACCCCGATCGAGATGCCCAGCGAGTCCGTTCGTCAGCGCCTTGGGCTGGGCGCGAGCATCGACGGCCCCATCACGGAGCCCACCGGTGAAGAGATCGACCTGGCGACCACCGACGCCGAGTGCCGAGACTCGTCGGGCTTCACCAAAGCGTTCTACGACGCTCTGTGGACCCGGGAGAGCTCGATGCTTGAAGACAACGAAGCGGCACTCGTGGACGCCGGCGCCGAGATCGAGAGCATAACGTCGGAGATCGACGACATCATCGCGGAGTCGCGAGCACGATGACGCGCGTCGGTGAGAGTACGTCCTTGGAGGATCTCCTCAGCCCTGCCGGGCCCACAGACCCCCTTCGGCCAGGTGGGCGCACTCTTGGTCGAAGGGCACCTGGCCGACGCGCGATGCTGGTGATGGTTGTCGCGGTTACCAGTGCGGCTCTGCTTGCTGGCGGATGGGCGGTCGCGTCGGCGTTCCGCTCCCCCAGCCAGATCGCCAGTGACGCCGCAGCGCCGCCGCCTTCAGGGATCACAGCGCCCGTGGAACAAGGAATCCTCGCCGAGACCCTGACGGTGCAGGGTGAGGTGCGGGCAGGTGATCAGACGTCGACCAATCTGGCTGCCCCTGGAGAGGGCGGTGTTGCAGTCGTGACCGACGCGCCTGTTGCGATCGGCTCTCAGGTCTCGGCCGGCCAGGTGCTCCTCGAGATCAACGCCCAGCCGACCTTCGCCCTACCTGGCGCGTTTCCGTTCTTCCGAGATCTGCGCACCGGCGACACCGGGCGCGACGTCGAGCAGCTGCAGCACGCGTTGACCGCCGCCGGATACTCCACGACGGCAGATGGGATCTTCGGCCCGGGAACAGAGCGTTCACTCACCAGCCTCTACGCCGACCATGGCTACAAGGTCCCCCTAGAAGCGGCAATCGCAGCCGAGGACAGCTCTGTTGTGGCCAAGGAAGCCCCGGCGCCCTCGCAAGAGCCCGCTACTCCCTCGGACTCCGCCACCCCGGGAGTCCAGCCGGTCCCAGTAGCCCCGTCGGTGCCTGTCGCTCCAACAGTGCCGAAGATGCAAGCCGTCGCCAGGTCGAGCGCGTTCGTGGTGACCTCGGCTCTACCAGCTGCTGTCGTCGCGGCGCCAGGTGTCGGTTCGCTGCCCGATGATGCAGCGGTCGTCTTCGCCAAAGGATCTCCCATCGCCTCAGCTACCGTGATCGCAGCCACCGCGGCCCAGCTCGAAGTCGGCTTCGAGGCGAAAGCAACGATCGCAGGGACCGAAGTCCACCTCGTCCTGCAGAACATCGGAGTGGCCGACGAGGAAGGTCTGGTTCCGATCACCTTCGTGACAGCCGACTCTGGCGACCCTGGCACTGCACCCATCCCGGACTCGTCCGTCGGAGAGAAGCCCGTACTCGTGGTGACCCGCAGCGTGGTCGCGAGGGATGCTCTCCTCGTTCCGAGTCGTGCTGTCGCCTCCCGCGGCTCGAGTCGATACGTTCTGCGCCAAAACTCCGACGGTGATTTCCAGGAGGTGCCGGTAAAGGAGATCGGCGAGCTGAACGGCCTCAGCGCCATTGAGATCCTGAACGACGAGAAGCTGAAGCCAGGCGAACAAGTGAGAGTCCAGTAGTGCCCGGGCTGACCCTTCGAGATATCACCAAGCGCTACGGCACCCGCCAGTCTTCAGTAGACGCGCTGCGCGGCGTCGACCTGGAGATCCCTCAAGGCAGCTACATCGCCATCCTGGGTGAATCGGGTAGTGGCAAGTCGACACTGCTCAACATCCTTGGGCTGCTCGATGCTCCGTCGACGGGAAATTTCCTGATCGATAGTCAGGACGTTGCCGCACTGAAAGAACGCGCAGCATGCGCCCACCGCTCTGAGACATTCGCTTTCGTCTTCCAGGCCTTCCACCTCCTCGACCGCCGATCAGTCGTCGAGAACGTGGAACTGTCGATGCACTATCGCGGTGTAGACGCCACCAGGATGAGGACGCGAGCCCTTGCGGCGCTCGCTGACGTGGGAATCCCAGACCTTGCCGATGCGAAGCCACGCCAGCTGTCCGGCGGACAACGTCAACGCGTAGCGATCGCTCGGGCGCTCGCGTCCGGGGCGCCCATCATCGTGGCAGATGAGCCCACAGGCAACCTTGACTCGAGCACCACTGAAGCGGTCATGACGAGCTTCGAGAACCTCCGTCATCATGGCGCGACGCTGGTCCTCGTAACCCACTCGGAACAGATCGCCCAGCATGCTGACCGACAGATCCATGTCGTGGACGGCAAAGTTCAGGAGCGCACCGAAGATGGCTGCACCGAGAGACTTCCTCTCATCAGGCCCCGCGAAGAACCCAAAACGCCGGGGAAGGCGTCCACTGTGCGGCCAGCAGCTGCAGTCAGAGACGCCGCTGCGAACATGCTGAGCCGCCCCGGGCGCGCTGCCGGACTCATCGCAGCGATCGCGGTCGCTGCGACCCTGTTCGTGGCGACCCTGGGACTTTCAGCCACAGCACAGCAACAGGTCTCCGAGAGCTTCGATGCCGTCAAGAGTCGCGACGTCACCGCTACCGTCTCCGGCGATGGCGTCTCAGCGACGATCGAAACCGGCATCCCGGATGCTGCTAGGTCCTTGGCGGAACTGAATGGCTCAGCCTCCGTGGCCATCCTCGAGGATCTCGGCACGGCGAGCGTGCGCGTGGGCGCCCCACGCGATGCAGTGGACACATCCACATACGCGAGCTACGGAGACATCAGGACTGCGCTACGCCTCGACATCGACTGGACGGATGCGCCAGTGGCGTCGCTCGCTTCGAACCAGGTGCTCGTCGGTGAGTATCTGGCCGAGGGCATCGGGATGGCCCCGGTCGATCTGGCTCCGACCATCGAGATCGCCGGCCGGACCCTCGTCGTCGTGGGAGTTATCACTGATTCTCCTCGCGCGCCCGATCTGCTCGGCAAGGCCGTGATCGGAGGCGGCGAGAGCCCTGAGAGCGCGAACCTTCCGACGAGCACGGTTACGGCCTATGTCGTCACCGAACTTGGTGCCGCTGCAAGCATTGCGGAGGAAGCGCCGCTGGTGCTCGACCCTGTTCAGCCGGAACGCGTCGATGTCGCATCTCCCCCGCCAGCGGACTCACTGCGCGCGAACGTGGAGGCGAGCGTCGCGCTGAGTCTGGCGTTGCTTACGATCGTGACCGGACTCGCTGCTGCGGCCTCAGTGACGATCGCCACCCTCTCGGCCGTCGCCGAACGACGCAACGAGATCGGACTACGGCGTGCGATCGGAGCGCGCAAGAGCCACATCGCGACGATGCTGCTGCTCGAATCCTTGCTTATCGGATTGTTCGGCAGTCTCCTCGGCATCGTCACTGGGATGGCCGCAGTACTCGCTGTGACGATCGCGCAGAGATGGACACCGGTCTTCGACCCCGTCCTCGCTCTCGCCGCCCTCGGAGCTGGAATCGCCATCGCCGCTCTCGGCGCGATCGCTGGAGCAGTTCGCGCCAACCGCATTGTTCCCGCAGACGCACTGCGGTCGTGATCGCGACGGCGAGCTGGACATACGTGAACGATCCGATCGGCGTCTCCGACCGCCGAATGAGATCCCACGGCGCCTCAAGGATCCTCGAAGATGGCGACGGTGCCGTAGGCCTCGTTGGCGCGGGTCCTCCCGGAACCGAATGCCGTGGGCCAGCATGCGCGCGTGCTGCTGCTCGAAATCATCGGTCTCGAGAGAGAACGCGACGTCGCCAGCGGCTTGGCGGCCAGCTCGCAGGGGTTCCCGCACCATGCCGTCATCGCACGATCAGGAGTTGCCGGGTCTCTGATCGGCAGTGCCGGTCCACTCGAACGATGCCGAATGCTGAGAGCCCCGTAGCTGATGCTGCGGGGCTCTCGTGCGCGCGGGGGGGCGGATTCCGCCGACGCTAGACGAGGCTCTTGGTGTGCCAGACGGTCTTGACCTCGGTGAAGGCGCCGATGCGCTCCGGAGACGCGGTGACCGCGCCGGGAGTCAGCACGCGCTTGAGCGTCTCGGCGGCGGCGATCTGCATGTCGATCCACTCGAGATCGCCGGCACCGGCCAGATCGAGCGCATTGACGTCCTGGTGCGAGGCGAGCCAGGGCGCCATCTCGGCGGGAGACCCGGTGAGCACGTTGACGACGCCCCCGGGCACATCGCTCGTGGCGAGCACCTCAGCGAGGCTGATGGCCGACAGCGGGAACCGCTCGCTCGCGATCACGACGACCGTGTTGCCTGCGACGAGCGCAGGAGCCACGACCGAGACAAGACCGAGCAGCGCGGAGTCCTGCGGTGCGACGATCGCGACCACGCCGGTCGGCTCCGGCACCGAGATGTTGAAGTACGGACCCGAGACCGGGTTCGCGTTGCCCGCGACCTGCGCGTACTTGTCGCACCAGCCGGCGTACCAGACCCAGAGGTCGATCGCCTCGTCGACCTGCGCGGCGGCGGCGGACGTGGAGACGCCCTCCTGCGCGGCGATCTCGTCGATGAACTGCGCGCGGCGACCCTCGAGGACCTCGGCGACCCGGTACAGCACCTGCCCGCGGTTGTATGCGGTGGCGCCGGACCACCCCTTCACGGCGGCACGTGCGGCCACGACGGCATCCCGTGCGTCCTTGCGCGAGCCCTGGGCGGCGTTCGCGAGGAATGCCCCCTTCGCCGACAGCACCTCGTAGGTGCGGCCGGACTCGCTGCGCGGGAAGGCGCCGCCGATCGCCAGCTTGTAAGTCTTCGGAACGGTCAATCGCTTGCTCATGCGGAGGCCCCCTTCAGGTATGCGGTGAGACCCTGACGTCCGCCTTCACGGCCGTATCCGGACTCCTTGTAGCCGCCGAACGGACTCGACGGGTCGAATCGGTTGAACGTGTTCGCCCAGATGACACCGGCACGCAGACGGTCGGCGACCGCGAGGATGCGCGAGCCCTTGTCCGACCAGATGCCGGCGGAGAGGCCGTACGGCGTGTTGTTCGCCTTGGCGATCGCCTCGGCCGGCGTACGGAACGTCAGCACCGACAGGACGGGCCCGAAGACCTCGTCGCGGGCGATGCGATGCGACGCCTCGACACCGGTGAAGATCGTCGGAGCGAACCAGAACCCCTTGTCGGGGATCGCGCAGTCCGCGGTCCAGCGCTCTGCGCCCTCGGCCTCGCCGACGTCGCTCAGCTCACGGATGCGGGCGAGCTGTGCCGCCGAGTTGATCGCGCCGATGTCGGTGTTCTTGTCGAGCGGGTCGCCGAGGCGCAGCGTCGACAGGCGGCTCTTCAGGCGATCGATGACCTCGTCATGGATCGACTCCTGCACGAGCAGTCGGCTTCCGGCGCAGCACACATGCCCCTGATTGAAGAAGATGCCGTTCACGATGCCCTCGACGGCCTGGTCGATCGGCGCGTCATCGAACACGATGTTGGCGGCCTTGCCGCCGAGCTCGAGCGTGACCTTCTTGTCGGTCCCCGCGACGGCCCGTGCGATGTCGCGGCCGACACCGGTCGAACCCGTGAAGGCGACCTTGTCGACGTCGGGGTGACGCACGAGCGTGGCCCCCGTGGAACCGGCACCCGTGATGATGTTGACGACACCGGCCGGCAGATCCGCCTGCTGCAGGATCTCTGCGAAGATCAGCGCCGTCAGCGGCGTGGTCTCCGCAGGCTTGAGCACCACGGTGTTGCCCGCCGCCAGAGCAGGAGCGAGCTTCCACGCGAGCATCAGCAGCGGGAAGTTCCAGGGGATGATCTGCCCGGCCACGCCGAGCGCACGCGGGTTGGCGCCGAGTCCGGCGTAGTCGAGCTTGTCAGCCCACCCCGCGTAGTAGAAGAACCAGGAGGCGACGAGAGGCACGTCGACATCGCGGCTCTCCTTGATCGGCTTCCCGTTGTCGAGGCTCTCGGCGACCGCGAGCTCGCGAGCCCGCTCCTGCACGAGACGTGCGATGCGGAAGAGGTACTTGCCGCGATCGCGGCCGCTCATCTTCGACCAGGTCTTCTCGTAGGCGCGACGCGCGGCGCCGACCGCCCGGTCGACGTCCGCGTCGTTCGCCGAGGCGATCTCGGCGATGTGGCTCTCGTCAGCCGGCGAGATCGTCGCGAAGCTCGAGCCCGATCCGTCGACGAACTCGCCGTCGATGAACAGTCCGTAGCTGTCCTTGAGGTTGAGTACTGCCTTCGACTCCGGTGCCGGAGCGTATTCCAGGAATGACATATGCGGGCTCCTAGTCGATCGTGACGTAGTCGGGGCCGGAGTAGTGGCCGGTGGTGAGCTTCTGGCGCTGCAGCAGCACGTCGTTCAGCAGGCTCGAGGCGCCGAAGCGGAACAGGTGCGGCTGGAGCCATTCCTCCCCCACGGTCTCGGCGACCGTCACGAGGTACTTCACCGCATCCTTCGACGCGCGGATCCCGCCGGCGGGCTTGACGCCGATGCGCTCTCCCGTACCCCGGTGCCAGTCGCGCACCGTTTCGAGCATGAGCAGCGTCGTCGGCAGCGTCGCCGCCGGCTGCACCTTCCCGGTGGAGGTCTTGATGAAGTCGCCACCGGCGAGGATGCCGAGCCACGATGCGCGCTTGATGTTGTCGTAGGTGTTGAGCTCGCCGGTCTCGAGGATCACCTTGAGCGAGGCGTATGAACCATCGGCACGACGGCATGCCTCTTTCACCTGGGCGATCTGGTCGTACACGAGTCCGTATCGGCCCGAGAGGAACGCTCCTCGGTCGATGACCATGTCGATCTCGTCGGCGCCGGCCGCGACCGCTTCGGCGGTGTCGGCCAGCTTGATGGCCAGCGAGGAACGTCCGCTGGGGAACGCGGTGGCGACCGCGGCGACCGAGATGAGTCCCTCGTCCGGATCGCCGTGCAGAGCTCCGAGCGCCTCGACGGCGTCGCCGACCATGTCGCCGTACACGCAGACGGCGGCGACCCGGGGGGTCGTCGGGTCGGCGGCATCCGGATTCTTCGCCTTGGCGACCAGCGAGCGCACCTTGCCCGGCGTGTCGGAGCCTTCGAGGGTGGTGAGGTCGATCAGCTTGATGATCGTGTCGAGTGCCCAGGCCTTCGACGTGGTCTTGATCGAACGCGTGCCGAGTGCGGCCGCGCGCTGCTCCAGGCCGACGGCGTCGACCCCCGGGAGTCCGTGCAGGAACCGGCGGAGCGTGGCGTCATCCGGCTCACCGCCGAGAACGTCCACCGCCGATCTGCGGCTGAGTTCTTGGGTCGTCATCGTTCCTCCAACAATGCTCGTGCTGTGGTCTCATCTGTCACCAGAACGCTGCACAGGCCGCTGGTCACGACTGTGCGCGCGATGTCATGCTTGGCGTCACCGGCGGTGACGAAGATCGAGCGCTTCGCGGCGCGCAGGCGCCCGAGGTCAACTCCGACCGTCCGGGCGTCGAGCTGCGGGTCGACGATGTTGCCGTCGGCGTCGATGTACCGCCCGAGGACGTCGCCTACGGCACCACGGCGCGCGAGCTCTTCGACATCGGATGCCGAGAGGTAGCCGTTCTCGACATGCGCGGAGGTCGCATCGCAGGGCCCCGCGGTGAACAGGAACGCCTGCGCTTCGGCCGCTTCGACGAGGACGGCCGCGACGGTGCGGTCGGCTTCGATCGCCTGCTTGGTCTCGACGCGTTCGAGGATCGCCGGGCTCGGCAGGAGGGACACGTGTCCGGATGCACGCTGGGCGATGGTGACGGCGAGGCCCGCGGCTCCGCCCGAACGGCGGTTGAGGCTCACTCCCCCGTTGAGCTGCACGACGGTGACGCCGGTCGCCCATCCTTCGGGCAGCGACTCTGCGACGGCGCGCAACGTACGCCCCCAGCTGACGCCGAGCGTGCGGGGCACGGGCCGCATCGCAGTGAGGTAGTCGGCCGCGGCCTGGGCGACCCGCTCGAGGGTCCCGTCATCGCCGTCCGGGGAGGGAACGACGACGGCAGCCGTGAGGCCATGGCGTTCGACGAGCTGGCGCTCGAGTCCGAGTCGGCGCGCACGCGGGTGCACGATCTCGATGCGGACGATGCCACGCTCTCTGGCCTGTGTGAGAAGGCGCCCCACCTTCCAGCGGGACAGCTTGAGGAGGGCGCCGATCTCGTCCTGCGTCCTGTCCTCGTCGTAGTACAGCTCAGCGACGCGGACCATGATCAGTTCTTCTTCCATGTCATCCTCCTTCCGTCTCCAGCATACGTCCGTAGCACCGTTCGCGCACCTTGATGCTCATATGAGCATTGACGCTTCCAGTGGTCGCACATTCGCCGGAGACGACGAAAGGACGCCGACCCCGAAGGGCCGACGTCCTCTCACCATGGAGATGCGATCACATGCGCTTGCGCGAGGTGAGCACCTGGTCGACGATGCCGTAGTCCAGCGCCTCAGCGGCGGACAGGATCTTGTCACGGTCGATGTCGCGGTTGACCTGCTCGACGGACTTGCCCGTGTGACGAGCCATGGTCTCCTCGAGCCAGGTGCGCATGCGCAGGATCTCGGCCGCCTGGATCTCGATGTCGGATGCCTGACCGTGCCCCGCCTCGCCCATCGCCGGCTGGTGCATGAGCACACGGGCGTTGGGCAGAGCCAGGCGCTTGCCGGGGTGACCGCCTGCGAGCAGCACCGATGCGGCCGAAGCCGCCTGGCCGAGCACCACGGTCTGGATCTGCGGCGCGACGTACTGCATCGTGTCGTAGATCGCCGTCATCGCGGTGAACGAACCACCGGGCGAGTTGATGTACATGGTGATGTCACGCTCGGAGTCCTGGCTCTCGAGAACGAGCAGCTGCGCCATCACGTCGTCGGCCGACGCATCGTCGACCTGGACGCCGAGGAAGATCACTCGATCTTCGAACAGCTTGTTGTAGGGGTCCTGGCGCTTGAAGCCGTATGCCGTGCGCTCCTCGAACTGAGGAAGCACGTAGCGGCTGGAGGGCAGATCGCCGGCAGAGCGGAAGGTGGGTGCGTACATGAGAGTCCTTTCGCTTTCCGTTACTTGATGTCCTGGTCGGTTCCGCCGCCACCGATGACGTCGGTGGCCGAGTCGCGGATGTGATCGACGAAGCCGTACTCGAGCGCCTCGTCGGCGGTGAACCAGCGGTCGCGGTCACCGTCTTCGTTGATCTGCTCGACCGACTTGCCGGTCTGCGCCGCGGTGATCTCGGCGAGGCGGTTCTTCATCGAGGTGATCAGCTGCGCCTGCGTCTGGATGTCGCTCGACGTTCCGCCGAAGCCACCGTGCGGCTGGTGCAGCAGCACGCGGGCGTTGGGCGTGATGTAGCGCTTGCCCTTCGTGCCCGCGGTCAGCAGCAGCTGACCCATCGATGCGGCCATGCCGATGCCCACGGTGACGATGTCGTTCGGGACGAACTGCATCGTGTCGTAGATCGCCATGCCCGCGGTGATCGATCCACCGGGCGAGTTGATGTAGAGGTAGATGTCCTTCTCGGAGTCCTCTGCGGCGAGAAGGAGGATCTTCGCGCAGATCTCGTTCGCATTGTCGTCGCGCACCTCCGATCCCAGCCAGATGATGCGGTCTTTCAACAGTCGGTCGAAGACGCTCGTAGCGAGGAGGGGTTCTGCAGCCATGTCAGCTCCTGATTCCGTGTTTCAGTGATTCGAATCTACCGGCGACAACGCAGCGCTCAGGCCGTGTTCGCCGTCGGCATATCAGGCGTCGAGTTCCGCGATCTCGTGTGCGTACGCGGTCATCGAGCGGTGGTACCGCGGCAGGTGCGGCACGAGTGCGAGGAGAGCGACCGACAGGCCCCGCGCCGGGCGTCCGGAACTCGCCAGGATCAGCGCGTGGACCGTCGCCACGGCATCCCGGTAGGGGCCGTCCGCCGAGAGCTCCTCCTCCGCACGGATGACGGCGAGGGCATCGTCGTACTCGCCCAGATTGCGCAGTGAACTCGCCAGCTGGATCACGCACTGCGGGCGGTGCTCGTCGTCGAGACCCAGTGCGAGCGCACGCCGGTAGAGTTCGACTGCCTCGGCGGGGCGGCCGGCCGAATCACGTGCCCCGGCGCGCTCGAACTCCGCGCGGGCGTCATCGACGCCGCGCTCGGCGGCCAGCGCGTCGATCCGGGCGATCGTCTGGTCTCCGACCTCTTCGCCGGACGCGTCGTCCCACACCTCGTCGATGCGTTCGTCCCAGGTCTTCATGGTCTCCTCGTTCATCTGCTCTCCCCGCTGACGCGAAAGGGGCGGATGCCGCAGCATCCGCCCCTCATGAGATCGTGTCCGATCACTCCGCCTTGTCGGCAGCCTTCTTGGCCGGAGCCTTCTTGGCGGCGGGCTTCTTCGCGGCCGGCTTCTCAGCGGCCTCCGCGTCGTCGGCCTTCTTCGCGGGCGCCTTCTTCGCAGCGGGCTTCTTCGCGGCCGGCTTCTCAGCGGCAGCCGTCTCGGACTCGGCCTCGTCGTCGGTCACGACGAAGTCGGACAGATCGACGGGCTTGCCGTTCGTGTCGACGACCTTGACCTTGCCCAGGGCGATCGCGAGGGCCTTGTTGCGGGCGACCTCTCCGACGAGCGCCGGAAGCTGGTTCGACGACTGCAGAGCCTCGACGAACTCCTGGGGAGCCATGCCGTACTGCGAGGCGGACTGGATGAGGTACTGCGAGAGCTCCTCCTGCGAGACCTGCACGTCAGCCTGCTCGGCGATCGTGTCGAGCAGAACCTGCGTGCGGAACTGCTTCTCGCTGGCCTCGGTGACCTCGGCGCGGTGCACGTCGTCCTCGAGGCGGTTCTCACCCTCGAGGTGGTTGTGCACCTCGTCCTCGATGAGCTTCGGCGGCACGGGGATCTCGATCTGCTCGAGCAGCGTCTCGACGAGCTTGTCGCGAGCCGCGGAACCCTGAGTGAAGACGCCCTGCTGCGAGACGCGCTCGGCGAGGCTCGCGCGGAGCTCGGCGATCGTGTCGAACTCGCTCGCGATCTGCGCGAAGTCGTCATCGGCCTCGGGGAGCTCGCGCTCCTTGACCGCCTTGACGGTGACGGAGACCTCAGCCTCGGAGCCGGCGTGGTCGCCGCCCACGAGCGCAGAGCGGAACGTGGTGTCCTCACCGGCGGTGAGGGATTCGATCGCGTCGTCGATGCCCTCGAGCAGCTCACCCGAGCCGACCTCGTAGGAGACGCCCTCGGCGCGGTCGATCTCCGCACCGTCGATCGTGGCGACCAGGTCGAGCTCGACGAAGTCGCCCTTCGCGGCGGGACGGTCGACGGGAACGAGCGTTCCGAAGCGCGCGCGCAGGTTCTCGAGCTCTGCGTCGAGCGCGGCGTCGTCGGCCTCGACGGCGTCGACCGTCAGGGTGATGCCGTCGAATGCCGGGACCTCGATCTCGGGACGCACGTCCACCTCGATGTCGACCAGGAGGTCGCCCGAGAAGTCCTTCTCGTTCGGCCACTGGGTGATGTCGGCGGCCGGACGTCCGACGACGCGGAGCTTGTGCTCGACGGTCGCGTCGCGGAAGAACTTGTCGAGGCCCTCGTTGACCGCGTGCTCGATGACCGCGCCACGACCGATGCGCTGATCGATGATCGGAGCGGGGACCTTGCCCTTGCGGAAGCCGGGGATCTGGACGTCCTGAGCGATGTGCTCGTAGGCGTGCGCGATGCTGGGCTTGAGGTCGTCAGGGGTGACCGTGATGCTGAGCTTGACCCGGGTCGGGGTCAGCTTCTCGACGGTGCTGTTCGCCATTCTGGTGTGCTCTCCTTGTGATTTCCGCGCTGAATCGCGGCTGTCAGGCCGTTGAAGCCATGTCGGGGCGACAGGAGTTGAACCTGCGACCTCCCGCTCCCAAAGCGGGCGCTCTACCAAACTGAGCTACGCCCCGGGGAATCCGCATGCAGATTCAGCCCCACCGAGTCTAACGGACACGAGCACCTCCGTCAGTCCGCTATGATCGATGAGTCGGCACAGTCCTCCCGGATACAGCTGACAACGGGGCTGTAGCTTAGTGGTAAAGCCTCTGTCTTCCAAACAGATGATGCGAGTTCGATTCTCGTCAGCCCCTCCACTCGAGAAAGGCCCCCGCGATGCGGGGGCCTTTCTCGTCCCCGGGGGTTCTCGCACCGGACGGCTCACTGATTAGAGTCATCATGAGCCGGTTCCCCACGGAGGTCCCCCGCATGACTGCATCCGTCGACGTGGCCACCTCCCCCGCCGGAGGCCACGCACTCCCCCCGCACTTCGCCAGCACCGACGGCGCAGCGCCGAATCGCCGAGGACGGCGCATCGGGTTCATGCTGGGCGCTGCGGGAGTCCTGGTCGCGGCGGCCGTCGGCGTGCTCCAGGTCACCGCCAGCCTCGGATACGACGGAGCACGCGCCGAGTTCGACGCAGCAGCGGCCTCGGCTCGCGACAGCGCGACGACGGTCCAGCAGGAGCTCGACACGCTCACGTCCGTCATCGATGTCGCTGATCTGCTGAAGACGGCCGATACCGGCGTCCTCACCGTGCCCTCCGCGAGGGACGCGCTCACGACGGCGTCGACGGATGCCGAAGAAGCCGCCGGTCCGGCGGAGGAACTGCTCACCGAACCGCTGCCTTCGGCGGATTCCAAGCCGTCGGCGTTCTGGGAGCTCTTCGCAGCATCCGATCAGCTCGCCGTCGACGCCGGCGACCTGGACGAGCTGGCTGCCGACCTCGACGCGGCGACACCTGCGATGACCGCCGCCAGTGCCGAAGTGACCGAGGCCGGCGTGGCCCTCCTGCGCTCGGCGGCCGACGCAGCCCCGGCTTTCGAGTCGGCACACCTCTCGGCCAAGAACGACGCCGTCATCGCCCTGCGCGATGCGGCGTCGCGAGTACCCGACACCATGCTCCTCGATGTGACGGCGGTCGAATCACTGGTGTCCATGCAGGACGCCGCAGGACAGGTCGTGGCGACCGAACAGGCCGAACTCGCCGAGAAGGCGGGACCGCTGCAGGGCGATCGCCTCGAGATCGAGGCGTTCGCCCGGTCGCTCGCACCCGGGGTGCTGCTCGAGTTCGACTGGAACCAGATCGTCAACAACGCCGGTTCCAACGGCAGCATGGGAGGCCTCACGACCTGGTGGTGGGACGATCCCGACCGCGCCGCCATCGAGCTGTCGAACTCGGTCGCCGAGCAGTGGCCGGCGGACCGGAGCAAGGCTCTCATCGCCCACGAGGTCGGCCACGCGATCAGCGTGAAGTGCGAGGACATGTACGACTCGTCGACGCAGGACAGCATCGAGAAGTGGGCCACGGCGTGGGCGATCAGCATGGGCTTCACCGACGATGCCAA
Organism: Microbacterium sp. 4-7; assembly: GCF_014332665.1. NCBI lineage: Bacteria > Bacillati > Actinomycetota > Actinomycetes > Micrococcales > Microbacteriaceae > Microbacterium > Microbacterium sp. 4-7. Next base: position 451,864 of record NZ_MCRH01000004.1, read on the forward strand.
CGGCGTCTGGGCGTACGGCTACCCACCTCAGTCCTACATCGACGCCGCGTACGGGTGCCGCTGAGCACGTCCGGCTGGTACGAGAGAAGCCGCCGCGATCGGATCGCGGCGGCTTCTGTCAGGAGATCAGATCGAGGTCACTGACCCCGACGCTCACGCAGCTGGGTGAGCGCATCTTCGAGAAGCTGGACGGCTTCTGCGTCGGTGCGACGCTCCTTCACATACGCGAGATGCGTCTTGTAGGGCTCCGGCTTCGCGAGGGCAGGCGGGTTGGCCTTGTCGCGACCCGCCGGAAGACCGGACTGCGGGTGGTCGATCGTCTCGGGGATCTCCTCTTCAGGGAGCCCCGCGGCGAAGTAGCGGACCGTCTCGTTGCCGAGACCGTCCCAGTACGAGACCGCGATGCGGTCGGCGTGGTAGCCGTGGTCCTGCTCGCCCATGGGGCCGGAACCCACTCGGGTCCCTCGGATCGCGTTGCCGCCGGTAGCCATCAGATCACCTCGAACTTCGTGATGAGACCGAGCGCCACGATCGACACGAACCACGCCAGAGCGAGGATGACCGTGAAGCGATTGAGATTGCGCTCAGCGAGACCCGACGAGCCGACAGCTGACGTCATGCCTCCACCGAACATGTCGGAGAGGCCGCCACCGCGACCCTTGTGGAGGAGGATGAGGAGAGTCAGCAGGACGCTGGTTATGCCCAGCACCACCTGCAGGACGAACTCGAGAATTTCCACGAGGAAGAGCCTTTCGCTGGGGCAGGATTGCCCCGGTAACGGTCAAGTATACGGTGCGGCGGGGCCGGAGCCCCGCCACACTCACACGCCGACGTGCTTCTCGAAGCGGATGATCGCCGCGAACTCGTCGACCACGAGGCTCGCGCCTCCGACGAGTGCGCCATCGACATCAGGCTCGCGCATGAAGCTGGCGATGTTGGCCGCCTTGACCGATCCGCCGTACAGGATCCGGGTGCGCGCCGCAGCGTCGTCACCAAGAACCTTGGCGATCACCGTGCGCAGCGCAGCGCAGACATCCTGCGCCTGCTGCGGCGTCGCTGCCTGCCCGGAGCCGATGGCCCAGACCGGCTCGTACGCCACGACGATGTCCGCATCCTTCGACAGACCCTGGAGAGCGGCCTCGAGCTGCCCCGCGGGCACTGCGCTGGCCCCGAACTTCTCGAGGTCCTCAGCCGTCTCCCCGACGCAGATGACGGGCGACAGACCGTGCTTCAGCGCGGCCTTCGTCTTGGCCGCGACGACGTCATCGGACTCCGCGTGGTATTCACGGCGCTCCGAGTGACCGATGATCACGTACTTCGCATCGAGCTTCGCCAGGAAGGCTCCCGAGATCTCCCCGGTGTAGGCGCCGGAGTCGTGAGCCGAGAGGTCCTGCGCGCCGAGGGCGAACGGGATCTTGTCGGCGTCGATGAGCGTCTGCACGCTGCGGATGTCGGTGAAGGGCGGGAAGACCGCAACCTCGACCGAGCCGTCCTCGTGCTTGGCGTCCTTGAGCGTCCAGTGCAGCTTCTGCACGAAGGCGACCGCCTGCAGGTGGTCGAGATTCATCTTCCAGTTTCCCGCGATCAGCGGGGTACGGGTGTTCACACCCATCCGAGCACCTCCAGGCCGGGTAGTTTCTTGCCCTCGAGGAACTCGAGGCTTGCGCCGCCGCCGGTCGAGATGTGACCGAACTGGTCGTCGGTGAAGCCGAGCTGACGCACGGCCGCGGCCGAGTCTCCGCCGCCTACGACGCTGAGGCCGTCGACCTCGGTGAGCGCCTGCGCAACGGCCTTGGTGCCGCCGGCGAAGGCCGGGAACTCGAACACGCCCATCGGGCCGTTCCAGAACACCGTCTTCGACCCACGGATGACCTCCGCGAACCGCGCAGCCGTCTCCGGGCCGATGTCCAGGCCGATGCCGGAGGAGCCGAACGCGGTGCTCTCGATGGCGTCGGCGGCGGTGACCTCGTGCTCCGCATCAGCGGAGAACGAGGATGCGACGACGACATCGGTCGGGAGCACCAGCTCCACACCGCGCTTCTCGGCCTCGGCGATGTACCCGCGGACCGTCTCGAGCTGGTCCTCTTCGAGGAGGCTGGACGCCACCGCGTGGCCCTGCGCCTTCAGGAAGGTGAACAGCATGCCGCCGCCCACGAGGATGCGATCCACGCGCGGCAGCAGGTGCGAGATGACTCCGAGCTTGTCGCTGACCTTCGACCCGCCGAGGACGACCGCGTACGGGCGCTCGGGGTTCTCGGTGAGACGGTCGAGCACGTCCAGCTCGGCTGCGATGAGTAGACCGGCGGCCGACGGCAGCAGCTCGGCGAGGTCGTAGACGCTCGCCTGCTTGCGGTGCACGACACCGAAGCCGTCGGAGACGAGGACGTCTCCGAGCTCTGCCAGCTGAGCCGCGAAGGCGCCGCGCTCGGCGTCGTCCTTCGAGGTCTCCCCCGGGTTGAACCGCAGGTTCTCGATGACGACGATGCCGCCGTCCTCGAGCGAGGCCACGGCCTCCTGCGCCGACTCGCCGACGGTGTCGCGAGCGAACGCCACCGGCTTGCCGAGCAGCTCGGACAGCCGCTGGGCGACCGGCGCGAGACTGTACTGCGGGTCGGGCGCACCGTCGGGGCGGCCGAGGTGCGAGCACACGATGACGCGGGCGCCCGCGTTGATCAGTGCGTTGAGGGTAGGCAACGAGGCGCGGACACGGCCATCGTCCGTGATGATCCCATCCCGCAGGGGGACGTTGAGATCACAACGGACGATGACGCGCTTGCCCTCGAGCGAACCCAGTGAATCCAGGGTGCGCAGAGTCATGGGAGATGTCTCAGAGACGCTCTGCCACGTACTCGGTCAGGTCGACGAGACGGTTGGAGTAGCCCCACTCGTTGTCGTACCAGCTGGAGACCTTGACCAGGTTGCCGCTGACGTTGGTCAGCGTGGCGTCGAAGATCGACGAGTGCGGGTTGTGCACGATGTCGCTCGACACGATCTGGTCTTCGTTGTACTGCAGGAAACCGGCGAGGCGTCCGTCGGCAGCAGCCTTCTTGTACGCCTCGTTGACCTCTTCGACCGTGAGGTTCTCGCGGTCGGTGATCAGCGTGAGGTCGACGATCGAGCCGGTGGGAACCGGAACGCGGTACGACGAGCCGCTCAGCTTGCCCTGGAGCTCGGGCAGAACCTCGCCGATCGCCTTCGCGGCACCGGTCGACGCCGGGGTGATGTTGATCGCTGCGGCGCGTGCGCGACGCAGGTCGCTGTGCGGACCGTCCTGCAGGTTCTGGTCTGCCGTGTAGGCGTGAGCCGTCATCATGAAGCCACGGTCGATGCCGAAGGCGTCGTTGAAGACCTGGGCCAGCGGGGCGAGGCAGTTGGTCGTGCAGGAGGCGTTGGAGATGATGTGATCCGTCTCCGGGTTGTACGTGTCCTCGTTCACGCCCATGACGAACGTGCCGTCGACGCCGGTGCCGGGAGCCGAGATGAGGACCTTCTTGGCCCCTGCCTCGATGTGCTTCTTGGCCAGCTCGGCCTTGGTGAAGAAGCCGGTCGACTCGATGACGATGTCGACGCCCAGCTCGCCCCACGGGAGGCCGGCGGGGTCGCGCTCGGCGAACGCCTTGATGGCCTTGCCGTTGACCGTGATGCTCTCGTCGTCGTAGCTGATGTCAGCATCGAGGACGCCGCCCACGGAGTCGTACTTCAGAAGGTGGGCAAGGGTCTTGTTGTCGGTGAGGTCGTTGACAGCGACGATCTCGATGTCCGCTCCCTGCGCGAGAGCCGCGCGGAAGTAGTTGCGTCCGATACGGCCGAAGCCGTTGATACCGATCTTGACAGACACTCAGGTCTCCCTGTTTCTCGTGCGCTGTGCGCAGCAATCGTGCGTGCGCGGTGCGCGGGGGTTTTTGGCTGAGATGGCGTCCCGACGAGACTTGGCCCGTCGGGACGCGACCCGATTACGACAGTACCAGCAGGCCGTTCGTCTTCTCGCGGGCGACCTCGAAGCGCTGGGCGACGTTCTCCCAGTTGGCGATGTTCCACGCGGCCTTCACGTAGTCGGCCTTGACGTTGAGGTAGTCGAGGTAGAAGGCGTGCTCCCACATGTCGAGCTGGAACAGCGGCACGGTGCCCTGTGCCGTGTTCGACTGCTGGTCGAACAGCTGCTGGATGATCAGGCGCTGGCCCATCGAGTCCCAGCTGAGGACGGACCATCCGGAGCCCTGGATTCCGAGGGCGTTCGCGGTGAAGTGCGCCTGGAACTTCTCGAAGGAACCGAAGAACTCGTCGATGGCTGCCTTGAGCTCGCCCTCGGGCTGTCCGCCGCCGGTCGGCGAGAGGTTGGTCCAGAAGATGGAGTGGTTGACGTGACCGCCGAGGTTGAAGGCGAGGTCCTTCTCGAGCTTGTTCACGTTCGCCAGGTTGCCGCTGTCGCGCGCCTCGGCGAGCTGCTCGAGGGCGGTGTTGGCGCCGGCGACGTAGGTCGCGTGGTGCTTGTCATGGTGCAGCTCCATGATCTTGCCGCTGATGTGCGGCTCAAGGGCTGCGAAGTCGTAGGGAAGGTCGGGGAGCGTGTAGGTCGCCATGTCGCTTTCATCCAATCCGCGCCGCGCCGCGGCGCTTGCCGATCCTCTGCGCCGCCGATGTGCGACGTAGAGCGGACGTAACTCATCCTAGTGACGACAACGCGTCGCCGACCCTGATCCTTCCCCCATATGACGAAGCGAGGCGACCCCTTGACAGGGATCGCCTCGCTGATGTCGTTCGCTGTGGTCAGACGTCGAGACCCGCTGGCACGGCTGCTTCCGTTCCCGGGATGCCCTCCTGCTGGGCACGCTTGTCCGCCATCGCCAGAAGACGGCGGATGCGGCCGGCGACGGCGTCCTTGGTCATGGGCGGATCGGCGTGGTGGCCCAGCTCGTCGAGGCTCGCGTCGCGGTGCGCGAGACGCAGCTCGCCCGCGACCTTGAGGTGGTCGGGCACCTCGTCGGCGAGGATCTCCAGGGCCCGCTCGACGCGCGCGCAGGCGGCGACGGCGGCCTGCGCGGAGCGACGGAGGTTGGCATCGTCGAAGTTGACGAGACGGTTGACGCCCGCACGCACCTCGCGACGCTGGCGCATCTCCTCCCAGGCGACCGCGGTCTTCTGAGCACCCATCTCGCTGAGGATGGTGCGGATCGCCTCGCCCTCACGCACGACGACGCGCGGCATGCCTCTCACCTCGCGCGCCTTGGCGGCGACACCCAGGCGATGCGCCGCGCCCACGAGTGCCATGGCGGCCTCGGATGACGGGCAGGCGACCTCGAGCATGGCCGATCGGCCGGGTTCGCTCAGCGTTCCCGCGGCGAGGAACGCACCCCGCCAGAGACCGGCCACTTCAGCGCGAGAGCCAGTGGTGAGACGGTTGGGGAGTCCGCGGACCGGACGCCGACGCTGGTCGAGCAGACCGGTCTGGCGTGCGAGGGTCTCCCCCGAGGCGATGACCCGGACAGCCCATCGCGCGCCGTCATTCGCCGTGCTCGACTGCACCTGTGCGATCTCCGGTCGGACTCCGTAGATCTCGGCAAGGTCGCGCGCGACACGCTGCGCGAGGATCTCGGCATCCACCTCCGCCTCGACGGCGACCCGCCCGGCGATGGAGTGCAGTCCGCCGGCGAACCGGAGGATCGAGGTGACCTCCGCGACACGCACCGTCGGGGGTGCATTACGGATGCTGACCAGCTCAGCCTTGACGTCGGTCGTTAGTGCCACGACACTCCTCTACGCTCACGCGCCGGATCGCGGCGCAAACCTCCAGCCTACTCTGACGGAGGCTCTTGCTATTCCCTGCCGAGGTCCCGGTGACGCACGTTGACGGCCACTCCCGGCACGGAGGCGAGCCGACGGGCCAGCTCCTCCGCCATGGCCACGGAGCGGTGCTTTCCGCCGGTGCAGCCGATCGCGACGGTCGAATGGCTCTTGTTCTCGCGCTGATACCCCTCGAGCACCGGAGTGAGTGCCGCCGAATACGAATCGAGGAACTCGGCGGCGCCCTCGCGTGACAGCACGTAGTCCCTGACGGACTCGTCCTGACCGGTCAGGCCCCGCAGCTCTTCGTTCCAGAACGGGTTCGGGAGGAAGCGCATGTCCGCGACCAGGTCGACGTCGGTCGGGAGACCGTACTTGAAACCGAAGCTCATGAGCGTCACACGATGCCTCGCTGCCCCCGCTTCCGAGAAGAGGTCGGAGACCTGGGTGGCGAGCTGATGGATGTTGAGTGCGGAGGTGTCGACCACGAGATCGGCCGACTCGCGGATCGGCGCCAGTCGCTGGCGCTCGACGCGGATGCCGTCGAGCAGAGTGCCGTCCCCCTGCAGCGGGTGGGGTCGGCGAACCGCCTCGAACCGACGCACGAGCACATCGTCCGACGCGTCCAGGAACAGCACGCGGACGGAACCACGCGATCTCAGCGCCCTCGCGACGCCCGGGAAGTCGTCGAAGAGGTTGCGCCCGCGAACGTCGACCACCGCTGCGACCTTCGGCAGAGCGTCACCGCCCATGTCCGTGAGGTCGAGCAGCGGTCGGAGGATCTGCGGCGGCAGGTTGTCGACCACGTACCAGCCGAGGTCCTCGAGTGCGTTGGCTACCGTCGTGCGCCCTGCGCCCGACATGCCCGTGACGATGAGGAACTCGCCTTTGTCCCCGTCAGTCATGGTTACTCCTTCTCCCCCGCTGGCTCCAGCCTAGCGAGTGGAGAGATGCGTATGGATGTTCTGTGCGAGGACAGGACCGATCCCCTGCACCTCCTGGATCGCCTCCAGAGGCGCGGAGCGCAGCGCGGTGACGGAGCCGAAGTGCTTCAGGAGGACCTTGATCCTCGAGGAGCCGAGGCCTGGCACCTCGGCCAGGATCGACGTGATGTCGTTCTTGCGTCGTTTGCGCTGGTGCGTGATCGCGAACCGGTGGGCCTCGTCTCTCAGCCGCTGCAGCAGGTAGAGCGACTCGCTGGTGCGCGGCAGGATCACCGGGAAGTCCTCCCCCGGGAGCCAGATCTCCTCGAGCCGTTTGGCGATGCCGCACACGGCGATCTCGGTGTGCCCGGCGTCTCGCAGTGCACGTGCCGCCGCTTCGACCTGGGGCTGTCCACCGTCGACCAGCAGCAGCTGAGGCGGATAGGCGAAGCGCGGTTTGCGCTTGACCTCCACGACGACGTCCTCGGACTCGTCTCCCGCCTCCACGGGGACCGCTGCGGATGCGGGCTCATCGATCTCTTCCGGACGATCGAGATAGGCGAGTCGACGACGCAGCACCTGGTACATCGAGTCCGTATCGTCGGTGGTCTCGGCGATGTTGAACGACCGGTACTGGTCTTTGCGGGGAAGTCCGTCTTCGAAGACCACCATCGAGGCGACGACGTTCGTGCCACCGAGGTGCGAGATGTCGAAGCACTCGATGCGAAGCGGCGCCTCCGACATCCCCAACGCCTCCTGCAGATCGGTCAGAGCCTGGGTTCGTGCGACGTAGTCGCTCGTACGACGGGTCTTGTACCTGATCAGGGCCTGCTGCGCGTTGAGGGTCGCCGTGCGCATGAGATCAGCGCGTTGCCCCCGTTGGGCGATGGCGATCTCGACCTTCTTGCCTCGCCGCTCGCGCAGCCAGACCTCGAGCTCGGCCGCGTCGTCGGGAAGGGTCGGCACGATGATCCGCCGGGGCACATCCTGCGCATCGCCGTACGCGCGCTGCAGCACCTGGTCGACGAGATCGGCTGTCGAGATGTCGATCTCCTTCTCGATCGTCATCGCGCGAACACCGCGGACGCGCCCGCCGCGGATCACGAAGTGCTGCACGGCGGCAGCCAGCTCGTCTTCCGCGATGCCGAAGAGGTCGGCATCCTCGTCGGTCGCGAGCACGAGCGCGCTCTTGCCGAGCACGGCCTCGATCGCGGTGAGCTTGTCACGGTATCTGGCGGCGGCCTCGTAATCCATCGCGGCCGACGCCGCCAGCATCCGCTTGGTCAGCTCTCGGGTGAAGCGCTCATCGCCGCCCGCCATGAAGGCGACGAAGTCGTCGACCATGGCACGGTGCTCCTCGATCGTCACCGTCATCGAGCACGGCCCGCCGCACTTGCCGATCTGCCCGGGAAAGCACGGCCGGCCGGTCTGCATCGCGCGTTTGTAGCTGGAGTCGCTGCAGGTGCGGATCGGGAATGCCTTGACCATCAGGTCGATCGTCTCGTGCACCGCCCAGACCTTGGGATAAGGACCGAAATAGCGGGCACCGGGAATCTTGCGGTTCCTGGTCACGATCACGCGCGGCGCCTCATCACCCAGGGTCACGGCCATGAACGGGTAGGACTTGTCGTCCTTGTAGCGGACGTTGAAGGGCGGATCGAACTCCTTGATCCACATGTACTCCAGCTGCAGCGAGTCCACGTCCGTCGAGACGACGGTCCACTCGACGGACGACGCCGTGGTGACCATGCGCCGCGTGCGTTCGTGGAGCGTGCGCAGCGGAGCGAAGTAGTTCGACAGTCGCTGGCGCAGGTTCTTGGCCTTGCCGACGTACAGCACGCGTCCATCAGCATCGCGGAAGCGGTACACGCCGGGGTTGGTGGGGATCTCACCAGCCCGCGGCTTGTACGGCAGGACGTCGGCCATCAGCTGGCCTTCCGCGCAGAGCGCCCCTCACCCAGGATCTCGGCGAGGAACTGACCCGTGTGGCTGTCCTCGACTCGCGCGATCTGCTCGGGAGTGCCGGTCGCCAGGATCTCGCCGCCGCCCGAGCCGCCCTCGGGCCCGAGGTCGATCACCCAGTCCGCGGACTTGATCACATCGAGGTTGTGCTCGATGACGATCACCGTGTTGCCCTTGTCGACGAGTCCGTTCAGTACCTCGAGGAGCTTGCGCACGTCTTCGAAGTGCAGACCGGTGGTCGGCTCGTCGAGGACGTAGATGCTGCGACCGTTGCTGCGCCGCTGGAGCTCGGTGGCCAACTTGACGCGCTGAGCCTCGCCGCCGGAGAGAGTCGTCGCCGACTGACCGAGGCGCACATACCCGAGCCCGACGTCGACGAGGGTCTTCATGTAGCGGTGGATCGCCTGAATGGGCTCGAAGAACTCGGCCGCTTCCGCGATCGGCATCTCGAGGACCTCGGCGATGTTCTTGCCCTTGTAGTGCACCGACAGCGTGTCGCGGTTGTAGCGCTTGCCGTGGCAGACCTCGCAGTCGACGTACACGTCGGGCAGGAAGTTCATCTCGATCTTGATCGTGCCGTCGCCCGAGCACGCCTCGCAGCGACCGCCCTTGACGTTGAAGCTGAATCGCCCTGGCTGATAGCCACGGACCTTCGCCTCGGGGGTCTCGCTGAACAGCGAGCGGATGCGGTCGAACACGCCGGTGTAGGTGGCCGGGTTGGACCGCGGCGTGCGGCCGATCGGTGCCTGATCGACGTGCACGACCTTGTCGAGGTTGTCGAGCCCTGACACACGCGTGTGCTTTCCGGGAACCGTGCGGGCGCCGTTGAGCCGCGAGGCCAGCACCTGGTACAGGATGTCGTTGACGAGCGACGACTTGCCCGAACCCGACACGCCGGTCACGGCCGTGAGAACGCCCAGCGGGAAGTTCACGCTGACGTTCTTGAGGTTGTTCTCGCGGGCGCCGACCACGCTCAGCATGCGTTTCTTGTCGAGCTTGCGACGCTTCGCCGGAGTGGGGATCTCGCGCGCACCCGAGAGGTATTCGCCCGTCATAGAGTTCGGCTCGTTCAACAGAGCCGAGTACGGACCGGAATGCACGACCTCTCCACCGTTCACGCCGGCGCCCGGTCCGATGTCGACGACCCAGTCAGCGGCTTCGATCGTCTCTTCGTCGTGCTCGACGACGATGAGCGTGTTCCCGAGGTCGCGAAGTTTCAGAAGGGTGTCGATCAGACGACGGTTGTCACGCTGGTGCAGACCGATCGACGGCTCGTCGAGGACGTAGAGGACGCCGGTGAGCCCGGAGCCGATCTGCGTCGCCAGCCGGATGCGCTGCGCTTCTCCACCGGAGAGCGACCCGGCGGACCGGCTGAGGTTGAGGTAGGAGAGCCCGACCTGCAGGAGGAAGTCGAGTCGCAGGCGGATCTCACGCAGCACCTGAGCCGCGATCTTCGCCTCACGATCGGTGAGGGTGAGGGTCTCCATGAACGACCGCGCGTCGGCGAGGCTCAGGTGCGACACCTCGGCGATCGAATGCCCGTGCACCTGCACCGCGAGGACCTCGGGCTTGAGTCGGTTGCCGTCGCACACCGGGCAGGGGACCTCGCGGAGGTACTCGCCCCAGCGCGAGCGCTGCGTGTCGGACTCGGCCTGGGCGTACTGCCGCTCGATGTACGGCACGACGCCTTCGAACCCCGATGCATAGCGCATCTCGCGCCCATAGCGGTTCTTGAACTTGACGGTGACCTTGTAGTTGTCGCCGCGCAGGATCGCGTCCTGAACGTCGACGCGCAGATCCTGCCACGGGGTGTCGAGAGAGAAGTTGAGGTCGTCGGCCAATCCCTCGAGCAGCCGCTCGTAGTACTGGAAGAGCCCCTTGCCCTGGGTGGTCCACGGGATGATCGCGCCCTCGCGGATGGAGAGCTCCTCGTCGCCGAGCATCAGGTCGATGTCGACGGACATGCGGGTGCCGAGACCCGAGCAGGCCGGACAGGCACCGAAGGGCGCGTTGAACGAGAACGTGCGCGGTTCGATCTCGGTGAGGGTGAGCGCGTGGCCGTTCGGGCAGGCGAGCTTCTCGGAGAAGGACTGCCACGCGTCGTCGCCCTCTGCGTCGACGTAGTTGATCTGCACCACGCCGCCGGCGAGCCCGAGCGCGGTCTCGACCGAGTCCGTGACTCGACCGAGGATGTCGTCTGCCGCGACGAGGCGGTCGACGACGACGGCGATGTCATGCTTGTAGCTCTTCTTGAGCGTGGGCGGCTCGGCGAGCTGGATGAGGTCGCCGTCGACGATCGCGCGCGAGTAGCCCTTGGCCCCCAGCTCGCGGAACAGGTCGACGAACTCGCCCTTCTTCTGCGAGACGATGGGCGCGACGATCTGGTAGCGGGTGCGCTCGGGCAGCTCCATGAGCTGGTCGGCGATCTGCTGGACGGTCTGACGTTGGATGCGCGCACCGCACTCGGGGCAGTGCGGAATCCCGATCCGCGCCCACAGCAGACGCATGTAGTCGTAGATCTCGGTGATGGTTCCGACCGTGGACCGCGGGTTGCGGTTGGTCGACTTCTGGTCGATCGACACCGCAGGGCTGAGGCCCTCGATGAAGTCGACGTCCGGTCGGTCGACCTGACCGAGGAACTGACGCGCGTAGGCGCTCAGCGACTCGACGTAGCGACGCTGTCCTTCAGCGAAGATCGTGTCGAAGGCCAGACTGGACTTTCCCGATCCGGACAGGCCGGTGAACACGACGAGGGAGTCGCGTGGGATGTCGATGTCGACGTTCTTGAGATTGTGTACGCGGGCACCGCGGACACTGAGTTTTCCTGGGGTTGCAACCGGGACGATAGGCACTGATCAAGTCTACGAGTGGCCACCGACATTGGCTCCGTGAGGGCTCACAGGGAAGCGATCAGTGCTCTCGAGTACCGCGGTTCGCCCGCGTGAGCAGGGTCGCGACGAGTGCGACCACGGCTCCGGCCCCGGCGACAGCGGCCCAGGGCACTGTCGGCAGCGACGCGGGGGTGTCGATGCGCATGACCACCATGACGGCCACGGTGATCGGCTGGGCGATCGCCTGCACGACGATCAGCCTCACCAGGCTCGGACGGAGGGCGGTCACGATCACGCGGGAGCCGGCCGGGATCACGAGGGAGAGCGACATGAGGACATGGATCACCTGCACCGCGAGCACAGCGATCATCGCGCGCCCGACGTCGGGCTCCGAGATCAGCATCCCGATCACGAGGCATCCGATCGACCCCCAGGCCGCGAAAGTCTGCGGAAGAGCGGCGGCGATGATCGCCAGGACGACTGCCGCCACCTGCCATCCGAGCAACGGGCACAGCATCGCAGCACCCGCGGCGACGGCGACGACGAGCGCGCCCCTCACGACGAGTCCCGGGACGGAAGGACCCGTCCGTAGCGTGTCGTTCGCTCTCATCGCCCGGCCCTCGCGATCGCACGCATCGCCGAGGACGGGTCCGAGGCCCACGAGACCACGTCGACTCCGGCGCCGTGGAGATCCGCGAACACGTTCCCCCTCTCTGCGAGCACGGTGCGCAAGCCGATCAGCTGCGCACGGGTGAGCCGAGCACGGTCGAGCGGAGGGAGGACATCGACGGCGACGACTCTGTGGCCGCTGGCCCTCCACATCAGCGCGGTCCGAGCGGCGGCGCCCTCGAAGAAGGTCGACAGCACGAAGACCACCGAGCCGTGCGGCACGGGAGGAGTGCGACGGAAAGTCGCGTCGCCTCTCGCCTGGCCCGTCGCGGCGATGGCCGCCACGACCCGTGCCAGGTGCCTCGAGCCGCCGCCGCTCCTCAACGACCGGCCGCCGTGCACGAGCACGTGAAGTGCGACGCGGTCGCCCTCGCCTATGGCCGAGTCGGCGATGGCTCGCGCAGCCTCCCTCGCGAGGTCGAGGGAGGTCACGCCGCTGCGTTCGCGGTCGCCGCTCCCCCACGAGGCGACGACCTCACCCAGATCCTCAGACGTGTCCATGGCGACCACGACCGACGAGTCGCTGAGCGTATTGGTCCGACGGACCAGCAGATCGCCTGGCCGGCGGGACATCCGCGCCGTCGCCCGCCAGTCCACGCGGCGGAGTTCGTCGCCGGGCGCGAAGGGGTGGATGTCCCGGAAGTCGCCGCCCTGACCCGCCCGGCGCCCCTCGTGCGCGCCGTGCGACCCCGTCAGTCGTCGCGGCAGCGGGAGCGCGTCGAGTGATCGGCGGGGCGGGGCCACCTGACGCCTGATGGCGGCGAGGTCCGACGTCGACGAGAGCGCCGCTCCCTCGAAGGAGAACCCCCTCGCTGCCGCCTGGACCGGGATCGTCGGACCGGAGTGCAGGACCTTGCTCCGCGCAGTGAATGTGAAGCCACCGCCGGGCACGATCACGCGTCTGCTGCGACGCTCCGACTGCACGACCACCACCTCGACGGCATCCGCATCGCTGTCCACCGCGATCGATGTGAGCAGCTCGCCATCGCGCCCGGGCACCGGGTCGATCGCGATCTTCGCCACCGCGCCGGATGTGCCCCGCGCGATCGCGAGACCGCTCCAGATGGCCAGAGGAAGCCCCATCGCCACCACGTCGGGTCTTGCCGCGAGAAGGCCGACCGCGGCGAGCAGGGCAGCGCCTCCGATCGCCACGGACAACACAGGACCGCGACGCCCCGCGTCGGGCCCGTCCGTCATCCGAGCACTCCGACGGTCGGCGGAACAGCCACCTGTCCGACGACCGAGCGCACCACATCGGATGCCGACGCGCCCTGAGCCCACGCCTGGGGTGTGAGCGTGAGACGATGCGCCAGCACGGGCACGGCGATCCGCTTGATGTCGTCCGGACGGACGAAGTCCCGGCCATCCAGAGCCGCGAGCGCTCGTCCCAGCAGCAGCAGCCCCAGAGAACCCCGCGGCGACGCACCGACCTCGACGTTCGCCGCGGTCCGGGTGGCGCGTGCGATCTCGACGCAGTAGCGCGAGATGTCCGGGTCGACGTGGATGGCCTCGACGGCCTCCTGCAGGGAGATGAGCTGAGCGGCGTCGATGACCGGAGCGATGTGAGTAGCCTCCTGGCGCCTGCTCACGCGGTTCTCCAGGATGCGGGCCTCGCTCTCCGCCGCCGGATAGCCGACGGACAGCCGCACCATGAACCTGTCGAGCTGTGCCTCGGGCAGCGCGTACGTGCCCTCGTACTCGATCGGATTCGACGTCGCGATCACATGGAACGGCGCGGGCAGGGCGAAGCTGTTGCCCTCGACGGTCACCTGACGCTCCGCCATCGCCTCGAGCATCGCCGACTGCGTCTTCGGCGTGGTCCTGTTGATCTCGTCGGCGAGCAGCAGTCCGGTGAAGATCGGCCCCGGCCGGAAGACGAAGTCCCCCGAGTCCGGAGCGTAGACGTACGACCCCGTGACATCGCCGGGGAGCATGTCCGGAGTGCACTGCAAGCGCCGGAACGACAGCCCCAGCGCCGAGGCGAGGCTGCGCGCGGCGAGCGTCTTCCCCAGGCCCGGCACATCCTCGAACAGCACGTGACCGCCGGCGAGGATCGAGGCCAGAGCGATCTCGACCGGGTCGTCCATGCCCACGACGACTGTTCGCACGGCGGCCAGGATCCGGGCTCCGGTGGCGGCGATCTCTGCGGGGCTCGTCATGGCATCTCCTTCATCGACGCGGCGGCGAGGGCCGCCCGTGGTCGGGGGTCGGTACGTGCAACCGGGGTGACGGTTCGTCCGGCGAGGTGGGATCCAGTCGATCGATCGCGTCCAGCGCCCTCTCGACGTCGACGATCGTCGTCTCCGGTCCCGTCAGGCGCTCCCAGACTCCCGGGTCGATCAGCCGCGGGAGTCGGTCGCGGTGAGCAGGGTCATCCGGATCCACTCCGTGGCGCATCAGCCGCTGACGCAGGATCACCCCGACACGGCGCGTGATCTGCGCTCCCGCGATGCCGGTGTGTGTGTTCAGTGCCCACGCCATGCGAGAGATCTCGGTAGGTCGTCGATCCGGCTCCACGTCTATGCGCGGCGCGTCGAACCCCGGCTCGAGCGGCATCGCGAGCTGCGCGAGCAGACCGACCGCACCGATCAGGAGACCCCATGCGATCACGAACGGCCAGGTGAAGCCGAAGCCGAGGAGCGCCAGAGCGACGAGGACCGCCGCCCCCGCTGCGACCAGCGTTCTGCGGACAGTCACCGCCACACCTCCTCGATGCGTCGCAGGACCTCTCTCGCCGAGGCCCGGTCGCCCTCGTCGGCCGACCCGGCTCCGAATCGGACGCTCTCGTAGAGACGCAGCAGCGACGCGGCGTCCCCGGCCACCCCGGGCCGCAGAGTGATGATCCGCACCACGAACTCGCCGGGAGTCTCGGTCGCCGCTCGCTTCACTCCTGCGTCTGCGGCACTCTCTTCGAGCCCGATCCACGCGGCGACGATGGCATCCGACGCTCGGGCGCGCTCGTCGATCCGCATGAGCGCCCCGGCGATCCCGCGCTGCATCACAGCGACGGCGATCTCGGGTTCCGGCGCCGAGGTGAGGTGATCGACCTCGGATGCGACCGCGGCCGCGTCACGGCGGCCCAGCGGGCGATCCCGCCACGCTCGCAGCAGGGCTCTCGCGGCGATCACGAGGAGCGCGATGAGCCCGGCAGCGACCAGCGCCATGAGGATCACGGCGAGCGTCTGAACGACCGCGGCGGCGGCGGAGTCGATCTCCATCGGCTCGGGAACCCCGGTGGCACCCGGATCGCTGGACGGCAGCGGCTCCGCTGTCCCCCGAGGAATCGGCGGGGCGGGGCGGAACGTCGGGCGGCCCTGGATCGCCGCAGCGATCATGGCCAGGACGAAGAGTCCCACGACGACAGTCGAGAGGACCATGCGATCGACGCTCCGGCGCGCAAGACGCGTCTGGGGTTCGCTCGGCATGCCCACACCCTACGGTGCGGTCACTCCATGGCGGGGCGGCGACCCGCGAATGCCGACAACCCGTCGCGCAGTGTGGCTACCTGCTCGAGATCCATCCCCACGGCGGCCATCACCTGTCGAGGAACGTCGAGAGCGCGATCTCGCAGAGCTCGACCCGTGTCCGTGAGGGTGATGTCGAGACGGCGCTCGTCCTCGACGCTGCGTTGTCTGGCGACCAGCCCATCGGCTTCCAGACGCTTCACCAGGGGAGACGCCGTCGCCGGCTCGAGAGCGAGGTCAGCCGCAAGATCGTTCAAGGGACGCGGAGCACGCTCCCAGAGCGCCAGCATCACGAGATACTGCGGATGCGTGAGCCCGAGCGGCTCGAGGATCGGCCGGTAGATCGCCACGACGTTGCGCGCTGCGGTCACCAGGGCGAAGCAGAGCTGATTGTCGAGTTTGAGCAGGTCGTCCGATGCGGTCACGGCTTCGAATATACATTGACCCTAATAGTTAGTACACTAAGCAACATGGCCAGTTCTGACGATCGACCTCCGCTCCGCACTCGGATTCGCGAGGCCGGAGGACTGTACGCGTGGATCAACTCGAACCTGATCCGCTTCGCGGGCCCCGCCTCCGTCGGCCCCTACGAGAAGACTCCCCCGCCGAGCCCGTCCGAGCGGGCAGAGCGCGCCTGCCCGTTGTGCGGTGCACCGATGAGCGAGCACGAGATCGACCGTTCAGGTCCGAAGACCCTCGTTCACTGCCCCTGACAGGGGATCTCACCCGTCGGCTGAGACTCGTTCTCGCGCGTCAGCGGAGACTCTCGCTCTCAGTTGTAGCGCTGCGCGTCTTGGCGTGCGACGTCGAGCCACGAGGCGAGATCGTCGTCGTCGACGAGCACGCTCGGCGACACATCGAGCCAGCTGGTGCCCATCGTCCGCGCGCCCATGACCGCGACCGCCACCCCGGGGCGGGCGATCAGCGAGTCACCGTGCTCGCCATCGACCCGGACGAGCAGAACCCCGCCCGCGCGCGCTCCGACGAGGATGTGCCCATCGAGGAGGAAGGCGCGCGTGCCGAACATGCGCTTCTCCTCGACGTCCTCATCGAGTGTGAGGAGCGCTCGCACTCGATCGGCGAGCTCCTCGCCCGCTGCATCCATCCTGGTGCCTCCGAGCTTCTCAGGCGTGGCCGGCCTTCTCCATCGCGCGCAGTTCCTTCTTCATGTCCTGCACCTCGTCGCGCAACCGCCCGGCGAGCTCGAACTTGAGCTCGGCGGCAGCCGCGAGCATCTGATCCGAGAGGTCCTGGATCACCGCTTCGAGCTGCTGAGCTCCTTCTGCGGCGATGCCGGTGCGCCGCAGGTTCGGCGTCGGCGACTTGCCCTTGCCGGTCGCTCTCCCGCGCCCGGACATCATCTCAGCGGTGTCGGCGCCCTCACGCGCGAGCACCTCGGTGATGTCGGCGATCCGTTTACGCAGCGGCTGAGGGTCGATACCGTTCTCGAGGTTGTACGCGACCTGCTTCTCGCGGCGGCGATCGGTCTCTTCGATCGCCTTCGCCATCGAGTCGGTGATCTTGTCGGCGTACATGTGCACTTCGCCGGAGACGTTTCGCGCCGCGCGACCGATCGTCTGGATGAGCGAGGTGCCTGACCGGAGGAAGCCTTCCTTGTCGGCGTCGAGGATCGCGACGAGGGACACCTCAGGCAGGTCGAGCCCCTCTCGGAGCAGGTTGATTCCCACGAGGACGTCGTACACCCCGGCACGCAGTTCACTGAGCAGCTCGACCCGTCGCAGAGTGTCCACGTCCGAGTGCAGGTATCGCACGCGTACGCCGTGCTCGCCGAGGAAGTCCGTGAGCTCCTCGGACATCTTCTTCGTGAGTGTCGTGACGAGCACACGCTCGTCGCGTTCGACCCGAAGCCGGATCTCCTCGAGGAGGTCGTCGATCTGCCCCTTCGACGGCTTCACGATGATGTGCGGGTCGACGAGTCCGGTCGGGCGGATGATCTGCTCGACCACGCCGTCGGCGATCCCCATCTCGTACTTGCCCGGTGTCGCAGAGAGATAGACGGTCTGTCCGATTCGGTTCTTGAACTCGTCCCAGCGCAGCGGCCGGTTGTCCATCGCGCTCGGAAGCCGGAAGCCGTGCTCGACGAGCGTGCGCTTGCGGGAGGCGTCGCCCTCGTACATCGCACCGATCTGCGGCACCGTCACGTGCGACTCGTCGATCACGAGCATGAAGTCGTCAGGGAAGAAGTCGAGCAGCGTGTGCGGCGGCTCGCCCGGCTGGCGCCCGTCCATGTGCCGGGAGTAGTTCTCGATGCCCGAGCAGAACCCGAGCTGCTGCAGCATCTCGAGGTCGAACGTGGTGCGCATCCTCAGGCGCTGGGCCTCGAGGAGCTTTCCCTGACGCTCGAACTCCTTGAGCCGCTCTTCGAGCTCGTGCTCGATCGTGCCGATGGAGCGCTGGATCACGTCGGTGCCGGCGACGTAGTGCGAGGCGGGGAAGATCGGCACGGAGTCGAGCTTCTCGATCACCTCTCCGGTGAGCGGATGCAGCGAATAGAGCGCTTCGATCTCATCGCCGAACAGCTCGATGCGGATCGCGTGCTCCTCGTATACGGGGATGATCTCGATGGTGTCTCCCCGCACGCGGAAGTTGCCTCGGGAGAAGTCGACGTCATTCCGGTTGTACTGCATCGAGATGAACTGTCGGATCAGCGCGTCCCGGTCGTAGCGCTCCCCCACCTGGAGCGCGACCATCGCCCGGAGGTACTCCTCCGGCGCACCGAGACCGTAGATGCAGGAGACCGTCGAGACCACGATCACATCCCGACGGCTCAGCAGCGAGTTGGTCGTCGAGTGGCGGAGACGCTCGACCTCGGAGTTGATCGACGAGTCCTTCTCGATGAAGGTGTCCGTCTGCGGGACGTACGCCTCCGGCTGGTAGTAGTCGTAGTAGGAGACGAAGTACTCGACGGCGTTGTTCGGCATCAGCTCGCGGAACTCGTTGGCGAGCTGCGCGGCGAGAGTCTTGTTGTGCGCGAGGACGAGCGTCGGACGCTGCACCTGTTCGACCAGCCAGGCGGTCGTCGCGGACTTTCCGGTACCCGTGGCACCGAGCAGGACGATGTCTGTCTCGCCGGCATTGATGCGCGACGCGAGCTCGGCGATGGCCTTCGGCTGGTCGCCGGCGGGCGCGTATTCGCTGATGACCTCGAAAGGACGGACGCTGCGCGTGGTTTGCATACCTCCAGCGTATGCCGGGCCACCGACATCGGGGCCACGAGAGCCCCCGGCGGAATCCCTGCCCGTCAGTCAGTCGACCGCGTCCACACGTAGGGAGTGGTGGTCGTGACCGTGACGAGCCCGGCCCGCTCGAGGATCGGCCGCGAGAACTCCGTGGAATCCGAGTGCAGATACACCTTGCCGAGGGCGAGGGCGGACCGCGCCCGCTGGGCCGTCAGAGCCCGATAGACGCCGCGGCCCCGCCACTCGGGCAGCGTCGCGCCTCCCCACAGACCGGCGAATCGCGTGCCCGTGACCGGTTCGAGCCGTCCAGCGCTGATCACCTCGTCTCCGGCGACGGCGGTCCACAGCTCCACCGTGTCGTCCTCGCGGATGCGCTGCAGCGTCGTCTCGACCCGCACCCGCCACCGGGGATCGCCGAACACCCTGCCCTGCATCTCCTCCATCGCGAACACCTCGGTCTCCGTTCGCGCGCGCCGAAGCTCGACTCCGGCGGGGAGCGACACCGGCTGGGCGAGCAGCTCCGCCTCGCCGATCATCACCGACTCCGTCTCCTCCGGCACGAAGCCTCGGCTTTCGAGAGTCCCGCCGAGCCCCGGTGCCCGGTCATGCCCGCGCGTCTTCCACTCGATCGAGTCGATCTCGCTCCGCCTCCCGAAGTGCGCGAGCGCGGCATCGACGAGCGCCTCGATGCCGCCCTGATCGACCCCGCCGAGATCGGCGTAGGACACGAACCCGCGCCCGCCCGGAAAGGCGGCGAGACGCAGCGGTCCGTGCGTCGCCACATTGAGGGCATGCACCACTTCCGCATCCGTGCGCAGCTCGTGGTCGTACGCTGCAAGATGCCTCATGCGCATGGTGCTGGTCCTTCGGGTCGGTCGCGCCGGCGAGCGGCTGCGCGGCGGTGCCGCCTCGCGATCATATGCGTCCTGTCGGCGACGACCGGAGCGCGCGCGCCGCGAGTGCCGCCGACACCGCGCACATCGTGATGATCGCGCCCACGAACCACGCCCAGTCCGCCCTGCCGAACACGATGCCCAGCGCCCATCCGAACAGGCTCGAGCCCGCGTAGTAGCCGAAGTAGTAGAGCGACGATGCCTGCGCACGACTGTCCGGCGTGGCAGCGGCCGGAGCCCACCCCGACGCAACCGCATGTGCGCCGAAGAAGCCGCCCGTGAAGAGCGGCAGCCCGAGGACCACCGGCAGCGCGGCCTGGCTGAGCATGGCGAGCGCTCCGATCCCCATCACCGCGATCGAGCACAGCAGCACCGGGTATCGACCGAAGCGAGATGCGAGAGCACCGGCGGTCGGTGACGAGACGGTGCCCGCGAGGTAGGCGAGGAAGAGCAGGGTCACCAGCCAGCTCGGAAGAGAGAACGGCGCGTCGATGAGGTGGAATCCGAGGTAGTTGTACACCGCGACGAACGCTCCCATGAGAAGGAAGCCCTGCGCGTAGAGGGCGAGTTGCGGTGCGGAGCGCATCGGCGACACGAGACGCGCGAGCATCCCGCTTGTCGCACCCTCGCGAAGCCGACCGGGCACGAACCCCCGAGCCTTCGGCGTCAGCCAGAGGAAGAGAGCGGCCGCCATCGCGCAGACACCGGCCACGACCCAGATTCCCGCACGCCACCCCCACTGCTCTCCCGCCAATCCGGACACGACGCGACCGAGCAGACCACCCACGGTCGTCCCGGCGATGTAGCTCCCCGCGGCCGCCGCGGCATGACGCGCACTCACCTCCTCGCTGAGGTACGCGAGCGCTACGGCTGGCACGGCGCCCAGCGCGATGCCCTCGAGCAGGCGCAGCGCCAGCAGCATCTCCATGCCGGTGCTGAGCGGAGCGACGAGACCCAGAACGGTAGCGGCGAGGATGCCGGTCCCCATCGCCGGCACTCGGCCGATGCGATCCGCGACCATCGACCACGGGATCACCGCCGCCGCGAGACCGAGCGTCGCGGCCGATACAGCGAGCGCCGCGGTGGCAGGCGTGATCCCGAGATCGGACGACAGCTGCGGCAGAACGGCCTGCGGCGAATAGAGCTGGGCGAATGTCGCGATGCCGGCGAAGAAGAGCCCGACGATGAGACGCCGATAGGCAGGGGATCCGGGTGCGTGACCGGTGAAGGTCACGACGAGCGGATCCGCTCCCACAGGGCATCGGTCTGCAGCATCGTCTGCTCCAGGGATCCGGATGTGTCGACGACCTCATCGGCGATCGCCAGCCGACGCTCGTCCGAGACCTGAGCATCGATCCGCTCCTGCGCAGCCTGTTCCGCCATGCCGCGCAATTCAACGAGCCTCCGTCTGCGCTCCTGGGCAGGCGCATGGGCGACGACGATCAGGTCCCAGGGGTCATCGACGCGCGCCTCGACCAGAAGGGGCACGTCGTACACGACCACACCGCCCGGTTCGGCGGCCGCTGCCGCCTCGAATCGTCGCTGCGACTCGGCACGGACGGCCGGATGCACGATCGCGTTCAGTCGCGCCAGCCGCTCCGGATCGCCGAAGACCTTGGCCCCCAGGGCGGCGCGGTCGAGTGCGCCGTCCGCCGAGATGACGTCCGCGCCGAAGGCATCCTCGATCCGAGCCAGAACCTCGGAGCCGGGCGACTGCACGTCGCGGACGATCTGATCGGCGTCGACGACCACCGCGCCGAGCTCTGCGAGTCGTCGTGCGATGGTCGACTTGCCCGAGGCGATGCCGCCGGTGAGCGCGATGAGAGGCATCTCGCCAGTCTAAACGGGGCTGAGATCGCGGATCAGCGGGCCAGCAGCTGCCGTCGCGAGCTGATGACGCCGGTGTCGAAACCGGCCAGGTGGAGGCCTCCGTGGAACCGGGCGTGCTCGATCTTGATGCACCGATCCATCACCACGGAGAGCCCCGCGCCCTCGGCGATCGCCGCGGCATCCTCGTTCCACGATCCCAGCTGCAGCCACAGGGTCTGCGCCCCGGCTTCGATCGCCTCCTGGGCGACGCCGGGCAGGTCGTCATGGCGGCGGAAGACGTCGACGACGTCCGGGACCACCGGCAGGTCGGACAGCGAGGCGTAGACCGGCTGACCGAGGATCTCCGATTCCCGCGGGTTGACGAGATAGACGTCGTATGCGGTGCTGGAGAGCAGGTACGTCGCGACGAAATACGAGGCGCGCGCGGGATTGTTCGACGCGCCGACGATGGCGACCGACTTCGCGCGTCGCAGTATGCCGAAGCGCTGCTGCTGGCTGGGACCCTCCCAGGTCCGATCCGGGTGCGCCGGCGCGGGTGTGGGCAGGGCGCAGGCCGCAGAATCCTGGGCGGTCGGCAGCGCGCAGGCATCGGCGCCGGTGGTCTCGATTCCGCTCATCGAGTGGCTCCTGTCGCTGTCGTGAGGGCCTGGTCAAGGTCCCAGATGATGTCTTCTGCGTCCTCGAGGCCCACCGAGATGCGGATGAGGTCCGGTCGCACGCCCGCCGCGACGAGCTGTGATTCCGTGAGCTGCCGGTGGGTCGTCGATGCCGGGTGGATGACGAGCGTGCGCGCGTCCCCGATGTTCGCGAGGTGCGATGCCAGCTGAAGATTCTCGATGAGCGTCTCGCCCGCCGAGCGACCGTCGTCGGCCCTGACCCCGAAGGCGAACACCGAACCAGGACCGAGCGGCAGATACTTCGCTGCGCGCTCATGATGCGGGTGATGCTCGAGACCCGCCCACGTCACATACTCCACCCGGGGGTCGGAGTCGAGCCATTCGGCCACGATCCGCGCGTTCGCAAGGTGCGCATCGATCCGCTGCGGCAGCGTCTCGACTCCCTGAAGGAGGTTGAACGCCGACTGCGCGCTCAGCGCCGGGCCGATGTCACGCAGCTGCTCGGTGCGGAGCTTGGTGAGGAAGCCGTACTCGCCGAAGTTGTCCCACCACTTGATGCCGCCGTACGACTCGACCGGCTCTGTCATCTGCGGGAAGCGGCCGTTGCCCCAGTCGAAGGTGCCCTTCTCGATGACGACGCCGCCGAGCGTCGTCCCGTGTCCGCCCAGGAACTTGGTGACCGAATGGATGACGATGTCCGCGCCGTGCTCCAGAGGGCGCGCGAGGTACGGGGTGGCGAGCGTGGCGTCCACGACCAGCGGCACACCTGCGGCATGAGCGACCTCGGCCAGCCCCTCGATGTCGGCGATCTCACCCGAGGGATTGCCGATCATCTCCACGTAGACGACCTTGGTCTCCGGACGGATGGCGGCGGCGTAGTCGGCGGGATCGGTCGACGCGACGAACGTCGTCTCCACGCCGAAACGACGCAGGGTCACGTCGAGCTGGGTCACCGTGCCCCCGTACAGCTGCGCCGCGGCGACCACATGGTCGCCCGCTCCGACGAGCGCCGCGAACGTGATGAACTCCGCGCTCATCCCCGAGGCGGTCGCGACCGCGCCGATGCCGCCCTCGAGCGAGGCCAGGCGTTCTTCGAGCGCGGCGACGGTGGGGTTGCCGATGCGCGAGTAGATGTTCCCGTACTTCTGGAGGGCGAAGAGGTTGCCGGCGTCCGCCGCGTCGTCGAACACGAACGACGTCGTCTGGTAGATCGGCACGGCCCTGGCGCCGGTCGCTGCGTCGGGAGTCCCGCCGGCATGCAGCGCCCTCGTGCGAAAACCGAAGCGATGTTCTTCCGTCATGATGTCCTCAGTTCAGCGTTCTCGAGCACGGCGGCGATCTCGCCGACGGCCCACGGATTCTGCAGCGATGTCGTGTCTCCCAGCGGAGCTGGGGCTCGTCCCGAGCGACGATCCTGCTCGGCCTCCCACAGTTGGGCGAGAAGTCGGCGCATGATCTTTCCCGAGCGGGTCTTCGGCAGGTCGGCGACCACGACGATGTGCTTCGGCTTGGCGACAGGACCGATGGCAGCCGCCACCTGCGACCGCAGCGCGGCGACCGACACCTCGGATCGTCCGGAGGGAGTCACGAAGGCGACCACCGCCTGGCCTGTGATGGGGTCTGCGACGCCGGCCGTTCCCGCTTCGCCCACCGTCTCGTGCGCCACCAGCGCCGACTCGATCTCGATCGTGGACAGCCGGTGGCCCGACACGTTCACCACGTCATCGAGCCGCCCCAGGATCCAGATGTAGCCGTCGGCGTCTCTCGTCGCACCGTCGCCCGCCACGTAGTAGCCGCCGTGTTCGCCGTGCCCGGCGTAGGCGGACCAATACGCATCGCGGTAGCGCTGAGGGTCGCCCCACACCGTCCTCGCCATACCCGGCCACGGGCGGCGCACCACGAGCGTGCCCGACCGGCCGGGAGCGACCTCGTGGCCGTCCGCGTCGACGACCGTCGCATCGATGCCGGGCAGCGGCACGGACGCGGACCCCGGCTTGAGGGTCGTGACTCCGGGCAGCGGCGCGATCATCGCCGCCCCGGTCTCGGATTGCCACCAGGTGTCGATGACCGGCAGCTCATCGCGTCCGAAGTTCCGGCGGAACCAGATCCAGGCCTCCGGATTGATCGCCTCGCCGACGGTCCCGAGCAGACGGAGGGTCGAGAGATCGTGACCCGACGGGAGTTCGGGCCCGAACCAGGTCATGAAGGTGCGGATCAGCGTCGGCGCCGTGTAGTACACCGTCACGCCGTACCGCTCGATGATCTCGAGATGACGTTCGCGATCGGGGGTGTCCGGCGTTCCCTCGTAGATCACCTGGGTCAGCCCGTTGGAGAGAGGCCCGTAGATCTCGTAGGTGTGAGCGGTCACCCACGCGAGATCCGCCGTGCACCAGTGCACGTCGTCGGGCTTCGCGTCGAAGTGCGCCCAGTGTGCCCAGCTCGCATGCGTCAGGTAGCCACCGGAGGTGTGCACGAGGCCTTTGGGCTTGCCGGTGGTCCCCGATGTGTAGATGATGAACAGCGGATGCTCGGAGTCGAACGCCTGCGCGATGTGGTCGGACGAGGCTGTGCCGACCGTGTCATGCCACCAGACGTCTCTACCGTCGGTCCACGGCACGTCCTGGCCGGTGCGCCGCAGGACCAGCACATGCTCGAGGTCCGGCAGATCCGCTGCGGCGATGTCGGCCGTCGACTTCACCTCGGTCGCGGTGCCGCGGCGGAACTGCCCGTCGCTCGTGACGAGCAGTTTGGCGCCGGTGTCGATCAGACGGAAGCGCACCGCTTCGGCCGAGAAGCCGCCGAACACCAGTGAATGCACGGCGCCGATCCGTGCGCATGCGAGCGTGATCACGACCGTCTCGATCAGCACGGGCAGATAGACGACCACCCGGTCGCCCGGTTCGATGCCGAGCGCGGTCAGCGCGTTCGCCGCCTGCGAGACGCGACGCTGGAGGTCCGCGTACGTGACCGAAGCCCTGTCCCCCGGCTCTCCTTCGAAGTGGAGGGCGA
Source organism: Microbacterium sp. 4-7 (assembly GCF_014332665.1). Taxonomy (NCBI): domain Bacteria; kingdom Bacillati; phylum Actinomycetota; class Actinomycetes; order Micrococcales; family Microbacteriaceae; genus Microbacterium; species Microbacterium sp. 4-7. The sequence continues at coordinate 477,043 of NZ_MCRH01000004.1, forward strand.
TCTTGTCCCCGCGCCCGGCGTCGACATGACGGTCGACGCAGTTGTATGCCACGTTGAGGCGCCCGCCCACGAACCAGCGCGCCGCCGGGACGTCATCGCCCGCAGGCGGATCCCACTCGTGGGCCGTGTGCCAGTGCTCTGCCCAGTCGAGTCGGGACGCGGCCTGCTCCCAGAAGGCCGTGGGGTCCGCGGCGGCCCTCGCATACGCCTCATCGGCGACGTTCGCCTGAGCGGCGAACGCAGCAGGGGCCGGGTACGCACGGGTCTCGTGCAGGCGCGCCTCGGCCATCGTCACATCCACCGGCGGAGCAGGTACTTCTCGACCACCACGAGGATCGCGTTGGTGATCGTGCCGAGCAGCGCCAGCAGGACGATCGAGAGGATGATCCGATCGACGCGGCCGCTGTTCTGCGAGTCGGTCAGCAGGAAGCCGAGTCCCATCGACGACGCGATCAGCTCGGCGGCGACGAGGAACAGCCACGCCTGCGCGAGCGCCAGCCGGAGCCCCGCGGCGACCGACGGCACGACGGCCGGCAGCTGCACCGTGCGGAAGAGGGACCATCCGCGAAGACTGAACGAGCGTCCCGCCTCTACCAGCTGCGGGTCGACGTGGCGGAGTGCGGACGCGACAGTCGTGTAGACCGGGAAGAAGGCGCCGATGGCGATCAGCGTCACCTTGGACTCCTCGCCGATCTGCATCCACAGGATCAGCAGCGGCACCCAGGCGAGCGACGGCACCGCTCGGATCGCGGAGAGCGTCGGACTGAGCAGCACGTCGCCGACCCGTGACAGACCGACGATGCCGGCCACCGCGAGTCCGATGACAGAACCGACCGCGAACCCGAGCAGGACCCGTTGCACCGAGATGGCGACGTGCGTCCACAGCGTGCCGCGCTCGGCCAGCTCGACCCCCGCGGTGAAGACGGATGCCGGCGAAGGGAGCAGGTAGGGCGCGACGAGCCCGGTGGTCGTGACCAGCTGCCAGGCACCGACGATGATGAGCGGAAGCAACAGTCCGCCGACGAGACGCACCGCGGGTCGATCCCAGGCATGACGGGCACCGGCCTCGTCACGACGCCGGACTCCGCGCGCCGCGTCGATCGCGTCCTGCGCATCCGCGGGCACCACCACGCGCTGGTCGGGAGTGATCACTCGCCGCCGACCGCCTTCTCGGCGAAGGTGGCGTTGATGAGGGAGTCGAGAGCCTTCTCGACCGAAGCCTCGCCACCCTGGACATCTCCGGATTCGACCAGCACCGGCGCGATCTTCTCGAGCACGGCGATCTGCGCCTCACCGGGGATGCCGCTGACGTCGAGGTTCGACCGCTCCTCGATGACGGTCGTCGCGACCGCGGGGTCGATCCCTGCGACCTCGGCGAGCAGCGCCGCGGTCTCGTCGGGGTTCTCGACGGCCCACTCGCGCGCCTGCTCGTATGCGTCGACGACCGCCTGCGCGAGGTCCGCGTGGTTCTCGATGAAGTCCTCGGTGGCGTTGAGGAAGCCGTAGGTGTTGAAGTCCACGTTGCGGTAGATGAGCTCATCGCCCGATTCCACCTCGGCCGCGGCCATGATGGGATCGAGGCCCGCCCAGGCGTCTACCGAGCCGCTGTCGAGAGCGGCACGGCCGTCGGCGTGCTGGAGGTTCTGGACCTCGACGTCGTCGACCGAGAGGCCTGCTTCCTCAAGAGACTGGAGCAGGAAGAAATAGGGGTCCGTTCCCTTCGTCGCCGCGACCGACTTGCCCGCGAGGTCCTCGACCGAGGTGATGTCGCTGTCGGGGCCGACGACGATCGCCGACCATTCGGGCTGCGAGAAGATGTCGATGACCTGGATCGGTGAGCCGTTCGATCGGGCGAACAGTGCCGCCGAGCCGGCCGTGGAGCCGACGTCGATCGAGCCGGAGCGCAGCAGCTCGTTCGCCTTGTTGGATCCCGCGGACTGCACCCACTCGACCTCGACGTCGTCGCCGAGGATCTCCTCGAGGATCCCCTGGTCGCGGATCACGAGGCTGAGCGGGTTGTAGGTCGCGAAGTCGATGGACAGAGTGTCCGCCGACCACTCCCCCGAGGCTGCCGCGTCGTCGGACGACGAGTCCGAGGCGGTGGCGTTCTCACCGGCGACGCAGCCGGTGGCGACGAGCATCATCGTCCCTGCGATCGTGATCGCGGGGATGATTCGTCGGGTGATGGTGCTCATCGGGTCTCCTCGGTGGCGGTGCGGTGGTGGGTGTCCACGCCGAGTCCTTCGAGGAGCTCTGCGCGGAGGTCGGCGAGACCGCGATCGGCGCGGTCCCGGGGTCGGATGCCGGGGACGGTGATCGCGCGCACGATGGACGGCGCTTCCGTGTCGGCGTCGCCGAGCGTGCGCAGCAGCAGCACACGATCGGCGAGATAGAGGGCTTCTTCGACATCGTGCGTGACGAGGAGCACGGTGGTCGGCTCAGCCGCATGGATCTTGAGGAGCAGATCGTGCATCCGCAGGCGGGTGAGCGCATCGAGCGCACCGAACGGCTCGTCGAGCAGCAGCACGCCGGGATTGCGAGCGAGGGCGCGTGCGAGCGAGGCGCGCTGCGCCATGCCACCCGACACTTCGCGTGGCCGCTGATCAGCGGCCTTCTCGAGGCCGACGAGCTCGATGAGCTCCCGCACACGTTCCCGGCCTTCGCGGCGCGCGGTGCCACGGGGCAGACCGAGTTCGATGTTCTGGGCGATGGTCCGCCATGGCAGCAGGCGGGGCTCCTGGAACGCGACGGCGGTGCGCTCGTCGACGTCGGCCACGCGCGTGTCCTGGATGCGGATGCTGCCGCCGGTCGGTGCATCCAGTCCCCCGACGAGCCGCAGCAACGTCGACTTGCCGCACCCGGAGGGACCGACGATGGCGACGATCTCACCGGCGGCGACGTCGACGTCGACCGCGCGGAGGACGTCGCGCCGGCCGCGGGAGAGCGTGAAGCTGCGCTCCACCCCCTGCAGGCGCACCGGCTGTGCGGTGCCGGCGATCGCCGATGCGCCGGCCGTCGAGGGCGCCGAGAGCAGAGAGGTCATGTCCCCATGCTGTCCAACCCGCCGGAATGTGACGAATGCGAGCGTAATGATCGGTCATGGAGATCCGAGGACGCGTCGAGACGCAGAACGGGCCGCCATCCCGAAGGATGACGGCCCGTTCAGAGCGTGATGCTTAAGCGTTGCCGCCCGAGAGCTTCTCGCGGAGAGCCGCGAGAGCCTCGTCATCCGCGAGCGTGCCCGCGCCTGCGGCCTCGCTCGAGAAGACCTGACCACCGAAGTCGTCGCCAGCGGCCGCCTCGGCCTCGGCTGCCTTGGCAACCTGAGCCTTGTGCGCCTCCCAGCGAGCCTGGGCTGCAGCGTACTCCTGCTCCCATGCCTCGCGCTGGGTGTCGAAGCCTTCCTTCCACGCACCGGTCTCGGGGTCGAAGCCCTCCGGGTACTTGTACTCGCCGGCCTCGTCGTACTCGGCGAGCATTCCGTAGAGCGCCGGGTCGAACTCGGTGCCGTTGACGTCGACTGCCTCGTTCGCCTGCTTCAGCGAGAGCGAGATGCGACGACGCTCGAGGTCGATGTCGATGACCTTGACGAAGACCTCTTCGCCGACCGACACGACCTGCTCGGCCAGCTCGACGTGCTTGCTGGAGAGCTCGGAGATGTGGACGAGGCCCTCGATGCCGTCTGCGACGCGAACGAACGCACCGAACGGAACGAGCTTGGTGACCTTACCCGGCGTGACCTGTCCGATCGCGTGGGTACGGGCGAAGACCTGCCACGGGTCCTCCTGCGTAGCCTTCAGCGACAGGGAGACGCGCTCGCGGTCGAGGTCGACCTCGAGGATCTCGACGGTGACCTCCTGGCCGACCTCGACGACCTCGGAGGCGTGCTCGATGTGCTTCCAGGACAGCTCGGAGACGTGCACGAGGCCGTCCACGCCGCCCAGGTCGACGAATGCACCGAAGTTGACGATCGACGACACGACACCCTTGCGGACCTGACCCTTGTGCAGGTTGTTCAGGAACGTGGTGCGCGACTCCGACTGCGTCTGCTCGAGCAGCGCACGGCGGCTGAGCACGACGTTGTTGCGGTTCTTGTCGAGCTCGAGGATCTTGGCCTCGATCTCCTGGCCGAGGTAGGGCGTGAGGTCGCGGACGCGGCGCAGCTCGATGAGCGAGGCCGGCAGGAAGCCGCGGAGGCCGATGTCGACGATGAGTCCACCCTTGACGACCTCGATGACCGTACCGGTGACGACGCCGTCGTTCTCCTTGATCTTCTCGACGTCTCCCCAGGCACGCTCGTACTGAGCACGCTTCTTGGAGAGGATCAGACGGCCTTCCTTGTCCTCCTTCTGGAGAACCAGGGCCTCGACCTCGTCGCCGACCTTGACGACCTCGTTCGGGTCGACGTCGTGCTTGATCGAGAGCTCGCGCGAGGGGATGACGCCCTCGGTCTTGTATCCGACATCGAGGAGGACCTCATCGCGGTCGATCTTGACGATCGTGCCTTCGATGATGTCGCCGTCGTTGAAGAACTTCAGGGTCTTCTCGACCGCGGCCAGGAAGTCCTCAGCAGATCCGATGTCGTTGATGGCGACCTGCTTGGTGGCCGGGGCGGTCGTTGCGGTAGTCATGTAGTGGGTTGTCCTTGTGAATGGAGACTCGGGCTGAGGGCTCCGGCCGCGCACGGCCGATCATGAGCTCTGCAGCGATTGATTGGTTTCTGCCTCCCGGGCATGCATAGGCACGCCACGAGTGACAGTCAAGGTTATCAGATCCCGAGACGATATGACGGACTCGATACCATCCGCGTTCGGCGCGCTGACAGACTGTCTGCATGCCCCGCGCCGACAAGCTCCTCCTGCTCGACACCGCAAGCCTCTACTTCCGTGCGTTCTACGGGGTGCCCGACAAGGTCACGGCGCCGGATGGCTCCCCGATCAACGCCGCACGAGGACTCCTCGACATCATCGCGAAGCTGGTGACGCTGTACGAGCCGACCCATGTGGTCGCGTGCTGGGACGACGACTGGCGACCCCAGTGGCGAGTCGACCTGATCCCCAGCTACAAGGCGCACCGTGTCGTCGAGGTCGTGCCCGCGGGGCCCGACGTCGAGGAGGTCCCCGACCCCCTCGAGGCGCAGATCCCCCTCATCCGCGAGACTCTCGCCCTGCTCGGCATCCCGATCATCGGCGTCGCGGAGCACGAAGCGGACGACGTGATCGGCACGCTCGCGACGCGCGCCACCATGCCGGTCGACATCGTCACGGGCGATAGAGACCTGTTCCAGCTCGTCGACGACGCGAGGAACGTGCGCGTCATCTATACCGCACGAGGCATGAGCAATCTCGAGATCGTCACGGATGCCGTGGTCGTCGCGAAGTACGGCGTGCTGCCGAGCCAGTACGCCGACTTCGCGACGATGCGCGGCGACGCATCGGACGGACTTCCCGGCGTGGCCGGCGTCGGCGAGAAGACCGCGGCCACGCTCCTGCAGGCCTATGGCGATCTCGCCGGCATCCGCGCGGCTGCCGAGGCGGGTGAGGGGATGAGCGCCGGGGTCCGGGCGAAGGTGCTCGCCGCCGCGACGTACCTCGAGGTCGCCCCCACCGTCGTCGCCGTCGCGACCGACCTCCCGATCACCTCGCCGAGCGACCCGCTGCGTCCGCTCGACCCGTCCGAGGCTGATGCTGCGACCGCACTGGCTGAGCGGTGGAACCTGGGCGGCTCGATGACCAGGGCCGTCGCCGCGATCGCGACGATCGACGCCTGACTCAGCTCGCCCAGGCCAGCAGTCGGTCGAGACCCCAGGTCGTGATGATGCGGGAGGCAGGCACCCCCGCCTTCTCGGCACGCTCGGCACCGTGATCGAGGAGCGAGAGCTGACCCGGTGCGTGCGCATCCGAGTCGATCGAGAAGAGGCAGCCGGCCTCGAGGGCGATCGCGATCAGATCGTCGGGCGGGTCCTGACGCTCCGGCCGGGAGTTGATCTCGACCGCGACGCCGTTCTCGGCGCATGCGGAGAAGACGGCACGGGCATCGAACTGCGATTCCGGACGAGTGCCTCGGTCCCCCTGCACCAGCCGTCCGGTGCAATGCCCGAGCACGTTCACGCGCGGGTGGCTCACGGCGGCGATCATCCGTGCGGTCATGGGCCGGGCGTCCATCCGCAGCTTCGAATGGACGGATGCGACCACGATGTCGAGCTCCCCGAGGAGGGCGTCCTCCTGATCCAGCGCGCCGTCTTCGAGGATGTCGACCTCGATCCCCGCCAGCAGCGTGAACCCGTCACCCGATTCCGCCCTCACGAGCGGCATCTGCTCGCGCAGCCGCTCCGCGGAGAGTCCGCGGGCGACCCGCAGACGCGGGGAATGATCTGTGATCGCCTGATACTCGTGACCGAGAGCCCGCGCCGCTGACGCCATCACGCCGATAGGCGTGGTTCCGTCCGACCAGTCGGTGTGCGCGTGCAGGTCCCCTCGGAGCTTCGCTCTCAGGGCCGACACGCGCTCGGGCTCCACGTCGCCTCGGAGCTCCACGAGATAGTCGGGAACCTCTCCGCTCTGCGCCTGTCGGACGACTCCGAAGGTCGATTCGCCGATCCCTTTCGCCGCGCGCAGCCTCGTCGGATCCGAGCGCACGTCCTCCGGCAGCTGCTGCAGGGTCGCAGCTGCCTGACGGAAGGCCTTCGCCCGGTACCGCGACGCGCGTTCCCGCTCCAGTAGCGAGGCGATCTCGAGCAGGGCGGCGATCGGGTCCATCACATCTCCTATGCGGATGCCAGCTCGCGGCTGACGCCGATCCATTCGTCGAGCTTCGCTATGGCGCGACCGTCGTCGACCGCCGCGGCTGCCCGCTCGTAGCCCTCGCGGAGACGCTCGAGGATCGGTCGCTGTACCTGAGTCGCGTCCTGGGACAGCTCGAAGGCGACGATCCCGGCCGCCGCGTTGAGGAGCACGATGTCTCGCACCGCGCCCGTCTCCCCCTCGAGCGTCCGGCGCAGCACCGCCGCGTTGTGGTCGGGCGTTCCGCCGATCAGATCCGCGAGGTCCGCGATTGGGATCCCGAGATCTCGAGGATCGAGATCGTGCTCGTGGATGTCACCGCGCGTGACCTCCCAGATGCGGCTGTGCCCCGTGGTCGTCAGCTCGTCGAGGCCGTCGTCTCCGCGGAACACCAGGGCCGTGGCGCCCCGCGTCCGGAACACTCCCGTGATGAGGGGGACGCGCTCGAGCTGCGCCACCCCGACGGCGTTCGCCTCGGCCCGAGCCGGGTTGCAGAGGGGCCCGAGCATGTTGAAGACGGTGGGGACGCCGAGTTCGGCACGGACGGCGCCCGCGTGCTTGAACCCGGGGTGGAAGGCGCCCGCCCAGGCGAACGTGATGCCCGTGCGGTCGAGGATCGACGACACCGCCGCGGGATCGAGGGTGAGCTCCAGCCCGAGCGCGCTCAGCACGTCGGATGAGCCGGAGGCGGAGCTCGCTGCGCGGTTGCCGTGCTTGACCACCGGGATGCCGGTCGCCCCGATGATGACGGCCGCGGTGGTCGACACGTTGACCGTGCCGACACGGTCACCGCCGGTGCCGACGATGTCGAGGACGTCGGGCGACACGGGCAGCGGGACCGCCGCCTCGAGGATCGCATCACGGAATCCGACGATCTCATCGATCGTCTCTCCCTTGGCGCGGAGGGCGACGAGGAAACCGGCGAGCTGCGCCTGTGTGACGTCGCCGCGCATGATCTGACGCATCGCCCACGTCGATTCCCAGACGCTGAGGTCGCGACGCTCCAGAAGAGTGGTGAGCACGTCGGACCAGGTCAGGGAATCAGCCATGTGTGCGATCCTATCGGCGCAGGGAAATCGTGCAGACTCTTGCAGAACGGGCGCCGGGCGTCGATCATCCCTCGTTTCCCGCGTATTCACCGAGGATTCGCAGCATTTTCTTAGGGTCCCCTAAGTCGTTCGCGGGCGAAACGAGGGCCTCCGGTGCGAGAATCACGCCCGGAGATCGGCCATAATGGAATGGTGACGACCTCAGCGACGTATGCCCCGGCGGCAAGAACGATCAAGCGCCCCAACCCGGTAGCTGTCGGCACCATTGTGTGGCTCGGCAGCGAAGTGATGTTCTTCGCGGGACTCTTCGCGATCTACTTCACGCTCCGCAGCACCTCCCCCGAGCTCTGGGCCGACCGCACCGAACTGCTGAACGTCCCGTTCGCGTTCGTGAATACGGCGATCCTCGTGCTCTCCTCGTTCACGTGCCAGATGGGCGTGTTCGCGGCCGAGGACCTGCAGCCGTACCGCATCGCCAAGGGACAGAAGAACGGCGCCGGCCGCCGTCGCCTGTTCGGCTGGGGCATGGTCGAGTGGTTCTTCCTCACCTTCGCCCTCGGCGCGATCTTCGTCTCCGGGCAGGTCTGGGAGTACGCGCAGCTCGTCGCAGAAGGCATGCCGATCAGCGCTGACTCCTACGCATCCGCGTTCTACCTGACGACCGGCTTCCACGCCCTGCACGTCACCGGCGGTCTGATCGCCTTCCTCCTCGTCATCGGCCGTGCGTACGCCGTCAAGAATTTCCGGCACAAGGAGGCGACCTCCTCGATCGTGGTGTCCTACTACTGGCACTTCGTCGACGTCGTCTGGATCGTGCTGTTCGTCGTCATTTACTTCCTGAAATAAGAGCGGAGCTGATCCCCGAGATGGCACGAGAGAAGAAGCGCCGTTCGAATGGCCGTCGCAGTCCCCTGGCTGCGGCAGCCCTCATCGGAGCAGGCCTCATGATCACCGGCGCCGTGTACGCCGGAACGTCCGCAGCCTTCGCTGCGACCGACACCCAGACCACCGCGGCGAGCACGCTCACCGTCGAGGACGGCGAGAAGCTGTTCACGGCCAACTGCGCCACCTGCCACGGTCTCGATCTGCAGGGCACGGCGAACGGACCGAGCCTCTACGGCGTCGGCGAGCTCGCGGTCGAGTTCCAGATGTCGACCGGCCGCATGCCGCTGCAGATGCAGGGGCCCCAGGCGCCGCAGAAGGAGCCGCAGTTCACCGAGGAACAGATCCTCGCGATCTCCTCCTTCGTGCAGGAGTCGGCTCCCGGCCCCACCTTCCCCGAGGACCACATCCTCGACGGTGAAGGCGACGTCGCCAACGGCGCGGAGCTGTTCCGCGTCAACTGCGCGATGTGCCACAACGTGGCGGCCGCCGGAGGAGCACTCACCGAGGGCAAGTACGCCCCCGCACTGACCGAGACCAGCGCGCTGCACATGTACGCGGCCATGGTCACCGGCCCCCAGAACATGCCCGTCTTCGGCGACATGAACCTGTCGGACGAAGACAAGCGCGACATCATCTCGGCTCTGCTCTACCAGCAGCAGTCCGTGCAGATCGGCGGTTTCTCGCTCGGTTCGCTCGGTCCCGTCTCCGAGGGCCTGTTCGTCTGGATCTTCGGCATCGGCGCGCTCGTCGCCATCACCGTGTGGATCACGGCGAAGTCCAACTGACGCTTATTCATCGAAGAGGAACGTACGAGGAGCACCATGGCACACGACGACGACTCGCAGGCTCTTGACAGGGCCTACCAGCCCTCTCCGGGGCTGGGTGTCGCAGTCAGCGATCCCGTGCAGAACCCGGGGCTGCCGCCGCACCGCGCGCGGATGACCGACAAGGACCCGCGCGCTGAGAAGGCTGCAGAGCGCACGGTCTACACGCTGTTCTATCTCTCGCTGGCAGGAAGCATCTGGGCGGTCGCCGCCTACATGCTCTTCCCCATCGAGAGCGGCGCGCTCATCGACATCCGTCAGAACAACCTCTTCATCGGTCTGGGCATCGCACTCGCGCTGCTCTCGATCGGCATCGGCGCGATCCACTGGTCCAAGGCGCTGATGAGCGACAAGGAGCACATCGAGCACCGTCACCCCACCCGGGGCAAGGACTCGACGCGAGAGGCCGTCGTCGAGGCGTTCGCCACGGCCAACGAGGAGTCCGGTTTCGGACGACGCACGATGATCCGCAACTCGCTGTTCGCGGCGATCGTGGCCTCGATCATCCCCGGTGTCACGCTCTTCCGCGGTCTCGCTCCGCACAGCACACCCGACGACCCCACCGCGGGCGATCCGGTCACGCTGCTGAAGCACACCATGTGGGAGAAGGGCCAGCGTCTCGTGCGCGACCCCGACGGCACCCCGATCCGCGCAGCGGATGTGACCCTCGGATCCGCATTCCACGTGATCCCCGAGGATCTCGCAGAGCTCAGCCACCACGACGGCTACCTCGAGGAGAAGGCCAAGGCCATCGTGCTGATGATGCGCCTGCGCCCCGAGCAGCTCATCGAGGCCGAAGACCGCAAGGACTGGTCGTACGACGGCATCGTCGCGTACTCGAAGGTCTGCACGCACGTCGGATGCCCGGTGGCACTCTACGAGCAGCAGACGCACCACCTCCTCTGCCCCTGCCACCAGTCGCAGTTCGACGTCACGGATCACGCCAAGGTCATCTTCGGACCTGCCGCGCGTCCGCTGCCGCAGCTGCCCATCACCGTCGACGACGAGGGCTACCTCGTCGCACGCAGTGACTTCACCGAGCCCGTCGGCCCGAGCTTCTGGGAGCGCCATTGAGCACCGCAACGCTGTCCAAAGAGGACAAGGACAACAAGGCGCCTCTCGGCGGCCGATTCGTCGGCGCCGCGTCGAACTACATCGATGAGCGCACCAGCATCTCCGGCTTCGTCAAGGAGCTCGGACGCAAGATCTTCCCCGACCACTGGTCGTTCATGCTCGGTGAGATCGCGCTGTGGAGCTTCGTGGTCGTGTTCCTGTCCGGAACCTTCCTGACGTTCTTCTTCCAGGCCTCCATGGTCGAGACGCACTACACGGGCGCCTATGCTCCGATGCGCGGCATCGAGATGTCGGCGGCACTCGAGTCGTCGCTGCACATCTCGTTCGACCTCCGCGGTGGTCTCCTGGTTCGCCAGATCCACCACTGGGCCGCACTCGTCTTCGTCGCAGGAATCGGCGTGCACATGCTGCGCGTGTTCTTCACCGGCGCATTCCGCAAGCCCCGCGAGCTCAACTGGGTGATCGGCTTCGTGCTGTTCGTCCTGGCGATGGCCGAGGGCTTCACCGGATACTCGCTTCCCGACGACCTGCTCTCGGGCAACGGTCTCCGCATCATCGACGGCATGATCAAGGGCATCCCGCTGATCGGAACCTGGACCTCGTTCCTCCTCTTCGGCGGCGAGTTCCCGGGTACGGACATCGTCGGACGCCTGTACACGCTGCACATCCTGCTGCTGCCGTTGCTGGTGATCGGCCTCATCGCCGTGCACCTCATGCTGATGATCGTCAACAAGCACACGCAGTTCGCCGGCCCCGGCCGCACGAACGACAACGTCGTCGGCTACCCGATGATGCCGGTGTACATGTCGAAGATGGGCGGCTACCTGTTCATCGTCTTCGGCACGATCGTGCTGATCGCGACGTTCTTCCAGATCAACCCGATCTGGAACTACGGCCCGTACGACCCCTCCCCCGTCTCCGCCGGTACTCAGCCTGACTGGTACATCGGATTCGCGGACGGCGCCCTGCGTCTCGCTCCGTCCAACCTCGACGTGGTCTTCCTCGATCGCACCTGGTCGTTCGGGATCCTGCTGCCGCTGGTCGTCCTCGGGCTCTTCATCGTGCTCGTCGCGATCTACCCCTTCATCGAGGCGTGGATCACGGGAGACAAGCGCGAGCACCACATCGCTCAGCGCCCGCGCAACGCGGCGACCCGCACCGCGATCGGCGTCGCCGGCGTGATCTTCTACGCCGTCCTGTGGGCTGCAGCATCCTCCGACCTCATCGCGACGCACTTCATGCTGACCATGGAGGGCGTGATCCACGCGCTCCAGGCGCTGCTGTTCGTCGGACCGGTCCTCGGCTACTTCATCGCCAAGCGGATCGCCCTCGCGCTGCAGAAGAAGGACCGCGAGATCGTGCTGCACGGTTTCGAGTCCGGCCGCATCGTCCGCCTTCCCGGCGGCGAGTTCATCGAGGTGCACCAGCCGGTCGACACGTACGACCGCTGGAAGCTCATCGATGTGGACAACTACGAGCCTCTGGTCGTGCGTCCGAACGCGAAGGGACGAATCTCGTGGACGGAGAACCTCCGTTCTTCCATCTCACGGTGGTTCTTCGAGGACCGGCTCGCGCCGCTCACGCAGGCGGAGATCGAAGCTGCGGACGCTCACCAGCACCACGTCACGGCTCAGAACGATGAGACCGAGGCGGCGGAGATCCAGGGCGCCCATGAGCGCGCCGGCGTCCCCGACGCTCCGATCACCGTCAGCGAGACGCACGTCGACGAGACGGCGAACACTCCCAGCACGGTCATCGCGACCGAGCCGGTGAAGAAGCCTCGCAAGAAGAAGTCGGAGGACGACGAGTAACATCGCCGCTCCCCCGCAAGAAGGCCCTGTCCGTTTCGGACAGGGCCTTCTTCATGTCCGGGAGGCTCTCAAGTGAACGTGGAAGGATCGTGCCATGAGCTCCGCAGTCCAACTCATCCGATCCGCCGATCTCGCTGCCGCCCCCTATGCCTACGCCGCCACTGCTCCGGCGGGCTCCCGACTCATCTTCCTCGCGGGCGCCTGCCCGCTCGAGGACGACGGATCCACCACGGCCCCCGGCGACTACGCCGCGCAAGCGTCACGTTGCCTGGAGACCCTCGATCTCGCGCTGCGCGCCAGTGGCGCCACGATCGCCGACGTCATCAGCACCCGGGTCCTCGTGGCATCGTCGTCTCAGGCTGATCTGGTCACGGCATGGAACGTCGTTCACGAGGCCTTCGCAGAGCACGACGTACCGAGCACCCTCATGGGCGTCACCGTGCTGGGGTACGACGACCAGCTGGTGGAGATCGAAGCGGTCGCTGCGATCGCGGAGACGAACCGATGAGCGCTGCGATCAGGCCCGCCACGTCCGAGGATGCGGAGCTCCTGACCGCCATCGAGGCCCAGGCTGACGCTCTCCTGATCGACAGTCTGGGGGCGCCAGTATGGCCTCCCGCTGCGAACGGTGCCGAACGCCTCGCCGAGCCGGGATTCGTTCTCGTTCTGGAAGAGTCAGAGGGCTCCTCCCCTGTGGGTTTCGTCCATGTCCTGGACTCCGACGGTCATGCGCACCTCGAACAGCTGTCTGTCCTCCCCACCGTGGGACGACAGGGATTCGGTCGCCGCCTTGTGAGCGCTGCACTCGATGAGGCGCGGGATCGCGGCTACACGCGCATGACCTTGCGGACCTATGCCGAGATCCCGTGGAACGCGCCCTTCTACGCGTCGTGCGGGTTCCTCGAGAGCATCCCCGAGACGCCGTTCCAGCGCGGCCTGGTGGAGACCGAGGCCTCCCTTGGCCTCGACCGATACGGACGCCGCGTCCAGATGACAGCGGAGCTCTGAGCCTGCAGTCCACATTGGCGGATTCCAGTGCGCCGCCGTCCGGATGATGACGGCGGGACCTCGCGCCGTTGCCTAGGCTGAGCGCATGATCGATCGCGCTGACTACTACGCCGCCAAGCTCGCCTACGAGACCGATGCGAGCGATGTGTATGCCGCTCTCCGCTCCGAAGACGACATCGTCATCATCGATGTCCGCTCAGAGGAAGCGTGGGCGCAGGGACGCGTCGCTGGAGCGACACAGATGCACTACAGCGAGATCGCGAGCCGCGCTCGTGCCGAGATCCCCCTCGACGCCGCCGTCGTCGTCTACTGCTGGAGCCCGGGGTGCAACGCCGGCGCGAAGGGCGCTCTGGAGTTCGCGAAGCTCGGCTACGCCGTTCGCGAGATGATCGGCGGGTTCGAGTATTGGGTCAGGGAGGGCTATCCCGTGGAGGACGCCGACGGCGTCCACCGTCGGCCTGTCGACCCGCTGACGGGCATCGCCCGTGTCCGCAGCCGCGCGTAGCGACAGGACATGCAGAAAGCCCCTGGGATGGAGATCCCAGGGGCTTTCTGCATGCAGATCAGCGGGCGAAGTTCCCGCGGTAGTACTCGTAGACCCAGCCGACGATCGCGACGACGAAGATCGCCAGGCCGATCGGAAGCAGGAAGTGTCCGACGGCCAGTCCCACGACGAAGACGGCAGCGGAACCCGCGAGGACGATCGGCCACCAGGACCAGGGGCTGAACTCGCCGAGCTCGGGGTCTCCGTCGTCGATGTCGCTCGTGAGGATGTCCTCAGGCAATTCGCCGTTCTGAGCCTTGTGCGTGCGGTCGAGGTAGAACGCGATCATCGCGCCCATGAACGCGGCGAAGAACAGCGCCACGGTGCCGACCCATTCGATCCGCGCGGCGAAGTTGTCCGACGGCGTGGCGAGGATGTGCCAGCCGGTGTAGACGACGCCGACCAGGGCGAAGAAGGCGGTCAGCACCCACCAGAGAATGACATTGTCGCGCATGGCTCAGTGGCCCTCTCGCTCGCCGGGCGCAGCGGGCGTGAACTCCGCAGCCTCGGGGTGGTTCAGGTCGAACGCGGGACGCTCGCTGCGGATACGCGGGATCGACGTGAAGTTGTGACGCGGCGGCGGGCAGGACGTCGCCCACTCGAGCGAAGCGCCGTAGCCCCACGGGTCGTTGACCGTGACCTTCGGAGCCTTGCGAGCCGTGATCCACACGTTCAGGAAGAAGGGCAGCATCGAGGCGCCGAGGATGATCGCGCCGATGGTCGAGACCTGGTTGCCCCACGTCCATCCGTCTTCCGGCGAGTAGTCGGCGTAGCGACGCACCATGCCGTCGACGCCCAGCCAGTGCTGGATGAGGAACGTCATGTGGAAGCCGATGAACAGCATCCAGAAGTGCACATAGCCCAGGCGCTCGTTGAGCATGCGTCCGGTCCACTTCGGCCACCAGAAGTAGAACCCGGCGAACATGGCGAACACGACGGTGCCGAAGACGACGTAGTGGAAGTGCGCGACCACGAAGTACGAGTCGGACAGGTGGAAGTCCAGCGGCGGAGCCGCGAGGATGACACCGGTCAGGCCACCGAAGACGAACGACACCAGGAAGCCGAGTGCGAACACCATCGGGGTCTCGAAGGTCACCGATCCACGCCACAGCGTGCCGATCCAGTTGAAGATCTTCACACCCGTCGGCACTGCGATGAGCATCGTCATGAGGGCGAAGAACGGCAGCAGCACAGAGCCGGTCACGTACATGTGGTGAGCCCACACGGCGACGGACAGTGCGGCGATCGCGATCGTCGCGTACACGAGCGTCTTGTATCCGAAGATCGGCTTGCGGCTGAAGACCGGGAAGATCTCGGAGACGATGCCGAAGAACGGCAGAGCGATGATGTAGACCTCAGGGTGACCGAAGAACCAGAACAGGTGCTGCCAGAGCAGGACACCGCCGTTGGCCGGGTCGTAGATGTGAGCGCCGAGCACGCGGTCCGCACCTGCGGCGAAGATCGCGGCGGCGAGCACCGGGAAGGCCATCAGGATGAGGAGGCTCGTGATGAGCGTGTTCCACGAGAAGATCGGCATGCGCCACATCGTCATACCCGGTGCGCGCATCGTGATCACCGTGGTGATGAAGTTCACGGCGCCGAGGATGGTTCCGAAGCCCGAGATGCCGAGACCCAGCATCCAGAGGTTTCCACCGGCACCCGGAGAGAAGGACGCACTGGCGAGCGGCTGATAGGCGAACCATCCGAACGAGGCCGCACCCTGCGGGGTGAGGAAGCCGGCGACGGCGATCGTCGAGCCGAAGAGGAACAGCCAGAACGCGAACGCGTTCAGACGCGGGAAGGCGACGTCCGGGGCGCCGAGCTGCAGCGGCAGGATCGCGTTGGCGAAGCCGGCGAACAGCGGTGTCGCGAACATCAGCAGCATGATCGTGCCGTGCATCGTGAAGAGCTGGTTGTACTGCTCCTTGGTCGGGATGATCTGCATTCCCGGAGCGAAGAGCTCAGCACGGATGACGAGTGCCATCACGCCGCCGAGGAGGAAGAACAGCACCGAGGCGATGAGGTACATGTACCCGATCGTCTTGTGGTCGGTGGAGGTGATCCACTTGACGACGATGTTGCCCTTCTGCTCGACACGCGACGAGCTCATGAGAGCAGCCTGACGTGCGGGCAGGGTGGTGGGTCGAGAGCGAGGGGCCTCGTCGGTGCGGGGGGCTTCAGTGGTCGACATGGCTTACTCCTCTCCTTCCTCGGAGGTCGGGGCGGTGGTCCCCGGGTAGTTCGACAGACGGTCGTAGGCGTCCGTGATGTCTCCCGTGTTGCCTTCCTCCTCGAGAGTCTGGAGGTAGGCGTCGTACTCGTCCTGCTCGACGACCTTGACGTTGAAGAGCATCATCGAGTGGTACTCGCCGCAGAGCTCGGCGCACTTGCCGGCGTACTCGCCGACTCGGGTCGGGATGAAGGACCAGGAGTTGTCCTTCCCGATGTACATGTCCTTCTTGTACAGGAAGTCGATGATCCAGAACGAGTGGATGACATCGCGGGACTGCAGGTTGATCGTGACCTTCTGGTCGACCGGCAGCACCAGCGTCGGGAGCTGCGCCTGATCGACGGTGCCGTCCGCGTCCGGCTGGGCCTGGATTCCCATCGTCCAGACGGCGTCGGAGTTGTCCTCTTCTTCACCGTCGTACTGGAAGTCCCACGCCCACTGCTTGGCGATGGCCGTGATCTCGACGTCGGGTTCGTCCCACTTCGTCTCGATCGCCGACTGGTCACGCGCGGTGAAGAAGAACATGCCCAGCACGAGGATCAGCGGCACGACCGTGTAGAAGATCTCGATCGGCATGTTGTACCGCATCTGCACGGGCAGACCTGTCTGACCCTTCCGGCGACGGTAGGCGATCGCGGCCCAGGCCATCAGGCCCCAGGTGATCACGCCGACGGCGAGGAGGACGATCCAGGAGTTGACCCAGAGCGACGAGACGCGCTCGGTCTGGTTGGTGGCCGCAGGCTCACCCTCCACGAAGCCCGGGAGGTAACCGTTCAGCTCAGTGGCAGTACATCCCGCCAGGGCCACGGCTGCCGCTACTCCCAGGGGGAGAGCGGCCCAACGAAGGCGGCGTTTCGAGGGCACGATGCACCTTTCAGATTGCGGACAGGGCACACCCAAGTCTAGGGCAACCTCACACCTGATTCATGCCAACCACGCAGGTTGGCGGAGGGGTTCGGATCAGTGGAAGCTGTCTCCGCAGGCGCAGCTGCCTGCGGCGTTGGGGTTGTCGATCGTGAAGCCCTGCTCCGAGATCGTGTCCTTGAAGTCGATGGAGGCGCCGTCGAGGTACGGGACGCTCATGTTGTCGATGATGACCTCGACGCCGTCGAAGTCGACGGTCTCGTCGCCCTCGAGGAATCGCTCGTCGAAGTACAGCTGGTAGATCAGGCCGGAGCATCCGCCTGGCTGAACGGCTACGCGCAGACGCAGGTCATCGCGGCCCTCCTGCTCGAGAAGGTTCTTGACCTTCGTGGCCGCGGCATCGGTCAGCTTCACGCCGTGCGCCTGGGTGGTCTCTGCCGAAGTCAGTGTGGTGTCGCTCATGTCGCTCCTTGTGACGGGCCGCGCTCGCACGGCTGGTATCTCGATTTTACCCTCAGGCTCGCGGATGCGGCTCAGATGATGATGTCGTTCATGCGCGAGAGCAGCAGAGCCTCGGTCGCGACCGCATGGCGGAACGTGTCGAGGTGCAGCGATTCATTCGGGCTGTGGGCACGCGAGTGCGGGTCCTCGACGCCGGTCACGAGAATCTGCGCGTCGGGGAACTCCCGCACCAGATCAGCGATGAACGGGATCGAACCGCCGACGCCGAGGTCGACCGGCGGCACACCGTACCCGTCGCGCATCGCATCGCGGGTGAGGGCGACCGCCCAGCCGCTGGTGTCGACGAGGAAGCCGTTTCCCAGGTCGACGTCGGTGAAGGTCAGCTCCGCACCGAACGGCGCGTTCGCGCGCAGATGCGCCTCGAGGGCGGCATACGCCTCCTCCCCCGTCTGACCTGGCGCGACGCGCGCGCTCACGACCACCGTCACCTCGGGAAGGAGGGTGTTCGACGCCGCGGCGACGCTCGTCGCATCGATCCCGATGACCGTGACCGCCGGCTTGTTCCAGATCCGGCTGAGAATGCTGCCCCCGCCGACCGGAGACGTGCCAGGAAGAAGACCCGCTTCATCGCGGAGCGTCTCCTCGGTGTACTCCGGCGTCGGCGCGTCGCGCTCGGTCATCCCCTCGACGGCGACGGAGCCGTCCTCGTTCCAGAGCGTGGAGAGCATCCTGACCGTGGCCATCATGGCGTCCGGAACCGCTCCGCCGAACATGCCCGAGTGAGACGCATGGTCGAGGGTGCGCACGCGCACGGTGAAGCGCGCGTTGCCACGGAGCGAGACGGTGAGGCCGGGGGTGACAGAATCCCAGTTGCCCGAGTCGGCGACCACGATCGCATCCGCCCGGAGCGCTTCCTTGTTGTCCGCGAGGAACTGAGCGAAGGAGCGCGATCCGTACTCCTCCTCCCCCTCGATGAACATCGCGATCCCGAGCTCGAGATCGTCGCCCACGACCTCGGCCACAGCGCGGATCGCGGCGATGTGCGCCATGATGCCCGCTTTGTCATCGGCGGCTCCGCGCCCGTACAGGCGTCCGTCGCGCACCGTTGGTTCGAACGGCGGCGTCTCCCACAGCGCGTCGTCTCCTGGAGGCTGCACGTCGTGGTGCGCGTAGAGCAGGATCGTCGGCTTGCCGTTGCGCGCAGCACGCGTCGCGAGCACGGCAGGCTGCCCGTGCTCGTCGGTGCCGGGGATCGCGGCGCGCAGCACTCGCACGTCGTCGAAGATCCCCGTCGCCGTCGCGAGCGCGGCGACCGCCTCCGAGCTGCGTTCGAGCTGCGTCTGGTCGAACGCGGGCCAGGCCATGCCGGGGATGCGGACGAGTGCGCCCAGGTCGCTCAGCGCGGCCGGGAACCCTGTGGCTGCGGCCTCGAGGACGGCCGGCTCGCGTTCGCTGGACAGATTCTGGTCGCCGGGCTGGGCAGGAGATGTCATGCGAGTAATCTTAAGGTGATCCGCCTTCACTGAACCGAGGAACCTCGTGGCCACTACCCCTGTCCCCCCTTCGACGAACGACGACGCCGCCGAGACGACCGCGTCGGGCAAGGGACGCGCGACGCCGACCCGGGCCGAGCAGGAAGCGGCCCGCCGCCGTCCTCTGGTCGCGAACACCAAGGAGGCCAAGGCCGCAGCGCGCGCCGAGCTCAGCGAGCGACGCAACCGCGCGCAGGCCGGTCTGGCGGCCGGCGAGGAGAAGTACCTCCCGGCTCGCGACAAGGGCCCGCAGCGCCGCTGGGTCCGCGACTACGTGGACGCCGGATGGCACCCCGCCGAGTTCGTGATGGGCGTCATGGTGCTCGTCATCCTCATCTCGCTCCTTCCGGCCAACCTCGCCATCGGCGGCTTCGCGATCGCCGGCTGGGCGTACCTGGTCATGATGGCGTACCTGATCCTCGCGATCGGCGGCATGATCCTGCTGGGGATGCGCGTCAAGCGCAAGGTCGCCGCGAAGTTCGGCAAGGACCGCATGGAGCGCGGTCTCGGCTGGTACGCCGCGATGCGGTCGCTGCAGATGCGGTTCATGCGTCTGCCCAAGCCGCAGGTCAAGCGCGGCGACCGCCCCGCCTGATCCCCTGAATCATCGAGAGAGGCGCCTCGTGCTCTATGAGCACGAGGCGCCTCTCTTGTTCGTACGCGCAGCTTCTCAGCGTTCGACGAGGCCCCGGTTGATCTCGCGTCCCCAGAACGGACCGCGGTACAGGAACGCCGTGTAGCCCTGCACGAGCGTCGCACCCGCTTCGAGTCGCTCCTGAACGTCCGCGGGCGTCTCCACTCCCCCGACGGCGATGACGCAGAACTCTGCGGGCACGGTCGAGCGAACCAGACGCAGCACCTGAAGCGAGCGCTCCTTGAGGGGCGCGCCGGAGAGGCCGCCCGCTCCGATGCCCGCGACCGTCGCCGCGTCCGTCGTGAGTCCATCCCTGCTGATCGTTGTGTTGTGCGCGATGATGCCGGCGAGGCCCTCGTCGACGGCGAGCTTCGCGATCGCGGCGATCTCGTCGTCAGCCAGATCGGGGGCGATCTTGACGAGCAGCGGAGTCTTTCCGGATGCCGCGCGCACCGCCCGGAGCAGCGGAGCCAGCGTCTCCACCGCCTGCAGTCCCCGAAGACCCGGGGTGTTCGGGGACGAGACGTTGACGGCCAGGTAGTCGGCCAGCGGGGCCAGCCGCGTCGCCGAAGCGACGTAGTCGGCAGTGGCGTCCTCGACGTCGACGACACGGCTCTTGCCGATGTTGACTCCGATGACCGTGTCAGGGGCGCCGCGACGCAACCGCGCGAGGCGCCGGGCCGCGGCATCCGCGCCCTCGTTGTTGAATCCCATGCGGTTGATGACCGCACGATCGGCGATCAGCCGGAACAGTCGGGGCTTCGGGTTGCCCTCCTGCGGGATCGCGGTGACGGTGCCGACCTCGACGTGGCCGAAGCCGAGCGCTGCAAGACCGCGGACGCCGATCGCGTTCTTGTCGAACCCGGCGGCGATGCCGAAGGGCGAGGAGAAGCTCAGTCCGAGTGCGTCCACCCGCAGCGACGGATCCGGCTTCGTCAGTGCCCGCGTCGCCCAGGAGAGCGGAGGCACTCCGAGCACGCGGATCACCGCCATACCGGCGTGATGGGCGAACTCGGGGTCGAAGCGCGACAGGACAGCGCGAAAGAGCAGCGGATACATCCCTGCCAGATTACCGGTCGGCAGGCTCCGGCTTGACGTGGTCGGCACGCAGATCCGTGATGGCGCTCTCGAAATCCTCGAGCGAGTCGAAAGCCTGATACACGCTCGCGAACCGCAGGTATGCGACCTCATCGAGGTCGCGGAGGGGTCCGAGGATGGCCAAGCCGATCTCGTTCGTATCGAGCTGCGAGACACCTGTCTGCCGCACGGCCTCCTCGACACGCTGAGCGAGGACCGCCAGATCGGCCTCGGTCACGGGGCGCCCCTGACACGCCTTGCGCACGCCGGAGATCACCTTCTCGCGACTGAACGGCTCCATGACGCCCGAACGCTTGATGACGTTGAGGCTGGCCGTCTCGGTGGTCGTGAAACGCCCGCCGCACTCAGGGCACTGACGACGGCGCCTGATCGAGAGACCGTCGTCGCTGGTGCGGGAATCGATGACGCGAGAGTCCGAGTGACGGCAGAAGGGGCAGTGCATCTGACCGATCCTACGCGGTGAAACGCGCCTCGATCGCCTCGCCGTGCGCGGGGAGCACTTCGGTCTCGGCGAGGGCGACGACCCCCTCACGGACCTCGGCCAGGGCGGCCCGATCGTAGGAGATCACCTGCTGCGGACGAAGGAACGTGTAGGCGCCGAGTCCCGGCGCATAGCGCGCCTGTCCCCCGGTCGGCAGAACGTGGTTGCTGCCCGCCATGTAGTCGCCCAGACTCACCGGCGTGTGGTCGCCGACGAACACCGCACCTGCGCTCGTGAAGCTGTCGGCGGCGTCCTCGGCATCCTCGAGGTGAAGTTCGAGGTGCTCGGGAGCGTACGCATTGCTGAACGCCGTGGCCATGGCACGGTCGTCGACGAGCACGATCGCGGACTGCGGTCCGTCGAGAGCTGCGGCCACGCGGGTCGCATGACGGGTCGCGCCGGCCTGCCGCGCCACCTCTTCGGCGACACGATCGGCGAGCTGAGGCGAGTCGGTGACGAGGACGGCCGAAGCCTGCTCGTCGTGCTCGGCCTGACTGACGAGGTCGGCGGCGATGAGACGCGGGTCGGCGGCGGCATCTGCGACGACGAGGATCTCGGTGGCCCCCGCCTCGGAGTCCGTGCCGACGACCCCGGCCACCGCCCGCTTGGCGGAGGCGACGTAGTTGTTGCCGGGCCCTGACAGCACGTCGACCGGGTCGAGTCCGATGCCGGCGACGCCGTGCGCGAAGGAACCGATGGCGCCGGCGCCGCCGATGGCGTACACCTCCGTGATGCCGAGGAGGCCTGCCGCGGCGAGGATCGTGGGGTGGACGCGACCTCCCTGATCCGCCTGGGGCGGTGAAGCGAGCGCGATCTGCTCGACGCCCGCGACCTGGGCGGGGACGACGTTCATGATGACGCTGGAGGGATACACCGCCTTGCCGCCGGGGATGTACACGCCCGCGCGGTGCACAGGCTGCCAGCGTTGGGTGATCGTCGCGCCGGCGCCGATCCGGGTGATCCGACGTTCGGGAACCTGGGCTTCGGAGGCGATGCGCACCCGGCGGATCGCCTCGTCGAGGGCATCGCGGACAGCAGGCGCGAGGGTCTCGAGAGCATCGGCGATGTGCTGCGCGGGCACGCGGATCTCATGACCCGTGACACGATCGAAGCGTTCAGCCTGCTCGCGCAGCGCCTCTTCGCCGCGCTCGCGCACGTCCTCGACGATGCGCGTGGCGGTGTCGAGAGCCTCGGCCCGTGCCTGGGTGGCTCGCGGCACGGCCGCGAGCATGTCAGCCGGCGAGAGCGTGCGCCCTCGCAGATCGATCGTGCGCAAGATCAGCCCTTCGTGATGTCTGAGATGTCGTGCAGGTAGCCGATGCGACCGTCGTCGTGTCGGATGACATAGGCGCCACCGCGGTCCTCGATGACGAGCGCCCACGCATTCGGTCCGATTCGGAAGATGACCTCGCCGCGTTCGTCATGCACGTCGCGCTCGGTCGGCGCGAGGATCCAGAAGGGCTGCGGGGTCGAGTAGGCGTCCCGAGGGCTCGTCGCGGCGAAGTCCGAGTCGTGTTCGACGGCGGGGAACGCGGTCGTCTCGGGCGACGAGACATCGCGCGCGGTCGCACCGAGAAGCGACTCGATGCTTCCGGTGTCGGACACGATCTCGGGTTCCTGGCCGCGCGACCGGCGCGAGTACGCCGGGGTGTACTCCTCATCGGAGGTCGTCTCCTCGGTCCCGGTCCCCCCGCCCGACGCGTGGGAGGACAGTGGCACCTGCTCGGCGATATTGAGACGGGCGACCTCATCGGTCGCCTGCTCACGGGACAGTTCGACGTCGATCCCCTCCGCCGAGGGTGTCGTGTAGGCGGTCGGGGCAGCGTCCGTCGCGTAGGCCGTCGGTGCGGCGTCCGTCCCGTAGGCCGTCGGCGCGGCGTCCGTCGCGTAGGCCGTCGGCGCGGCATCCGTCGCGGCGGTGTGGGCCTCAGGAGCGACATCGCTCGACGAGGCGGGCGATGCGTACGACGCAGGTCGCAGGTCCGTGTCGGCCGAAGCATCGGCCTCGACGGCGACGGGAGCGTCGGCGCCCGGGGCGGCAGGCTCGGGGCGGGGACGCGCGATGACCGGTCGGACCGGATTGGCGTTGCGGTGCGCGAGCGTGACGAGTCGGCCCTGGAAGTCTTCCTTGAGGCCGGGCACCAGCGGAGCGAAGACCGTGAGGACGACGAGCGCGAGCGCTGCGAGCAGCTGAACGACGCCGTTCCAGGGCAGCCCGAAGACACCGAACTCGATCGCGAACGCGACGGCGTTCCAGAGTGCGCCGAGCCAGAAGACCGCTGAGACGGAGAACGCCACGGAAGCGAACTGGTCGATCCCCAGCGAGCCGACCCGGCGGATGCCGTCGGGTGAGAAACGGCGGAGGACCAGCAGGAACACGGCGACCGTCGGCACGCCGATCGGGAGGACCCACTGGATTCCGGCACCCCAGATGGACGAGTCTCCGACGTACGGGAAGAACGACGCGATGAAGGCGATCAGCCACACGCCGACGATGAGCAGCTCCCGCAGGGTGAATCCGAGGATGCCGTACTCCGGCGTCACCTCATCGTCATAGAGCACGCCGTCGTCATCGGAGAAATCCTCGTCGAGAGGTGACTCGTCTGACGCCGACGACCGGTCTGCAGCTGAGTCGTCACTGTTCAGGAAGGGTGATTCCGTGCTCATGGGGAGGGTCCTTTCGCCACGGTGCAGAGCCTTAGTCGTCGTGCACCCGAACGCGTCCCGATACTACCCGGTGCGTCCGTGAGGACCCATCGAGCGGCAGCGTCCGCTGGTGCTCAGCCCAGGCAGGTCGGCCCGAGCAGCGATTTGAGATCTCCGAACAGATCGGCCGAGACCTTGACCGGCATCGGCACGTCGAAGACCTTCGCCGTGCCGCCGCGGTGCACCCGCAGCACGACCTCGGTGTCCCCGTTGTGACGGCGCAGCACGTCGGCGAGCTCGTGCATCACCCGCTCCGTCGCCCTCTGCTCGGCGAGCACGAGCGAGAGCGGACCCGCGGCGTCGAAGGAACCGACATCCGGCGCGAACGCGGACTGCGCATGCAGGTTGAGTCCGTCATCGCGCTTCGACACCCGGCCGCGCACGGCGAGGATCGAGTCCTGCTGCAGGATGTGCTGGAACTCGGTGTACGTCTTGCCCATGAACATGACCGTCACCTCGCCGTTGAAGTCCTCGACGGTGATCATTCCGTACGGATTGCCACTGGCCTTCGCGACGCGATGCTGCACGCTCGTGACGAGACCGGCGACGGTGACCTGCTCACCGTCCTGCATGTCCTCCGAGTTGATGAGGTTGTGGATCGAGATCGACGCGTGCTTCGCCAGAGGCACCTCGAGCCCGGCCAGGGGGTGGTCCGACACGTAGAGCCCGAGCATCTCGCGCTCGAAAGCGAGCTTGTCCTTCTTGATCCATTCGGGGCGGGCGGGCACCTTGGCAGGCGGCGCCTCTTCCATTCCGTCGTACAGACTGTCGAAGTCGAAGCCGATCGCACCCTGTGCTTCGTTCCGCTTGCGATCCACAGCCGCCTCGACGGCATCCTCGTGGACTTCGAGCAGCGCACGGCGCGAGTCGCCCATCGAGTCGAACGCGCCGGCCTTGATCAGAGACTCGACCGTGCGCTTGTTCGAGACGTGCAGCGGGACCTTCTCGAGGAAGTGATGGAACGAGGAGAATCGCTCATCCTTGCGGGCCGCGATGATGCCCTCGACCACGTTGCTGCCGACGTTGCGGACGGCACCGAGCCCGAATCGGATGTCGTCGCCGACAGCGGCGAAGTACTTGATCGACTCTGAGACATCGGGCGGCAGCACCTTGATGCCCATTCGACGGCACTCGTTGAGATAGAGCGCCATCTTGTCTTTCGAGTCGCCGACGCTGGTGAGCAGCGCGGCCATGTACTCGGCGGGATAGTGCGCCTTGAGGTAGGCGGTCCAGTACGAGACGACCCCGTATGCCGCCGAGTGCGCTTTGTTGAAGGCGTAGTCCGAGAACGGGAGGAGGATCTCCCAGATCGCGTTGACGGCACCGTCGGAGTACCCGTTCGCGTGCATGCCGGCTTGGAAGCCCTCGAACTGCTTGTCGAGCTCGGACTTCTTCTTCTTGCCCATCGCTCGGCGCAGGATGTCGGCCTGGCCGAGCGAGAACCCGGCCACGCGCTGGGCGATGGCCATCACCTGCTCCTGGTAGATGATCAGGCCGTAGGACTCGTCGAGGATGTCGGCGAGCGATTCGGTGAACTCCGGGTGGATCGGTGTGATCGGCTGCTGGCCGTTCTTGCGCAGCGCATAGTTCGTGTGCGAGTTCGCACCCATCGGACCCGGGCGGTACAGCGCGATGAGCGCGGAGATGTCGCCGAAGTTGTCCGGACGCATCAGGCGCATCAGCGATCGCATCGGCCCGCCGTCGAGCTGGAAGACGCCGAGCGATTCGCCGCGACCGAGCAGCTCGTAGGCGCCGCGGTCATCCAGGGCGAGGTGTTCGAGGTCGAGCTCCTCCCCGCGGTTGGTGCGGATGTTGTCGAGAGCGTCCGAGATGATCGTGAGGTTGCGGAGCCCCAGGAAGTCCATCTTGATCAGCCCGAGCGACTCGCAGGACGGGTAGTCGAACTGGGTGACGATCTGGCCGTCCTGCTCGCGGCGCATGATCGGGATGATGTCGAGCAGGGGCTCGGACGACATGATCACACCGGCGGCGTGCACGCCCCACTGGCGCTTCAGACCTTCGAGACCGAGGGCGCGGTCGAAGACCGTCTTCGCCTCGGGATCGGTCTCGATGAGCGCACGGAACTCGCTCGCCTCCTTGTAGCGGGGGTGCGCCGAGTCGAACATGCCGTCGAGAGGCATGTCCTTGCCCATGACGGGCGGCGGCATCGCCTTCGTCAGCCGCTCGCCCATGCTGAACGGGAATCCCAGCACACGCCCCGCATCCTTCAGAGCCTGCTTCGACTTGATCGTGCCGTAGGTGACGATCTGAGCGACGCGCTCGGAGCCGTACTTCCTCGTCACGTAGTCGATGACCTCGCCGCGGCGACGGTCATCGAAGTCGACGTCGAAGTCGGGCATCGAGACGCGGTCGGGGTTGAGGAAGCGCTCGAAGATGAGACCGTGCTCGAGCGGGTCGAGGTCGGTGATCTTCATGGCGTAGGCGACCATCGACCCGGCGCCCGAGCCACGGCCCGGACCGACGCGGATTCCGTTGTCCTTCGCCCAGTTGATGAAGTCGGCGACGACGAGGAAGTAGCCGGGGAACCCCATCTGCAGGATGATGCCGGTCTCGTACTCGGCCTGCTTGCGCACCTTGTCGGGGATGCCGCTCGGGTATCGGTAGTGGAGGCCCGCTTCGACCTCCTTGATGAGCCAGCTGTCCTCCGTCTCGCCGTCCGGCACGGGGAAGCGCGGCATGTAGTTGGCCGCGGTGTTGAATTCGACTTCGCACCGCTCGGCGATGAGCAGCGTGTTGTCGCAGGCCTCGGGGTGGTCGCGGAACAGCTGACGCATCTCTGCGGCGGTCTTGATGTAGTACCCGTCGCCGTCGAACTTGAACCGGTTGGGATCGTCGAGCGTCGAACCGGACTGCACGCACAGCAGCGCCTCATGGGCATCGGCCTCATGCTGGTGCGTGTAGTGCGAGTCGTTGGTGCCGACGAGCGGGATGTTCAGATCCTTGGCGAGCCGGATCAGATCGGTCATCACCCTGCGCTCGATGGAGAGACCGTGATCCATGATCTCGGCGAAGTAGTTCTCCTTGCCGAACAGGTCCTGGAACTCGGCGGCCGCCGCACGTGCGGCGTCGTACTGGCCGAGGCGCAGTCGCGTCTGGATCTCACCCGAGGGGCATCCTGTGGTGGCGATCAGCCCCTTGCCGTATGTCTGCAGGAGCTCCCGGTCCATGCGGGGCTTGAAGTAGTAGCCCTCCATGCTCGACAGCGAGCTGAGACGGAACAGGTTGTGCATCCCCTGCGTGCTCTCGCTCCACATCGTCATGTGGGTGTAGGCACCGGAGCCGGAGACATCGTCGCTCTTCTGATCCGGGGAGCCCCATTGCACACGCGTCTTGTCGCTGCGATGCGTGCCGGGAGTCACATAGGCCTCGAGACCGATGATCGGCTTGACGCCCGCGGCGTTCGCCGCCTTGTAGAACTCGAACGCCGCGAAGGTGTTGCCGTGATCGGTCACGGCGATGGCCGGCATGTCGTAATCTGCCGCCGCCTGCGTCATCGCCGCGATCTTCGCCGCCCCGTCGAGCATCGAGTACTCGCTGTGCACGTGCAGGTGGACGAAGGAGTCGGATGCCATGCCTTCGAGTCTACTTTCGGCATCCGACATCGAGCGTCGCCGCACCTGCCGCTCCGGGTCCCGCATCGCTTCAGGGGAGCGAGTCCACGATGCTCACGGTGAAGACGTGCCTCTCGTCTGCCAGGGAGGCGGGGATCAGCGAAGAGGCGACGTCGAGTACCGCGGTCGTCTCCGTGACGAGCCCCGTGGTCGTGTCGATCGTGATCGAGCGCCGCTGAACCGCTGGCTGACCCGACAGAGCCTCTGTCGACGCCGAGAACCGCAGCGTCGCCGAGGTCGCATCGGCGGACACGATCTCAGACCCGGAAAGCATGCTGAGGGCGTCGTACATCGTCGCCCGCTCAGCCCCCGACCCCATGTTGTACGACAGAAGCTCGATGAGGACCCACCCGACCTTGTAGTCCTGATCGCCCGCGACGATCCCCTGATTCTCTCGGATCCACGCGATGAGCGCCGCCGGGTCCGTGGGCATCGCCGAGAAGAACGCCACGAGCCCGTACCCGTCCGGGGTGGCCCAGGGTGCTGACGGCCCGTTCGAGAAGTACGGATCGCCGCCCGAGGCCATCGCCTCCTTGTGCGCCTGGGCGAGCGCCGCGGCGTCCGGCCCGAAGGTGTCGCTCACTGTCCAGGGCTGATCGGTGGCGAAGAACCACTGCTGCGTCGGGTCGGCCGGCGCATAGGAGTTCCAGGAGGAGCTTCCGCGCCAGGCGTTCTGAGCGTTCGACCGATCCGCCTGATACTGCCCGCCGTTCGGATCGGGCTGGTGATAGACGATCTGCTCCGACTGCGTGTGCACGCGCAGGTACTGTCCCGGTGCCAACGTCAGGCCGGTGAACGACCGAGCCGCAGTCGCGGCGGCGCCGAAGGCCCCCGCAGCCGTCATCGGCTCCTGTGTCGGCGCGGGCGTCGGCGACGGCTTCAGCGTCTGTCCTGGCTCCCGCGTCGGAACGGCCTCGATCACGGGCTTCGGCTGTTCGGTGAGTCCCGTGATCACCAGCACGCCCGCCGTGGCCGCCAGTGCGGTGCCCACGAGCACGCCGGCCACGAGCCGCTTCGGTGCGGCAGGGCGAGCGGACACCGGGGTCTTCCCCGCGGCGATCTCGCTCATCAGTCGAGCGCGGGCCGAGTCGAGATGCGAGTCCACACCATCGACATCCGGCTTGGTCTTCTGAACCTTCTCAAACACGTCCACGGACTTCTCCTTCCTGCTGCATCTCGAACGAACGGGCCTTTCGCGCCGGATCGAGTCGCGTGCGAACGCGATTCAACCGGGAGCGCACGGTGCCCACAGGCACACCGAGAGTCTCCGCGATGTCTTCGTAGCTCAGCCCCTGCCAGGCGTAGAGCAGAAGCGTCTCCCGATCCTTGGGCGACAACGCCGCGATCTTCTGCCGCAGGGCACGCACTTCGCGCTCGGCGTCCACGCGCCGCATCGCGTCATCGAGTCCACCGAGCGACGTATGGTCCTCCCCGACGACCGCGGCGAACGAGCGCCAATGCCGTGCCTCGACGGCTCTGTGCCGACGGATGAGCCGCGAGGCGATTCCGAGCAGCCAGGGAGAGGCTGAGTGCTTGCTCAGGTCGAAGTCCCCTCGACGGCGGAAGGCAACGAGAAAGGTCTCGCTGAGCACGTCCTCGGCGGCATGGGCACCCACCCGATATGTCGCGAACGCGTTCACCGCACGTGCATGTCGGTCGAACAGCTCGGCGAACGCCTCAGGCCGACTCAGCGACCGCCGGATGATCTCACTGTCTGTGCTCACACTATGTATTGCCTCTGACGTGCAGTCGGGTTCACGCTTTCTTCGCTCTCTTCCGCGGATCTCGCAGATCGAGTCGCATGAGCACCCGCGGGAAGCCGTCGAGCGTCGAGCCGGTGTCGGCCGCCTTCGCGAATCCGGCACTCTCGAAGAGCCCCATCGTGCCGACGTAGGCCATTGTGAGATTCACCGTCTCGCCACGGTTGTCGACCGGATACCCCTCGATCGCGGGGGCGCCGCTCTTCTTCGCATGAGCCACCGCTCCGTCGATCAGAGCGTGCGAGATGCCCTGTTTCCGATGGCCGGGACGGACGCGGATGCACCAGAGCGACCACACATCGAGATCGTCGACATGCGGGATCAGTCTGTTGCGCGCGAAGCTCGTCTCCCTGCGCGGATGCACCGCCGCCCAGCCCACGGGTTCGTCGTCGAGGTACGCGATCACGCCTGGAGGCGGATCCTGGTGGCAGAGCTCACGCACGCGCTCCGCTCGCTTCTCGCCTCGCAGCGCCCTGTTCTCGGCGCTGCCGATGCGGTAGCTCAGGCAGAAGCACACGTTCGACGTCGGCTTCTTGGGGCCGACGAGAGCGGCCACGTCGTCGAAGTCGGTAGCGGGTCGCACCTCGATGCTCATGGGCTCAGTCTGACCCACACCGCCGACATCGACGGCGTCGATTCACTCGCCGCGCAGGATCTCCAGGGCACGTTCGAAATCCGCGGGGTACCCCGACTCGAACTGCACCCACTCCCCCGTCGCCGGGTGGGTGAAGGCGAGCTTGTGCGCGTGCAGCCACTGTCGGGTGAGTCCGAGCCGTGCCGACAGCGTCGGATCTGCTCCGTAGAGCGGGTCGCCCGCGCACGGGTGCCGCAGGGCCGCCATGTGCACGCGGATCTGGTGCGTGCGTCCGGTCTCGAGATGGATCTCGAGCAGCGAGGCTCCCGGGAAGGCCTCGAGGGTCTCATAGTGGGTCACCGACGGTTTGCCGTCGGGAACGACGGCGAACTTCCAGGAGTGATTCGGATGCCGGCCGATCGGAGCATCGATCGTCCCCGTCAGCGGGTCGGGGTGCCCCTGGACGACGGCGTGATAGATCTTCTCCACCGTGCGCTCCTTGAACGCGTGCTTCAGCGACGAGTACGCCGTCTCGCTCTTCGCGACGACCATGAGCCCGCTGGTGCCGACATCCAGACGATGCACGATCCCCTGCCGCTCCGGAGCGCCACTCGTGGCGACCCGGAACCCCGCCGCTGCGAGAGCGCCGACGACGGTCGGCCCCTCCCATCCGAGCGAGGGATGAGCGGCGACGCCCGTGGGCTTGTCGACCACGACGATGTCGTCATCGTCGTAGACGATTCCGAGTTCCGGAACCGCGATCGGGATGATCCGCGGCTCCTCCTTCGGCTGCCACTCCACCTCGAGCCACCCTCCGCCGCGCAGGCGATCGGACTTGTCGAGCGTCACCCCGTCGACGCGCACGCCGCCCGCCGAGGCGACCTCGGCGGCGAAGGTGCGCGAGAAGCCCAGCATCTTCGCGAGTGCCGCGTCGACGCGCGTCCCGTCCAGCCCGTCAGGAACGGGGAGGGTGCGGAATTCCATGCTCAGCGTCCGTCCGCGGCGGCGGCATCCGGAGAGGCGGTACCCGGGCGAGAGGTCTCGCCTCCGGTCTCCTCGGCCAACGCGGCAGCCTCGGCTTCGTCATCGGTCTCCACAGGAGCGTGGTCACGCTCCCGGGTGCCGTCGAAGCGGAGTCCCAGCACGACGAGCAGCGCGACCGAGATCATCCCGGTGACGATGAAGATGTCGGCGACGTTGAAGATCGCCGGCATCATCCACGGCATCGAGATCATGTCGACCACGTGCCCCATGGGGAAACCAGGATCGCGGAAGAGACGATCGGTGAGGTTTCCGAGCACTCCACCGAGCAGGCAGCCCAGGACGACGGCCCAGAGGCGTGACTGAAGACCCAGGGCCTTCCACACGATCACACCGGCCACCACCGCCAGAGCGATGGTGAAGATCCATGTGACATCGGATCCGAGCGAGAACGCTGCGCCGGGGTTGCGCACGTAGTACAGCTGAAGGAACTCACCGAGCACCGGCACCGGCTGCTGGAGCGGCAGGTTCTCGGTCGTGAGGTACTTCACAAACTGATCGGCGGCCAGCACGATCGCTGCGAGAACCGCAACTATCGCGCCGGCCGCCGACCGACGAAGGGGACGGCGTCCTGGCAAAAGGACGACCTACAGTCCGATCGCGGAAACCGGAGTCGAGTCCGTCGACGCCGACTTCTCGTCGAGATCGCGGAGCTGACCCTCGATGTAGCCGCGCAGCTGCGAGCGGTAATCGCGCTCGAAGTTGCGGAGCTCGGTGATCCGGGCCTCGAGGGCGTTGCGCTCGCGCTCGAGACGAGCCGACTCTTCGCGCTGCTTGGCCTCGGCCTCCGTGCGGATGCGGTTGACCTCGCCTTCGGCCTCGGCGATGAGCTGGGCGCGCTTGGCCTCACCCTCGGCGACGTGCTCGTCGTGAAGGCGCTGAGCGAGCTCGATGATGCCGGCGGTCGCAGTCGCCGAACCCGACGGAGCGGGCTCCGCGGGAGCGGCAGCAGCAGGCGCAGGAGCCTCTTCGACCACGGCGGCGGGTGCCTCTGCAGCGGCTGCGGGAGCGGCCGGTGCATCGCCGGACTCGTACGCGGCCAGCTTGGCCTTGAGTTCGACGTTCTCTTCGAGGGCCTTGCGCCACTCGATGACGATCTCGTCGAGGAAGTCGTCGACCTCGTCCGGGTCGAAGCCGTCCTTGAAGCGGACGTGCTGGAACTGCTTGGTGACGACGTCATCCGGGGTAAGTGCCATGGTGGCTCCTTCGATGAGTTCGGTTGCCAGTTTGGAATGGCGTGGTCGAGATTCGGCGCGAACCCGGGGCGCGCACCTGGGAGCCAAGCATAGTCCCCGAGCCTGTCAGTCGCGATCCCGCGACACTCCAGAGCGCCGAAGTCCCAGGGGTCTCAGATGAAGCTTCGGACGACACTCATCAGGATCAGCACGATCAGGATGGTGATCGAGAAGCCGAAATCCAGAGAGAGCGAGCCGATTCGCAGAGGAGGGATGATCCGCCGGAAGAACCGGACGGGCGGATCGGTCACCGTGTAGACGAGCTCAGCCGCGACGAGTCCGGCGCCCTTCGGTCGCCACTCCCGATTGAACATCGGGATGTAGCTGAGAATGAGTCGGGCGAAGAGCACCAGTAGGTACAGCAGCAGAGCCAGATGTACGATGCTGGCGACGATGGAGACGACGAACCCCACGGTCTACGACTGGTCGAAGCCCGCGGACTCGGCGTCCGCGTGCGCGATTCCCCCGTGACCCGAGACCGCGATGTTCTCCGGCGACAGGAGGAAGACCTTCGACGTGACCCGCTCGATGCGGCCGTACAGGCCGAGCGAGAGTCCGGAGGCGAAATCGATCAGACGGCGGGCGTCTGCGTCGCTCATCTGCGAGAGATTGATGATGACCGGCACACCTTCGCGGAAGCTCTCCGCGATGAGCTGAGCATCGCGATACTGCTTCGGGTGCACGGTGAGGATCTCGTTCACTGCCCCTCCTGCGGGCTGGCGCACGGCGACGGGGCGCCGTAGCGGGGTCACGGGCGCGGGAGCGGGCTCCTCGCGTTCGCGCTCGCGGTGCGAGCGGGCCGGGGTCGGCTCCTCCTCGTAGACCTCTTCCTCGTCAGCGAGGCCGAGATACACCATGGTCTTCTTCAGCGGGTTACCCATCGTGTCCTCCGGTTCGAACGTGTCGGGTTGGTCTGTTCACAGGTTAACCCCGGTCGGGGCGGGGTCCCGTGATTGCGGAGCCGATCCGCAGGTGTGTCGCGCCGGCCTCGATGGCCTCGACGAAATCGCCCGTCATCCCTGCGGACATCCAGGTCGCCGACGGCTCGACGGCGCGCACGCTCTCTGCGATCGAGTGCAGGCGCGCGAACGCGGAAGCGGGTTCCTCATCGAGCGGCGCGACCGCCATCACACCGCGAAGCCGCAGCGAGGGCAGCGTCATGATGTGCTCGGCGAGAGAGGCCGCCTCGGCGGGCGCGACGCCGCCGCGTCCGTGATCATCGGTGAGATTGACCTGCACGAGCACGTCGAGAAGGTCATCCCCGTCGGCCGCCCGATGCAGTGCGTCGGCCAGCCGGTCGCGGTCTACCGAGTGCACGGCATCCGCGCTGCGGCGGATCGCACCGGCCTTATTGGTCTGCGCCTGCCCGATGAAGTGCCACCGGAGGTCGAGGTCCGTCAGCTCGGCGGTCTTCGACGAGAGCTCCTGCTGGCGGTTCTCCCCCACGTCGCGCACACCCAGCGCGTGCAGCTCGCGAACGAGCGACGACGGGTGGAACTTGGTCACGACGATGCGGGAGATCTGCGCCGGGTCCCTGCCGGCCAGGCGCGCAGCGTCGGCGATCCGATGATCGATCGCCGACAGCCGCGCTGCCAGACCGGACCCGGCCTGGCCCTGCGCCTGCGTCACTTCAGGAATTCGGGGATGTCGATGTCGTCGTCCGCGAAAGCAGGCTCGATGCTCGTCGCCGGGACGCGCTGCTGCGGCTTCTCGGGCGCGGGCGCCTCGGCAGCGGGCTTGCTCTCCTCGTCGTTCGAGAGCGCCACCTCGGGCAGCGTGCTGGCCGCGGCGGGCCGCGAGACGACCATGGGGTCGAGGCGCAGCGAAGGCTCACCACTGTCGAAGCCGGCCGCGATCACGGTGACACGCACCTCGTCGCCGAGCGTGTCGTCGATGACCGTACCGAAGATGATATTGGCCTCGGGGTGCGCGGCTTCCTTCACGAGATCCGCAGCGTCGTGGATCTCGAAGATGCCGAGGTTCGAACCACCCTGGATCGAGAGCAGGACTCCGTGAGCACCCTCGATGCTGGCCTCGAGGAGCGGCGACTCGACCGCGAGTTCGGCGGCCTTGATGGCACGGTCGGCACCGCGTGCCGATCCGATTCCCATCAGTGCCGAACCGGCGCCCTGCATGACCGACTTGACGTCGGCGAAGTCGAGGTTGATGAGACCGGGAGTCGTGATGAGGTCGGTGATGCCCTGGACACCGGCGAGGAGCACCTGGTCCGCGGTCGCGAAGGCCTCGATCATCGAGATGCCGCGATCGCTGATCTCGAGCAGACGGTCGTTCGGCACCACGATGAGGGTGTCGACTTCTTCCTTCAGCTTCACCACACCGGCTTCAGCCTGGCTCTGACGACGACGGCCTTCGAACGAGAAGGGCTTCGTCACGACGCCGATGGTCAGTGCGCCGATCGACTTCGCGATGCGCGCGACGACGGGGGCTCCACCCGTTCCCGTTCCACCGCCCTCGCCTGCGGTCACGAAGACCATGTCGGCACCGGTGAGCGCCTGCTCGATCTCCTCGGCGTGATCCTCGGCGGCGCGACGGCCGACCTCGGGGTCAGCGCCGGCGCCGAGTCCGCGAGTGAGCTCGCGACCGACATCGAGCTTGACGTCGGCATCGCTCATGAGCAGCGCCTGCGCGTCGGTGTTCACTGCGATGAACTCGACTCCGCGGAGCCCGAGATCGATCATGCGGTTGACGGCGTTGACGCCGCCACCGCCGACGCCGACGACCTTGATCACGGCGAGGTAGTTCTGGTTCTGGCTCATGGCCGGCCTCCGAATAGTCGAGCCTGTCTGGGGTGAGATTCCGCGGGCCGAACCTTAAACCTCAACTAGAGGTGTAAAGTATTTCCCGGTATTGGTTTCTCTTGTTCGAAGGTAAGCGTCACGTCCCCGCGCACAGGCAGCGACACGGGCGTGTCGCCCGTTTGCCGTCGAAACCTCAGCCCACGACCACCGCATGCGGCGATGTGACATCGATCGTCGACGCCTCAGGATTGCTGAGCAGCGTCTTCGTGAGCACTTCGCTCTTCATCGGGGAGTCATCCGAGCTGCCCCAGACGACCGTCAGCCCGCTGCTGAGCGTCAACGTCACGTCATCAGCTGTCGTGGCCTGCACTCCGGTCAGCAGCGCGCGCAGATCAGCGGGCACCGAGCGCACCACGAGACCCGCACTCTCGAACGCGACCGAGTCGGTGCCGCCGTCGATGTCGAGCACCGGCTGTCCCGCCGGCTGATCGGAGGTCGTCGCCAGCGCGACGCCCGCGGCGTCGACGAGCGTATAGCCCGCATCCGAGCGGATCACGCCGACCGGCGTGCGCTCGACGATCCGCACCGTGAGATCGTGCGGCGGCTTCGCCTCGAGCGCATAGGTCTCGATCAGCGGGAATCCCAGCAGCGCGGCCTTGACCTCGCTCGAGTCGACCAGCGCCAAGGGGGTGCCCACCTGCTCGCCGAGGGCGGCCTCCACCGCCGCGGCATCCAGCGTCGTCGCGCCCACGACCGTGATCTTCTCCACGGCGAACAGCGGGCTGTACGCCGCGGCGGTGGTGCCACCGATCAGCAGGACGACAGCACCGACCGCGCTCAGCCAGATGATGCGACGCCGTCGGGAGCGCTGCGTGAACCGTCGGATCTCGGCCCGCAGCGCCTTGCGTCTCGCTCGCGCCGCCCGCCAGACGTCCCGCGTCGATGTCGGCCGCACCCCGGCATCCCCGTCGATGTCCGCACGGACGTCGGAGTCGAGGCCGACCGCCGCGGCCTGCGGACCTGTGCGTTCGTCCTGCTCGACGTCCCGCGCGCGCCCTCGCGTCGCCGGACCCTCCCGTCGCCTGGGCGTGTCCTCCGCGGTGCCCGCGGGAGGCGTGGGAAGCGGAGGCGGACGACGCATGCGTCAGACCTCGGTGGTCCGCAGAGACTCGAGCACCTGCGGGATGATCTGGTAGACGTTGCCGCAGCCGAGCGTGACGACGAAATCGCCGTCGCGAGCGACGGACGCCGTGTAATCGGCTGCCTGCTGCCAGTCGGCGACGAAGTGGACGTGCGACGGGTCGTGGAACGCCCCGCTCACGAGCTCTCCCGTGACGCCCGGGACCGGATCCTCGCGAGCACCGTAGACGTCGAGCACGACCGTGTGGTCTGCATACGTCTCCAGCACGTCCGCGAACTCGCGGAACATGTGCTGCGTTCGCGAGTAGGTGTGGGGCTGCTGGATCGCGATGATCCTGCCCGTGCCGGCGATCGATCGCATCGCCTCGAGAGCCGCCCGTACCTCGGTCGGGTGGTGGGAGTAGTCGTCGTAGACGGTGACGCCGCGCTCGACGCCGTGCTGCTGGAGGCGGCGGACCGTGCCGGCGAAGCCCTCGACGGCCTTGGCGGACTCGGTCAGGCCGAAGCCCACCGAGAGGAGGACCGCGATGGCGCCTGCCGCGTTGATGGCGTTGTGCACGCCGGGCACGGCGAGCTGGAGGCGCACGCTCTCGGCTCCGGAGCTGACGGTGGCCGAGACGGGCCCGGCCGCCACGATGTCGGTCACCCTGACATCGGCATCCTCCGCCTGCCCGAACGTCACGACGTTCGGGTGCGAGAGCCCCGCTCGCACTCGCAGGGCGCCGGCGTCGTCGCTGGAGATCACGACCGCCTCCGTGGCCGCGTCGGCGAACCGCACGAACGCGTCGTGGAACGCTTCGTCGGACCCGTAGTGGTCGAGGTGATCGGGGTCGACATTGGTGATCAGCGCGACAGCCGTGTCGTAGAGCAGGAACGTGCCGTCGGACTCATCCGCCTCGATCACGAAGAGCTCACCCGATCCGGTGGCGCTCGAGACGCCGAGCTGCTCGATCACGCCGCCGTTGACGAAGTTCGGGTCGGCTCCGAGCTGCTGCAGCGCGGTCACGATCATGCCCGTCGACGTCGTCTTGCCGTGCGCGCCGGCCACGGAGACCAGTCGACGCGATCCGATCAGCCAGTGCAAGGCCTGCGAGCGGTGGATCACGTGCAGCCCGCGCTGCTTCGCCGTGACGAACTCGGGGTTCTCCGGCCAGATCGCTCCGGTGTGGACGACCGTGTCGGCATCGCCGAGATGCGCCGCGTCGTGCCCGACGTGCACATCTGCTCCGGCGGCCGCGAGTGCGCGCATGTTGTCGCTGTCGGCTCGATCGCTTCCCGAGACGCGGATCCCCGCGTCGAGGAACATCTTGGCGAGGCCGCTCATGCCGGATCCGCCGATGCCGATGAAGTGCGCGGAGGAGATCGACTCGGGGATCGGGAGGGAGAGGTCAGGTCTGATCATGTCGGTTTCAGTCTACTTTTCGGTGAGGACGATTCGGCGTCGAGGAGCCGTGTCGACGGTGAGATCAGGAGGACCGGAGGGCGCGATCCACGAGTGCGACGACGTTCTCCGTGCCGGTGCGGGTGCCCACCTGCTCGGCGGCGGACTGCATGGCCGTGAGCTGCTGCGAATCGTTCATGACGGGGATCACGAGGCGGCGCACCGCGTCGCCGTCGAAGGTGGCGTCGTCGAGAAGACGAGCGGCCCCGGCTGCCACGGCGGACGCCGCGTTCAGCCGCTGCTCCCCGTTGCCGACGGAGTACGGCACGTACAGCGCGGGGATCCCCAGGGCGCTGATCTCGCTCACGGTGGCTGCGCCGGAACGGGACACGATGAGGTCGGCGAGCGCGAAGGCGAGGTCCATCCGGTCGACGTATCGGCGCATGGTGTATCCCGGCACCTCGGGGTCGGCCAGATCACTGCGTTCGCCCGTGACGTGCAGCAGCTGCCAGTCGGCGGCCAGGATGTCGCCCCAGGAGTCTGCGATGGCCTCGTTCAGCCTCTGGGCACCCAGCGACCCGCCGAAGACGAGAAGGACCGGGCGCGCCGGGTCGAGCCCGAAGTGCGCGGCGGCCTCATCGCGAGAGGCCGCACGGTCGAGCTCGATGACCTCTCGACGCAGCGGCATGCCGACCACCTCGCCGCCGCGCAGAGGGGTTCCGGCGAATGCGACTCCCGTGGCGGCGGCACGTCGAGCACCCAGCACGTTCGCGAGGCCCGGCTTCGCGTTGGCCTCGTGCACGACGAACGGCACGCGCTCGCGGCCTGCCGCCACGTAGGCCGGGGCGGAGGCATAGCCGCCGAAGCCCACGACGACGTCGACGCGGTGAGCGCGGATGTGATCGCGCACCTGGGCGACGGCGCGGCGGAACCTGGCGGGGAACAACGCGGCCTGCTTGTCGGGCCGCCGCGGGAACGGCACCTTGTCGACGATGAGGAGTTCATACCCTCGAGCCGGCACGAGTCGGGACTCG
This sequence comes from Microbacterium sp. 4-7, assembly GCF_014332665.1. Taxonomy (NCBI): domain Bacteria; kingdom Bacillati; phylum Actinomycetota; class Actinomycetes; order Micrococcales; family Microbacteriaceae; genus Microbacterium; species Microbacterium sp. 4-7. The sequence continues at coordinate 515,583 of NZ_MCRH01000004.1, forward strand.
AGTCCCTCGGCCGTTCCGAGCACCAGGATCGAGGCATCGGCGTCCCTGGCGCGCAGCGCATCGGCGACGGCGAGCAGGGGGTTGACGTGACCGGCGGTTCCACCGCCGGCGAGAAGGTACGTGGTCACCGTGTGACCTTACCCCGCCCTGCTGAAGGAGTCCGTGCCACCGAACGACCCTCGGCGACGGGGATGGTGCGCGCGAACGACAGCAGCACTCCGCACGCGATGAGGACGGCGAGGAGAGCCGTTCCTCCCTGCGACATGAACGGCAGCGGCACTCCCATGACGGGGAACAGTCCGATCACGACGCCGATGTTGAACACGGCCTGACCGGTGATCCAGACGGTGATCCCGCCGGCCGCGACCCGGATGAACGGATCGGCGGTCTTGCGGATGATGTGGAAGGCACCGATGGTGAACAGCGTGAAGAGGGCCAGCACGACGATGCAGCCGATCAGGCCGAGCTCTTCGCCGACGATGGCGAAGATGAAGTCGTTGCCGGCGGCGGGCAGCCAGCCGTACTTCTCCTGCGAGTTGCCGAGACCCACGCCGAAGATTCCTCCCGACGCCATTCCCCAGATCCCGTGGATCGACTGGTAGCAGTCGCCGGTGTACGCCGACATGTCGGAGCACGTCGCCGTGATGCGACGCATGCGGTCAGGGCTCGTGACGGCCAGCGCGATGACGGCGACGACGCCGAGCAGCACCGGCAGGATGAACAGCCGGAGCTTCACCCCCGAGAAGAAGAGGCAGCCGAGCAGGATGATGACCAGCACCATCGCGGTGCCGAGGTCCTTGCCTGCGATCACCGTCCCGATCGCCAGGGCTCCCACGGGCACCACGGGGATGAAGACCTGATGCCAGGTGCCGAGCATGGTCTGCTTGCGCATCAGGACGTAGCCGATCCACAGCGCGAGGGCGAGCTTGAGGAACTCCGACGGCTGCAGGGTGAACCCGGCGATCATGATCCAGTTGCGGTTTCCACCGTCCTCGATGCCGAGCGGGGTGAAGACCAGCAGCTGGAGCGCGATGGAACCGAACAGTGCCGGCCACGCCATGCGCTTGAGGAACGTGATCGGGAGTCGGGAGATCAGGAACATCAGCGGCACGCCGAGCACGGCGAAGATGCCCTGCCGAAGCGCGCCGTCCATCGGATTCTCGCCCTTCGAGACCGCGGTCGCGCTCGTCGCCGAGAGCACCATCACGAGGCCGAAGATCGTCAGCATCAGCGCAGCCGATGCGATCATCAGGAACTCGGTCGACACAGGGGTGAAACGACGCCCGAGCGACACTCTCGCCGCGAGACCGCGGGAGCCGGTGCTGCCGGGATCAGAGCGCGGGGGGCGTTCGACCTGCGTCATCGGTGCTCCCCCGGTCTATCCAGTCCCGCACCGCTTCGGCGAAGCGGTGTCCTCGATCCGCGTAACTGGAGAACTGATCGAAGGACGCGGCGGCGGGGGCCAGCAGGACTGTTCCCTCGCCATCGACGATTCCCGCGGCGATCTCCACGACGCGATTCATGACCTGACCAGTCTCGCCAGCATCCACCTCGAACACCGGAACCCCCGGCGCGTGTCGCTCGAATGCGGCGACGACGGCTGAGCGCTGGACTCCGATGACGACTGCCGCCCGGGCGGTGGTCCCGGCCGTGGCGACCAGCTCGCCGATGTCGACGCCCTTCAGGTCGCCGCCGACCACCCAGACCGCACCGGGGTATGCGCGGAGCGATGACGCGGCAGCGTGGGGGTTGGTGGCCTTGGAGTCGTCGACCCAGGTGATGCCGCGATGGCGGGCGATGACCTGGATCCGATGCTCGTCGAGACGGAACGACTGCAGAGCCGAGTGGATGGCGCGCGGCTCGACGCCGAGAGAACGAGCGAGCGCACTCGCCGCCAGGATGTTCTGCACGATGTGCGGGGCGGCCAGGCCGGCGTCTCGCAGGTCGGCGACGGTCGTGAGCTCGAGTGCGCTGCTGGCCCGGTCGTCCAAGAACGCACGATCGACGAGCAGCCCCTCCACCACGCCGACATCGCTGGGGCCGGGGATGCCGAGATCGAATCCGATCGCGCGGGCACCCTCGACCACCTCGGCGTCCTCGACCATGAGCCTGGTCGCCTCGTCGGCCTTGTTGTAGACGCAGGCGACTCTCGTGTTGCGGTACACCAGGGCCTTCGCATCGCGGTACGCCTGCGCACTGCCGTGCCACACCAGGTGGTCGTCCGCGAGGTTCAGGCACACCGAGGCGTGCGGATACAGCTCGCCTTCGGTCTCGGAGAGTCCGAGGTACCAGAGCTGGTGGCTGGAGAGCTCGACGACGAGCACGTCGAAACCGGCGGGATCGCGGACCGCATCGAGAACGGGCACGCCGATGTTGCCGCACGGCGCCGCACGCAGACCTCCCTCGACGAGGAGCGACGCGGTCAGCTGCGTCGTCGTCGTCTTGCCGTTGGTGCCCGTGATGAGCACCCAGTCAGCCGGGGAGCCGTCGGCGCGGGCCACCTTGTCGCGCAGGCGCCAGGCGAGTTCGACATCGCCCCAGAGCGCGATGCCGGCATCTCGCGCCCAGCGGATCACGGTGTGCGAGGGAGGGAATCCCGGCGAGGCGATGATGACCTCCGGCGCGAATGCGGTCAGAGCTTCAGGGACCCGGTCCAGCGTTCCCAGCTCCAGACGAGCACCGATCACGGGCAGGAGCTTGGCATACTCCTCCTCCGCCGACTCGGTCAGCACCAGGACGTCCGCACCGAGTTCGGTGAGCGTGTCCGCCACCGAGAAGCCGGTCATGGACAGCCCGAGAACGGCGACGCGCAGGCCCGACCAGTCGGCGTTCCAGCTCGTCAGCGTCGCGAGCCTCTCGTCAGTCGACACGAGTCAGCCACTCCACGTAGAAGAGTCCGACTGCCGAGATCGCGAGCAGGCCCGCGATGATCCACATGCGGACCACGATCGTGACCTCGGACCATCCGCGCATCTCGAGATGATGGTGGAACGGACTCATCAGGAAGAGTCGCTTTCCGCGCGTGATCTTGAAGTAGGCGCGCTGCAGGATCACCGATCCGGAGGCCAGGACGAAGACGCCGGCGATCACGAACAGCAGCAGCTCGGTGCGGGTGAGGATCGCCATCGCGGTGATGACGCCTCCGATCGCCATCGAGCCGACATCGCCCATGAAGACCTTCGCCTTGGGAGCGTTCCACCACAGGAAGCCGATCAGGCTCGAGGCGAAGGAGGCCGCGATGATCGCCAGGCTGAACGGGTCGCGGACCTCGTAGCATCCGCCGAGCGCGGCGGTCTCGACACCCTCGCCCACGCACGACTGCTTGAACTGCCAGAACGCGATGAGGCTGTACGCCCCCACGACGATGACCCCGGCGCCGGCTGCGAGACCGTCGAGCCCGTCGGTGAGGTTGACGCTGTTCGAGGTCGCGACGCCGATGATCGAGATCCACAGCAGATAGAGCGCCCAGCCGAGGATCGCGGTGAACGCGAACAGGTTCAACCACGGGATGTCGCGGAAGAGCGAGATCGAGCCGGATGCCGGAGTCTGATCGAAGGCGTTCGGGAAGTTCAGCGCGACGATGCCGAACGGGATCATCACGACGAGCTGCCCGATGATCTTGCGCCACCCCGAGAGCCCGAGGCTGCGCTGACTGCGCACCTTCATGTAGTCGTCGATGAAGCCCACTGCGCCGAAACCGACCATGAGCCAGATCACGAGAAGCGCGGACAGCGCGGGGGTTCCGCCTCCGACGTACGTGGCCGTGAAGTAGCCCACCATCGTGCCGACGATGAAGATGACGCCGCCCATGGTCGGCGTGCCGCGTTTGGCTTCGTGGTTCGGGTTCTCGATGGCCTCCGGGGTGCGGATGACCTGGCCCCAGCCCCACTTCCGGAAGAGCCGGAGGAAGACGGGAGTAAGAAAAAGAGTGAAGGCGAGCGATATGGCCGCCGCCATGATGAGAGATCTCACGAGAACAATTCTCCCAGACGATCGCCGAGGTGCCGGAGCCCTACGGAATTGGAGGACTTCACGAGCACCCGGTCGCCGTCGCGGAGTTCGGAGCGCAGGTACTCGAACGCGGCATCCTGGTCAGCGAAGAACACGGCCTCGCTGTCCCAGGACCCTTCGCCGATCGCGGAGATGAAGAGGCGGCGGGCCTCGGGGCCGACGACGACGATGCGCTGGATGTTCAGACGCACGGCGAGCAGACCGATCCGGTCGTGCTCCTCGCCCGCGGTCTCGCCGAGCTCGCTCATGGCGCCGAGCACGGCGACCGTCCGCTCGCCGGGACCGGTGATCTGCGCGAGAGTCCGCAGCGCTGCGGCCATCGAGTCCGGGCTGGCGTTGTAGGCGTCGTTGATGATGCGCACGCGGTCGCTGCCCATGGGCTGCATACGCCAGCGCTCCGCGATCTCGACCGTCTCGAGACGGTCGATCGCGTCGGCCGTCGACACCCCGAGAACGCCCGCGGCGGCGATGGCCGCCAGGGCGTTGCCGACGTGGTGGGCGCCGAGCACCTGCAGGCGGAGCGGAAGACGCTCCCCCGCCGCTTGGATGACACACGAGGTGCCGGATGCCGTGACCTCGAGGTCGTGCGCCTGGACATCGGCCGCGTCGCTCTGACCGAAGCCGGCGACCCGCATCCCGCGGGACGTCGCGAGCGCGCCCATCGCCGCGACGCGTGAGTCGTCGACGTTGAGCACCGCCGTACCCGTGGGCCTCGCGGCGGCGACGAGCTCGGACTTGGCCTTGGCCGTCGCCTCGATGCCGCCGAAGCCACCCGCGTGCGCCATGCCGACCATCAGCACCACAGCGACGTCCGGCTCGACGAGTCCGGCGAGGCGGGCGATGCTGCCGGGCCCGTCGGCTCCGAACTCGCTGACGAGGAACCGCGTGCCGTACGTGATGCGCAGCATGGTGACGGGCGCGCCCACCTCGTTGTTGTACGAGTTGATGGGGGCGACCGTCTCGCCTTCGTCGGAGAGGATGCGGGCGAGGAAGTTCTTCGTCGTCGTCTTGCCGTTCGACCCCGTGATCCCGACGATCTTGAGGTCTCCGGCTGCACGAACGCGGGCGACGACCTCGCGGGCGAGATCGGCGAGGGCGACGATGACGTCAGGGACGACGATCTGGGTGATCTCCTCGTCGACCGGGTGCTCGACGATCGCGAGCGCTGCCCCCGCAGCGAGCGCAGAGCCGACGAACCGGTGTCCGTCCGTCTCTGCGCCCGGCTTCGCGACGAACACGGAGCCGGGGGCCATGGTGCGCGAGTCCGTGTCCACGACACCGTCGATGACGGTGTCGGCGGTGGCAGAACCGGCGAGGCGGAGATCACCCCCGAGGACGGCGGCGATCTCAGCAAGCGACAGGGCGATCATGACGTCTCCAGGCGCGGCGGGGCGCCGTCTATTCGAACTTCGGAAGCAGTGCGTCCATCGGGCTGGAGGACGGCATCACGCGGTAGGTCTTCATGGTCTGGGTCATCGCCTTCTGGAAGGCAGAAGCGGTAGCAGCAGACGATGTAACTCTAGTCGGCTCGTCGAGAGTCACCACCACGACGTACTGCGGATCGTCGACCGGCGCGAAGCCCACCATGCTCGTGTAATACACGCCCGACTTGTAGCCGCCCTTGCCGTCCGGGATCTGCGCGGTACCCGTCTTGCTGGTCACCCGGTAGCCGGGAACCTGGATGCGGTCGGCATTGCCGCCCTGGACGGCCACGTTCTCGAGCATCCGCGTGAGGTCGGCCGCGGTCTGGGGCTTGATGATCTGCTCGGACTCGGGAGCACCCGGCGTGACCACCGTGCCGTCAGCGGCCGTGCAGGACTCGATCAGCGAGAGACCGATCTTCTCGCCGCCGTTGGCGATCGCCTGGTAGGCACCGGCGAGCTGCGGCGCCGTGACCGTGAAGTACTGACCGAACGTGGTGGTGTAGAGCGACTGGTTGTCCCACTCGCTCGTGGGGTGGATCTCCCCCGAGGTCTCGCTGGGGAAGCCGATCGTCGTCTCGCCGACGCCGAAGCGCTCGAGGTAGTCGTGACGGACGTCCGGGCTCACCATCGTGCCGAACTTCGACAGCGCGACGTTCGATGAATCGATGAGCGCGCCGGCGAGGGTGTACTGGAAGGTCGGGTGCACGAACGCGTCGTTGATCACGGCGCCATTGTCGAACTTCTCGTGCGAGGAGGCCGACACCGTGGGACTCGTCATCGTCACACCGCCGTTCTCCATCACCGCAGCGGCCGTCACGGCCTTGAACGTCGATCCCGGCTCGAACGGGTAGGTGAAGAGCTTGCTCACCCACGTCTCGGGCGCTGAGGCGTCGAGATCGTTCGGGTCCATGGTGGGCCATTCGGCCGCGGCGCGGATCTTTCCGGTGCCCACCTCGACGACGGTGACGGTGCCGCCCTTGGCGCCCTGGGCCTGCGCCTCTTCGGCGATCATCTGCTGCATGTACCACTGCAGGTCGCTGTTGATCGTGAGCTGCACGGTGCCGCCGTCGACCGCGTCCACCCTGCTCTCACTGCCGGGGATGACGACGGAGTTCTTGCCGGTGCGGTACGACTCCTCGCCGTCCGTGGGGGCGAGGCACTTCTCGTCCATCTTCTCGATGCCGGCCTGCGCAGTGCCGGTCCCGTCGAGGTATCCGAGCAGGTTTCCCGCCACGGCGCCGTTCGGGTAGACCCTGACCTCGCGCGGCTTCATCACGAGATACGAGCCGACCTTGAGGTCGCGCAGCTCGATGTACTTCTCGGTGCTGAGGCCCTTGACCAGCGGCAGGTACTGCGAATCGGGGTTCTCGGCGAGGGCAGCGGCGACATCGGCACGCAGCTCGTCCGCATCCAGCCCCATGATCTCGGCGATGCGCGTCGACGCCTCAGCCCAGGGCAGTGGCGGCGGGTTCTTCTCGTCCTCCTCCAGGAGGCGGATGACCTGGGGGCTGAGCTGCGCGTCGTAGACCATGACGCTCTCGGCCAGCACGGATCCGTCGCTGTCGACCACCGAGCCGCGTTCACCGGGAATCGCGGTGCGGTGCGCGATGAACTCGAGCGACTGTGCGACGTGCTCGTCGGCCTTCACCACCTGGATGTCGACGAGCCGCACGACGAAGGCGGCCAGGATCGCCAGGATCACCGCGAGAGCGACGACCGTGCGTCGCCGGGGTGTCCGGGTGGCTCGTGTCGTCATGGACTCTCTCCGTCAGGTCTCGATGGTGGGTGTGGTCGTCTAGCGAGTGCTGGGGCTCGGGAGTCCGTCGGTGATCGCCGGCGGAAGCTCCTGCGCAGACTGCCCGGCCGCTCCGTCGGGCGCGGGGTCGTCTGCCGTGGAGGCGTTCACCGGCACGTCGTTCAGCAGGGAGTTGCTCACCGCGCCGGCGCCGTTCGGATCGATGGTCGACGAGCCGGTCGCGCCGGTTCCCTGGCCGAAGACGGCTCCATCGCTCAGGCGGAGGTAGGACGGGGCCCCTGCCACGACCATGCCCAGGGATGCGGCACTGGCGGCGAGCGACTGGGGTGAGCTCATCCCGGTGAGATCCTCCTGCAGGGCGTTCGTCCGCAGATCCAGTTCGTGCTGCTGCGACGTGAGCCCTGCCAGCACGAAGGAGTCCTGGGTGATCGCCAGCGAGAGGCCGATCTGCACGCCTCCGATGGCCATGGCTCCTGCGAGCGCCACCAGCGCGTAGGCGAGCTTCGGCTTGCGGCGGACGGGGGTTCCCGTCACCGGCTCGAGACGCCGACGAGGTGCGCGTTCGGGTGCCTCGGGGAGCGCCCTCGGTCTCGGCGCTGCGACGTTCAGACTCATGAGCTCTCACGCACTTTCTCTGCGGCACGCAGTCGGACGGGGATGGCGCGGGGGTTGCGAGCCCGTTCGGCGTCGTCGGCGAGCTCCGCACCCTTGGTGATGATGCGGAACCGCGGCGCGTGCTCCGGCAGCTCGACGGGGAGTCCCCGCGGTGCGGTGGAGGCTGCACCGGCGGCGAAGGCCTGCTTCACGAGTCGGTCCTCGAGAGACTGGTATGACATCACCACGATGCGTCCGCCGACCGCGAGCGCATCCATGGCTGCGGGAATCGCATCCGCGAGTACGTTGAGCTCGGTGTTCACTTCGATCCGCAGCGCCTGGAAGACGCGCTTGGCCGGGTGCCCGGCCCGCTGAGCAGCTGCGGGCGTCGCCGCCTGAAGGATCTCGACGAGTTCGCCGGAGCGCGTGATCGGCTTCTTCTCGCGTGCGGCGATGATGAAGCGCGCATAGCGTCCCGCGAGCTTCTCCTCGCCATAGCGCTCGAAGATGCGACGCAGGTTGCCTTCGGTGTAGGTCGCGATCACCTCGGCGGCCGTCACGCCCTTCGTCTGATCCATCCGCATGTCCAGCGGCGCATCTTTCGAGTAGGCGAAGCCGCGTTCGGCTTCATCGAGCTGCAGCGACGAGACGCCCAGGTCGAAGAGGATGCCCGAGGCGCCCTGAGCGTGCAGTCCGATCTCGTCATAGACCGTGTGCACCAGCGTCACCCGGTCACGGAAACGAGCGAGACGCTCCCCCGCGATGCGCAGAGCGTCGGTGTCCCGATCGAGGCCGACGAGGCGGATGTTCGGGAACCGCTCGAGCAGCGCTTCGGAGTGACCGCCCATGCCGAGGGTGGCATCGACGAGCACCGCTCCGTCCGCCTGCAGCGCAGGGGCGAGAAGCTCGACGCAGCGTTCGAGGAGTACGGGGGTGTGGATGTCGCGGAGGTTCATGATCTTTCTCGGGTGATCTCTGTATCTCGGTGACCAGGGCCCTGATCCCCCTCCGCTTCACGACCCGGCACCGGGGAAGTGTGTCGGGGCAGGAGCGGCGGGGCATCACAGCCGTGGTCAGAAGAGGCCCGGAATCACCTCCTGCTCGAGATCTGCGTAGGTCTCCTCGCCTGCTGCGAGGTAGGTGTTCCAGCTCTCCGCATCCCAGATCTCGGCGTGGGCGCCGACTCCGGTGACGATGAGCTCCTTCTGCAGCCCCGCGTATTGACGGAGGTGCACGGGGATGGTGATGCGGTTCTGACTGTCGGGCATCTCCGCACTCGCACCGGAGAGGAACAGGCGCATGAAGTCACGCGCCTGCTTGTTCGCGAGCGGCGCCTGGCGGATCCGCTCGTGCATCGTCTCGAACTCGGCCGTGCTGAAGACGTAGAGGCAGCGTTCCTGCCCTCGGGTGACGACGATGCCGCCACCGAGGTCTTCGCGGAACTTCGCAGGAAGGATGACCCGTCCTTTGTCGTCCAACTTCGGAGAATGCGTTCCCAGCAACATCAGCCATCACCCCCTCTCCGTCCGGCCAACTCGAGGTGCGCCCCACTTTACTCCACTTTCCTCCACAAACCTACGGTCAATCCCTGTCCAGACCGCTCCTGTGAGTGCGCGTACGACAATGAGCCGCGGATTTCCGCGGCTCAAGGGCGGTGGAGGATGGTGGAGCGCGAGTGGAGGACGGAGCCCGGCATCACGACGCAGCCCCGGGCCGGCATACGGGTCCGAACGCACGAAGGCCCGGATGCTCAGAGCATCCGGGCCTTCGTGAAGGTGTGTGGGTCAGTTGCCGTCTTGGCGGCGGTCCCATCGATCGTTCATGCGATCCATGAAGGACGCTGAGCTCTGCTGCTTCGCCGCGCGTTCGCGGGGTGCAGCGGAGAGGGGCTTGCGGACGGGGGTCACAGCGATCATGACGCCGCCGAGCATGGCGGCGAATCCGATCACTCCGACCACGACTCCCCAGACGTCCCCGAGGACGACTCCGACGATCAGCCCGCCCACACCGGCGAGGAGCAGAAGGGCTCCGTACACGAGGTTGCGGTAGCTGAGAGCGCGGTCACCAGACGGCGCAGTGACGACATCGGCGTCGTTGTGGAGGAGATGGCGTTCCATCTCGTCGAGCAGACGCTGCTCCTGTTCGGAGAGTGGCATTTCGTCCCCCTCGGGTATTCGTCCGTCCATTCTACGCGCGGTATGCCGCTGCGGGCTAGCTTCAAGGGCCTCCGTTGGCTTTACGTATGCTGGGAGTCGTGCCGTCCCCCTCATTTGTCTCCGACGCCGTCGCCGCACGCCTGCGCCTCTTCCTCGACCGGATGCGAGGCGAGTCGGCCGAATACGGCCCGGATGCCGAAGGCTTGATCGACTCGGCAGCCGACACCCTGGTGGGTGGCAAGCGCCTGCGGGCCCGTTTCTGCCACGCGGGATGGCAGTCGGTCGCACGTTTCCGCGACCGCGACGCCGAGGAATCGACGGGCCTCTGGGACGTCTGTGCGGCTCTGGAGATCTTCCAGTCGGCCGCACTGGTGCACGACGACCTGATCGACAACTCCGACACGAGGCGGGGACGTCCGGCGGCCCACCGCGCACTCGAAGGCGCGCACGTCGCAGCCGGATGGCGAGGCGACCCCGCCGCCTTCGGCCGCTCGTCGGCGATCTTGCTCGGTGACCTGCTGGTGGCCTGGAGCGACGACCTCCTCGAGGAGGCGATCGAGCCGCTCCCCCACGCCTCGGCGGTCCGCCGCGAATACGGACGGATGCGCCGGGACGTCACCGTGGGCCAATTCCTCGACATCGCGGAGGAGTCCGCCTGGAGCGTCCACGCCACGGACTCGCACGTCGAGCGTGCGCTTCGCGTCGTCTCCCTCAAATCCGCGAGGTACAGCATCGAGCAGCCCCTCGTGCTCGGAGCAGCGATCGCGGATGCCGACGAGGACCAGCTTCTGGCGCTTCGCGAGTTCGGCCATCCGGTCGGGATGGCCTTCCAGCTGCGCGACGACCTGCTCGGCGTCTACGGCGACGCCGCCGTGACCGGCAAACCTGCCGGTGACGACCTGCGCGAGGGCAAGCGCACTGTGCTGGTCGCTCTGACGAGGCAGACTCTCGACGCGTCCGCTCGCGCCCTGTTCGATGAGATGCTCGGCGATCCCGACCTCACCAGCGAGCAGGTCGCATTCCTCCAGGCGACGATCACGGCCTCCGGCGCCCTGGACCGCGTGGAGCGGATGATCGACGACTATGCGCGGGAAGCCGATCGCGCTCTCTCCGGAGCGCGGCTCGACACCACCGCTGTCGGAGACCTGCGCGATCTCGCACGCGCTGCGACGGTGCGCTCGGCCTGAGCGCGAACCGCTCCAGAGAGCTCGGTTCAGGCGAGGGTGCGGGCGACCCTGCGGACAGCACTCTTGTGTCCGGCCAGAAGCGCGTCGATCGGCGAGCGACCCAGTTCCTCCTCGGGAGCGAGGAGCCAGTCGATGACCTCGTCGTCCGAGAAGCCCGCATCCTGCAGCACGATGATCGTGCCGCGCAGCGAGGGCAGCGGGTGGTTGTCGACGATGAACACCGACGGAACCGCGAACACGCCGGAGCGGCGCGAGCCGACGAGGTAGTGCTCGTCGATGAGCCTGCGCACACGTCCCAGGGCCTCGTCGAGGACCTCCACGAGGTCGGGCATCGTGAGCCACTCGGTGGCGGTGACGCCGGCGGCGCTCACGGCGTTCGCGGACGCAGCCTCGGGCTGCGAGGTTTCAGACGGGTTGCTTTCAGACGGCACAGACACGTTGCAACTATCTCACCTCTGAGCGCTGATCGCACTTTCCGCATCGGGGCTCGGGTTCACATCGGCACCATCCGCACCATCCGTCACTCCTGTTGACATCCGTTTACATCCGTGTCAGCGTGGGCGGACGCCGAACAAGGGGGATCCCCGTGAGAACGCCTGCCGTCGCGCGACGAACGCGCACTCTTCAGCTCGGGGTGCCCGCCGCCCTCTTGGGCACACTGTCTGCGGGGATCGCTGCCACCCCCGCATCCGCCGACGCGGTCTCGTCTCCGATCGAACGACTGCAGGCGACGCCGACGCGGATCGCGCCGACCGTGGCGCCTCCTGCCGTGTACACGGTGCGGCCGGGCGACACGATCTCGTCGATCGCGAACCGGTTCGGTCTGCGCACCGTCGAGGTCCTGGCTTGGAACGGACTCAGTTGGCGTTCGGTGATCTACCCGGGGCAGACGCTGTCGTTGGCAGGAGCGAGTGTCCCCTCGCCGGCCCCGGCCCCGGTTCAGGCGGCTCCGACGGCGACGCACACCGTCGTCGCCGGCGAGACCGTGTTCGGCATCGCGCAGAAGCACGGGACGAGCGTCGACGCTGTTCTCGCCGCGAACGGCCTCGACCGGTCGTCCGTGATCTACCCCGGCCAGCAGCTCGCGCTCAGCGGCGAGTCAGCTCCGTCGGCCGCACCACCGGCAACCCCCGCGCAGACAGCCGCCCCCGCTCCGACCGCGACCGGTGGCCAGGCGCACGCTGTCGCCGCAGGAGACACCTTGTTCGCCATCGCGAAGAAGTACGGCACGACGGTCGCGCAGCTCCTCGCGCTGAACGGCCTGGGTTCCGGAGCCATCATCTACCCCGGCCAGTCGCTGACCGTCGCGGCCACTCCGGCTCCGGCTCCGACGCCCGCCCCGGCGGCGGCCACGCCCCCTCCCCAGCTGTTCGCGAACCTCGACGCCGAACAGGCGGCGAACGCCTCGCTCATCATCCGCGTGGGACGCGAGCTCGGCGCGCCCGACCGCGCCATCGCGATCGCTCTCGCCACCGCCATGGTCGAATCCAGCATGCGCAATCTGTCGTGGGGTGACCGCGACTCCCTCGGCCTCTTCCAGCAGCGCCCCAGCATGGGCTGGGGTTCGCCCGAGCAGGCGGTCGACGCCGACCGGAGCACCCGTGTCTTCTTCGGCGGCTCGTCGGATCCGAACGGGCAGGCCTCGCGGGGACTCTTCGACATCTCAGGCTGGGAGAGCATGTCGTTCACGGATGCCGCGCAGGCCGTCCAGATCTCCGCGTACCCCGATCGTTACGGCCAGTGGGAGACCCAGGCCCACCAGTGGCTCGGTGTCCACGGGTGACGCGCTTCCGGGCAAACCCGCAGGTGCAAGGGGCGAGCCGCTCCCGGGGCTTTCAGGCAGTTCTCCATAGAATCTTGACGTGACGACCAATCAGCAGGCCGACCCCCTCATCGGGCGGCTTGTCGACGGTCGGTACCGCGTGCGCGCCCGAATCGCCCGTGGAGGCATGGCGACCGTGTATGTCGCCACCGATCTCCGCCTCGAGCGGCGCATCGCTCTGAAGGTCATGCACGCGCACCTGAGCGACGACTCCGCCTTCCAGAGCCGGTTCATCCAAGAGGCACGAGCTGCCGCGCGGCTGGCCGATCCCCACGTCGTCAATGTGTTCGACCAGGGCCAGGACGGCGAACTCGCATACCTGGTGATGGAGTACCTTCCCGGCATCACGCTGCGCGAACTGCTGCGCGAGCAGAAGCGGCTCACGATCCCGCAGACGATCACCATCATGGATGCCGTCCTCGCCGGCCTCTCCGCAGCGCACCGCGCCGGGATCGTGCACCGTGACGTGAAGCCCGAGAACGTGCTGCTGGCCGAAGACGGACGCATCAAGATCGGCGACTTCGGTCTCGCCCGTGCGACCACCGCGAACACGGCCACCGGACAGCAGCTGCTCGGAACCATCGCCTATCTCGCACCTGAGCTCGTCACTCGCGGCACTGCCGACGCCAGGAGCGACATCTACGCGCTGGGCATCATGCTGTACGAGATGCTCGTCGGCGAACAGCCGTACAAGGGCGAGCAGCCCATGCAGATCGCCTTCCAGCACGCCACCGAGTCCGTGCCGCGCCCGAGCGTGCGCAATCCCGGCGTGCCGGAGGAGCTCGACGAACTCGTGCTCTGGGCCACGGAGAAATCGCCGGATGAGCGTCCCGACGATGCGCAGCAGATGCTGGAGCGACTGCGCGAGATCGAGCGCGGGCTCGGGATCGCACCCGCCGTCGCCGCTGCGACGACGTCGCAGCGCTCGCAGGCCGACTCCGCGGACCTCACCAAGGTCATGCCGAGCACGATGGTCATCGCCGACCCGACCGCCCCGGTCACGGCTGCCGTCGACAACGCGACGCTCCTGCGTCGCCGCTCATCACGACGTCGCGCACGCGGAGCGTTCCTTCTGACGCTGGTGCTGCTTCTCGCGACCGTCGCCGGTGGTGTCGGCTGGTGGTTCGGATCCGGTCCTGGTTCTCTCGTCGCCGTCCCGGGGGTGGCCGGTCTGTCGTACGATGACGCCGCATCGGCGTTGACCGCAGAGGGCTTCGTGCCGGTGCGCGGCGAGGAGAGCTCCATCGACATCGCCGCCGGTGAGACGATCCGTACGGACCCCGGCGAGGGCGAACGCCTCGACAAGGGTACCGAGATCACCGTCTTCGTGTCCTCGGGTCCGGCGTCGCACACGGTGGAGACCCTCAACGGCAAGACCGAGCAGGAAGCTCGCGACTACCTCGCGGACATCAGGATCAACGTCACAGAGACCTCCCTGGAGCTCTTCTCCGACGCCGAGGCCGGGCGCGTGATCAACGCCTTCGTGACGCCTCGCGACGGCGGCGAGGTCTATGCGTGCGCCGAGGGCTGCGAGCTGCGCGAGGACGACACGGTCGAGCTGTACGTCTCCGCCGGCGCGTTCCCCGATGTCGCGGGAATGAGCGTCGATCAGGCGACGAACACGCTGCGCGACAAGGGCGTCGAGGTCAACCCGGACTCGCAGTTCGTCTTCAGCGACTCGGTCGCGAAGGATGTCGTCATCGGCGTCACCGACCGCGCCGAAGAGGGCAATCGGCGCCCCGGCGATACCGTTCAGCTGATCGTCTCGAAGGGACCCGAACTGTTCCCCGTGCCCGAGGTCGAGGGGATGAGCCGCGACGAGGCCGCCCAGGTGATCCGGAATGCCGGTTTCGAACCGACCTGGAACGGCATCTGGAACGCGTTCCCCAACGACTTCACCGAGGTCAGCGGGTCCGATCCGGGTGCCGGCGCGCAGCGCCCGAAGGGCACCGAGATCACCCTCCAGATCCGCAGCAGCGCGTTCTAGGAGGCGGGCGGTCCCCGCGCTTATCGCCCGCGGCCGCACGCCGGCCGCCCGTCGCCGCCGCCACACAGAAAGGGTCCTCTCCGACTACGGAGAGGACCCTTCTGTCTGATGGATCGTGGTCAGCGCTTCTCGAGCTCTTCGGCCACGAGGAAGGCGAGCTCGAGCGACTGCATGTGGTTGAGACGCGGGTCGCACAGGCTCTCGTAGCGGGTCGCGAGGGCGGCCTCGTCGATGTGCTCGGATCCGCCCAGGCACTCGGTGACGTCGTCACCGGTGAGCTCGACGTGGATGCCGCCGGGGAACGTGCCCACGGCCCGGTGTGCCTCGAAGAAGCCGCGGACCTCGTCGACGACGTCATCGAAGCGACGCGTCTTGTACCCCGTGGGCGTCGTGATGCCGTTGCCGTGCATGGGGTCGGTGACCCACAGCGGCTGCGCGCCCGAGTCGCGGACGGCCTCGAGCAGCGGCGGCAGCGCGTCGCGGATCTTGCCCGCGCCCATGCGCGTGATGAACGTCAGACGGCCCGGCTCGCGGTCGGGGTCGAGCTTGTCGATCAGCGCGAGCGCCGTATCGGGCGACGTGGTCGGACCGAGCTTCACGCCGATGGGGTTGCGGATCTTCGAGAAGTAGTCGACGTGCGCACCGTCGAGTTCACGCGTGCGCTCCCCGATCCACAGGAAGTGCGCCGAGGTGTTGAACGGCGTGTCCGTGCGGGAGTCGATGCGGGTCATCGGGCGCTCGTAGTCCATCAGCAGGCCCTCGTGCCCGGTGAAGAACTCGACGCGGGTGAGCTCGTCGAAGTCGGCGCCGGCCGCCTCCATGAACTTGATGGCCCGGTCGATCTCGGCCGCCATGCGCTCGTAGCGCTGGTTCGCCGGGTTCTGCGCGAAGCCCTTGTTCCACGAGTGCACCTCGCGCAGATCGGCGAAGCCACCCTGCGTGAACGCGCGGATGAGGTTCAGCGTCGACGCGGCCGTGTGGTATCCCTGCAGCAGGCGGCCGGGATCGGCGCGGCGGGACGCCTCGGTGAAGTCGTAGCCGTTCACGATGTCGCCGCGGTAGGCGGGAAGCGTGACATCGCCACGGGTCTCGGTGTCGCTCGACCGCGGCTTCGCGAACTGGCCGGCCATGCGACCCATCTTCACCACGGGCATCGATGCGCCGTACGTCAGCACCACGGCCATCTGCAGGACCGTCTTGATCCTGTTGCGGATCTGGTCGGCGGTGGCACCCGCGAAGGTCTCTGCGCAGTCGCCGCCCTGCAGCAGGAACGCCTTGCCGGACGCTGCTCGCGCAAGACGATCGCGGAGGTTGTCGACCTCGCCGGCGAACACCAGGGGCGGGAGCGTCGAGATCTGCGTGGAGACCTCGGAGACACGCTCTGCGTCGAGCCACTGAGGCTGCTGTTTGATCGGGAGCGAGCGCCACGCATCAAGCGCGTCGATGTGGTGCTGGAGCATGTGTCCAGCCTAGTGCTCGTGACGAAGCCGGGATGCCTCAGGAGCGCTGTGTGACGCGGGCCGGGAGCCGGTCCTTCACGGTCGATGCGTACACGTCGTCGTACTGCTGTTCACCCAGTCGCTGGAGGGCGACCATGATCTCGTCCGTGACCGAGCGGAGGATGTAGCGATCGTTCTCCATGCCCGCGTAGCGGGAGAAGTCCAGGGGCTCTCCGATGACGATCCCGACCCGCACCACGCGCGGCAGGCGCTGCCCGATGGGCATCGCGGTGTCGGTGTCGACCATGATCACCGGGATCACCGGGACCTTCGCCTCCATCGCCATCCGGGCGATGCCCGTGCGGCCACGGTAGAGCCGGCCGTCGGGGCTCCGCGTGCCCTCCGGATAGATGCCGAGCAGGTCGCCGCGTCCGAGGACCTGCAGGCCGGTGTTGAGAGAGGCTTCGGACGCCTTGCCGCCGGAGCGGTCGATCGGGATCTGCCCCGTCGCCTTCATGAAGAACTTGGTTGCCCAGCCCTTGATCCCGCGCCCGGTGAAGTAGTCGCTCTTGGCGAGGAACGACATCGGTCGGTCGATCATCAGCGGCAGGAAGATGGAATCGGCGAAGGAGAGGTGGTTGCTGGCGAGGATCGCCGCGCCGTTCGCCGGGATGTTCGCGCGCCCGACCACCCATGGTCGGAATATCGCTTTGACCACGGGACCGATCGCCACGTACTTCATCAGCCAGTAGAACATCGAGGTGAAGTCTAGCGTCGTGCTCGGCATCCGCCACAGCCGCGGTCTCGCGAGACCCGATCGGCGACTGAGTGTCACCTGATATGCGACCGAGTGTCATGCTCTAGACTCGTGTGCAACCCAGTGCCCGACCGGTACCGAAGGAGCTGCCGTGGTCCAGTTTGAAGTCCCCGCCGTCGTCCCCGCCGACCCAGACGCGAACATCGCCGACCTGCTGGCGAAGCGCGTCCAGGCGACTCCCGATCGCCCCCTCTTCGCAGTGCCCGATGGCGACGGATGGCGCGACATCACCGCAGCCGACTTCGAGACTGCGGTCATCGCGCTGGCCAAGGGCTTCGTCGCCGCGGGCATCCAGCCGGGTGAGAAGGTGGGCTTCCTCGCACGCACGACCTACGAGTGGACTCTCGTCGACTTCGCGCTGTTCTACGCCGGCGCCGTGATGGTCCCGATCTACGAGACCAGCTCTCCGTCGCAGATCCAGTGGATCCTCGAGGATTCCGGTGCCATCGCCCTCGTGGTCGAGTCGCCGGAGCACTTCGCTCGGCTCGATGAGGTGCGCGGCGACCTCCCGCTGCTCCGCGAGGTGTGGCAGCTGCACCTCGGAGCGATCGATTCGCTGACCGCCCAGGGCGCATCCGTCACCGATGCCGAGATCGAGCGTCTCCGCAACATCGCCGTCGGTTCTGACATCGCCACCCTCATCTACACCTCGGGGTCGACCGGCCGCCCCAAAGGCTGCGTCCTCACACACAGCAACTTCGTCGAGCTGTGCCGCAATTCCGCGACGGCACTCGACGCAGTGGTTCAGACACCGGGTTCCTCCACGCTGCTCTTCATCACGACAGCGCACGTGTTCGCGCGCTTCATCTCGATCCTCAACATCCACGCCGGCGTGCGCACCGGACACCAGCCCGACACTCGACAGCTGCTGCCGGCGCTCGGGTCGTTCAAGCCGACCTACCTTCTCGCCGTGCCGCGCGTCTTCGAGAAGGTCTACAACTCCGCCGAGCAGAAGGCCGAGGCCGGTGGGAAGGGGAAGATCTTCCGCGCCGCCGCCGACGTCGCCATCCAGCACTCGAAGCTCGTCGAGGAGGGCAAGAGCATCCCGATCGGGACGAAGCTCAAGTTCGCACTCTTCAACAAGCTCGTCTACAGCAAGCTGCGTGAAGCCATGGGCGGCAGAGTCGTCTACGCGGTGTCGGGCTCCGCTCCCCTCGGTTCGCGTCTGGGCCACTTCTTCCACAGCCTCGGCGTCGTGATCCTCGAGGGATACGGTCTCACCGAGACGACTGCTCCGGCGACCGTGAACCTGGCCGACAAGTCGAAGATCGGCACCGTCGGCCCCGCGCTCCCCGGTGTGGGTGTGCGACTCGCGGACGACGGTGAGATCCAGGTCCGCGGCATCAACGTCTTCAAGGAGTACTGGAACAACCCCGAGGCGACCGCAGAGGCGTTCAGCGACGGCGGCTGGTTCCACACGGGCGACATCGGCAGCTTCGACTCCGAGGGCTTCCTGACCATCACCGGTCGCAAGAAGGAGATCATCGTCACGGCCGGCGGAAAGAACGTCGCGCCGGCCGCGCTGGAAGACCCGATCCGCGCGAATCCGATCATCGGACAGGTCGTCGTCGTCGGCGACCAGCGTCCGTTCATCTCCGCGCTCATCACGCTGGATCCCGAGATGCTGCCGACTTGGCTCGGCAACGCCGGCCTCCCGAAGGAGATGTCGCTCGCCGAGGCCGCCACGAACGATGCCGTCCGTGCCGAGATCCAGAAGGCGGTCGATGCCGCCAACGCGCGCGTGTCGCGCGCGGAGTCCATCCGCAAGTTCACCGTTCTCGACAGCGAATGGACCGAGGCCTCCGGTCACCTCACTCCGAAGCTGTCGATCAAGCGCAACGTGATCATGAGCGACTTCGCCGACGAGATCGCTGCCATCTACGACGAACCCGTCTCGACGACCAACGTCGCGATCGGCGGCTGAGGCTCGCGAGACAGCAGAAAGGCCCCGCTCCGGCGGGGCCTTTCTCAGTGTCCGGGGATCAGAACCAGGCGCTCTCTCTGACCTCGCGCATCGCACGCTTGCGGGTCTCGGCATCCAGCCTCGTGAGGTAGAGCTTCCCATCGAGGTGATCGGTCTCGTGCTGAAGCGCCTGCGCCAGCAGACCGCTTCCTTCGAGCACCACCGGCTCGCCGTCGAGGTCGATGCCCTCGACGCGGGCCCACGGGTGTCGCAGGGCGTCGTGCCACAGGCCGGGAACCGACAGGCAGCCCTCCCCCGTGGGCACCGGCTCACCCCGGACCTCGGTCAGGACGGGATTGAGCACGTAACCGATGTCACCGTCGATGTTGTAGCTGAAGGCGCGGAGCGCGACGCCGATCTGCGGAGCCGCGACACCGGCACGGCCAGGCAGCTCGACGGTGTCGATCAGATCGGCGACGAGCGCGCGCACCCCCTCGTCAATACGGTCGATCGGTGCGCAGACGGTGCGAAGCACGGGGTCACCGAAGACCCGGATCTCACGGACCGCCATCAGGCGCCCTTCGCCCGCAGACCTTCGACGAGCAGCGCAGCCAGCTCCCGTGCCGCCACCCGTGTCTCAGGCTGGAGATTGGCGAAGACGATGGTCCCGCCCCCGGCGATCTGCGAGTCGTACGGCATCCGCACCACATGCTTCGCCCTCGTGCCGAAATGCGCTTCGAGCTCGTTGAGGCGCACCAACGGGGCGCCGGGCGTCGACTGGTTCAGCACCACGACCGCCTCGCGGGCCTGCTCGGCGTACCCGTTGCTCTCGAGCCATGTCAGGGTCTCCGACGCCAGCCGCGCCTCATCGACGCTCAGCCCCGACACGATCACGATCTGATCGGCCAGATCGAGCGTGGCCGACATGACCGAGTGCACGATGCCTGTTCCGGTGTCCGTGAGTACGAGCGAATAGTAGTGCGCGGCGACGCCTGCCACGTCGCGATAGTCGCTGTCGCTGAACGCCTCGGCGATCCGAGGATCCGAGTCGGACGCGAGCACGTCGAGGCGGGTGGCGTCTCGCGCGACGATCGCAGAGATGTCGTGATACCCCCTGACCTCGTCATGGATGCGAACGAGGTCGCGCACCGACTTGTTGTGGTGCGGCCGCACCACGCGCTCGGCGAGGGTGCCGCGGTCGGGGTTGGCGTCGACCGCGATCACGCGATCGTCCCTGGCGTCGGCGAGGGCCATGCCCAGCAGAGCGGTGATCGTCGTCTTGCCGACTCCGCCCTTCCGCGACAGCACGGGGACGAACCGGGCTCCCCCGACGATCGGAGCGGCGATCCGCGCGCTCAGAGCCTTCCGCTCGCGGGCGCGGCGTCCGTCACCGATGTTGATCCGGCGCCCCGAGATGGCGTAGAGGAAGTGGCTCCACGCCCCTTCGGGTTCGGGCTTGGTGAGACGGTGCGGGTCAAGCAGTCGGTCGGCGGTGAGGAGGTCGGCGCTCTCGCGAGAGGAGTCGCCGAGGTCGTCCAGACGCTTCGACGAGAGCTGCACGTCGGCCCGGGTTGATCGAGTCGCGGGTGCTACGGCGGTCCTGGGCTTCTGTGCGTCCATTGCCGAAGTCTCCTTCTTGGCGAGAGATGATGCCGCCGACGCTCTCCTCGAGGTCGGCGCGGCGTCGAAGTCCGCCTTCGCCTTCGCGATGAACGCCGCGGCGGCAGCGGCCTCCTCCGCGGCGACGGCGTCAGCAGGCGCTGCAGCGGGCTTGGCGGACGGAACGGCGCCGGCATCCGTGGCTGATGCAGTCACCGGAGTGCTTTCACGCGTGCGCCGGGGCTCG
Source organism: Microbacterium sp. 4-7 (assembly GCF_014332665.1). Taxonomy (NCBI): domain Bacteria; kingdom Bacillati; phylum Actinomycetota; class Actinomycetes; order Micrococcales; family Microbacteriaceae; genus Microbacterium; species Microbacterium sp. 4-7. Next base: position 536,525 of record NZ_MCRH01000004.1, read on the forward strand.
GGCTGAGCGTCCTGTTCGGTCTCCGACTGCGATTCGGTCGCGGGAGCGACCGCGGGCTCGGGCTCGATTTCAAGCTCGATCTCAGACTCAGACTCGACCTCAGGCTCAGGCTCAGGCTCAGGCTCAGGCTCAGGCTCGACCTCAGACTCGACCTCAGACTCGACCTCAGGCTCGACCTCAGGCCCAACTTCGAGCTCAGGCTCAGGCTCAAGCTCGACTGCGGACTCAGGCTCGACCTCAGACTCAGGCTCTACCGCAGGCTCAGGCTCCGCCTGGGGCTCTGCTTCCGCCTCGACTTCGGGTCGCTGGATCTCTTCCTTCGCGGGCTCCGGCGGCAGCTCGATGATCATCGGCGCCGCACCGAGCGGTGCCGGTGCGATCTCCGCCGCAGCCTTCGCCGCGGCGACGGGCTCGTCGACGATCAGATCCGCGACGACCTCGCCCTCGATGACGCCGTCGTCTTCCAGGTCGTCGTCATCGTCCGTCGGCAACACCACGCTCACCTGCGCGGTGCCGAGGATCCCGATCGCCGAGGTGTCCAACGACGTCGCGTCGTCGAGGACCCCTCTGGACTCATCGTCCGGGTTGTCTGCCACGTTCTTCGGGGTCACTGTGTCACTCCAAGCTTGTGCGGGCCTCGGGTGCGTTGCGTCGAACGCGGCCTCGCCCGCACAAGATTAGTGCGCCGGGCGGATCACGACCAAAAGATCGCCGGCCTCGACCTGTTGCGTCGCACCGATCGCGAGGCGCTCGACCACACCGTCGACGGGGGCCGTGATGGCGGCCTCCATCTTCATCGCCTCGATGGATGCGACCGGTTCACCGGCGCGCACCGAGTCACCGACTTCCGATTTGAGCGTCACGACGCCCGAGAACGGTGCGGCCACCTGACCGGGCACCGAGGTGTCGGCCTTCTCGATCTCGTGCACGTCCACTGCCACCGATCTGTCGCGCACGAACACCGGTCGCAGCTGACCGTTGAGCGTCGTCATGACGGTGCGCATGCCCTTGTCGTCCGCATCGCCGATGGCTTCGAGCCCCACGTACAGCTGGACGCCGCGATCGATCTCGACGACGTGCTCCTGCCCCTGGACGAGACCGTAGAGGTAGTCGGCCGTGTCGAGCACCGAGAGATCGCCGAACACGTCGCGTCGCTCGGTGAACTCGCGCATCGGCGCGGGGAACAGCAGCGTGTTCAGTCTCGCCCGACGGGTCGCACCGTCACCTGCGAGGGCCGCCTCATCGTCGGCCGAGATCTCCGTCATGCCTGTGCGCACCGACCGTCCCGCCAGAACCTTGGTGCGGAAGGGCTCGGGCCATCCGCCCGGGAGGTCGCCGAGTTCACCCGCCATGAACCCGACGACGGAGTCGGGCACGTCGTACTTCTCGGGATTCGCCTCGAAATCGGCGGGGTCCGCCTTCACCGCTGCCAGGTGCAGCGCGAGATCGCCGACCACCTTCGACGAGGGGGTCACCTTGGGAACCCGGCCGAGGATCCGATCGGCGGCGGCGTACATGTCCTCGATCAGCTCGAAGTCCTCTGCGAGGCCGAGCGCCTTCGCCTGCTGACGCAGGTTCGACAGCTGGCCGCCCGGGATCTCGTGGTGGTAGACCCGGCCTGTGGGGCCCGGAAGTCCGGATTCGAACGGCGCGTACATCCGGCGGACCGCCTCCCAGTACGGCTCGAGGTTCGAGACGCTGTCGAGAGAGATGCCGCTGTCCCGATCCGTGTGCGCGAGCGCGGCGACGAGAGAAGAGAGCGAGGGCTGGCTGGTCGTGCCGGACAGCGGAGCGGATGCCGCGTCGACCGCATCCACACCCGCCGCGCTGGCGGCGAGCAGGGTGGCGAGCTGTCCGCCGGGGGTGTCGTGCGTGTGCAGATGCACGGGCAGATCGAAGCGCTCGCGCAGCGCGGTGACGAGTTTCGCCGCCGCCGCAGGACGCAGAAGGCCCGCCATGTCCTTGATCGCCAGGATGTGCGCGCCGGCCCCGACGATCTGCTCGGCGAGATTCAGGTAGTAGTCGAGGGTGTACAGGTCCTCGGCCGGGTTCAGCAGGTCGCCGGTGTAGCAGAGCGCCACCTCGGCTATGGCCGTACCCGTGTTCCGCACCGCGTCGATCGCTGGGCGCATCTGCTCGATGTCGTTGAGGGCGTCGAAGATCCGGAAGATGTCGACCCCGCTCGCCGCCGCCTCCTTCACGAACGCTTCGGTGACCGCCGTCGGGTAGGGCGTGTAGCCCACGGTGTTGCGTCCCCGGAGAAGCATCTGGATCGCGACGTTCGGAAGGGCGGCCCGCAGCTTGTCGAGACGCTCCCAGGGGTCTTCGCCCAGGAAGCGCAGAGCGACGTCGTAGGTGGCACCTCCCCAGGCCTCGACCGAGAACAGCTCCGGCGTCAGCCTGGCGATGTGCGGTGCGACCGCGACGAGATCCCTCGTGCGCACCCGGGTGGCCAGGAGCGACTGGTGCGCATCACGGAAGGTCGTGTCCGTGATGGCGAGGGCACTCTGCGCGCGGAGGCTCTTCGCGAAGCCCTCCGGTCCCAACTCGAGCAGGCGCTGCCGTGAACCGGATGCCGGGGTGGCGGACAGGTCTACGGCCGGAAGCTTGGCCCGCGGATCCAACGAGCCGGGGTGGATGCCGTGGGGCTTGTTGACCGTCACGTCCACCAGCCAGTTCAGGATCCGGGTACCGCGATCCTTCGACTCGCGTCCGCGCAGCAGGTCGGGACGCTCGTCGATGAAGGACGTGCTCACGTCGCCGGCGATGAACGCGTCATCCTCGAGCAGCGCCTGCAGGAACGGGATGTTCGTCGAGACGCCGCGGATGCGGAACTCCGCCAGCGCGCGCCGCGCGCGCGCCACCGCAGCAGGGTAGTCGCGACCACGGCAGGTCAGCTTCGCGAGCATCGAGTCGAAGTGCGGGCTGATCTGCGCGCCTTGATGGACGGTGCCGCCGTCGAGCCGGATCCCTGCGCCACCCGGTGAGCGGTATGTGGTGATCTTGCCGGTGTCCGGACGGAACCCCTGAGTGGGATCCTCCGTCGTGATGCGGCACTGCAGCGCAGCTCCCCGCACATGGAGATCCTTCTGCTCGAGGCCGAGCTCCGCGAGCGTCTGTCCGGCCGCGATGCGCATCTGGCTCTGCACGAGATCGACGTCGGTCACCTCCTCGGTGACCGTGTGCTCGACCTGGATGCGCGGATTCATCTCGATGAAGACGACCTCGCCGGTGCGCTCCCCCGCCGTCTCGAGCAGGAACTCGACCGTTCCCGCGTTCTCGTATCCGATGGAACGGGCGAACGCGACGGCGTAGCCGTGCAGCGCGGTGCGGATGCCGTCGTCGAGGTTCGGCGCCGGGGCGATCTCCACCACCTTCTGGTGACGGCGCTGCACGGAGCAGTCCCGCTCGAAGAGGTGCACGGTCTCGCCCGTCTTGTCGGCGAGGATCTGCACTTCGATGTGCCGGGGACGAAGGACAGCCTGCTCGAGGAACATCCTCGGATCGCCGAACGCGCTGGCGGCCTCGCGCATGGCCTCTGCGAGTGCCGGAGCGAGCTCACCTGCGGACTCGACGCGTCGCATGCCGCGTCCGCCACCGCCGGCGACGGCCTTCGCGAACAGCGGGAAGCCGATCTCGGCGGCCTGGGCGACGAGTGCATCGATGTCATCGGACGCCTCCGTCGAACGGAGCACCGGAACGCCGGCCTCGATGGCATGACGCTTGGCCTCGACCTTGTTGCCCGCCATCTCGAGGACCTTCGCAGGGGGCCCGATGAAGACGATGCCGTTGGCGGCGGCCTTCTCGGCCAGCTCCGGGTTCTCCGAGAGGAAGCCGTATCCGGGGTAGATCGCATCTGCCCCGGCATCCTTCGCGACGCGGATGATCTCATCGACGTCGAGGTAGGCGCGCACCGGATGACCGCGTTCGCCGATCTCGTAGGCCTCGTCGGCCTTGAGCCGATGGACCGAACCACGGTCCTCGTGCGGGAACACCGCCACAGTCCTGGCCCCGACTTCGAAAGCCGCACGGAAGGCACGGATCGCGATCTCGCCGCGGTTCGCCACAAGGATCTTCTGGAACATGCACACCTCTGGAAGCTCGATACGCATCGGGATACGGCGCGCATGGGGCGGGGCTGAGTGTGCACCCAGCCTAGGGGAAGGTAACGTGGTGTTCGTGCACGTACTCAGCGTCAGCTCTCTCAAGGGAGGCGTCGGCAAGACGACCGTGACACTCGGCCTGGCCTCAGCAGCCTTCGCCCGTGGTGTCCGAACGCTCGTCGTCGACCTCGACCCACAGTCCGATGTGTCCACCGGGATGGACATCCAGGTGGCAGGTCGGCTCAACATCGCCGATGTCCTGGCGAACCCGAAGGAGAAGGTCGTCCGTCAGGCGATCACCTCGAGCGGCTGGGCGAAGGTGCACCCCGGGACCATCGACGTGCTGATCGGCAGTCCGTCCGCGATCAACTTCGACGGCCCGCACCCGAGCGTGCGCGACGTCTGGAAGCTCGAAGAGGCGCTCGCTGCCGTCGAGGCCGATTACGACCTCGTCCTCATCGACTGCGCCCCGTCGCTGAACGCCCTCACCCGCACCGCGTGGGCAGCAAGCGATCGGGTGATGGTCGTCACAGAGCCCGGGCTCTTCTCCGTGGCTGCGGCCGACCGCGCGCTGCGCGCGATCGAAGAGATCCGTCGCGGCCTCTCCCCCCGACTGCAGCCTCTCGGCATCGTCGTGAACCGGGTTCGCCCCCAGTCGATCGAGCACCAGTTCCGCATCAAGGAGCTGCGCGACATGTTCGGTCCGCTCGTGCTCTCCCCCCAGCTTCCCGAGCGCACCTCGCTGCAGCAGGCTCAGGGAGCAGCCAAGCCGCTCCACATCTGGCCGGGCGACTCGGCCCAGGAGCTCGCTTCCGACTTCGATCAGCTGCTCGACCGGATCATTCGCACCGGCCGGATCCAGGTCGCCGACTCGGGCGTGCAGGCCTGACTCACCCCGGACAGCAGAACGGCCATCCTCTCGCGAGGGTGGCCGTTTCTTCGTGTCGCGCGACTCTGCTCGCGGGACTTCGGTGGCGAATGCTCAGGCGGAACGCTTCGAGCGCCGTGCCGACAGCTCGTCGACCGGGTCGGGCACTGTCGCATCGAACTCGACGAGCGTCGACTCGACCTCGCGGAGGACCTTGCCCACAGCGATGCCGAACACTCCCTGACCGCGACTGACCAGGTCGATGACCTCGTCGTTCGAGGTGCACAGGTAGACGGAGGCTCCGTCGCTCATCAGCGTCGTTCCTGCGAGATCGCGGATGCCGGCGCGGCGGAGTTCATCGACCGCCGTGCGGATCTGCTGCAGCGAGATGCCGGTGTCGAGAAGGCTCTTCACGAGCTTGAGCACGAGGATGTCGCGGAAGCCGTAGAGACGCTGCGACCCGGAACCGCTGGCGCCGCGCACCGTGGGCTCCACCAGCTCGGTGCGAGCCCAGTAGTCCAGCTGCCGGTAGGTGATGCCGGCCGCCCGCGCCGCTACCGCACCGCGGTAGCCGACCTCGTCGTCCATCGCCGGCAGACCGTCGGTGAAGAGGAGTTCCGGCACGAACCGCGGGTCGCCTGCACGCTCATCCGCATTCATTTGAAATCCTCCCTGGAGCTGTTACCTCCACGCTAGAGCAGGCCTCCGGCACCGGCAATGACATCCGTGGGACACCGAAGGTGTGTCGCAATCAGTTCGTTACGAAAGCAACCTGGTGAGCGCGTCCTTGACGAAGAGCGAGCGCACCTCGTCGATCTTCGAGGCGAGGCTCGGTGCCATCTCACTCGCCTTCGCCCTCGACGCGGCGTCCGTACGACGCAGCAGAGAGGACATCGCAGACTCGATCAGCGCGACCTCTCGCTCGGCACCCTGCCTCAGCGAGCGCAGGTGGCGGGGCTCGATACCGTGGCGATCGAGGGCGACCAGGCCGCGAAGCAGCGTGACGGTCGACTCGGGGTAGCTCTCCTGCGCGACGATCACGCCGGTGCTGATCGCGTCGTTGAGAAGCTGGGGGCCCGCGCCTGCTGCCGACAGCAGCTCTCCTCGGCGGTAGCGCCGGGGAGTGGGCGTGATCGAGGGCGGCGGAGCCAGGGTCGCGGATTCACCGTTCGCCTCTGCCTCGTCGAGCTGCTCGCGGATGATGCTGAGCGGCAGGTAGTGGTCGCGCTGCAGCGTGAGACCGAGACGCAGCCGCTCGATGTCGGCCTGCGAGAACTTGCGGTAGCCGGACTCCGTGCGCGACGGGCTGACGATCCCCTGCACCTCGAGGAAGCGGAGCTTGCTGGAGGTGAGCTCGGGAAACTCGGGCGTGAGCCGGGCCAGCACCTGCCCGATGCTCAGAAGGCCCGCGGACGCTGAGCGTTCGCGGGCGGGGGAAGCCGCCATCAGTCGATCGCCGCGACGCGATCGACGGGAGAGGCGAAGAAGTTCAACCGGAACTTGCCGACGCGAAGCTCGGTGCCGTCGACCAGCGGACTGCGGTCGACGCGCTCACCGTTCACATACGTGCCGTTGAGCGAACGCTGGTCGATGATCTCGAACGTCGATCCGTTGCGAGTCACTTCCGCATGGCGGCGCGAGACGGTCACGTCGTCGAAGAAGATGTCGGCTTCGGGGTGGCGGCCCACGGTCGTCACATCGGTGTCGAGAAGGTAGCGGGCCCCCGCGAGAGCTCCGGAGCGCACGAGAAGCAGTGCGGAACCGGAGGGAAGGGCCGCGATGGCGCCCTGCTCCACGTCGGTGAGCTCCACGCCGAAAGGCACGAAGGAGAGGTCCGAGTCATGCCCGAACGTCTGCGTCACGTCGTGCCTCTGCTCGCCGGGACGGTGGATCGCGGCGTCTCCGCCCGATCGATTCTGGCTGTCTGTCACTATGCCCTCCTAGTCCTCCAGACTAACTGATCGGACGGCGCTCGCGGGAGCTCGCGTCACTATCAGGCACCGCATACCGACACTTCATAGGCTGATCACGTGAAAACCACAGCCCGTCGCCTCCCCGCAGCTCCGATCGCCCTTGCGGCCGCCCTCCTGACCGCATTCCTCGTGCTGTTCGCACCTCTCTCCGCCTCGGCCCACGACAGCCTGCTCGCCTCCTCCCCCGAGGCCGACAGCACGGTCGACACGCTTCCCACCGAATTGACGCTCACCTTCAGCGCGAAGCTCATCGACGAGACCGGCGCGACCGAGGTCGTCGTGACGGATCCGTCCGGCAACTCGGTCACCGACGGAACCGCCACGGTCGAGGGGGCGATCGTCACTCAGCCGCTCGCCGCCGAGGCCCCAGCCGGCGGCTATCACGTGATCTGGAAGGTCGTGTCGAGCGACGGCCATCCGACCTCGGGAGAGTTCGACTTCACGGTCACGAACAGCACGGAGGCCGCGCCCACCTCGGAGCCCGGCTCCGAGCCCTCTGCCAGTGCCACCGCAGCACCCGAGCCGGCCGCGACCGCGGGCCCCGGTACGGACGCCACCCCGGCCCCCGAGAGCGACGACTCAGCGGCGCCGACGACGATGATCTGGGTGCTCTCGATCGTCGGCGTCCTCGTGATCGTCGGCATCGTCGTCTGGCTCGTCGTCCGCGGTCGTCGCGACCCGGCATCCGCCGATTCCGACCTCTCCTCGGGGCGATAGGCTTAAGGCATGCCACATTACGATGTCGTCATCCTCGGTGCAGGTCCTGGCGGATACGTCGCTGCGGTTCGCAGCGCGCAGCTCGGTCTGTCCACCGCCATCATCGAAGAGAAGTACTGGGGCGGTGTCTGCCTCAACGTGGGCTGCATCCCCTCCAAGGCTCTTCTGAAGAACGCGGAGCTCGCGCACACGCTCAACCACAAGGCCGACTTCTTCGGCATCTCGGGTGAGTTCACGATCGACTACGGCAAGGCGTTCGACCGCAGCCGCGTCGTCGCCGACGGTCGCGTCAAGGGCATCCACTTCCTGATGAAGAAGAACAAGGTGACCGAGTACGACGGTCGCGGCACCTTCACGGGCCCGAAGGCGATCTCGGTCGCGAAGTCCGACGGCTCGACCGAAGAGGTCACCTTCGACAACGCGATCATCGCGACAGGCTCGAAGGTCCGACTTCTTCCGGGCGTCCAGCTCAGCGACAACGTCGTGACGTACGAAGAGCAGATCCTCTCGCGCGAGCTGCCGAAGTCCATCGTCATCGTGGGCGCCGGCGCCATCGGCATGGAGTTCGCGTACGTGATGACGAACTACGGCGTCAAGGTCACCATCATCGAGTTCCTCGACCGTGCCCTCCCGAACGAGGATGCCGACGTGTCGAAGGAGATCGCCAAGCAGTACAAGAACTACGGCGTCGACATCCTGACCTCCACCAAGGTCGAGTCCGTCGTGGACAACGGCTCGTCCGTCACCGTCTCCTACACCGGCAAGGACGGTCAGCAGAGTTCGATCGAGGCCGACAAGGTGCTCATGTCGGTCGGCTTCGCCCCCAACATCGAGGGCTTCGGTCTCGAGGCCACCGGCGTGAAGCTCACCGAGCGCGGCGCGATCGACATCGACGACCACATGCGCACGAACGTCGAGGGCATCTACGCGATCGGCGATGTCACCGCCAAGCTGCAGCTCGCCCATGTGGCCGAGGCGCAGGGCGTCGTGGCCGCAGAGACCATCGGCGGCGCGGAGACCCAGACGCTGGGCGACTACCGCATGATGCCGCGCGCGACGTTCTGCTCGCCGCAGGTCGCCTCGTTCGGTCTCACCGAGCAGCAGGCGAAGGACGAGGGACGCGAGATCAAGGTCGCGACGTTCCCGTTCATGGCCAACGGCAAGGCGCACGGACTCGGCGAACCCGTCGGATTCGTCAAGCTGATCGCCGACGCCGAGCACCTCGAGCTCATCGGCGCCCACATGATCGGCCCCGACGTGTCGGAACTCCTGCCCGAGCTGACGCTGGCCCAGAAGTGGGACCTCACGGCCCTCGAGCTGGCTCGCAACGTGCACACGCACCCGACGCTCTCGGAGGCGCTGCAGGAGGGCTTCCACGGCCTCGCAGGTCACATGATCAACTTCTGATCACCGCGATCGACTCGAAGGCCCGGCACGCTCACGCGTGGCCGGGCCTTCGTGCGTCATGAGACCGCGTCGGCTCGCCTGCGCAGCTCCAGCCGGGAGGGGAGTCCGAAGTGCACGGTCCACCCGGACGGCACGAGCGCGGCGAGTTCTCCCCTCGTGTACGAGCGACGGATGCTGATGAGGCCGTCCTCTCGGATGAACGAGCCCCGGAACAGCGTGCCCGCGAGGATCCACGTCGCGACGTCGTACAGCACGTAGGCGAGTCGAGTGCGGGCGATGTCGCGGTGCACCACGACACCGCCGCTGCCGACGAGCGCCTCGGAGTCGCGCAGCAGGCCGTCGAGCTCCGCCCTGGTGAGGTGGTGCAGCACGTGATTCGAGAAGACCACGTCGAACTGCTCGCCCTCCTCCACGAGGTCTGACGAGAAGGCGCAGCGATATGCGATGCCGGCTCCTCCATCGTGCTCCGCCGCCCAGCGGATCGCCCGCTCGTCGGCGTCCAGCGCCGTGATCTCCACCTCGAGACCCGCTCGCCGCGCTCGCGCCGCGATCATCCGGCATACGTCTCCGCCACCCGCGCCGATGTCGAGGATGCGGATCGGGCCGCGGCGGGCGCGCGGCAGGATGTCCTGGCGATAGAGCAGTCGGGGTCGGGAGACGAGCGCGTTCACGAGACGGAAGCGCCGGTAGGTGCGCTCCAGCATCCCGATGTCCGCATGCGGGTCGTCCATGAGCTCGCGCGCCTCGGTGGCGCGTGTCGAGAGGTCGTGTCTCACGAGATGCCGGTGGTGACCGTCATCAGTGCGCTCTCGGCGGTCAGCCCAGGGCCGAAGGCCATCGCGGCGACGCGCGACCCGTCCCTCGCGCCGTCGTCGAGGATCCGCTTGATGACGAAGAGCACAGTGGCGCTCGACATGTTGCCGTTCTCGCGCAGCGTCTCCCGGGCCGGGAAGAGCTGATCGTCGCTGAGATTCAGTCGCTCCTGCACGCGGTCGAGGATGCTGCGTCCACCGGGGTGGATGGCCCAGTGCTCCACCCGCTCCCCCACGCGCCCCTCGTCGAACGCGGCTGCGAGCTCGCCCTCGCGCGCGTACAGCGGACGGATCGCACCGATGATGGTCTCCCCGATGATCTGCGGCACCTTCGTCGACAGGATCATCTCGAAGCCGTGGTCGCCGATGGTCCAGGCCATGTCCTTCTCGCCCTCCGCGGCTATCGCCGTGTGGAAGCCGTCGAGACGCACCGCAGGAACAGGAGTGGCGAGGTCGCGTGCGGTGACGATGCCGGCAGCCGCCCCGTCGGCGAAGAGCGAGTTGGCGACGATGAGATCCGGGTCCTCCGACGAGCGAAGGTGCACGGTGCACAGCTCGACGCTGACCACGAGCACCACGGCCGTGGGGTCGGCTGCGCAGAACTGGCTCGCCGCACGGAGCGCCGGCAGCGAGGCGTAGCAGCCCATGAATCCGAGGTGATAGCGCTGCACGCTGTCGGACAGCCCCAGTCCGCGCACGATCTCGTACTCGGGGCCCGGCGCATGGAAGCCCGTGCAGGATGCGGTGATGACGTGCGTGACGTCTGCGGCGACGATGTCGGGGTCTGCGTCCAAGGCGCTGCGCGCCACCTCCACGAAGAGACGCGACGCCTCGCGCGTATAGAGGTCGTTGCGGGCTGCGGTGCCCGGCGACTGCAGGCGGCCCGTCTCACGGTCGAAGAACATCTTGTCGTCCGTGCCGGCCGCGGGCGAGAGCTCTCGGATGACGGTGTGGCGGGTGTCGATGCCCGAGCCGTTGAACGACGCGCCGATGATCCGCTGGGCGAGGCGTCCGACATCGGGCTGCGAGGCGAAGATGTCGCGCACCTCGTGCTGCTCGATGACGGTGTCGGGAACGATCGTCCGCAATGAGCGGAGCACGGCAGCGCGGGTCATGTCTGTCACTCAAGCATGACCGCGCGCCAGCACGGAAGGGGCTTGCATCGGGCGTCAGAAACCCAGAGCACGCGCGAGCTTCGAGCCGGATGACGCGTCGCGACCCCCGGCATCGGAGACGACCCGCTCCACGGCGTCGAAAAGGGCTGCTCGCCCCGCCGCATCGGCAGGCGCGGCGGGGCCGAGCTCGAACTCCCACTCCCGCCATTCCCGCTGCACGTCGTGTCGGAGATCGGTCGCGCGAACGCGGTCATCGACGAACTCGGCGACGACTCCGGCCGGCCCGGTGAGCAGGTACGCCGTGCGGGTGTTCTCGATCCGCGCGAGGGGCGTGAGCGGCGCCGTCGCCCATCGCGAGATGGTCTCGGTCACGGCATCCGGGATGCTGTCGTCTTCGCCCAGGGGCCAGCCGATCTCGAGGCGCCCGTCACCTTCTCGCGGTCCCTTGATGTGCCATCCGGCATCGGGGCCGCCGGTGCGGCGACGAAGGGCTACCCCTGCACGGGAGAGCCGTGCATCGACGGTGTCGAAGTAGCGAGCGTCGAGCTCGCGCACCTCTCCGGACGACACGGCATCCACTCCGGGGATCCCCACCCACACCGGAAGGGGCGTGGAGTCATCGACGTCGTACTTGCGCTCGACCTCGACGACCCTGGAGGGCTCGGAGCCAGACGGCGACTCGCTGGGGTGCTCAGTCATCCGACGGGCTGATGTCCTCGAGGGATTCGTCGTACCAGTAGTCGATCTCGGTGGGACCGTCGGTGTCGCCGGTGTTCTGCGCGTCACCGCGCCGGTTGTACACCACCTGGGTCTCGCTGTAGGGGACGATCAGCTTGTCGTCCGCGTCGCCGAGAGGAATGATCTGCCCGTCGAGCGGGCCGCCGTGAAGTCGTGCGAGTGCCATGTCCTCACCCTATCGCCGACGGCACCCTGCACGGCGCCTCACTCCATCAGGATGCCGAGGAGCGCGCCGATGATCATCCACGGTCCGAAGGCGATCCGCGTGGAGCCGTCCGCCCTGCGGAGCATCATCAGCGAGAGGGAGAACACGGCGCCGAGCACGAAGGCGGATGCTGCTCCCACGGCGAGCGCCTGCCAGCTGTGCCATCCGAGGACCAGACCGATGACGGCGGCGAGCTTGACATCGCCTCCGCCCATGCCGTCCCGGCTGAGCAGACGGAGCGTCGCGTAGAAGCCGCCGAGGATCAGCAACCCGGATACGGCCCTGATCAACGGGGCGCTCTGGCCGACCGTGATGGCGTCGACGACTCCGAGGACGATGAGCGCCGCGAGGGTGGGGAGCACGATCCGGTTCGGCAGCCGATGCGTGCGGATGTCGACGGCGACGAGTCGGCAGGCGATCGCGAACAGGGCCAGATGAACGGTCACGACGGCCACAGTACGGAGATCCATGCCCGCAGGTTAGGAGAACTCGGACGGCGGCGATGACCGCGTGTGGATAACGTCACGCCGCGATGTCGGAGGTTCGAACTATCGTCATCTACTCCAGTTGCTTTATTAGTACATATCTTCGAGGATGGATTCATGGGGATCGGGCTCGATGCGGTGACCGCGCTCTCTCCGGCTGGCGACTCCCGCGCCGGAGAGGTTCTTCGGCTGCGCCGGGAGATCAGCCGCATGCAGCGCAGACGCAGCGAGCACCCGCTTCTCCCTCTCGATCCGGCCTTCTCCTCGCTGCTCCCCGAAGAGGGGCTGCAGACGGGGGCGACGTACACCGTCTCTCCCTCCCCCAGTCTCGTCCTCGCACTGCTCGCCGCGGCCTCGGGCAAGGGCCACTGGTGCGCGGTCGTGGGCATGCCCACACTGGGTGTCGAAGCCGCAGCGGCGTTCGGAATCGCGCTTCCTCGCCTGATCCTCGTCCCCGAACCAGGAGACCGCTGGCTCGCCGTGGCCTCTGCGCTCGCCGAGGTGGTTCCGCTGATCGCCGTGCAGCCCGGAGGGAGGGCCCGCGATGCGGATGTGTCCCGACTGAGCGCACGACTGCGAGACCGCGGGAGCACCCTGCTCGTCACCGAGTCCGCGGAGTCCGGCGCCTGGCCGCAGAGCGAGGGGTCCATCCGGCTGCACGACCAGCACTGGCTCGGCATCGGCGAGGGGTGGGGGCTCATCGAAGGCTCCACGGCGACGGTGTCGGCGCGGACGAGGCACAGTCCGCTGACGTCGAGCGTACGCGTGCGTCTTCCCGGCTCCCACGGCGCAGTGGAAGAGCTGCCGGCGGAGCACGTCGCCACCGAGACCATGGCCGAGATCACAGGGCTGACCGGCCTGCGCGGCGGCGAGGCCGCTCCGCTCGAGTACCCGCGTCTGGCGGTGGCCGGATGACCGCCGCTCCACTTCGCGTCCTCGTCCTGTGGCTTCCCGATTGGCCGCTGAGAGCAGCTCTCGGCGGCCCACCGCCTCATCCGCCGACCGCTCTGGTGCATGCGAACACCGTCGTGGCGTGCACCGCATCGGCGAGGGAGCACGGCGTGCGCGCCGGCCAACGTCGCCGCGTCGCTCAGGGCCATATCTCGTCACTGCGCGTGATGCCCCACGACCCCGCCCGCGACGAGAGAGCGTTCCTCCCCGTGCTGCAGCTCATCGAGAAGCACGCGCCCGGTGCGGCACTGCTGCGTCCAGGGCTGGCGGCGGTGCGGGCACGGGGCATCGCGCGCTATCACGACGGCGAGGCCGAGGCGGGGCGTGCCCTGATCGACATCCTCACCGACGCCGGGTTCCCCGAGGTGCGCGTGGGCATCGCCGACGGCCCCTTCACCGCCGAGCTCGCCGCGCGAGGGAGCGCACCGTGCACCGTCGTACCTGCAGGCCTCGCGAAGGACTTCCTCGCCCCACTCCCGGTGAACGTTCTGAGAGACGAGCAGCTCACCGGTCTGCTCGTCCGGCTCGGTGTGCGCACGCTCGGCGACTTCGCGGCCCTCGACGAGATCGAGGTGCGCGATCGCTTCGGCGAGCGCGGCGCGCGTCTGCACGCCCTCGCCGCCGGCGCCGATTCCCGCGCGGTGGTGGCACGACCTCCTGACCCCGAGCTCGTTCGCTCCATCGAGTTCGACTCGCCACTCGCCGGAGCCGATCAGGTGGCCTTCGCCGTGCGGCAGACGGCCGATGCGGTCATGCTCGCCCTCGGTGAGGCCTCGGTGGTGTGCACCGAGGTCCGCATCGACCTCACCGACGACGACGGCAAGGTGTTCTCGCGCCCCTGGCTGCATCCCACCTGCTTCGATGCCGCTGATCTCGTCGACCGGGTGCGCTGGCAGCTCGAAGCACTGGGAGCCGAATCCGCGAAGGAGCCGGTCGATGAGGCTCGTGCCTTCGGCGGAATCTCTCTGGTGCGGATCGTCCCCGTGGCGGTCGACGATGCCGCCCATCACCAGCCCGGCCTCTTCGGGTCCGGCACTGATGAACGCCTGCATCACGCCATCTCGCGCGTGCAGACGATGCTCGGCCACGAGGGCGTCGTCACCGCTGCCCTCTCCGGCGGGCGCTGGCTCGCCGATCGTCAGGTGCTCACTCCGTGGGGCGAACGCGCCGTCGCCCCCAGAGACCCAGCGCAGCCCTGGCCGGGGAGCCTTCCCGACCCTCTCCCCGCCGAGGTGTTCCGCCCTCCTCGCCCCATCGGAGTGCTCTCCCCTGACGGCGAGACAGTCCTCGTCGACGAACGGGGTGCGCTCTCGGCGGCGCCCGCTCGCATCGACGGCGACGACGTTCAGGCGTGGGCCGGTCCGTGGCCGATCCATGAACGCCGATGGGAGGACTCCGGCGGCAAGAGAGGGCACCGCCTGCAGATCGTCGACGATCATGATCGGGCCTGGCTCGTCTTCTGCACCGGAGGCCGGTGGTGGGCTGAGGGGAGGTACCGCTGATGGGCTGGCACAACCCTCCCCTGTCCTGGAACGAGCTGGAGCGCACTCTCAGCGGCGAGGAATCGCCCTACCCGACGGGAGGCATCCCGCCCGGCAGCCGACCCGACCCCGGCCCCGTCAGCACCAAGCGCACACGGAACCCACCGACGTCCGTCAGCAGGCCAGAGGACGCCGTCCCGTACGCCGAGCTGCATGCGCATTCGTCCTATTCCTTCCTCGACGGCGCCTCCTCACCGGAGGACCTGCTCGCCGAGGCCGAGCGTCTCGGACTCACTGCACTGGCGCTCACCGACCACGACGGCTTCTACGGTGCTGCCCGCTTCGCCGAGGTCGCAGAGCTGATGGATGTGAGCGTCCAGACCGTGTTCGGCGCAGAGCTCTCGCTCGGCCTCGACGCACCGCAGCGGGGCGCCCCCGATCCCGTCGGCGACCATCTGCTGGTGCTCGCCGACGGGCTGGAGGGCTACCACCGTCTCTCCGGCGCGATGACGGCCGCCCACCTGCGCGGTGGCGAGAAGGGGCGCCCCGTCTACGACCTCGAGGAGCTGGCAGCCGCCTCAGACGGGCACTGGACGATCCTCACCGGATGCCGGAAGGGCGGGGTCCGCCGTGGCCTAGAGGCGGGAGATGCTCAGACGCCGCTGCGCCGACTGGTGGATCTGTTCGGCCAGGATCACGTCGCCGTCGAGCTCTTTGACCACGGCGACCCGCTGGACACACGACGCAACGACGCTCTCGCCGATCTCGCCAGACGGATGCGACTGCCGGTGGTGGCGACGAACAACGTGCACTATGCAGCGCCCGAGCGTGCATCACTGGCCGAAGCGGTCGCCGCCGTGCGCGCCGTGCGCAGCATGGACGAGCTCGACGGGTGGCTTCCGACTCACGGAGGAGCGCATCTGCGCAGCGGCGCGGAGATGGCAGCGCGCTTCCGGCGCCACCCCGGTGCGATCTCCTACGGCCTCGAACTCGCCGCAGCGTCGGCCTTCTCCCTCCGCCGTGCACGACCTGCCCTCCCGAAGCAGGAGGTCCCTGACGGACACACGCCGATGAGCTGGCTGCGCCACCTGGTGTGGGAGGCCGTGCCGACGAAGTATCCGCGCCTGGATGCCGACGGCCGTCGCAGGATCGGACGCGAGCTCGATGTGATCGAGGAGAAGGACTTCCCCGGCTACTTCCTCATCGTGCACGGCATCGTCGCCGAGGCGCGCCGTCGCGGCATCCTGTGCCAGGGGCGCGGCTCGGCCGCAGCGAGCGCCGTCTGCTATCTGCTCGGCATCACCGCCGTCGACCCGATCCTCTACCGTCTGCCCTTCGAGCGCTTCCTCGCGACGACCCGACAGGAAGAACCGGACATCGATGTCGATTTCGACTCCGATCGCCGCGAGGAGATCATCCAGTGGGTGTACCGCGAGTACGGACGCGAACGTGCGGCACAGGTGGCGAACGTCATCCAGTACCGTCCGAAGAACGCGGTGCGCGACATGGCGAGAGCTCTCGGCTACTCTCCGGGACAGCAGGATGCCTGGTCCAGGCAGGTCGATGGGTGGAGCGCCGGGCTCGAGGTGGCCGACGAGCACGACATCCCGGCGAACGTGCTCGACTACGCGGGCGAACTGCTGAAGGCTCCCCGGCATCTCGGCATCCACTCCGGCGGCATGGTGCTCACCGCGCGCCCTGTCGGCGAGGTCGTTCCCGTCGAGCATGCACGCATGGAGAACCGCACGGTGATCCAGTGGGACAAGGACGACGCGGCCTGGATGGGGCTGGTGAAGTTCGATCTCCTCGGGCTCGGGATGCTGGCTGCGCTCCAGCACTGCTTCGACCTGATCCACGACGCCACGGGTGAGCGGTGGACGCTCGAGACCCTTCCGAAAGAAGAGCCGGCCGTCTACGACATGCTCTGCCGCGCCGACTCTATCGGGGTGTTCCAGGTCGAATCCCGTGCGCAGATCGGCCTTCTCCCCCGCCTGCAGCCTCGGGCCTTCTACGACCTCGCCATCCAGATCGCGCTGATCCGCCCCGGGCCCATCCAGGGCGGGGCCGTGCATCCCTTCGTCCGCCGCAAGATGGCGAAGGATGCGCTCGACGAGGAGAATCTCGCCAGAGCCGCCCGTGGCGAAGAGCCCGTGGTGCTCGAGATCCCGTATCCGCACGATGACCTCAAGCCGATCCTCGAGCGGACACTGGGCATCCCGATCTTCCAGGAGCAGCTGATCCAGATGGCGACGGCCATCGGCGACTGCACCGCCGACGAGGCCGATCTACTCAGACGCGCGATGGGGTCCAAGCGCGGGCTCGAGAAGATCGACAAGGTGCGAGACAAGCTCTACGCGGGGATGACCAGACGCGGACTCTCCGCCGAGCAGTCGGATCGCATCTACGCGCAGATCCAGGCCTTCGCGAACTTCGGATTCGCAGAGTCCCACTCGTTGTCCTTCGCGCTCCTGGTCTATGCGAGCTCCTGGCTCAAGCTGCACTATCCCGCGGCGTTCCTCGCGGGGCTCCTCCGGTCGCAGCCGATGGGCTTCTACTCCGCGTCGACACTCACCGCGGATGCACGACGACACGGGGTCGAGGTGCGTCGACCCGATCTGCACGCCTCGGGAGCCACCGAGACTCTCGAACCCCTCGAGGGCTCACCGCTGCGGATGCCGACGGGGCGGGACACCTGCAGCGACCCTCTGCAGCCCCGGGTGCCGCGCTTCGATCGCTCCTCTCCGGACGAGTCGGCGGCACACCGTCGAGATGGCGCCTATGCGGTGCGCATGGGTCTCAGCGGTGTGCGCGGCATCGGCACTCAACTGGCGGAGAAGATCGTCGCCGAGCGCGAGGCAGCCGGACCTTTCCGCGATCTGAACGATCTGGTGAGGCGCACGGATGCCACCGCTGCGCAGCTGGAGTCCCTGGCGACCGCCGGCGCGTTCGAGTGCCTCGGCCTCCAGCGCAGAGAGGCGATCTGGCTGTCCGGGGCAGCCGCTGAAGACCGATCCCGGTTCCTTCCCGGCACGACGATCGCCGTGCAACCGCCGCTGTTCAGCGATCAGTCCAGCTATGAGCGGCTCTCCGCAGATCTCTGGGCGACCGGCGTCTCGACCGACGACCATCCGATGGCGCATTTCCGCGGGCTCCTGCGCGAACGGGGCGTGCTCACCTCAGCAGATCTGCAGAGCCACGAGACGGGGCGACGCATCGAGGTCGCCGGTCTTGTGACCCACCGTCAACGTCCGGCGACCGCAGCCGGTGTCACCTTCCTCAACCTCGAGGATGAGACCGGTCTCGTCAACGTCATCTGCTCGACTGGGGTGTGGGGTCGTTACCACCGGGTGGCGCGCGATTCTCCTGCGCTGATCATCCGCGGCATCCTCGAGCGTTCAGCGGAGGGCGTCGTGAACGTCCTCGCCGACGCGTTCGAAGATCTCCGAACGGGGGTGACGCATCGTTCGAGGGACTTCCGGTGAGCGGCTCACCAGAAGCGTTCGGGCTCGGGCTCGGGGACGCGGTCTCCGCCGCCCCAGCGATCGGCTTCAGCCTTCGCGGCGTCGACCGCCGCATCCGCCCCGTTCAGAGCAGCCCTGGCGCTCGTCGCCCCTGATCCGTCTCTGTCGGCGTCGACGGTGAGAGTCGTCTGCGAGGAGTGGCCGCCGATGGTCACGGTGCAGTCGACGACACGGCCGAGCCACCGGAGGAACTCACCCCGCGGCTCTTCGACGCGGCGATACCGGATGCCCGTGTCGAGGTCTCTGACCGACAGGATCAGCGACTCTCCGGTCAGCTCGTCGATGCGCTCCGTCACCTCGACGCGGTGCCCGTGGGCGATGGCGAGGTGCGCGTTCAGCACGAGCTTTCTGTCCATGAACCCACTCTATGAGTGCACGTTCTCGCGGCAAGCCCCAGTCTTGGAAGAAACATTCGTAGATTTCTTTGTCCCCCAAATGGCGGACAGAGCTATTAAGCGATATTCTGCAAGGAGTAGCGGGGGCTACCGGCTGAACATCTGGGGATATCAGTCGAGAGAGCAGCGAAAATCTTCGCCGCCTCCCCTACCGTCCGGGAAGGACGGTGAGCCCTCTCGAGTGATCCAAATGGGGTTGGACGACTCGAGAGGGCAACCAGTCCTCGCACCACGCGCGATCCTCGTCTTCACGTACATCCGAGCGAAAGAGCACGCCGCTACCAACGTGGCCCACGGGCGTCAACCCCGCTCCCCCATCTGCGGCATCGCACCTATCGTCGCCTCACGCCGCCCGAATCACGGCGGCAGCGGAGGAGGATCAGTCGATGACCGCCGCACGCGCTGCGCAGGTGAGGATAGGCGTGTCGGGCTGGCGGTACGCGAGCTGGCGCGGTGACTTCTATCCCCG
This sequence comes from Microbacterium sp. 4-7, assembly GCF_014332665.1. Lineage (NCBI taxonomy): Bacteria > Bacillati > Actinomycetota > Actinomycetes > Micrococcales > Microbacteriaceae > Microbacterium > Microbacterium sp. 4-7. Next base: position 555,765 of record NZ_MCRH01000004.1, read on the forward strand.
GGGTCTGCCTCAACGCCGGGAGCTCGAGCACATCGGACAGCACTTCCCCACCGTCGAGCTCAACGGATCGTTCTACTCGCTGCAACGCCCGGATAGCTACCGTCGCTGGCGCAGCGAGGTGCCGGACGACTTCAGCTTCGCCATCAAGGGATCCCGCTATGTGACGCACATGCTGCGGCTCCGCGACACGGAACAGGCACTCGCCAACTTCTTCGCCTCCGGCATCCTCGCCCTCGGAACCCAACTCGGACCGATCCTCTGGCAGCTGCCGGAGCGTGAGAAGTTCGACGCCGAGGTCCTGGAACGATTCCTCGATTCACTCCCCCGCACGACGGGCGATGCTCAGAAGCTGGCGATGACGCACGATTCGCGTCTCGACGGACGAGCCTGGACGGAGCTCGAGAGCGACCAGCCGATCCGTTACGCGATCGAGCCGAGGTCGCAGACATTCGACGATCCTGAGGCACTGCGCATCCTCAGTCACCACGGCGCTTCGCTCGTCATCGCCGACACCGCCGGCAGATGGCCACGTTTCGACGCACTGACGAGCGAGGTCGTCTATGTCCGGCTTCATGGCGCACAGATGCTCTATCACAGCGCCTACACCGCCGCGAGCTCGACGAATGGGCCGACCTGCTCTGCGCCTGGTCGGACGGCACGGGCGCCGGCGACGGCCGACCGCGCGACGTGTACGTCTACTTCGACAACGACGCGCGCGGGCACGCACCGCACGATGCGGCAGCGCTTCAGGCGCTCGTCACCGCACGCACCGGATCCTGAGCAGCCACCGCCGCTCCACCGGCTCCCGGGTCATCGGGTGAGGCGAGCACGGAGCGAATCGACCAGCAACCCGACGCCGAGTTCGAAGGTCCGATCCGCGCGGGCTGTCCCGCGCTCGGCGCCCTCCATCACGCGCCCGAGCGTCCGCGTCCCCTCCCCGGGCTCCCAGACCTCGTCCGGCGATGCCAGATCGAGGCCGAAGCCGATCGCGAACGCGTCGATGATCGCGATCACCGTGAGCACCTCGTCCTCGGGGAAACCGCCGTCGACGAGAGCGGTCGCCAGGTCGTCGTAGGCGGCGATGACCGCCGGATGAGTGATCGTCTTGCCGATCAGCAGCGGTACGAGCTGCGGGTGATCGGCATACATCTGGCGCTGCTGTCTGAGCAGATCGACCAGGAAGTCGTCCCACTGCTTCTCCTCGGGCCTCACCCGGTAGTCCTCGACCAGACGGCCGCGCATCAGCTCGATGATGCCGTCCATGCCGTCGACATGGTTGTACAGCGAAGAGGGCCGGACACCGAGCCTGCGCGCGATCGCGTTCACCCCGAACGGCTCTCCGGCCCTCGACAGCGCGAGGCCTGCCGCGCCGATGATGTCGGGGGACAGCAGGGGGCTCGACGGCCTGGGCATCGCATCCTCGCTCTCTGTGACGGGCGACGAAGAAATCTCTTCCCGCCGGCATCCCTCCTGTGCATAATAGTGAACACCATTCGTTGACGAACACCATTCGTTTATGAGATCCGCGCCCCACCCGATGCGCGTCGTCATCACCTCGCGCACACCGCCGTGCCCTCTCAGTGGGAGAACCATGACCGCCATCGACCTCAGCACCCGGGTTCCGCTCCGGTTGCCCACCGCCACCGCCACGTTCGCGATCGGAATCGCCGGCTATCTGGGCGTGAACCTGTCGCCCTACATGATCACCGCCGCTCAGACGGGTCTCGGCATGGACGTGCTCGCGGCCAGCTGGCTCGTCACCGCGACTCTTCTGCTCACGGCTGTCACCGGGCTGGCCATCGCCCCCCTCTGCGCCGGCAGTCACCGGCGGGTCGTAGCCAGAACCGGACTCGCCATCGCCGCGGTCGGCTTCGCCACCGCCGCTGCGGTCCCCGCTCTCATCCTTCCGGGGCTGCTCGTCGGCGGTGCGGGAGCCGGTGGGGCCGTCGCCGCCTCGGGCGCCGCTCTCGCCGCGTTCCGCAACCCCGACAGGGTCGCCGGATTCAACGGTCTCGCGAATCGCGGCGTGATCACGATCGTGCTGGCCGTGATCCCCCTCATCGGGCTCGCCCCGATCGATGTCTTCGGGGCGCTGGCGCTCTTCAGCATCGTGGGCCTGCTCGTCTCGGCCTGGTTGCCCGCGGCGCCTGTGCTCGACCCGCAGGCCGGCGCCGCGGTCGCCGAGGCGATGCCGATCGATGTGCCACCGACCGGCACGGTGCGGCTCTCCCCCGCGCGCTCGCGTACTGTCACCATCGCCGGTTTCGGCCTTCTCGTCGTGTTCGCCCTGTGGGCGGCGAGTGAGGACTCGCTCTGGGCCATGGCAGGCATCATGGGTGCTGAGCAGACCGGGCTGACCCCCGAAGGCCTGGGCCTCGCGCTCAGCGGCGCGACGGCGGGCGGCTTGATCGGATCTGTGCTGCTCATGGTCGTCGGATCTCGGCTCGGAAGAGCACTGCCGCTCGCGGTGCTGCTGGTGGCCGGAGGCGTCCTGAAGATCGTCGAGGGGTTCACCTCAGATCCGACCGCGTTCATCATCGTGTTCATCGCGTGGAACACCGTCTACGCGATCGCCTTCATGTACTTCGTCTCGACCTCAGCCGCCCTCGATGCCGACGGCCGCTGGTCGGGCCCCCTCCTGGCCGTCTACCTCGTCGGCTCGGCACTCACACCGGTGATCGGTGCGGCATTGGTCGGCGTGCTCGGCTTCGAGGGATTCGCCGTCGCACTGGGTATCGCCAGCTTCGTTCTCGCCGTGCCCGCAAGCGCGATCGCCCTGCTCTCGACACGCCTCGAGCGTGCCGCCGCCCACGAGGAGACGCTCCGATGACCCGCACCCTGTATCGCAATGCCCGGTTCTTCACGGCCGACGACACCGCCTGGGCCGACGCAGTAGTCGTCGACGGCGCGGAGTTCGTCTTCGTGGGGACCGAATCCGACGCCCCTTCCTCGGACTCGGTGGTCGATCTCGAGGGACGGGTCGTCCTTCCCGGCTTCATCGACGCGCACACGCACCTGCTCATGATGGGCGAGGCGCTCGGTCAGATCGGTCTCACCGATGCCGGGTCGCTCGACGAGATCCAGCGCAGAGTGACAGCGGCACGCGAGACCTCTTCCGGCGTCGTCCGCGGACGCGGATGGCTCTTCGATGCGATCCCCGGCGGCGCGCCGACGGCGGCGATGATCGACGCCGTCGTCGCTGACGTCCCCGTCTACCTCGATGCGAACGACTACCACTCGTGCTGGGTGAACTCCGCGGCGCTCGGCGAGCTCGGCATCACCCGCGACACCCCTGACCCGATCGGCGGTCGGATCGAGAGGGATGCCGACGGCGAGCCGACCGGGATGCTCTACGAGACGGCCGCGCAGCAGTTCGCGTGGGCGCACCGCGATGCCACCACCACCGACGAGCAGCGGGATGCGGCGGTGCAGCGCGTCGTCGAGGCGTACCTCGCGGCCGGTGTGACCGGCGCCGTCGACATGGCGTTCGACGCGCTCGCGCTCGAAGCGCTCGAGCGCGCGGAACGACGTGGCGCGCTGCCGTTGCGGATCGCCGCCCACTGGTTCGTCGCCAACACGGGTGACGATGCCCAGAACCTGGCTCAGGTCGCCGAGGCGGCCGAGCGTGCCGGCGCCGACTCCGGAACCGTTCGCGTGATCGGGATCAAGCTCGTGCTCGACGGCACGATCGACGCGTGCACGGCGGCGATGCGCGCACCGTATGCGGATGGCTCCCACGCCGCGCCGATCTGGCCCGCTGATCGGCTGCTCCCTGTGGTGGCGGCCGCGGATGCCGCCGGACTGCAGGTCGCGCTGCATGCCATCGGCGACGAGGCGAGCGCCCTCGCGCTGGATGCCATCGAGCACGCCATCACCGTCAATGGCGATCGCCCCCGTCGCCACCGGATCGAGCATCTCGAGTACGCAGCACCCGGCACGGCCGAGCGCATGGCACGGCTCGGCGTGACGGCCTCCATGCAGCCGGTCCACGCCGACCCCGCCATCTTCGCCAACTGGGCAGCACAGCTGGGCGACGACCGGGCGGATCGGGCCTTCGCGTGGCCCGAGTATGAGGATGCCGGTGCACTGCTCGCCTTCTCGACCGACGCCCCCACCGCACCGCACGCGGCGCTCGCGAACATGTACGTCGCCACAACGCGGGCGTCCGCTCTCGACCCGGATGTGCCGGCGGTGCATCCGCAGTTCGCTCTTCCCCTCGAACGCGCGGTCGTGCATGCGACTCGTGACGCGGCGCTCTCGATCGGAGATGGCGACTGGCGGGGCCGGATCGCGGTGGGCCAGGTCGCAGACTTCGCCGTTCTCGACGTCGATCCGTTCTCGGAGGGCAGCGCGTCTCTGCTCACAGCGCGAGTCCTGCGCACCGTGATCGCCGGGAAGACCGCGCACGAAGCCTGAGGCGCGCTGTCCGCCGCATCCCTCACGGCTCACTTGAGCGATATACCGGTGAGTTCTTATAATTCTGGTGAACTCTGGCGGGCAGAGGGCGCCCGTCGACCAGGCGGTGGTGTCTTCCCGCCCGGGCGCGGAGCGCTCCCTCTGTCAGCCGATGGTGACAACGACTGATTGGAGTGTTGAGATGTCCGCGATGCCCGATCCGAGGTTCGAGCTCCGAAGGGTCACGGAAACCGAGTGGCTGATCGTCGACCACAGGTACGAGCCGCACGATGCGCGCCAGACTGTCGCCTGCATCTATCAGGTCGACGCCGTCGAGGTCGACGTGCTCTGGCTGCGCAACCTTCCCCTGGCGAGCTCGTACATGTCGGCGGAAGAGGTGCTCAGCGACCTGCAGCGGTTCCACAACCCGCCGAGCCGATCGACGTCGCCGGTCACGATCCCGCACCTTCCTCCGCTCGCGACGACGGTCAGTTGATGCGCTGCGCGGAGCGGTACGTCGAATCCCAAGGGCCGCGCCATAGGCTGGCCTGATGCTCATCGCTCTGATTCGTCCCATCGAGACCAGCACTGCAGACGTCATCGGCACGACGCTGGCCGAGGTGCTCGTCGAGCTCGAACAGCACCGCAAGCCGGGCTTCTATCTGACGTCGGCGCCCGTGCGGATGCTGAAGGGCGAAGCGAAGATGGAGGCCACGGGCACGTTCACCCGTGTCGACGGCGTGCGCGAGATCGAGGCCGACGACATGGCGTCGCTCGAGGCGAAGGTGCCCGAGGGGTGGCGCATGCTGACGGTGCGCACGGCCTAGGTGCAGCGACCCGCCGACGACGAAGACCCCCACAGGACTCAGTGCCGGTGGGGGTCTTCTCTGTGTGGACGTCGTCGAGGTCAGCCGCCGGACGGGTTCTCGAGGGGCGCACCGTCTTCGTCGGTGGTCTCGTCCTCGATGATCTCGTCGGTGCTCTTCGACGACGACTCGTCGGGCGCACCGCCCGAGGCGGTGTCCGCCTCTTCGTCGCCACCGGGAGTTCCGTGCGTGTTCTGCAGATCGCTCATTGCATCTCCTCTGTCGGTTGAGGCGACGGTATGCGGTCGACCGCGCACACGAGGAGGGGGTTGACGTGAGGAGGAATCGGACGGAAGGACGAGGGATCGCACAGCGGAGGGACTCTCTCTCCGGATCACGAGTGATCATGTGAAGGAAGAGTCCCTCGACCGGAGCGGCCCCGCCGGGGTCCCCAGACCGTGGTCGGGGCAGGCTCTCGAGCGAAGGATACGCCCGATAGGAGCCACGTCACATGGCGTGGTGGACGACGGCGCGCGGGCGTACTCTCTTCTGCACGAAACGCGGCTGGGCCTCGGGATCTCGATGCCGCTGAGCATGAACGGAGATCCGCCGATCGCCGTCCACACGATCGGACTGAGGCGCATCCGCAACCCCTAGATACAGCGCTGCATTGGGGTTACGTTGGCCGTGGCCACACAGACGCGGCCCCGAGCCGGTGGAGTTCCCCAGCGAAGCCGGCTAGGTGTCCCGATAGGTACCCCAGAACCGGTCGGGGCACCGTACTGCCCGCCCCGATGCCTGTGGCCGCCTCCTCGTGCGTGAAGTTGTGACGCCGCGGATTCCGGGCCACGACGAGCGAGCCCCACAATCGGCAGCGCGAATGAGTGCGGACAAAATCGACCGGGTCCGCCGACACTGGGAACTCGGCATCCGCATCGAGCGTCTCCTGTTCATGGCCGACGACGCCGATTCTTCCGGTCACCGCCAGTTCTACGAACAAGGTGTACGCGCACCTCCGCAAGCGGGACCACAGCGCCAAGCGCGCGGCGTTTTCCGCCTTCCTCGCGCAGCAGAGCGCGACGCCCGCTCTCGTCCGCGCGATCGGGGCTAGTCGTCTACCGAGACCTTAAGAATCTTGAGGCCGATGAGTTCCCGGAGAAGCTCGTTGGTCTTGGCGTCGAGCTTGTCCTTCTCGAAAGGGATGTAACCGATGCCGCTGAAGTTGCTGGCGAGCGAGATCGATTCCTCCTTGAAAAGGATGACGCGGTCGTCGTACATCACCGCGGCGGCACCGAGCTCATGGTCTACGTTCTCGCTCGGCCTCCAGACGGGGTTACCGTCCTTGTCGAAGTACTCGACGTCAGCGCTAAAGATCAAGATGGCCGCGCCGCACAGTTCCATGGTGTCACGGACCTTCTGCGAAATTGGCCGCCCCGAGGTTGGCTCGTCCTCGGCTACTACGTGCGGAATACCCAGCTCGCGGAGGGTCTTCGTCAGCTGCTCCAGCGGCTTCTTGTTTCGACCATGTCCAATGAAGAGCTTGTTAGGTCGCTTCGAGCGTTGCGGCTCGGCGGAAGGCGGAGGAGTCAGGACGTCGCGCGAGATCTCGATCGCGTCATCGGACGATGCCGCCTCGTCCTCGGTGTCTTCCGCGTCCTCTGACGAGTTCTGATTGCCGAGCAAGCCAGCCGCACCCGCGATAGGACGCTCAACGAGCCAGTCGCCGCCCTTCGTTTCGCGAAGCAACCCGACGAACTTCATGTTCTTGGTAAATATGTCGGCGCACGTCTCGGCCTGACTATCCGCCACGTCGAAGTTTCTCTTCAGCGCACTCACCAGAAATTGCGTCTCGGGGTACTTCTTCCCCTTGTACGCCTCGAACACTCTAGTGAAGAGCTCCGGCTTCAGTGCAGCTTTCACAAGGGCTTCGTCGTGCTCGTCTTGCGATGTTGGCGAAGTGATCGCCTCACCCAGCGGCGCCATCGAGAACGTCGTCTTATAGCTGCCACCCGTCAGCCCGTACGCGCTCGACGCGAAGCCCTGGGTCCGCAGATTCGAGCTGCCCGGGCTGATGCCGAGCGCGGCAGCCATGTCTACCTTGTCGAGCGGCTGCCCGCCTGCACGGACAAGCGCATTTGGATAGGCCAGAACGGTCTCAAGCGTCACCTTTGGAAAATCAGCAGGCATGAATGTCTCCCCTCGACACTCCGGATTATTCCGCAGCGATGCCAACCAACGGTTCGACACGCCGGAGTCCTTTCGGAGTCCCACCACGTTCCAGACATGCAGAAGGCCCGGAGACTCTCGCGAGTTTCCGGGCCTTATCTGGTGGGCTGTTGGCAAAAGCCGTTGTGGTGCCCGTCTGTCCCCGCACCCGCGCACGGCTTTCCTGCACGACCTCAACGATTTTCCTACTGCCGTCCAACCAGTCACTACACCGGCCGGAGCAACTCCTTCGACTGGCACGTTCGGGGGACGTGGCTACGTGCTTACCAGCCAGAAGTCATGAACATCGGATTGGGATCGTCCCCCTCCTCATCGACCTGCTCGATCTCTTGCGCTCGAACGCTGCGGACAACCCTGTGCATGGTGATGTCATCCGCCGATAGCGTGAGCGTCGGATGCCGCTGATTCAGACGAGCCAGTTCGGCTGTAGTCGGTGGATCTGACTGAAAGTCTGTGCCGTGGCCATAGAACAGCGCGATATTGCGGGGGCCTGTACTGTCGTCGTCACCCTCCTCTTGGAGGAACGATTTGCCTGGTCCGGCCTCGGGGTTGAGCTTCTCTGTGAGATGGGACGGCCACGCAATGCCGTCGATGTGATCGGCCGGAACCCATCGCAGCCACTCGGCGACGACTTGAGTAGGCGTGTAGTCGAACGCTTCTCTTCCGTCGAGCACTACAGGGGCAGTGATCATGTCTGTGAAGTGCTTCTTGAAGCGCGCGAACATCCATCGTCTCCGGCTGTCGTCATCCGTTGCGAAGATGCTCGGCAACGTCGTCAGCGGCCGAGTGAAGTCGAGTATCCTCAGTGCCTTCGTAGTTCTGAACGCGCCCATGATGGCCTCGTCGTATTCGGAGTGTAGAGCGATCTCAGCGATTGCGACTTGTAGGTCATCGGCTGAGTAGAAAAGGCTGATCCCGGGCGGCGAAAGGCGACCGTTCTTCGCGAGGTTAGATGGAGCGGACCCTAGCTGGGTACTTGGTTCAGCGCGCACCTCGTCGAGTAGACGGCGAGCATCGTCGGTCATGCGTCCGCGGTACAGCCTCGATCCTGCCGACAGCTCCACCACCAGGTCGGACTCGACGTACGCGAGCAGCGATTCGAGGAACCGTCCGATTCTCGCGGGCGGTTCGTCCTCGAAGCCAGGCCGATCAGATGCTCCGATGACGACGAACCGGCTCTCCGTTCGGACCGTAGCGGAGTAGGCGTCCCAGCCCAGCATCGACGGGTCGATGGTCTCACTCGGAATCCAGGAATCCGAAGAGCTGGTTGCTGCAATCAGACATTCGACGACTTGCATGGCGTATGCAGGATCAATGGCTTCCTCGACGGTCTCGTAGACCACGTAGGTGTTGTCGTACTCGTCGTCGTACTGCCATGGGTCCCCGCCCCCATCCGTCCACTAGTACAGCCACGTGACCACGTCCCACACCCGAGATCCGAGTTCGTCCATGGCGACGGCAAAAGGCTCCTCGGAGCGCCCGGACGTTCGCTGGCAGAACGAGCATTCGAACTGGTCGGCGACTTCGCCGAGAGCGTCGCGCAACACGCCGTCTGTGATGTGGCTTAGGCAGACCGTCTCTTTCATTCCGCTGATGCCGTAGAAATCCGATTCCTCCACGCGCTGATGCTATCGGCACTCTCCTCCGCATGGTGGCGGGGGATGTGGCACCCGTGCGGAGGCTCCGGCATCTCACTGGTCCGCTTTGGACGTGGTCCGTGATCATTTCGTGTCGTCTCAGCCGGCGCACGGCGGCCGTGACCCCGAGGAAATGCTGGACGCCGGGGCAGGTTCGTGAATTTCGACGAGCGAACTTGGTCTGCAACCGCGAGGAGGCACGCTGATTTTTTCCCGCGCACCAACCATCGCGACCAGATCGATGTGACGCCGCAAACTGTCGCCTCGAACGGCTGCGCTCTCTTCGTTCTCGCTAGTACCGAACGATGACGCTACTTAGAAGGTGCTGCCGACAAGGCATCTCCGGATTCGGCGAGAACCCCGCGGGCAACAGCGCGGTCGACAGCTGCATTCACGCGCTGGTCGACGATGGCGCCCGTCCGTGTCCAGCCGAACTGGCGCGCGATGGCGTTCACCACTTCTGAACGTGATGCTCCGCCGACGTCTCGTACTAGCATCTCGGCGGCGAGAGCGAACTCATCGAGGTGGACTTGGTCTGGCTTGCGATTGTGGTCGCGTGACCGCACCTTCGTTACTGTGCGGCCCTGCACATCGACGAAATCGCCGTCCCGGGCGAGGCCCGCTTTGGTGATTGCTAGGTCGATGTTGTCCTTGAGTCGGGCCGTCACTCGACCGACGGACCACCACTCTCGGATCCGCTCGCTGACCGTGTCGAGGTGAACAGGACCTTCAACCTGGACGAGCGCTTTGAGGGGTTCGACCAGGTGGAGGTGGTTGCCGGGTTCTGCGGGCTGGACCCAGTAGGGCAACGCGATGGGCTCCGCTTCGATGTAGTCGACAGCCCAGGTGAAGGGAACGTCGACTACTGCTGCGGCGGTCTCCACCGTCGCGCGCGGAATGGTGAAGTTGCGCTCACGCGTCGCCGTTCCCGCGACCGCGGCTTCGATGGCCGCGCGGAGGCGATCTTCTTCCTGCTGACGATCTCGGTACCATCCAGTGCCCCAGATCCGGTGAAGAGTCCACCCGAGGCCCGAGAGCACTTGGTCCCTGAGTCGATCCCGGTCGCGTGCGGCCGGTGCCGAGTGGTACTGGTAGCCGTCGCACTCGACGCCGAGGGCGAAGGAGCCGGGCTTGGCGGGGTGTCGCACACCGATGTCAATGCGGAAGCCGGCGGCTGCTCCGACTTGGGGTTCAACGACGTAGCCCCAGGACTGTATGGCCCGAATCACGGATTCTTCGAACGGGGAGTCGGGCATGAGGCCTGTCACGGAGGCTTGTGTGCCGAGCGTGGAGATGCCTCTGCGTGCGAAGTCGAGGTACGCGCGGAGGGCTTCGACGTTCTCGTTCAAGGAGGGCGGGATGTCGCCTGCGTCCATGGATGCGACGACCTCGATGCGTTGCCGTGCGCGGGTGACTCCCACGTTGAGGCGACGCCATCCCTTGTCCTTGTTGAGGACGCCGAAGTTGGTGGAGATCTTGCCCGCTTCATCTGGGCCGTACCCGATGGAGAAGACGATGACGTCGCGTTCGTCACCTTGAACCGACTCGAGAGACCTGACGAAGAATCCGTTGAGTCGGTCGCTCTTGTCAAAGTGAGGGTCGAGATCTCTGTGCTGCGTGCGAAGCTCGTCGACCGCCGCGACAACGGCGTCGGCCTGCGCAACGGAGAAGGTAACGACGCCGAGGGAGAGACCGGGTCTCGTCCGGTAGTGCTGGATGACTCTCTCGGCGACGGCTTTTGCTTCCTTCGGGTTGTCTGCTCCCCCGCCTCGGCGATACATCCCGTCTACGTGGAAGAACTCGACTCCGACATCCGCTCCTTCGTCCTGCGCGGACGGATAGGTGACGAGATGCCCCTCGTAGAACCGGTAGTTCGAGAACGCGATGAGGGCTTCGTGACGTGACCTGTAATGCCACCGGAGGCCAAGGTTCCGGAACGCGCCGGAGGATTTGGCGAGTTCGAGGATCGAAGTGAAGTCTTTGACGTCAGAGTCGCCTTCGTCGGAGTCGTCGGATTCCACCGCCCGTTCGAAGAACTGCGAGGGCGGGAGCTGCTTGTCGTCCCCAGCGAGGATGAACGATCTGCCGCGGTAGATGCAATTGATGGAGTCGCCGGGCGTGACCTGCGAGGCCTCGTCGAAGATCACGACGTCGAACTTCAGGTCGTGCGGAAGGTACTGCGAGACCGCCAACGGAGACATCATGAAGACCGGCTTGATGGCTTGAATCGCCGTGCGCGCCTGGGTGATGAGGTTGCGAACCGCCATGTGGCGTTTCTGTTTCATGCCCTCCCGCCGAATGAGGGCGGGCTCACCCAGCGAGGTGTTCGCCGGCCGACGCGTGTTCGCGGCCTGGACGATGTCGCTGGTGGCCGCTGCGACGATCTCTCGGTCGAGTTTCTGGAACTCGGCGACGAGAGCTTCTCGGTCTGCGGCGAGCAGTGGATGTAAGCGGGTGTCAGTTCGAATGTGCTCGTCCGCCCACGCGCGCAGCAAGGCACGCTCAATGACTTTCGGAACGTCCGCAGCCTGCAAGCGCTGCTCGATACAGAAGTTGACGGTCTCATCGAGGTCGAGTTCGCGAAGCTCGGCACGGATTGCCTGATAGTCGAACCACTCCTGCTGTCCGATGGTGTCGGACTGGAAGTCGCTTAGAAGTTCGAAGGCAGTCACGAAGTCGCCGAAATCCTCCCTCAGCTCGTCCGTCCGCGACGAGTCGAACGCGTTGAAGATCTCGTCGCGCGCGCTCTCCCACTTCCGGAGGACAGACTCAAGGCTGCCGACGGCAGAGGACTGGACCAGAGCAGAAACTTGGTGAGCCGAAAGCGTGCCGCCCGCGAGCTCGCGAACTCTCTCCGCCCAGCCGAGGGCCACGTCTACGACGGTGAGGTCGGTGCGGGCGCCTAGGTAGAGGTCTCCGAACTGGGCGCTCAGGTCGGTAGTCGCCGAGTCCAGTTCTCGCGCACAAGCGTGCGCATCCTGGGCTGCAGCGATGACCGCTTCAGCATCTCCAAGAGTGTGGTCTCTGCCGGTGCGGGCCGACACGGACTCGATCCGCTCAGCGGCGCTTCTCATAGGGGCGATGTGAGCGGACAGCCAGGCGACAGAGGCCGCCGGTGGCTCGACGAGCAGTTCCGGTCGCCCGGCCAGGGCAGGAGGCGACGCAACACTTGCTCGCCAGCTGGCGAGCTCGAGACGCACGGAGTCTGCAACTGCCGCCTCTGCGGGGTCAACCGTCATGGAAGCCAGGTAGGTGACCGTTGAGCGGGAGACCGCGTCGCCACTGAGTGTGATGGCCTCCTCGGCCGCTCCGAGGTAGCGGTCGACTGCTTCCCAGTCGGTAGACCGTCCCTGCCACCAACGTCCAAGTAGGTGTCCGGAGGCGACGCCGGCGGCCTCGAACCTTCCCACGGCATCGGACCAGGCGATGGCATCCGAAAGGTGAGCGATGCCTGACTTCACCTCCTTCGCGTCGGCAAGGAGCGTTCCGAGCGCCTTCTTGTCTGTCCGATACGCGCCGGACAGTTTTCGGAGTCCGGTGTGGAGGTTGGCAAAGCGGTCCTGGAGATCCCGCAGCGGCGCCGTGAGAGCGCTCGAGGTGAAGAGCCCGCTCGCTTGTGATTCGCTGCGCACGAGCGCGAGAGCTTCAAGACGAAGGGCGCTTGCGGCTTCACGGGCCGCGTGGAGACCGGAGGGCGTGAGCCAAGCGGCTTCGATGCCGGGGAACTCGCGATGTACATCAGTGATGCGCACGACACGGTCCGCGTCAGCGAAGGAGGCAGGGGCGGCGACGCCGGCGAGGTGGGCGAGGTTGGCGACGGCGTTGGTCGCGGCGGTGAGCGATGCTGCCCTGGCTGCGAACGCGTCTGCGGTGCCCCTCAGCGTCTGCACGGTGAGCCCGGCGAGGTCAATTGCCCCGTGAACGGTGATGGCCTCGGAGTGCGCGGGGAAGTCACCGGGCAGCTGGTCGTGGCCGACACCCGCCAGCTCGATGACGAGGTCAGCAGCGCGCTGATACGTGGTGACGAGATCGCCAAGGCGTTGACGATCTGCATGGATGGAAGTCTGGTCGACTGCGGTTAGCCACGCGTCGTTCACGAAGCCGGGACGGTGAACGTGTTGGAGATCCAACAGCTCCATCAACGTCGTCGTTTGGCGGGGTGTGCGGAGGCCGAACGAATCGATGACATCGTCATTGAGGCGAATCGTGCCTTGAAACTCTTCCAGGGCGCTGACCGCGGAGTAGAGGCGAGATTCGAGCGAGGAGGGATCCGTGACGGCACGCCACAGGAAAGTCGAGCCTTGCGCAGCGGGGCGCCATGTTCGTTCAAGGCGAGCGAGAGTGTCGCCGAGTGCTGCGCGACCCTCCTCTGACAGCTGGAGAGGTGGGCGCCCGGGAGCGGGAGCAACCGGCACGTGGACGAGCTCGGCGAGTTCACCGAGGACATCGTGAAGCGATGCCTGCAGCGGTGAGCGGTGCTCGTTCATCGCCAACGCGTAAGAATTGAGTCGGCGGCGACGGTCTTCAAGGGCTGAGCGAGACGGGGCGGTCATCGCGTGGGGTGGCTGAGCGACGTTGTCGAGGGTGCGAAGGAGTTCGGAAGCGACGTCCTTGCGGTTCGTCTTGTGAGAGTGCAGCTCGAGCAGGTAACTCTCGAGACCACTGTCTTTGAGGCGGTTCTTCACCACATCGAGTGCGGCGATCTTCTCTGAGACGAAGAGCACCGACTTGCCGGCGTGCATGAGCGCGCCGATCATGTTGGCGATGGTTTGAGACTTGCCGGTTCCTGGCGGCCCGTCCATGACGAAGCTGCGTCCGGCCAAGGCCGCTGCGACAGCGGCGCGTTGAGAGGAATCCGCGTCAAGGACGAGTGGTGTGCGCTCCGGCGGCGCGACTTCGTCGATGTCGGCGGGATCAACAGGGTCGAACTGGAACTCATCGCTCTGAGCCGTGGGGTCACCATTCGCCAGGGCGCGGACCACCGGGTGTTCGAGGATGGTCGCTTCGTTGTCGAGGAGATCCTTGTACATCGCCTCCTTGGCGAAAGAGAACGTCGCGAGGTGAACCTCCGGGTCCAAGCTCCAGTCCTTGAAATCCTTCGCCTTGCCGAGTTCCGTGGTGAAGCGGGTCAGGATTTCCGACAAGGTCAGCCCCTCAACCTCTTCGTACGTCGGAAGGGTGATCCCGAACTCATTGAGGCGGAGAGGAAGGGCAGGATTCAGGACGGCGTCGTCCTGACCACCCTTGATCCTCGGGGTAGCTCGAGGACCCTCTGGCACCAACTCAACGGGGAGCAGGTAGATCGGACTGCTCATGTCCGTCTTGTCCACGTCCTGCCACTTCAGCATGCCGAAAGCGACGTAGAGCACGGAGAGACCGCGGTCGAGAAACTCTTCGTTCGCGCGGCGCATCAGAGTGCGGACCACAGGACCGATCTCCCCGTCCGCGCGAGGAACGTGAAGGAAAGCTCCCGCGCGCGCAGGTCGCGCCTGGCCGGTATCCGGGTCGATGAGGTCGCCGACGAAACTCTGGAGCTTTCCGGAACGGAGCAGATCGAGGATGGCATCCGCGGAGGGACTATCGAAGCTCAGCGACGATGTCTTGGGAGCCTTGAAACGAAGGAGACGGCTTCGTCGATCCAATCCGATGAGCCCCTCGCGCCATGTTTTCAACGCAGCACGAGTCTCAGTGGTAGTGCCCATGTCGCCCCTCCAGGTGTGCCGTCGGCCAACGATGAACCCTCACCCGACGCGATGCTTTCCCACATCGTATCGACGCGGCCTGCCTCACCCGGAGAAGAAGCTGCTCCGCTCGGCCCGTCGCCCGACAGACGCGCACTGTGTGATGCCAGAAAGCACCCATAGGCGCTGAGCTCGCCACGCGCAATGCGCAATGCGCAATCGGCATCGACGTAGCGAATCCCCGAACGGATCACACCGTATGTTGCACTGTATATTGATGGAGTGCAGTACTTGAGGTAGATTATGCGACATGAGCAACCTCATCACCATCGATGTACCGTCGGAAATCGTCGACGAAGTGCGTAGGTTCGCGGCGTTTCTCATCGCCGATCAGCCGAACCGCCTCTCACGAACAGCCGTTCCTGACGACGGGATTCCGGACTACCCGCTATGGCCTGACGAACAAGTCGAGCGGTTCGCATCAGCACCCACAACGACGGCACGTGTTTACGTCAGGATCATGGATGCCGTCGTAGAGCACGGCGCAGCGGGCCAGTGGCTCAGCATCGCCGAACTGGCTGAGTGGACCGAGCAGACGCCTTCGGTGATCTCAACTTTCCGCACACACCTCTATCGCTATATCAACGCGCACCTGCCAGAGGGAACTCTTGCGCCGTTCACGAGGGCAACCGGCCAAGATCTCCGTCCGGCCCGAGGACGTGAGGTCTACTACCGCATTAGCCCCGCGTGCGCTGAGCAGTGGACGCGGTTGCGCGACGGCATCGAGAGAACGAGCATCTTCGATAGAAAGGAGTCCTGATGGTCCTTTATAAAGACATGCTCGTCGACACGCCCTACCCGATCCTCGACATCGAAGACCGCGGCGATGACAAGGATCCGCTGACGAGCGAATGCACCTACTGCCGCCGTGAAGAGTGGGGGCAGAAGCACAGCACGCAGGACATCATCGTGGTCCGCCGCTGGCGTGAACACAGCATCTGGGCTCCCAACCTCGACGGGCCCGACAACGGCGGCTGGTTCGAATGGCGATGCCCCCGACACGCGTACAGATGGGAGAGTTCGCCGTACGCCGCGAACGCCCCCGAGCATCTCCGTCCAGCGCCAAGTGCGAGGTGTGAGCACGTGAGCCTCGGGAGCCGGTGTCGGACGCGGACAGGCGAGAACTTCGATGGCCAGTGGCTGTGCAGCGAGCACTCCGTATCGGTCGTCGCGCGACTCCGGATCGAGGAGCGCATGCGCGAGCTCGACGAAGCAATCGCCGAGTCGGACCAGCACATGTGAAGCACTTGAAACTGGCGCATACGGTTCGGCAGCACGCCTGCATGCCTCCGACGCACTGCACAGCGCCGCACTCGCCGTCATCGCACGGACCTGTCACCTCGAAATCGGGTGGCGCCCGGAGGCCAGTCCCGGTGGCTCAGAACGGCCGGTAGGCTCACGGCATGACGATGGTCGAGCCTCCTCCTCTGGATCCGCTGACCGGTGGCGAGCGGTTACTCGGAGTCGACGCGTCGGTCTCTGACTTCTGGCGGTTCGCGCTGCCGGACGTGACGACGAACAATGTTCGTGGGTGGCTGGCCGAGTACCTTGTTTGGCGTGCCACTGGGGTCGAGCGGCCGGTGCGCGTCGAGTGGGATGCGTTCGATGTGCTGTGGGGTGATATCCGCATTGAGGTGAAGTCCAGCGCACTCGTGCAGCGGTGGGCACAGCGCCAGCCGTCCACGCTCGCGTTCTCAGGTCTCCGCGGAAAGCTCCTCGACCCTCTGACAAACACATACGCGGTCGAGTCGACTTACAACGCCGATGTTTACGTTCTCGCCGTGAATCTCGCCGGGCGAGAGCAGTTCAACCAACTCGACATCGGGAACTGGCGATTCGCCGTGCTCTCGCGGGTTGATCTCGATGCAACCGGGCAGTCAACTCTCACCTGGGTGCGAGCACAGCAGCTCGCCACCGCGGTCGTCGGCTACGACGAACTCGCCGCGGCGATCCAACAGGCTGCCTCGGGATAGTGGTCGACCCCGATGCCTCGTGGGCGGGCCCCTAGTTGCACGCCCGCACTGCAGGAAGCAATACGCGAGGATCGCCAAAGACCTCCCAGCAGACCACGGTGGCGCCCAGGCACTTCACCTGTCGTTTCGCTAAAAGACCGTTCCAGTTCGGCCGCAGCGGGCGAAAAAAATCTGAGAACTGCAGAAAGTCCGCGCCACCACATGGACGTCACCATAGACACCAACCACAACGCTCCGGATCGGTCATGTGTGGTCCGAGCCAGCGCAACGGTAGCGTCCGCAACTTCGGGGAACTGGTCTACGTACCGGCTGCTTGAGTTCGCGTGAGGTAGTTCACGTTGGCATATATGAGGGCCCCGGACACGTTCGCCTCCATACGTCTCGCGACCTCTCTGATCTAGTCGGTCATTCTTTTCACCGGTCGCCAGAGACCGGCGGCTCGCTCGAATCCAGTTTCATCAAGTCGTCTTCAGCGGGAAGAACCTGCAGCAAATCGCCGGTAGGCGTCATGATGAAGGTCAACTCAGCATCCCCCTCGGCCTTGGGCAATTCCGCAAACTCTGCGTGGAACCGGTCCTCGCGCGCGGCGACGGATCTGTCTGAACTGCGAACCCGATCCACTATCCGGTCATGCCACCGCCCCTTGAGTGCGACATTGCCGAGGTTCGAGTTCAGCT
Organism: Microbacterium sp. 4-7; assembly: GCF_014332665.1. NCBI lineage: Bacteria > Bacillati > Actinomycetota > Actinomycetes > Micrococcales > Microbacteriaceae > Microbacterium > Microbacterium sp. 4-7. The sequence goes on from NZ_MCRH01000004.1 coordinate 573,220, forward strand.
GAGCGAGCGCCACCTCGGTCTCTTCCAACTGCTTCGCCTGGGACTTAAACACCTCGCGGAGGGCTGCGTAGGGGTTCTCACGATCAGCTAGTGCAAAAGATGCAGCGTAAGCCACCAGCGCTTTGCGCTTGATCGCGACAGCTGCACTCGCTAGGTGGAACTCGCGCACGAAATTGTCTATATCTTTCTCCGCGCCGCCGAGTGCCAACTCTAGCTTCCGGTAGTCGACCTTGCCTTGGTCATCTGCCAGTGCGTCGATAACTCCGGCGTACTTCTCCAGAAACAGCCGGCTGAGGTGAAACTCAATGTTCGCGCTATCGACCGCGAGCTCCATCGCTGGCTCGCGGCCGTCGAGCATAAGGCTGATCGCCGTCGATAGAGCGTCATCTGCAACGCGCTGCGCGCTGATACGCGTCCTATAGTGACGCTCCTCCTGGCGGTTGAGGAGAGACGTCACCCGCCGTTGATGAAGACGCTGCTCGCGCTGGGCGACCATATCAACCATCATCACCGTACCTGCGACGGCCAGCGCTGGCCATCCTGCGACGACCGCCCCACCGACCGCGACAGGCTTCAACACGGCATGCGCGGTCTTGCCGCCGGTGCGCGAGAAACCGCGGAAACCGGCTGCCCCTGCGGCCTTGACGAGTTTCGCACCTTCGGGAAGAACGGCGCGAAAGAGCGTAGGGCTCTTCGGATCGACCTTCTTGATGAGATCGATCATGGCTTGCTGGGCTGTCGCGTTCACGACGGGCGCCGTTCGCAGCTTCGAAAGTTCGACGTCGGTAACCGGGAAGTACTCGACGGCAATCGGTGCAACTGCGGTTTCGAGTGCTCCCCAGATGGCCTCCGGGTCAGTTCCCGCAGCTCGCAGCAACTCCTCCGACACCAGCACACCGCTCTCCGGGAATGCCGGTGCAGCTTCAACCAACGCCGGAGACGACGAGGAGCGCCGCGAGAAACGCCACAGCTGCCACGCGGCGATGATGACGGCGATGGCGACAGGGATGGCGATGACGACCTCAGGAGACATTGTGGATGAAGCCTAGCCACAACGGTGGACCGGCCCGGACCAGACCGACGATAGAAGGCAGCACGGAGGCCAGCCGCCTGCGCTGGCACTTCCTGCGCCAAGGCGCTTGGAGATTCGCGCCGACCCCACGGGTGGCGACTGACCGACGCCGAATCTCGGCTGGCAGCATTAGCCGGAGAATCCGCGGGGATCGCCGAGCTCTACGCCGGAGCGACGCTTGCGGGCCTTGCGAGCTTCGATGCTTCGGGTCTCGGCAGCGCTTTGCGTAGCTGTCGAGCCCTCAGATGCACAACACGAGTTGACATTCTTTGCCCGGAACATGGATGCGAAGCCTTCGCACCTGCGCTCACGAACACAAGGGGTGTCATAGCCCGCCGAGCGGTGTCATAGCCCGCCGATAGGATGAGACCGATGTATCGCGTTGCCTCATTGAAGAGTCATACCGCGCTCTGACTTGCCGTTCTCTTCGGCGCTGCACATGTGAGGGTAGGAGATCTATATGGCGAGGCTCAGCCTCAAGGCAGTCGAGGAGCGCGTCGCTCCTCTGGCCCGCAGAGAGACGTACGACAGGGAGTTCATCCTCGATCTTCTGCTCGCCTACGGCAAGCCACAGGGCAACGTCACGCGGCTACGCAACGGCTCGCTGAACGTCGCCCTCGACCTTGCCACCGAGGTCGCCCAGAAAAACGTCGTGTACTTCAAGGAGACGAACGGCGACCCACTGACGGTCCTCGAAGAACTCAAAGCGTCGCCAGCTGTCGTCCGCTTCAGCACCCGGTTCGTCATAGTCACCGACTACGTCGACGTGGTCGCGCACGACAGCAAGACGAACGAGACCATCGGGTTCCCCATCCGCGAGATCGACCAACACTTCACGTTCTTCCTGCCCTGGGCCGGCATGGAGAAGGCACAGTACGTCGCAGAGTCCCACGCCGACGTCAAAGCCGCCGAACGCATGGGCAAGCTCTTCGACGAACTGCTGAACGCCAACCCCGGGATCTTCGACGACGAGCACGGCCGCCACTCGCTGAACATCTTCTTCACACGCCTCCTGTTCTGCTTCTTCGCCGAAGACACCGGCATCTTCACGAACAATCAGTTCACGACCGCCGTCGGATCCCAGACTCAGCCCGACGGCTCAGACATGGCAGAGTTCCTCACCGACCTCTTCAAGGCCCTCGACACGGCCGACCCCGACGACAAGCCGACGCACCTCGCCGAGTTCCCCTACGTGAACGGTCGCCTGTTCACCGTCACCGATGACCAGACCGTGCCCCGCTTCACAAAGCAGGCGCGCGAGGAACTCATCGCCTCGGGCACGCTCATTTGGCGCGACATCAACCCCGACATCTTCGGCTCGATGTTCCAGGCCATCGTCACGCCCGGCAAACGCAGCGACCTGGGGCAGCACTACACCTCAGTGCCGAACATCCTGAAGACAATCGAGCCGCTGTTCCTGGACGCCCTAAAGGCGGAACTTAATGACGCTCAGGACAGCGAGCGCCGACTTGCCCGACTGCTGGACCGAATCGCGGGAATCAAAGTGTTCGACCCCGCCTGTGGATCGGGCAACTTCCTCGTCATCGCGTACAAAGAGCTACGCAAGATCGAGCACGCGATCCTCGAGCGGCTCGCCGAGCTGAGCTCCTCACACCAAGTGCTCTGGGCCGACTCGAAGATCAACATCGAGAACTTCTACGGCATCGAGATCGACGACTTCGCCGTCGAGGTCGCGGTCCTCTCACTCTGGATCGCGAAGCACCAGATGAACCGGGAGTTCCGCGAGAAGTTCCGGGTCGAGATTCCTCTGATCCCGCTGAAGGAGACAGGGCAGATCAAGGCGGGCAACGCGATCCTCGCCAACTGGCAGGTCGTTTGCCCTCGTTCGGAGGACTCTGAAGTGTACGTTCTCGGTAACCCGCCGTACCTCGGAAGCCGCAACCAGTCCGCGGCACAGAAGCGTGACCTCGCGACGGTTACGGATAATTTTCGGAGCCTGGACTACGTTTCTGCGTGGGTTGTGAAAGGTGCGGACTATATCCGTGGGACTCGAGCGCGGCTGGCATTCGTCACAACCAATTCCATCACGCAAGGCGAGCAAGTAGGGATGCTCTGGCCGACGGTTCTGGGTTCTGATCTGGAAATCGGCTACGCGTACACCTCGTTCAAATGGTCTAATCACGCAAAGAACGCTGCGGGGGTGACGTGCGTCGTGCTTGGTATTCGAAATGTTAGCTCAGAGTCGAAGTACATATTTACCGACGACATTCGTATCGACGCCCTACGGATCAACCCATATCTCTCAGACGGCCCTGATATTTGGATCGGGCGGCGTAGTTCGCCGCTGTCACCCGCGCTACCGAAGCTCGGGTTCGGCTCCATGCCCAATGATGGTGGCCACCTCATCTTCAGCAACGCGGAGAGGGACGAACTAGTCGCATCGGCGCCGTGGACGAGCGAATACTTTCGAGGATTCAGCGGCTCGGATGAGTTTATCAATGGCAAGACACGGTGGTGTCTCGTCATCCCTGATGAGAGCGTGCGCGAGGCTTCACAAAACCCGACTATCGCACGACGCCTTGACGCAGTGCGGACTCATCGGGCTAAGAGCAGTGAAAAATCAACCCGCGAGATGGCTAATGTACCGAATCGATTCTACTTCTGGGCGCACCGGGATATTGAATCAATCATCGTCCCCGCGACTTCGTCGGAGCGTCGCGAATACATTCCAATCGGATACTTAACAGGTTCCACAGTTATCTCAAACTCGGCGAACGCCGCATATGGCGTCGAGCCTTGGACCTTTGCTCTTCTCACCTCCCGTGCCCACATGTGTTGGATGCGCGCTGTAGGCGGCAAGATGAAGACCGACTACCGATACTCCGGCACCATCATCTACAACAACTTTCCGGTCCCGCCACTTTCAGACACGGTGAAGGAAAAGCTCACAATCGCGGCGCTACGCGTGCTCGATGTCCGCGAGTACCACTGCGAGCGGACGCTCGCCGAGCTGTACGACCCGGACAAGATGCCGCAGGACCTGCGCGAAGCCCACGCGGCGGTCGACTCGCTGGTCGACTCGATCTATGCGAAGAGGCCCTACGAGCTCGATGAGCAGCGTCTGTCGGATCTGTTCGCGCTCTACGAGCGCATGACCGCCGAGACGTCCGCGAAGAAAACACGGAGGACAGCTAAGTGAACTCGATCAACAAGCCCGTGAACATGGTCGACGTAACATACGCGCAGACGAAGGCGTCTGTGAACACGGACGAGCTCGGCATGCGCGAGATGCAGCAACGCGTCTTCGAGCAGCGCGATGCCCAGCACCTGCTGGTGAAGGCTCCGCCGGCATCAGGCAAGTCCCGCGCGCTGATGTTCGTGGCACTCGACAAGCTCTACAACCAGGGCCGCAAGAAGGTCATCGTCGCCGTGCCCGAGCGCTCAATCGGGGCCTCGTTCGCCTCGACCAGCCTGACGACATACGGCTTCTGGGCCGACTGGGAGGTCAAGGACAAGCACAACCTCTGCGACCCGGGCTCCTCGGCAGGCAAGGTCGACGCCTTCATCGAATTCCTGGAAGGGCCCGACGCCGTCCTCGTGTGCACTCACGCGACGCTGCGGTTCGCGTTCGAGAAGTTGGCCCCGGAGTCATTCAACGGCACGGTGCTGGCGATTGACGAGTTCCACCACGTCTCGGCCGACACGGAGACGTCACGTCTGGGCGCGCTACTGCGTGACGTCATGAATGGCTCAGACGTGCACATCGTGGCCATGACCGGGTCGTACTTCCGCGGCGACTCGGTGCCAGTGCTATCTCCCGAGGATGAGGCGAAGTTCACACCCGTGACCTTCAACTATTACGACCAGCTCAACGGCTACGCGCACCTGCGGTCCCTGGGCATCGGACACCACTTCTACCAAGGCCGGTACACCGACGCGATCCACGAAGTGCTCGACCTCGACAAGAAGACCATCGTGCACATCCCGAGCGTGAACTCCGGCGAGTCCACGAAAGACAAGATCGAAGAAGTCGGACGCATCATCGACGTCATCGGCCACGTCGAGTCGACGGACCCGGACACGGGGATCATCAGCGTGCGCCGCCAGGACACCGGCGAAATCGTGCGCGTCGCGGACCTTGTCGACGACGCCGACCAGAAGAAGCGCGGCGACACTCTGCACTACCTGTCCCACACTGCGTCGAAGGACCGCGACGGCGTCGACATCATCATCGCGCTGGGCATGGCGAAGGAAGGCTTCGACTGGCCCTTCGCGGAGCACGCGCTGACAGTCGGCTACCGGGCGTCACTTACCGAGGTCATCCAGATCATCGGGCGCGTGACTCGTGACAGTCCCGGCAAGTCGCACGCGCAGTTCACGAACCTCATCGCCGAGCCGGACGCGTCGCAGGGCGAGGTGAAGGTGTCGGTGAACAACATATTGAAGGCCATCACGGCCTCGTTGCTCATGGAGCAGGTGCTCGCGCCGAACTTCAACTTCAAGACGAAGAAGTTCGATGACGACGCGCCGGCGAAGAAGGGCGAATTGAAGATCAAGGGCTTCAAGGAGCCCTCGAGCGACCGCGTGAGGCAGATTGTCGCGACGGACCTGAACGATCTCAAGGCGACAATTCTTCAGGACGATACCTTCGCCCGGGCCGCGGCCGGCTCAGTCGACGCCGAGACGACCAACAAGGTACTGATCCCGAAGATCATCAGGGAGAAGTACCCGGACCTCTCTGAGGAGCAGGTCGAGGAGGTGCGCCAACAGGTTGTTGTGGACTCGGTCATCAAGAACGGCGAGGTACGGGAGGTCGGCGACAGGCGCATCATCAAGATGGCAGAGAAGTTCGTAAACATCGACGAGCTGAACATCAACCTCATCGACTCGGTGAACCCGTTCCAACGAGCGTTCGAGGTGCTGTCTAAAACCGTCACCCCCTCGGTGCTGCGCTTAATTCAGGACACCATCACGTCGACAAAGATCGAGTTCTCCGAAGAAGAGGCACTGGTGCTGTTCCCGAAGATCAAGACATGGAAGCAGGTCCATGGCAAGAGCCCTGACATCCGCTCCGATGACCCGGCGGAGAAGCGGTTGGCCGCAGCCCTGCTGTTTCTGCAGAAGCTCGCGGCACAGCGCAAGGCGGAGAAGGCGGCGACGGAGACGGTGGTCGAATGAGCGAGAACGAACCATTCGAAGCCGGAGCGCCGCTAACCCTCGACGATATCCTCGACGATGAGCTGCTCGCAGCGCCGGAGAAACCGAAGAAGCTCACCCCGTCGGACCGCCTCGAGCGGGCATTCCTTGAGATCGTCGAGTTCCGGCGCGCCGAGGACCGGGTGCCCAGTTCTCAGACTCGCGAGATCGCCGAACGCAAGCTCGGGGCGCGCCTGGATGGCTTCCTCGCGAATGAAGCCAAAGCCGAGGCGGTTAGGCACCTGGACGAGTTCGGCCTGCTGGATTCTCCGGCGGCACCGACGTCCATTGACGATCTGCTGGAGAGCAACGACCTCGACGAGCTACTGGGGGACGAGTCCGGAATCCTCGACGTGTCGGACCTGCCCGTGGTCAAGCGCCCGGAGTCGGCCGAGTCCGTAGCGCAGCGCGTGAAGGCGACGGAGTTCGAGCAGTTCGAGCCGCTCTTCAAGGCGAAGCACGCTGAGCTGAAGGATGACACTTACGCGCTGAAGCCGTTCACGGGCATGGACCTGATCCGTGAGGGTGTGTTCTTCGTCCTCAATGGTGTGATGTGTTTCGTCGCCGAGGTCGGTGAGGATGTCGACCTCGTTGTGGGCGGGAAGCGCACGCAGAAGCAGCGACTGCGTGTGGTGTTCGAGAATGGCACCGAGTCGGCTATGTACAAACAGAGTCTGATGACGCGCATGTACGAGGCACAGGGACAGGTGCTGGCGCGCACAGGGCACAATGAGAGCGATATTCTGGACGCGGACATCGAGAGCGGCCACATCTACGTGCTGCAGTCAATGAGCACCGACCCACTCATCGCGAACATCGACGACCTACACAAGATCGGCTTCTCGACCACGAGCGTCGAGCAGCGTGTGAAGGGCGCATCCAGGTCTCCGACATACCTCATGGCCCCGGTCAAGATCGTCGCCGACTACAGGGTATACAACCTCAAGGCATCAGGATTGGAAGCACTGCTGCACCGGGTCTTCGCCGATGTTCGTCTCGACCTGACGCAGATCGGCCGAAACGGTCAAGAATACGACCCCTCCGAATGGTTCATCGCGCCTCGCGATGTGATCAACCAGGCCGTCGCCATGATCATGTCCGGCGAGATCACGGACTACGTCTACGATCAAGCACAAAAGCGATTGGTTGAACGTGGCTAACCCGCTGACGTCGTGGACCGCTGACCCCGCCGGCATCTACTTCAGTGACCGCTTCAATGTCGCCCCACAGGTGCTCGAAGACTGGGGCGCGTTTGACATCTCCGTGGTCACCGACCTCCCCGTCTTCATCGACCCGTTCTTGCTCTTCAACAGCGACAAGGAAGAGTCCCTAGCGCTGCACGAACAGATCGTTGACTACCTTCGATTCCTGCGAGACCACGCACACGAGCCCCTCACCCCCGGGCGCACCAAGAGCTGGTACACATTCAGCGAGGTGCGGCAGAACTGGCTCGGCTTCACGGTCGACGGCAACGCCGGACATGGTCTCGGGAAGAAGTTCGCGGTCGCCCTGCACGATGCGCTCGGCGGGCTACTCAGAGACATCGGTCGTGAGCCAATCACCGACTCCAGTCATATGGAGAAGCTCGCGCTCATCAGTAACGGTGTCGGCAGAGATACGATCTCGGATCTCACAACAAACCTGATCAAACACTTTCTGCTGCGCTACACGAGCGATTTCGCGCTGAAGCACCTCGCCGAGGAGGACCGGAAGACAATTCCGGTTGCGCGTGCCAAGTTCAACTACAACACTCAGACCTGGGCCGCCCAGTCATACGAGCTTCCCTACACGGACGGCGACTTCGTCATCCTGACCCCAGTCGACCTCCTCACCAAGGACGACACCTGGATCAACCGGTCCGATATGGAACGCTCCTTCGACGCGGTGCTCGAGGCCGTGGAGAACTCTCAGCTCCGGGCCGACGTGAACAACTACCTGGCGCAGCGGCTGACGAAGCAGTCCTCTGACAAGGAACAGCGGGAGGCTCGTCTGCTGGCCCTGCGCTACTTCCCCGACCTTGTGGACTGTTACATCAAACTGAAGGAAGACGCCGGAGACGAGGCCGTCTCCAAGAGCCGCGAGAAAGTCGACGACACACAGGCGCTCCTGCGCGACCAGGTTCAACGAACCGCTCACGACATCGCTCAGAAGACGGACCTTTACGAAAAGCCTTGGACATCTGCTCAGGAGGCACGTCAAGCCGTGGAGACTTTCAAGCACTACGTCGAGGACAAGGGTGGCTGGCGTCTGCTCAACAAGGGCGATAGCAAGGGCCTCTCCAGCGAGCAGGATGTTCAGCTGTTCTTCGGGCTCCTGCTTCAAGAGTCCCGGTTCGACATCAATCGCGAAGTCAACAACGGTAGCGGTGCGGTCGACTTCAAGATCTCGGAGGGGCTCGACAAGAGCCTCATCGAGTTCAAGCTCGCAAAGAGTAGCTCCCTGAAGCGCAACATGAAGAACCAGGTCGAAGTCTACAAGAAGGCAAACGACACCGACTCGGCGGTCTTCGTCGTCATCGCGTATACGACGAAGGAGATTGAGAAGACCGAGGATGCGATTCTGGACCTCGGGCTGAACAAGCCGGAAGCCATGGAGGTCGTGATCATCGACGCCTCTCCGAAGAAGTCGGCTTCGACGGTCTGATCACCCTTCCACTGAGACCGGGTTGGCGTCAGACCTCACGCCGTAGGCAGGCACTGCCGAAACGCGCCCCGTGTTGGATTCCGGCAGAGGACGATGACACGCGCGATTAGGAGACGTCGGAACTGTCCTCGATTCGCCGACTCAACGACAGATTGAGCGGCGGTTCTGTGCTTGCACTCCACCCACATGTGACGCTGGTCGTCATCGTGCGCGCGAGAGGGATGTATCGCGTCGCTATCTAGATGGGAGACGCCGTGGATGCCTTGGAACACGCAGCAGAGGTCACGCTGCCAGATCAACGAGTCGCGGTGTTAGGGGATGTTCACGGCAACGTCGGTTGGATCCGGATGCTGGCGAGGGCACTCCCCCACCTCGCGCCGGACGTGACGACTATCTTGCAGCTCGGCGACTGGTGGATGCCCCCGGACGAGGTCGACGAGGCGCTCACTGAGACGGGCATCACAGGCATCTACGTGACCGGAGGGAATCATGAGCCGTGGGGTGAGATCACCCCACTCATGAACAAGTACCCCGGCGAAGCCGTGCGGGTCTCCAAGCTCGTGTGGCTGCTCCCGCGGCCTGCGCGCCTCACCATCGGTGGGCGCTCCGTGCTGTCACTGGGTGGCGCCACCTCTGTCGACCGCGAGTCGAGGATCGAAGGGCTGACCTGGTGGCCGCAAGAGGCAATCAGTGACCAGAGTGTCGCCGAGGCCATCGCCGGCGGCCCCGCCGACCTGATGCTCGCCCACGAGTCACCAGCCAACACCCCTGTCCGCCCTGTCCGTGAGATCCTCCGCACGAACCCGCATCGGTTCCCGAAGGCGGCGTTGGAGGCGTCCGCGGCGTCGCGTGCGCGGGTCAGCAAGGTCTGGGATGCTGTGCATCCCGAACTCCTCGCTCATGGGCACCTGCATGTCGGGGCGGGCGGACAGACTTCAGATGGTCGTCGCGTGGCGAGTCTCGGGCGCGAAGGTCACGAGTGGAACCTCGGGATCCTCGACATGACGAACCTCAGGATGGCGACGCCGAGCCTGGCCATCCTCCGCGGACTTGCCGACGACGACGGTTCTCGTAAAGCGCGGGAGCAGCGGATGAAGAGCGTGGCCAAGTCCCTGCACTCGGGAGTCTTGGACGGATTGAGGCCCTCGGCTCAAGCGCTTCGTGATGCCCAGGACTACATCGACGGACTCCGCAGCCTCGAGGACATCATCGAGGACGTCCGCCAGCGCCACACTCGAAACCCAGAGGATGAGAAGTGACCGAAGATGAACCGAACCCCTGGGCTCGGATCATCGGCCCCTGCTACACAGTGGCGAGCATGGCCCGCACCCTCGGATGGACAGAGGCCGAGGTTGTAGAAGCCGGACACACGCTCCGACTTCTAATGCTGCTCACAGACGACGACGTCTACCTCTTCCCTGCGTTCCAGCTACGCGACGGCAGGGTCATCGAAGGGCTGACTAACGTTCTTCGCGTTCTCCAGACCGGGACTCAGGGCCGCTGGACATGGGCGCAGTGGTTGAACACGCCCTACCCTCATGGCGAACCCACCGCTATTGAGAAAATGCTCGCCGGTCGGCTCGACGAGATACTGCTCGAGGCGACGCACGACGCGTGGTCTTGGAGTTCATGAAGAGACCTCCAGCGGCGAGTGACCACACGGTGCGACCTAGCTAATCTCGTCGCGCTTCTCGGAGGAGTCGGTGCAGCTGATGAGCACGAACCTGTTCCAGGCGACCGCTTCGTAGTCTCAGCAGTTGGCGGCCAAGCCAGCGTGCGAGCAGGAACTCCGTTCGATCTGCCGCGTGTAGTCGAGGGAGCGTGCGGTGGGCGGCGACGAATCGTTCGCATGCTTCGAACCTTTCGTTCCACACGCGGTCCAGGGGGTCCCACTCGAACGCGGGTGAGACATCGAGCCGAGCGCGCTGGTACGCGTTTAGGCCGCCTTCGAAGCGACGCTGGTATCGAGCCCACTCGCCGAGGTGGCGTTCCTCATCCGTGAGGGTCGTCCTCGCCCGGGTGTTCTCGCGGGGCGCGCGGCCGAGTTCTCGCCAGTGATCTTCGTACGCGTGGAGTGAGCTGATCCAGTTCAGGGCGCGACGCTGAGCTACGACCTGGTCGTCGAGGACCAGGGTAACGACCGCGGCGAACCGGTCGGCCACGGGATCGATGGGCCCCTCGGCCCGTCGTAGTCGTTCGGCTTCAGCGTGAAGTTCTGCAGGGGTCGACGCGCGCACAGGGTCCTTTCATGGGCGAGACGGCTCGCCCAATGCACCTATGCGCGGTGTGCCCCTGCTGTCAGACCACGCCGAGTGCACGCGGCAGTGTCGCTGAGTCGGCGGAGTCGCCGTCGACGGCTTCGTAGGGTTGCTGGCACCTGAAGGGAGGCGCCATCGTGCAGATCGACGACGAGCCGCAGGACCGGGTGCTCGACGAGATGGACGGCGTCTTCGTCGTGACCACGGAGGACGGTGTCGCCTATCGTCTCGACATGAACAAGCGTCAGGTCACCCGCACGGTAGAGGTGGGCACAGGGGTCCGTGCGGTGCTCGATCCCGAATCCGCCGCGCTGGTCGCCGTCGCGACCTGCCGAGTCGGCGCCCCAATGGTTCTCCTCATCGACCGCGACATCCCCGGAGTGTTGTTGACTCGCCGTGCGTCCGCCACGGTGTTGGGCATCAACCAGGTGGCACGAAAACCGCTGCCGCGGTAGGAGCGGCCTGACGATGACTCATCCCGGCGACGGAGACGATGCGGGCAACGGAACCTTCGCGCCGAAGAAGGCGGCGCGGTACTGGACCACGCTCGCGCCGGTAGTGACGGCCGCGGTCACAAAGACCGCACACAGGACCGGTCGAGAGACACGTTCGCTGTATCCGGTCGCGACGGCGTTCGTGCTCTGGGCGTGGCAGACCAAGGGCCTGGAACTCGACGTCGCGCGGATGTTCCGGCGTCGAGTGGTCGAAGAGTACGTCCACCGGGGAATGGCGTCCTTCACGCGCGGAAGCCGCGCCACCTATCGGTCCGTCCTCCTCACCATCGTCGACGCCGTGACCCCGCCCTCAGAGGCCCCCTTCCCTATCCCTCGGTCCGATCCCACCCCGCCATACACGGCAGCCGAGATCGCCGCCCTCCGGAGCTGGGCCGGCGCTCAGGGGTCGACTGTCCGCCGTCGTGACGCCGCCGTCCTCCTTGCCCTGGGATTCGGAGCAGGACTCGCGACCCGGGAACTGCTGTCCGTGCGTACCGGGGACATCGACATCCGCGGAGACGAGATTCACATCCTCGTCTGGTCGGGGCGACCACGGCTCGTCCCGGTGCTCCCCGCGTGGCAACCCGGACTCCGCACAGCGATAGGAGAACTGGGCGACGACCAGTGGGTGTTCCGTGTCGGACGCACTGGTGTGCGGTCAGCGCAGGTGACCGACTTCCTCCATCGCGGACACACGACAGAGCTGGATGTTCGGCCAGCGCGGATGCGGACCACCTGGCTGCTTGCCCACCTGCAGTCCGGAACACCGCCGCGGGATCTGCTCCGCATCGCCGGACTCGAGCACCTCGCGGCGCTGGATCGGATTCGACTGTTCCTCCCTTCGAGGGCACCGCTTCCGCCATCGAAGTCCGACGTCGAACGCTCTCTGGACTAGGTCGGTGCGCTGTGCGTCGGGTAGTGCGACACGCCGTACGCACACTCTGTCGACTGGCCGCGTACAGGGTGGTCATGAACTCAAACCACCGACTCAGCGACATCGTCGCCGAGACTGCAGAGCTGCTCGCCGCTAACCCGCAGCTGCCCGAGCTGGCAGCGCCCATCATCGTCAAATTCCGCCCGAACAGTGCGACGATGGCTGGCGCCTGGGCGGCCACACGGTCCTTCACCGTCGAGACCGCCGCATTGATGTTGCCGCACTCGTTCGATGTGACCCGTCGCCTGATGACGATGTCCGCCTCCTTCCACATGTGGGTCTGGGCGCGCACAGGCAGCCAGCTGACTATCCCTCGCGTCTACACCCAGAGCAACATCGACCGGTTCCTCGCGACGGTGCACAAGAACCGCTCCGAGGGTCACCGGTGGGGCGTGTCTCGCCAGCTCGTGAAGATCGGCCGCGAGCTCGCCGATGCCGATCTCGTCGCCATCGCAGCACCACACGGGATGGTCCGCTCCCCGTTCACGACGAAGCAGATCGCCTCGATGCACAGCTGGGCGAACTCGCTCACCACCGTGAAGAAGCGTCAGAACGCTCAGGCGCTTCTTGGGTTGGCCGGCGGTGCCGGGCTGACTGCGGCCGAGATCGTCGAGGTCCGCGTCTGCGATATCCACCGGGACGGTGATGTCGTCTTCGTAGATGTTGTCGGCAAGAGGGCTCGACGGGTCCCCGTGCGGCATGCCTGGGCTCGCGTACTGCTGCGTAGCATCGACGGCCGCGTCGATGCCAGTGCGCGGGTGTTCCGTGGCCCGTGGATCGCAGAGTACCCGCCCCGCATCATCCAGTCTTTCCTCACCGACCATCCCGCGCCCGTCCGTCCTACCCCGGCAGCGCTTCGCGCGGCATGGCTGCTGCACCACATCAACAACAACGTGCCGCTGCCCGTTCTTCGTGAGGTGGCGGGCTTCGAGCACTACTCGACCCTCGTCCGCTACTACGAGCACGCGAACGTTCTCAATGTCGCTGACTTCACCGCCCAGCTCGTCGGAGCGGAGGTCACCCGATGACCTCCATCGACATCGACTACTACCGGGCCTTCGACGACAACGACGAATGCGGTATCACCGAGCGTGAGGTCCTCGGCCGCGGACGCGACCTTCAGCAGTTCGACGACGCCACTGTGACCTTGGCAGAAACCCGCGTGCGGCAGTCCGGCATCCTCGAGCAGTTCGACCGCTGGGCCGCCGAGGATGCCAACCGCGACGGAATGGGCGGCCGACCCGCGAGGATCTCATACCGCGCGCTGCTCACCGCGCTTCTCCTTCTTGCCCAGGAGGGGGCGCCTCTGCACATCAGGCGGGCCGCGTACGTGCTGCAGCACAGGCTTTCAACGAAGTCCAGTGAGCTCCTCGACCTGCCCGAGACGCCGACGAGCTTCGCTACCCATGTCGCCTCGACGAAGCGCTGGTACACGAACACGATTCGCGCGTTCCACCGGATGAAGGCGTTGATGGACCCGTTCCCGCAGGAGCTCTACACCGCCAAGACCCACACTCAGATCCAGGAGATCCTTCGCAATCACGACGCGGAGCGCGCGGAGAAGTACAAGGCGCGTCTGGACGAGTACACCCGACTGTTCATTCGCATGACGTTCATGCTCCAGTCGCGAGATGTGCGTCGGGCCTCAAAGCAGTTGGATCTCTCCTTCGACCAGACCTACATCGGCACCCCCACGACCAAGGGGTACAGCCGCAAGCACCTCGCGAGCAAGGTCAAGGCCGAGCGGAGCGCCAACCTCGGCGAGCTCTCCCCTGGCCCCGTGGACGCCTTCGCCGGGTGGCACGTCAAGAGCGGCAAAGCCGAGCGCGTCGACAACCAGAAGGGCGAGGTCGACCAGACCGCACCTGAACGCGGAAAGTCGGCGGACTACGACTGGGGATGGGTGGCGAACCTGGCCGTTCGCGTCGACGCTGAGCAGCCCAGCTCAAAGAGGTTCCCGAGCCTCGTGGTCGCCGCGTCGCTCAGCATCCCGAACATGGAGGTCGCCGAAGAAGCCGCGCACCTCCTTCAAGCCGCAGCGATGCTCGACCTCGCCCCTGGTGTCGCCGACGCGGACAAGCAGTACTGGGCCAACGCCAAGCCCTTCCGACTCCTGAAGCCGGCGTTGAAGACCGGGTTCACTCCGTCCACGGACTACCGATCCGACCGCGTCGGAGTCAAGGGTGGCCAGCACGGCGCCTTGTTCGTCGAAGGCGACGCGTACTGCCCGAGCACGCCAAAGCCCCTGCTGAACGCCACGCCGGATCGTCTCGGCGACGTGATCGACGTCGCAACGCATCGAGCCCGCATCGAAGAGCGGAAGGCCTTCCAGCTGCACGTCAAGGACAAGGCGAAGACGCCTGACGGAAAGGTGATGCTGCGCTGCCCAGCCCTCGGCCCCAGTCCGACCGTCGTCTGTCCTCTCCGCGAGATGATGCTCAGCGCGGCCAAGAAGGCCCGCCCCGAGGTCGAGCCCGAGACGCTGGAAGAAGAGTTCCTCGACACCATCTGCAAGAAGCACTCGGCCGCGTTCGACCTCACTGAGATGCAGGCCCCACAGCAGGCTTTCGACTACGGCACCGAAGAGTGGGAGACCTTTCACGACCACGCCCGCAACACTGTCGAGTCCGGAAACCATCAGCTCAAGGCATCAGGCGACGCAGACATCGAAACCGCCGGTCGCCGCCGCGTCCGCGGAATCGCCGCCGCACAGATCTTAGTCACACTCCTCATCGTGGCCCACAACATCCGGAAGATCGCGGCGTTCCTCAGCGACCAAGAGATCGAACGAGCGCGCACGACTCCACGTGTCCACACCATCCGCCGCCGCGACCGCGTCTGGGCCAACCGCTACACGAAGACCACAGGCAACGGCGACCTCAGCATCCCTCGAGGCGGTCGAGCCTCGTCGCCGACGAACACACCGCCTGACCAACGGGACCAGCTCGCGCTGACACCAATGCGCACCTGAACGGCTCCGTTCACTGACGACGCCCGCCGGCGGCACGCCCGGCACGCTCCCCGCTACACCAGGACAATCGAACGCGCCCGAAAACCGGGCGCGTTCTTGTTTTCGTCCCCAGAATCGTTCGGACTCGACCATCTGAACCCGAATCCGATCTCGCAGACGCAGAAAAGGGAAGGGCACCTGCTCGAAGCAGGTGCCCTTCCCTTTTCTCTAGCTGTTCTGCAATCAGTATTGCCAACAGCCCTCTGGTCGGGCTGACAGGATTTGAACCTGCGACCCCTTGACCCCCAGTCAAGTGCGCTACCAAGCTGCGCCACAGCCCGTTGTTCTGCACTCTCGCGCAGGCAACTCCCCTATCTTAGCCCCACTCGACGGATCTCCGCGAACCGGGTGAGCGCCGGGCGTTGCGGGGTGTCGGAGCCCCGGCGTACGGTCGCATCCATGGTGACGATCACGACCGAGGTGGCGACCAGCGCCCGATGGGATGACGTTCAGCATGCGCTGACGGGCGGCGGCGACGGTGCCAGCTGCCAGTGCATCTGGCCGATGCTGAGCAACAAGGAATGGAATGAGACGACCACGCCGCAACGCACAGAGATGTTGCGCGATGAGATCCAGGCGGGCCCTCCGCCTGGTCTGATCGCATACATCGACGGCGAGGCCGCGGGGTGGATCAGGATCGGGCCGCGAACTCTGCAGCAGCGGGTGCCACGCACGCGCATGATCGCGGCGGCATCAACCCAACCCTTGGATGACGAGTCGGTATGGGCTGTGACGTGTTTCGTGGTCCGTCGCGAACACCGCGGCTCGGGCATCACCCTCGAGCTGCTGCGCGCCGCCGTCGATCTCGCTCGACGCTCCGGCGCCGGACTGGTCGAGGGGTACCCCGTCGACACCCGTGGCGAGAAGAAGCGCACCAACGATCTGTTCCACGGCACGCTCGCCACGTTCCTGGCGGCGGGATTCGAAGAACGCGCGGAGATGAAGCCCGGCCGAACCCTGGTCGCACTGGATCTGTCGTCATGAACGAAGAGACGGACCTACCGGCGTCCATGGGCAAGGTCGCACGACGAGGGCTCGCGCTCCACGGGTTCACCCGTCTCGACCAGTTCGACGGCGCGTCCGAGACGGCGCTGCTCGCCATCCACGGAGTCGGGCCCAAGGCCATTCGCATCCTGCGCGAGCACCTCGAGTCCCGCGGCTCGACTCTCGGGCCGTGAGCGAGCGCTAGCGTGGTGACATGAGCGACGAGAACCCGACCATCGAAGATCCCGAACTGGGCACCCTCACGCGCGCCACGACCGAGCTGTCCGACGGAACGGTACTGACCCATGACTGGTATGCAGGCGGCACGGTCGTCGCCGGCGCCCCTCTCGATCTCATGATCGAGGGCACCGATGCCGATGAGGCTGCCGCACTGCTCCCCCATGTGCATCAGACCATAGCCGCCCTCGGCGTCCTGCGACGACTGGCGACGGATGCGGTCGTCGCCGCCTTCAGCAATGCGGCCCCGGAGCAGCACGAGCTCGACGACGCGGCGACCGACCTCACCCTCGAGACGCTCGAAGCTTCGTCCGATGGCACGGTCGTGCTCCATTTCATCGACACCTGCGGCCAGCACTTCCCCGAGGGCTACTGGCCCGCCGTGCACCTCGGTGCCGACGGTCAGATCACCCAGGTCACGGTCGAATCCTGAGCGAGGCTGACCGCGTTCGATCCCGCCCTACGATGGTGAGATGCAGCGACGCCGTCCGTCCGACCCGCTTCTCTGGGCCTTTCTGCCCTATGCGGCGGCATCGGCGGCTCACGTGGCGCTGCTGAGCGTGGGCAGCCCCGCAGCCGGGCCGACGAAGCTCCTGCTCATGCCTTTGCTCGCCGTGCCCGTGTTCGTGTCGGTGGGTCGCGCCGCGGAGCGCTCCGCGCTGGCGTTGACCATCGCGGCGCTCCTGTTCTCGTGGCTCGGCGACAGCGCAGGGGTGTTCTTCCCCGCGGCGCCAGAAGTGCCTCTGATGCTCCTGTTCTTCGGCATCGCGCATCTGGCATACATCGCGCTCTTCATCCGCCGTCTCGCCGCGCGGCGGATGCCGTGGTGGGCGCTCGTCTACGCCGCGTGGTGGGTGGCGATGCTGGTGTTCATCGGTCCGCACGCCGGTGGGCTGCTGATCGCGGTGGCTGTCTACGGTCTCGTCCTCGCGAGCACAGCGGCCACCGCCACTCGATGCTCTGGGCTCGTGTCGATCGGCGGCGCCTTCTTCCTCGCCAGCGACACTCTCTTGGCTCTTCGGCTCTTCCTGCCCGGTTCCCTGCCGGACTGGAGCAGCCCCGCCATCATGGCCACCTACACGCTCGGGCAGGGTCTGATCATCGCCGGCACCCTGATCGCACTGAGAAAGCGAGACATCTGATGGCGGATGCAGCACGGGTCGACAGCTGGCTCTGGGCGATCCGCGTCTACAAGACGCGCTCGGCCGCCACCACTGCATGCCGTGCGGGGCATGTGCGCGTGAACGGCGTCAAAGTGAAGGCTGCTCAGCACATCCACGTCGGCGACGAACTGCGCATCCGGATCGCCGGATTCGATCGGATTCTCATCGTGCGTCAGCTGCTCGTCAAGCGCGTCGGCGCCCCTCTCGCTGCGCTGGCGTATGAGGATCGCACACCGGAGCGCGAACCGCAGGCGGCTCTCGGACTGCGTGATCGGGGGGCGGGGCGACCGACGAAGCGTGAGCGTCGCGACATCGACAAGCTGCGCGGGCGAGGATACGAGGATGACGGCATATTCCAGGGTTGAGCCTGGATGCTGTCGAACATAGGTTCTAATGTGGACCTATGACCCGGCGTACCGACTTCGACCTCGATCTCGAGGAGCGCTGCCGCCTGCTCGACGAATGGGTCGCCACGCGCCGCCAGATCGCTGCGCTCGAGGCCGAGTCTTACGCGCTGCTGGTCGAGCGGATCGGCATGCACGACAGCGACGTCTCGGAGAGCCCGCACCATCGCGAGGCGATCTACCGCTCGATGGTCGCAGAGTACTCCGCGGCCGGTCACATCCCGAAAGGTTCGGTCGAGTACGCCTTCACCGATGCACGCACTCTGACGCGCACGCTCCCGGCCGTGCAGGCCGCCTTCTCTGTCGGGTCGATCAGCGTGCGTCATGTCCGTGAGATCGTGCGTGCGAGCGAGATCGTCGACGACGCCATCCGCGATGGGCGGGTGGACGCCGAGACGATGAGCCTCTACGAGGCTGCTGTTCTGGTGGTCGCTGAGAACGACACGGCACCGAGAACGAAGACCCATGCACGTCAGGTGGCGGCAGCTCTCGTCGGCGAGACCGTCGTCGAGCAGCATCGCCGAGCGGCCGCGGAACGGTGTGTCACCGTCAAGTCCGTCGGCGACGGGCTTGCTGCCCTCACGGCGATCCTGCCCGAGTGGGTCGCGGTGGCGATCTCCGATCGACTCACGCAGATGGCCCGGCACATCACTCGCACCCGCAACGAGCAGGAGCCTATCCTCGAGCCGCTGGACGAACCGGAGGGCTCGCTCTACCTCGACGACCTCTCGCCCGATGATCCCCGATACGAGTCCTACTTCGACACAGCGGTGATCGCCGCCGACGGCACGTTCGTCACCGACCCGCTTGCCGGATTGATCGACCCGATGGCCGACCCCTCGAGCCCTGACATCGAGCACCTCTCCGGCGACGCTCGCACATTCGACCAGATGCGCGCCGATGTGCTGGCTGACCTGCTCCTCACTGCCGATCCGAGCGAAGCTACAGGCACAGGGCTGGAGAACATCTCCGCCCGTATCCAGGTCACCGTCGCTGCAAGCACTCTCGCCGGGGAGGACGATCGTCCCGCTGAACTCGACGGACACGGGCCGCTCGATCCCGACGTCGCGCGGGGACTCGCAGGACATCGCACCGGGTGGGCGCGTCTGTTCCTCGACGCGCAGGGACTGGTCACGGAGACCGACTCCTACTCCCCGACAGAGCAGATGCGGCGGTTCCTCAGAGCGCGCGATCAGCACTGCAGGTTTCCCGGATGCAGGATGCCGGTGCATCGTTGCGAGATCGACCACAACCACGACCACGCCCGTGGTGGACGCACGCGCGTCGACAATCTCAGCCACTTCTGCACGACGCACCACTCGCTCAAGCATCCGGACATCCATGAGCGGCATCGGTGGACGGCGCGCCAGACTTCTGACGGGTCGCTCACGTGGACGAGTCCGCTCGGCCGCGAGTATGTCGACCCACCGCGACGAAGAGTGATGTTCGTCTGAGCGCATCACACGTCACGCTGAGCGCAGCATCCTCACGCTGAGCGCAGCACGCGTCACGCTGAGCGCAACACCCCTCAGGCTGAGCGCAACACCCCTCACGCTGAGCGCAGCCACCTTCGGGCGAGGCAGCACAGCCAACACGAAGCGGAGCGCGCGCTATCACGAAAGCGGAGCACGCGCTGACACGAATGCGGCCCCGACTATTGCGGGAGCACGCTCAACAGCCAGCCCGCCGAGCGCACTTGCGCCGCGCCCGCTGCGTCGACGCGGTTCTGCAGCTCGCGGTCGCTCGAGATGACCACGACATGCTGCCCAGCATGCGTCCGACGCTCCACCTCAGCCACAATCGCATCGTCTCCGCTCCCGTCGGCGCGGACGATCGAGACGCCACCTGCGGGAAGCAGCTCGGGCACCTCCGCATCGGCGTCCGACGACGGAGTCACGATCCCGCGCGCCTGTCCCTCGACGACGAGAGCGATCTCCGGGAACCAGGTCGCTCCCCCGACCCCGAGGTCAGCCGCGGGCACAGCGAGTCCGTCGAGGCGCGAGGCAAGACGAGCCGTCGCACCGGCACGATCTCTCCACCATCCGTTCGGCACAGAGCCGACCACGTTGGCGGCGTCGACGACGAGCGACAGGCGCACATCGAGCAGGGTGCGCAGAGCAGGCCAGGCGCTACCAAAACCGGGGTGCAACGGCCGTGCGTCCACCTCATCGACGGGCACCCACTCGAGAGCCACGCTCTCGGGGTCACTGATCACGGGGTCGAACGGACGCACCACATCGGCGATGACGGTCGTGTACGACCACACGTCCAGATCGAGCACGCTGGTGAACCGGGGTCGCACGGCCGCATCCGGAACCCCGGCCTCTTCCTGCGCCTCGCGCACTGCGCCCACGATCGCGCTCTCGCCCTCGTGCATGGCGCCGCCAGGCAACCCCCATGTCCCACCGAAGTGCGACCAGGACACCCGGTGCTGAAGAAGGATCCCGCATTCCGGATCGACGGCGAGCAGTCCAGCCGCGCCGAAGCGCCCCCAGTACTTCTCCCCCGAGGGGGCGATCACCCAGGCGTCGCCCGGGTTTCGCGGCCCATCTGGGCGGCGGGGTTCACCTGCGGCGGGAGGTACGACAGTCACCCCTTCAGCCTGTCACAGCATCCGGCTGTCGGCATCCGCCGGGGTCATACGCGGGAACAGCTGTGCCCGCGCGGAATCGCGCGGGCACAGCTGTCGAATCGGGTGCGATCAGCGCTGGCGCTTCTCGCGGACCCTCATGTTGATGACGATCGGAGTTCCGTCGAATTCGTAGAGCTCGCGCAGACGACGCTGAATGAAGCGGCGGTAGCCCGGGTCGAGGAATCCCGTCGTGAACAGCACGAACGTCGGCGGACGCGTCGATGCCTGCGTGCCGAACAGGATGCGCGGCTGCTTTCCGCCACGCAGCGGGTGCGGGTGCTCGGCGACGAGCTCTGCGAGGAAGGCGTTGAACTTGCCCGTCGGGATGCGACGGTCCCAGTTCTCCAACGCCGTCTCGAGCGCCGGCACGAGCTTGTCGAGGTGACGACCGGTCTTGGCCGAGATGTTCACTCGGGGCGCCCAGGCGACGTGCGCCAGGTCCTGCTCGATCTCACGCTCGAGGTACCGACGTCGATCGGCGTTCTCGAGGTCGTCATCGTTCAGACGATCCCACTTGTTGAATGCCAGCACGAGAGAGCGGCCCGACTCGAGCACGAGATCGATGATGCGGACGTCCTGCTCGCTGATCGTCTCGGACACATCGAGGACGACGACCGCGACCTCCGCCTTCTCGAGAGCAGCGGACGTGCGCAGCGACGCGTAGAAGTCAGCACCCTGCGCCATGTGCACCCGGCGGCGGATGCCGGCGGTGTCGACGAGGCGCCAGAGCTTGCCACCGAGCTCGACGATCTCATCGACCGGGTCACGGGTGGTTCCCGCGAGGTCGTTCACGACCACGCGCTCTTCGCCGGCCGCCTTGTTGAGAAGCGAGGACTTGCCGACGTTCGGACGACCGAGGATCGCGACGCGCCGCGGCCCGCCGATCTCGGCCTTCGCGACCGCGGAGACATCCGGCAGCTTCTTCAGCAGCTGGTCGAGCAGATCGGCGACGCCACGACCGTGGATCGCCGACACCGGGTAGGGCTCGCCGAGGCCGAGGTTCCAGAGAGCCGCAGCCTCAGGCTCCTGACGAGCGTCGTCGATCTTGTTGGCGACGAGGAAGACCGGCTTGCCGCTCTTGCGCAGCAGCTTCACGACGTGCTCATCGGTCGACGTGGCGCCGACCATGGCGTCGACGACGAACAGCACGATGTCGGCGAGGTCGATCGCGACCTCTGCCTGCGCGGCGACCGAGCGGTCGATGCCGCGGGCGTCGGGTTCCCAGCCGCCCGTGTCGACGAGCGAGAAGCGGCGGTCCGCCCACTCGGCCTTGTACGTCACGCGGTCGCGGGTCACGCCGGGGGTGTCCTCGACGACTGCCTCACGACGGCCGAGGATGCGGTTCACGAGAGCCGACTTGCCGACGTTCGGTCGACCGACGATCGCGACGACCGGCAGGGCCGGGAAGAACTGGATCCCGTCCTCGCCCATCGTGATGCCGGCGAGAAGGGCGGCATCTTCATCGTCCAGGTCGTAGTCGGCGAGGCCTGCGCGCAGGGTCTCGGCGCGCGCCTCGGCGAGCTGCTCGTCGAGCGACTCCATCTTCTCGGCGAGCTGGTCGGGGCCGCCTTCGTATTCGTCGTCAGCCATGGTGTACTCCTCGGATTCGTTCGATCACCGCGAGGACGGCGTCGATGGTCTGTGTGAAATCGAGCTCCGTCGAATCGACGACCTCGACGCCGTCTGCGGCGTTCAGGAAGTCGACGACGGCGCTGTCTGATGCGTCGCGCTTGTGCAGTGCGGCCGCGACGGCCTCGGCGTTCTCGCCGGCGAGCTCGCCGGCACGTCGTGCGGCGCGCACCTCGGGCGCAGCCGTGAGGAGGATGCGCACCGGGGCGTCGGGAGCCACCACGGTGGTGATGTCCCGCCCCTCGACGACGACCGCCGGGTACGGCGCCTCGGCGACGAGGGTGCGGAAGAGACGATTGACCCGGTCCCGCACCTCGGGCACACGGGCGACGCCGCTCACCGCGCTCGAGACCGATGGTTCGCGGATCGCGTCCGTGACGTCGACCTCTCCGACGAGCACGGTGCGATCGTCGGGGTCGAGGCCGAGGCGCACAGGGAAGTCGGAGACGGCGTCGAGCACCGCCGCGGCATCCGCCGTGTCGGCGCCTCGATCCAGCACATGCCAGGCGAGAGCGCGGTACGCGGAGCCGGTGTCGAGGTAGCCGAAGCCCAGAGCCCGAGCGACCGCCTTGGACACGCTGGACTTGCCGGAGCCGGCGGGCCCGTCGATCGCGATGAAATCAGTCATTGGTCGTACCTGCAATCCGCCAGCCGCGTTCCTGAAGTCCGGTGATCGCCCCGTGCAGCGCAGCAGGGTCGACGCTGATCTCGGCCAGGCCGAACTGCGCGCCCGGCGAGTGCTCGAGACGGAGGTCCTCGACGTTGACGCCGAGCTCTCCGAGTTCGCCGAACAGTCGACCGAGCTGGCCGGCGGTGTCGTCGACCATCACGACCAGGGACTCGAATCGCTGGTTCTGCCCGTGCTTTCCGGGAAGACGTTCGACGCCGTCGTTGCCCTGCCGGATCGTCTCGGCGACCACACGCCGAGCCCCGGGGGCCTCGGGCGCGCGCAGAGCGTCCGACACTTCGCGGAGATCGGATGCCAGAGCGTCGAGGATCTCGACCACGGGCCCGGCGTTCGCGCCGAGGATCTGCACCCAGAGTTCGGGTGCGGATGCCGCGATACGCGTCGTGTCGCGGACGCCCTGGCCGGAGAGGCGCAGCGCACCCTCGTCGGCGGTGGCGAGACGGCCGGCGAGCAGGCTCGCGACGACCTGAGGAACGTGGGAGGTGAGAGCGACCGAGCGGTCGTGCTCCTCGGGAGTCATCTCGAGCGGCATCGCTCCGACATCGAGGGCGAGCGCTTCGACGAGCGCGAGATCGGTGGCGGTCGTGTCGGCATCCCGGCACACCACCCAGGGGCGGCCCACGAAGAGGTCGGCGCGCGCAGAGATCGCTCCGCCGCGCTCGCGTCCGGCGAGGGGGTGCGAGCCGATGTAGCGGGTGAGGTCGACGCCACGGTGCTGCAGGCTGTGCAGGGGCTCGAGCTTGACGCTCGCCACGTCGGTGACGACAGCGTGAGGGAAACGACTCAGCTCCGACTCGATGACATCCGCGGTGACATCCGGCGGCACGGCGACCACGATCAGCACCGGCGAATCGTCCTCGGCGGCCGAGCGGCCCGCCCCGTAGTCGATCGCGAGACGCAGCTGGGCGGGCGAGGTGTCGGCGAGCACCACGTCGACACCCTTCGCACGAAGGGCATGTCCGATGCTCGCGCCGAGCAGCCCGGCGCCGACGACGCGAACGGTTCCCGAGAGTCTGGCCGCGATTCGTGGCGCGACAGAACTCCGAGCCCCCGTGGGCGCACTCGTCGTATCGGTCACTCGTTCTCCTGTTGCTCGCCTGGCGCCTCGGCGACACCGGAATCACGGCGCGACAGAGTCAAGAGTGCGCCGAGTTCGATTTTAGTCAGTTCGCGCGTCTTCCCAACCGGGAGGGTTCCCAGGTGCAGCGGGCCGAACTGGCGGCGCACGAGTTCGGTCACCGGGTGGCCGACCGCTGCCAGCATCCGTCGGACGATGCGATTGCGCCCGGAGTGCAGTGTCAGCTCGACGAGACTCGACCCGCGAGAGGTGTCGAGCAGCCTCGCCTTGTCTGCCGCGATCGGACCGTCGTCGAGCTCGATGCCCCGGGTGAGCTTCGAGATCGTCTGCGCGGTCACTTCGCCTTCGACCTTGGCGATGTAGACCTTGGTCACCCCGAATGACGGGTGAGCGAGCACGTGAGCGAGGTCTCCGTCGTTGGTCAGCACGAGCAGCCCGCTGGTCTCCGCGTCGAGCCGACCGACGTTGTACAGCCGCTCCTCGTAGTCCTCGGTGAACCGGCGCAGATCGGGGCGATCGTTCTCGTCCCGCATGCTGCTGACGACCCCGGTGGGCTTGTTCAGCATCACATAGCGCTTCGACACGTCGAGCTGAACAGCGGTGCCGTCCACATCGATGAGATCGGTCTCCGGGTCGACGCGACGGCCGAGCTCGGTGACGGTCACGCCGTTGACACGGATGCGCCCTTCGACGATGTACTGCTCGATCACGCGTCGCGAGGCCACGCCCGCCGCCGACAGCACCTTCTGCAGGCGGATGCCCTCTGGTGTCTCGAAGCCGCTCATCGGATGGTCCCTTCGTTGAAACTGATTCTGCGCGTCGCGCCGTTGCGGCCGGTCGCCGCCGTCAGGACGACCGAGATCATCGGATGGTCCCTTCGTCGAAGCCGTCCGCGCCGTCGTCGAGCAGAGGAGAGATGGGGGGCAGCTCGTCGAGCGAGTTGATGCCCAGGTGCTGCAGCAGAGCGTCGGTCGTGCCGTAGTTGATGGCGCCGGTCTCGGAGTCCGCGAACAGCTCGGTGATGAGACCTCGTGCGAGGAGCGTCCGCACGACGGAGTCGACGTTCACCGCGCGGATCGACGCCACCTGGCTGCGCGTGACGGGCTGCTTGTAGGCGATCACCGCGAGCGTCTCCAGCGCCGCCTGCGAGAGTCGTACCGGCGCTTGTCCCCCGACGAACTCCGCGACGACGTCGTCGTGATCCTCCCGGACGTACAGGCGCCAGCCCCCGCCGACCTCACGCAGCTCGAAACCCCGTCGCGGTCCGTGACCCTTGCCGTCGTAATCGTCGACCAGCGTCTCGATCGTCTGTCGGACGGCAGCGACCGGTGATCCGACGGCAGCGGCGAGAGCGACGAGTCCGATCGGCTCGTCGATGATCAGCAGGATCGCCTCGATGCGCTCGGAGAGGGGCGTGTCACGCACGGCCGGCTCGGTCACGGCTCCGGTCACTGCGTCAACGGTGTCATCGGTCATAGTCGGCTCCCAGGGATGCCAGTGTCTCGTCCGACCAGGAGTCGGCAGCCCAGCGCAGCGTGAGCTCGCCGAGCGGTTCCAGTTGTTCGAAGGACAGTGCGGCGTGCCGGTAGAGCTCCAGCACGGAGATGAACCGAGCGACCACGATCCCGGGCTCGCTCACACCCGCGACCAGCTCGCGGAAGCTCACGGACTCCGCCGCGCGCAGCAGAGTGACCACGATCGCGGCCTGTTCGCGGATGCTGACGAGCGGAGCGTGCAGGTGTTCGAGGCCGACATGCGGGATCTCCTTCGGCGCGAACGCGAGAAGCGCGAGCGCGGCGAAGTCATCCGCGCTGAGCGACCACACGAGCTCGGGGGTCTTTCGCCTGTGCTTCTCATCCAGCCGGACAGCACGCACGTGCCGACGGTCCTCGCGCTGCAGGCATCGGGCGAACCACGCCGAGACCTCTTTGAAGGCGCGGTACTGCAGGAGTCGCGCGAAGAGGAGGTCACGTGCTTCGAGAAGAGCGACGGCTTCGGCATCCACCAGCTCGCCCTGAGGCAGCAGTCCCGCCACCTTCATGTCGAGCAGCGTCGCTGCGACCACCAGGAACTCGGACGCCTGATCGAGCTCCTCGTCGTCGTCGAGTTCCTTGAGGTAAGCGATGAACTCGTTGGTGACGGCGCTCAGCGACACCTCGGTGATGTCCATCTCGTGCTTCGAGATGAGGTTCAGCAGAAGGTCGAACGGGCCGTCGAAGTTCGACAGGGAGACGCGGAACCCGGGATCCGCCGGCGGTGCGGTGTCAGCGATGTCTGAGCCGATGTCCGCGACGGACTGAACGGGCGAGACGGACTGAGCCGGGGTGTCTGGCGGCTCGAGCTCAGGCGACAGCGCCACGGGCGACCAGCTCCCGCGCCAGTCGCAGGTACGCCTGCGCGGCAGCGTGCTCCGGAGCGAACTCGGTGATCGGCACACCGGACACCGATGCATCGGGGAACTTGACGGTTCGACCGATCACGGTCTCCAGGACGTCGTCCCCGAACGCCTCGACCACACGCTCGAGAACCTCACGCGAGTGCAGGGTGCGCGGGTCGTACATGGTGGCGAGGAGGCCGTCCATGGTGATCGACGGGTTCAGCCGGTCGCGCACCTTGTCGATCGTCTCGATCAGCAGCGCCACACCGCGAAGCGCGAAGAACTCGCACTCGAGCGGGATGATGACGCCGTGAGCGGCGGTCAGCGCGTTGACCGTCAGCAGACCGAGCGAGGGCTGGCAGTCGATGAGGATGACGTCGTACTCCCCCGCGACCTGGCGGAGGACACGGGCGAGGATCGTCTCGCGGGCGACCTCGTTCACGAGGTGCACCTCAGCGGCCGACAGGTCGATGTTCGCCGGCATGACGTCGAGGCCTTCGACACCCGAGTGCACGATCGCATCATGTGCGTCGCGCTTGGTGTCGAGCAGCAGATCGTAGATCGTCGGCACATCGTGCGTCTGAATGCCGAGACCTGCCGACAGTGCGCCCTGCGGGTCGAAGTCGACCGCGAGGACCTTCCGGCCATATTCGGCGAGGGCCGCGGCGAGGTTGATCGAGGTCGTGGTCTTGCCGACGCCGCCCTTCTGATTGCAGAGGGCGATGATGCGGGCCGGACCATGCGAGGCGAGAGGAGCAGGGGTCGCGAAGCCGTGATAGGGACGCCCGGTGGGTCCCATGGGGGTGTCGTCGGTCTTCGACGTCTTCGCCCTGGACTTCGCCGCGTTCTCAGCCACCGATTCTCCTGCTCGTTTCGTGCTTGATCGAGTCTACCGATCGCCCGGAGGGTTCCACGCCTCGCCCGCGGCGATCCCGCGTTTTGGCCGCAGCTCGGCTCACCGGGCGCGAGGGTGCGACGTCGCGTAGATGTCGCGCAGCGTGTCGACAGACACGTGCGTGTAGATCTGGGTCGTCGCGACCGAGGCGTGTCCGAGCAGCTCCTGCACGACGCGCACGTCTGCGCCGCCCTGCAGCAGGTGCGTGGCGAACGAATGCCGCAGCGTGTGCGGTGAGACCTCGGCGGTGATGTGCGCGTTCTCCGCGGCCGCGCGGATGACCAGCCAGGCGCTCTGGCGCGACAGGGGCGCACCGCGCGCGCCGAGGAACAGCCGCGCCGACGCCCGACCCTTCACTGCGAGCCCGGGACGGACCCGGGTGAGGTACGCGTCAACCGCTGCGCGGGCGAACGAGCCGATCGGCACGATACGTTCCTTCGACCCCTTGCCGCGGAGGCGCAGGACATCGCCATGAGCGAGGTCGTCGACGTCGAGCCCGACGGCCTCCGACACACGAGCGCCGGTCGCGTAGAGCAGCTCGAGCAGGGCCCGGTCACGGATGCCCAGCGGGTCCTCCGCGCTGGGGGCGCTGAGGAGGCTCTCGACCTGGTCGATCGTCAGGGCCTTCGGCAGACGCCGCGGGGCCTTGGGCGGACGGAGACGGCCGCTCGGGTCATCCGGTTCGATCCCTTCACGCGCCAGGAACCGGTGCCATCCGCGCACCGACGACTGCAGACGGGCGAGGCTCGTCGCCGCAGGAGCCGGATCGGCCCCGGAGCGATCGGCGATGAAGCGTCCGACGACCGCAGCGCTGATCTCAGCGGTGTCCGTCACCCCCTCGGACACGAGCCACTCCAGATACGTGTCGAGGTCGCGTCGATACGCCGAGATGGTGTGCTCGCTGAGACCGCGCTCGATCGTGACGTGGCGCAGATACGTGTCCAACGCTCGGTCGAGCTGCATGCTCAGCTCCGGTCGCGCAGCCTCTGCGCGGCCGCGAGGACGCCGATGCTGAGGATGCCGTTGCGCATCCGCCCATCGAGCACCGCGGCGACCGCGGCATCGAGCGGCACCCACTCCACGCGGATGTCAGCCTCTTCGTCCACGCGCGCGTGCGCTTCGTTCGCCGTCGACATACCACTCGCGAGGAAGACGTGGATGACCTCGTCGTTGCCACCCGGGGTCGTCCACGACGATACGAGCGGCTCCCAGTGCGCGGCGACGAGATCGGCCTCCTCCGCCAGCTCGCGCTGAGCTGCCGCGAGGGGCTCCTCCCCCGGCATGTCGAGCAGACCTGCCGGCAGCTCCCAGTCGCGGTGACGGATCGGATGCCGGTACTGCTGGATCAGCAGCACACGACCCTGGTCATCGAGCGCGAGGATCGCCACGGCGCCGGTGTGCGCGACATACTGACGGCGGATCTCCCCGTCGCCGTAACGCACACGGTCGTCGCGCACATTCCAGACGGCCCCCTCGTAGACGAGGTCGCTCTGCAGAACCTCCGGTTCGAAGGACTCGTCTCTCAGCTCATCGAACTCAGACACGGGCTTCGCCACGCTCAGGCAACGGCTTCGCCGAACTCGGCATCGGCCTCGACGTCGAAGAGCTCGCTCGAGCGGTGACGCTCGATCGCAGCCCCTACCAGGCCACGGAACAGCGGGTGCGGGTCGGTCGGGCGCGAGCGGAGCTCCGGGTGCGCCTGGGTGGCGATGTAGTACGGGTGGACGTCCCGCGGGAGCTCGACGTACTCGACCAGGTCGAGCTCGGGGTTGAGACCCGAGAAGACCAGACCGGCCTCGGAGAGACGCGCACGGTAGGCGTTGTTGACCTCGTAGCGGTGGCGGTGACGCTCCGACGCCTCGGGGCCGCCGTACAGCTCGCTCGCCAGGGAGCCCTCCGCCAGCGTCGCCTTGTAGAGGCCGAGCCGCATCGTGCCACCCAGGTCTCCACCGTCGAGGATCTCGATCTGCTCCGCCATCGTGGCGATGACCGGCTCGGTCGTCTCGGGGTCGAACTCGCTCGACGACGCGCCCTCGATGCCGGCGACATCACGGGCGTATTCGATGACCATGCACTGGAGGCCGAGGCAGAGGCCGAGGGTCGGAATTCCCTGCTCGCGCGCGAACTTCAGCGCACCGAGCTTGCCCTCGATCCCACGGATGCCGAAGCCACCGGGAACGCAGATGCCGTCGAGTGCGGCGAGCTGCTCGCGCGCGCCCTCGGGGGTCTCGCAGCGGTCCGACGGGATCCAGCGGATGTTGACCTTGGTCTCCTGTGCGAAACCGCCGGCCTTCAGCGCTTCCGTGACCGAGAGGTAGGCGTCCGGCAGGTCGATGTACTTGCCGACCAGGCCGATGGTGACCTCATGCTTCGGGTTGTGCACGGCGTGGAGGACCTTGCTCCAGCGCGACCAGTCCACCTCGTCGGCAGCCTTCTGGTCGAGTCCGAGGCGGCGCACGATGTACGAATCGAGCCCCTGGTCGTTGAGCGTCGAGGGGATGTCGTAGATGCTCGGCAGGTCGACCGTGTTGATGACGCCCTCGGCGTCGACGTCGCACATGAGTGCGATCTTGTTGCGGTTGCTCTCGCTCACAGGCCGGTCGCTGCGGAGCACGAGGGCATCGGGCTGGATGCCGACCTGACGGAGGGCCGCCACCGAGTGCTGGGTCGGCTTCGTCTTCTGCTCACCGGATGCGCCCATGAACGGAACCAGCGAGACGTGCACGAAGAACACGCTGTCGCGTCCGAGCTCGTGACGCAGCTGACGAGCGGCCTCGAGGAACGGCTGCGACTCGATGTCGCCGACCGTTCCGCCGACCTCGGTGATGATCACGTCGGGGCGAGGATCCTCGGTCGCCTGCAGACGCATGCGGCGCTTGATCTCATCGGTGATGTGCGGGATGACCTGCACGGTGTCGCCGAGGTACTCGCCGCGACGCTCGCGGGCGATGACCTGCGAGTAGATCTGACCGGTCGTGACGTTCGCCGCCTGCGACAGGTTGATGTCAAGGAAGCGCTCGTAGTGGCCGATGTCGAGGTCGGTCTCGGCACCGTCATCCGTGACGAAGACCTCACCGTGCTGGAACGGGTTCATCGTGCCCGGATCGACGTTGAGATACGGGTCGAGCTTCTGCATCACGACGCGGAGTCCGCGTGCGGTGAGGAGGTTGCCGAGGCTTGCGGCAGTGAGCCCCTTACCCAAAGACGAAACGACACCACCCGTCACAAAGATGTGCTTGGTCGTGTCGTTCTTGGGCCCCGCAGAAGAAGAGTTCATCACGGGCTTCGATCCTATCAGGAGGTGAGGGCGCCGAGGCTGAGAAGTTCTCGGGCGTGGGTGATCGCGGCATCCGAATCGGTCAATCCGGACAGCAGTCGGGCCATCTCGGCCTCGCGCTCCTGGCCTTCGAGACGGCGGACACTCGATGCGGTGACTGCTCCGTCGTGGGATTTCACGACGGAGAGGTGGTTGTTGGCGAACGCGGCGACCTGAGCCAGATGGGTCACGGCGATCACCTGCGACTTCTCTGCGAGTCGGGCGAGTCGTCGGCCGACCTCGATCGCCGCCGCACCGCCGATGCCGGCATCGACCTCGTCGAAGACGAAGGTCGGCACGGGGTCGGTGCCGGCGATCACGACCTCGATGGCGAGCATCACGCGCGACAGCTCACCGCCGGATGCCCCCTTCGAGACGGAGCGGGGTTCGGCACCGGGGTGGGGCGCGAGCAGGATGGCGACGTCGTCGCGGCCGTGAGCGCTCTCCGCCCCGGGCGTGACCGCGACCTCGAGAGTCGCGTCCGGCATGGCGAGCTCGTGCAGCTCATCGCTCACGGCGACGCCCAGTCGTGCTGCGGCTGCGGTGCGCTCCGCGGTCAGTGCCTCGGCCCGGGAATCCAGCTCTGCACGAGCGGCGTCCCGTTCGGCCTCGAGGCGTGCGAGCCGCTCGCCGTCGTCTTCGAGTTCGGCGAGCCGGGTCGATCCGGTCTGCCACAGCTCGAGCGCCTCGTCCAGCGAACCGTGCGCACGGATGAGCGTGCTCAGTGCCGCGCGCCGCTCCTCGACAGCCGCGAGCTCGTGCGGTCCCGATTCGTCGAGATCGGCGAGGTAGGCGGAGAGCTGTCCGGCGATGTCGGCGATCCGGTAGCCGATGTCGGCGAGGCCTGCGGATATCTCGGTGAGCGCGGCGTCGGAGACCCGTTCGAGCGCGCGACGCGCCTCGGCGATCAACGCGGATGCGTCGGGCTCGCCCTCTTCGTTCGAGAGCGCGCCGTGGGCGAGCGAGGCCGCGAGGCGCAGCTCCTCGGCGTTCGCCAGGCGCTCGGCCCGTGCCGACAGCTCGACGTCCTCGCCCGGTTCGGGGGCGGCAGCCTCGATGAGAGCAAGTGCCTCCCGAAGCCGGGAGGCCTCGTCGGCTCGGCGATCACGGTTCTCGGTGATGTCCGCGATCTCGGAATCCAGTTCGCGCCACCGGGTGAACGACGATGCGTAGGCGTCGAGCGCCCGGCCGATCGACGCTCCTCCGAAGCGATCGAGCGCATCGCGCTGCGCAGCGGCAGAGCGCAGCCTGAGCTGCTCGGACTGACCGTGCACGACGACCAGCTCCTCGGCCAGGGCCGACAGCACACCCGCCGGCGCCGCGCGTCCTCCGACGCTCGCACGGCTGCGTCCCTCGGCGCTCAGCGTGCGTGAGACGTACAGCTCCGCGGCACCGGAACCGGCGGGTTCCAGCTCGCCCCCGGCGTCTGCCACGATGTCCGCGACGTCGCCGGTCTCGGGGACGATCCACACGCCCGCGACCGAGGCCTGGGTGGCACCGGCGCGCACCGCTCCGGAATCGGCGCGCTGACCGAGCAGAAGGCCGAGGCCGGTCACGACCATCGTCTTGCCGGCACCGGTCTCACCTGTGATCGCGGTGAATCCGGGCCCGAGAGGCAGCACGGCGTCGGCGATCACGCCGAGTCCCTGCATCCGCATCTCCTCGATCATGAGGCTGCCCCCTGCCCGCGCCATCCCGCGACCGGCAACTGGAACTTGCGCACCAGACGATCGGTGAACGCGGTCGGGTGCAGACGCGCGAGGCGCACGGGGCGCGATGATCGCCGCACGACGACTCGGGCCCCCGGCGGCAGGTCGTGGGACCGTCGCCCGTCGCACCAGAGGATGCCGGCGCCGGACGTGCCTTCGAGCATCTCGATGGCCACGGCGGCATCGGGGCTGACCACCAGCGGCTTGGCGAAGAGCGCGTGCGCCGAGAGCGGCACCACCGCGATGGCTTCGACGCTCGGCCAGATGACCGGACCGCCCGCGGAGAAGTTGTAGGCCGTGGACCCGGTCGGAGTGGACACGACCATTCCGTCGCATCCGAAGCTCGAGAGGGGGCGTCCGTCGATCTCGAGCACGACCTCGATCATGCGCTCCCGACTCGCCTTCTCGACCGTCGCCTCGTTGAGGGCGAACGTCTCGTAGACCACCTCGCCGTCGACGTCCTTGACCCGGACGGACAGCGCGAGACGCTCTTCGACCTCGTAGTCGCGGTCGATGACGCGGCGCATGGCGGCATCCATGTCATCGCGGTCGATCTCCGCGAGGAATCCGACGTGGCCCATGTTGATCCCGAGCACGGGAGCCGCGCAGCCGCGCACCAGCTCAGCGGCTCGCAGGATCGTGCCGTCGCCGCCCAGGACGATCGCGAGCTCGAGCTGCTCCTGCTGCACCGTCTCGCCGAGCACGTCGACATCCGCGAAGCGGGCATCGACGGCACGCAGGTCGAGGCTGTCGTCGGCGGCGAGCACGGGGCGCGCCCCCGCGCCACGCAGCGCATCGACCACGCGGAGGGCCGCTTCGACCGTGTCTTCCCTGCCGGCATGGGCGACGACCAGGATGTTGCGCTCGTTCATCGTCTCCCTGTCAGTTCGTTGATGCGGTCCGACCATTCTGACGGATCACTGCCGCGGCCCGGTGCGAGGTGCAGAAGGTATTCCGTGTTCCCGTGGGTCCCGAGAAGCGGGGAGGACAGGATGCCGAGCATGCCGAGCCGCGCGTCCCAAGCGCTCCACGCCGTCCGCGCGACGGCGTCGGCGCGCGTGGCGGGATCTGTCACCAGTCCCCCGCGCACGGCCGTTCGACCGACCTCGAACTGGGGTTTGACCAGCAGCACGATGTCGGATCCCGCCGCTGCCACGCTCGCGACGGCCGGCAGGACATGCTCGAGCGAGATGAACGAGAGGTCGCCCACGATGAGGTCGGGGGCTGCGTCCTCCCCGGTCACGTCCCTCAGGTTCTCCGGGGTCATGTATCGGACGTTGTACCCCTCGACGCGCACCACACCGGGATCGGATGCCACGGCAGCGGCCATCTGATCGTGTCCGACGTCGACGGCCAGCACACGGCGCGCTCCGCGCTCACGCAGCACCTGGGTGAAGCCACCGGTGGAGGCGCCCATGTCGAGCGCCAGGCGCCCTTCGGCAGAGATACCGAAGCCGTCGAGCGCGGCGACCAGCTTGTGCGCGCCGCGACCGACATAGTGGTCGGCACCCGCGACGGAGATCTCGGCCTCATCGCTGACAGGCGTCGACGCCTTCACGACCGGTCGGCCGTCGATGCTCACCAGACCGTCAGCGATCAGGGTTGCGGCGTGGGTGCGTGAGCGGGCGAGTCCTCGCGCGGCGAGGGCAGCGTCAAGTCGCGTCATCGGGCGCCCGGCGCATCGCGCTGATCGAGTCTCGCGCCGCTGTCGAGGCGGCGGGACAGCTCGTCATGCAGCCCGGAGTACGCGTCTGCTCTGGCAGCGAGAGGCTGCCCCTCGATCAGGCGCAGGCGACTCCACAGACCATCGGTCGGTGCGTTCGTCGTCTCTTCGCTCACGCTTCTACTGTACGCGGCAGGGCCGACACGTCGGCGGATCCACGGCGAGGGCCCGGCTGCCCGTCAGGGCCGGTGGAAGGGGTCGTCGTAGAGGCGCTCAGGGACGCGAAGCACGAACACCGGTGTCCCGGAAGCCCAGATCGCGGCTGCCCCGGCGCGCAGCAGATCGATCTGCGCCTCGCCCTCGGCGATGATCTCGACATCCGCACCGCTGACGCGGACAGACGCGCCGTTGACCGAATAGACGCCGTCCTTGGACGTGACCTCCGGGTACGGCTGGTGCAGTTCCCGCAGATCGCTCAGGATGTACGTCGGACGGGATCCTTCCGGTGCCGCGAGCACATGCTTCGGCCGGTCGATGCCCGTGAGCACCAGCGCGGAGTCGATACCCGCCCTGACCGCCCCGAGAATGTCTGTGTCGAGACGGTCGCCGATGAACAGCGGCTTCGTCGCGCCGAAGCGCGACGTGGCCTCCTCGAAGATCGGAGTCTCCGGTTTGCCTGCGACTGTCGCGAGCCGGCCGATCGCCGTGTGCACGGCGGACACGAGCGTCCCGTTGCCCGGGGCGACGCCGCGTTCGCGCGGGATCGTCCAGTCGGTGTTGGTGGCGATCCACGGGATGCCGCCCTCATCTTCGGGGAGCTTCAGGGCGAATGCCGCTTCTGCGAGGTCCGTCCAGGCGACCTCAGGGGCGAAGCCCTGCACGACCGCATCCGGAGCATCCTCAGCACTGCGAGTCACCGTGTACCCGGCCTTCTCGGCCTCGTCCACGAGCCCGGCTCCCCCGACGATCAGCAGCGTCGCCGGAGGGGGCACGATCCCGGCGAGCAGCCGCATGGCGGCCTGCGGGCTGGTGATGACATCAGCCGGGGCGACGTCGAGACCCAGGCTGCTGAGGTGCTCGGCGACCGACGCGTCGGTGCGCGACGCGTTGTTCGTTATGTAACCGAGTCTCGCGGTCTCACCGGCCGCGTTGAGGCTCTCCACCGCGTAGGGCAGCGCGCCAGGGCCCGCATAGACGACGCCATCCAGGTCAGCGAGCACCGCGTCGACACCGTCGAGCGGCGTGCGCAGCGCGGGCTTCTTGGAGAACAGCCCCACTACGCCTCCTCAGAGGGCTCGGATGCTGTGCGCTTCGCGTCGGTGTCGGCGAGGTCGCCGTCCTCGTCCTCGTCCTCGCCGAGAAGCTCACGCACCTCGTCGTCGATCGACGGTTCCGACTCGATATCGGACTCGGTGTCCGCCTCTTCAGCATCTGCAGCCGCCATGGTCTCGTCGGACTCGGCGGGCTCCAGGTCGGACTCAGAATCGTCAGAGCCAGAATCGTCGGACTCCGAGTCGTCGGACTCAGAATCGTCGGACTCCGAGTCGTCGGACTCAGAATCGTCGGACTCAGAATCGTCGGACTCCGAGTCGTCGGACTCCGAATCGTCGGACTCAGAATCGTCGGACTCAGAATCGTCGGACTCCGAGTCGTCGGACTCAGAATCGTCGGACTCAGAATCGGACCGGCCGTCTTCAGCATGGTCGTCATCGAAGTCACCTTCGATGAGACCGTCTTCGATGATGATCTCCTCATCACCGGCTTCGTCGACGCCCAGCGCTTCCGCAGCGACCTCGGCGCGATGCGCCCAGAACTCTGCCTCGTCGGTGCGCCCCAGGTCCTCGAGCACGGCGGCGCGCGCAGCGAAGAGTGCGGGGCTCCACTCGAATGCGCGGTCGGGGTCGAGCTCAGGGATCTCGAGTTCGCCGAGCGCGAGTTCGAGGTCGCCCTGATCCAGACGTGCACCCGACATGGCGATCGCCAGCGAGACACGGACGGGCGTGGTCAGAGCGGTCCGGTCGACAGCGCGACCGGTCTCGAGCGCACGGTCGGGGCGGCCGATGCCCCGCTCGCTGTCGACCATCAGGGCGATCTGATCGTCCTTGCCGGAGATGCGGCGGTACGTGCGCAGCTCACGCAGCGCAAGAGCGAAGTCCTCGGTCGCATAGGCGGTGATCCCGAGGGTCTCGCGGACGATCGCGATGCGGCCGGCACGGCGGGATGCTGCGAGAGCGTGCTCATGAGCGAGAGCGGGATCCTCGTCGATGAGACGCGACGCCATCGCGAGGTGACGAGCGACGAGGTCGGCGTTCTCCTTGCTCAGGGTCTTCAGCTCATTGCGCGCCGACGTGTGCAGGTCACGGGCCGTGACGTCATCGGGGATGTGCGGGTCGTTGAAGCGAGGACGATCGCCCGATGCCTGCACCGGACGCTCACGGTCCACTCCCCCACGCTGCGGGTACGAGCGCGACGAGTCGCGGTCCTGCCGCGGCGCGCGGTCATCGCGGTTGTAGCCACCCGTGCGGGGCCCGCCATCGCGGTTGTCGCGGTTGTAGCCGCCCGAGCGAGGAGCACCACCGTCGCGACTGTCACGGTTGTACCCACCGGTACGGGGAGCGCCACCGTCGCGACTGTCGCGGTTGTAGCCGCCCGAACGCGGAGAACCACCGTCGCGACTGTCACGGTTGTACCCACCGGTACGGGGAGCGCCACCATCACGGCTATCACGGTTGTAGCCACCGGTACGGGGAGCGCCACCGTCACGGTTGTAGCCACCGGTACGAGGTGCGCCACCGTCACGGCTATCACGGTTGTAACCGCCCGAACGCGGAGCGCCACCGTCACGGCTGTCACGGTTGTAACCGCCCGAACGCGGAGCGCCACCATCGCGGCTGTCACGGTTGTACCCACCAGTGCGAGGAGCACCACCATCGCGGCTGTCACGGTTGTACCCACCAGTGCGAGGAGCACCACCGTCACGGCTGTCACGGTTGTACCCACCCGAACGGGGGGCCCCACCATCGCGGTTGTCACGGTTGTACCCACCGGTACGGGGAGCCCCACCATCACGGCTGTAGCCGCCCGAACGGGGTGCGCCACCATCACGGCTGTCACGGTTGTAACCGCCCGAACGCGGAGCGCCACCATCACGGTTATCACGGTTGTAACCGCCCGAACGCGGAGCGCCACCGTCACGGTTATCACGGTTGTAACCGCCCGAACGCGGAGCGCCACCGTCACGGTTATCACGGTTGTACCCACCAGTGCGCGGGGCACCACCATCGCGGTTATAGCCGCCCGAACGGGGAGCGCCACCATCACGGTTATAGCCGCCCGAACGGGGAGCGCCACCATCACGGTTATCGCGGTTGTACCCACCAGAACGGGGGGCACCACCATCGCGGCTGTA
The DNA here is from genome assembly GCF_014332665.1 of Microbacterium sp. 4-7. NCBI lineage: Bacteria > Bacillati > Actinomycetota > Actinomycetes > Micrococcales > Microbacteriaceae > Microbacterium > Microbacterium sp. 4-7. Next base: position 610,972 of record NZ_MCRH01000004.1, read on the forward strand.
GCCGCCGGAACGGGGAGCGCCACCATCGCGGTTGTCGCGGTTGTACCCACCAGAACGGGGGGCTCCTCCGTCACGACTGTAACCGCCCTCGCGGCGGGGTGCGTCGTCGCGACGCGGACCGCTGCTGCGATTCTGTTCCGAGCGTCCTCCGGAAGGTCGGTTACTGCGCGATCCCTGGTCGTCGTTGCGACGCGGACGGCGCTCTTCCTCTTCCGGCATGATGCTCCCTGTTCTAGATGTTGTTAACGCAAAATGGCCACCCAACGATGGGTGGCCATTTGCTTAAAAGAAGTCCGGCGGTGTCCTACTCTCCCACAGGGTCCCCCCTGCAGTACCATCGGCGCTGTGAGGCTTAGCTTCCGGGTTCGGAATGTAAACCGGGCGTTTCCCTCACGCTATGGCCGCCGAAACACTATTGATGTTTCAATCAAACCTATAGACAAATCATTGTTGTCTGTAGGGTTCTCGACCGTACATCGAGAACCACTCAGTGGACGCGTAGCACCAACAAACGGTGTGTTATCAAGTCATCGGCTTATTAGTACCAGTCAGCTGCATGCATTACTGCACTTCCACATCTGGCCTATCAACCCAGTAGTCTGGCTGGGAGCCTCTCACCCGAAGGTATGGAAATCTCATCTTGAGGCCGGCTTCCCGCTTAGATGCTTTCAGCGGTTATCCATCCCGAACGTAGCTAATCAGCGGTGCTCCTGGCGGAACAACTGACACACCAGAGGTTCGTCCAACCCGGTCCTCTCGTACTAGGGTCAGATCCTCTCAAATTTCCTACGCGCGCAGCGGATAGGGACCGAACTGTCTCACGACGTTCTAAACCCAGCTCGCGTACCGCTTTAATGGGCGAACAGCCCAACCCTTGGGACCTACTCCAGCCCCAGGATGCGACGAGCCGACATCGAGGTGCCAAACCATGCCGTCGATATGGACTCTTGGGCAAGATCAGCCTGTTATCCCCGAGGTACCTTTTATCCGTTGAGCGACAGCGCTTCCACAAGCCACTGCCGGATCACTAGTCCCGACTTTCGTCCCTGCTCGACCTGTCAGTCTCACAGTCAAGCTCCCTTGTGCACTTACACTCGACACCTGATTGCCAACCAGGTTGAGGGAACCTTTGGGCGCCTCCGTTACTTTTTGGGAGGCAACCGCCCCAGTTAAACTACCCACCAGGCACTGTCCCTGAACCGGATTACGGTTCGAAGTTAGATATCCAGAGTGACCAGAGTGGTATTTCAACAATGACTCCACATGAACTGGCGTCCATGCTTCACAGTCTCCCACCTATCCTACACAAGCCACACCGAACACCAATACCAAGCTGTAGTAAAGGTCACGGGGTCTTTCCGTCCTGCTGCGCGTAACGAGCATCTTTACTCGTAATGCAATTTCGCCGAGTTCGCGGTTGAGACAGTTGGGAAGTCGTTACGCCATTCGTGCAGGTCGGAACTTACCCGACAAGGAATTTCGCTACCTTAGGATGGTTATAGTTACCACCGCCGTTTACTGGGGCTTAAATTCTCAGCTTCGCCTTGCGGCTAACCGGTCCTCTTAACCTTCCAGCACCGGGCAGGCGTCAGTCCGTATACATCGTCTTGCGACTTGGCACGGACCTGTGTTTTTAGTAAACAGTCGCTACCCACTAGTCTCTGCGGCCTCCAAACGCTTTCGGAGCAAGTCCTAATACGTCGAAGGCCCCCCTTCTCCCGAAGTTACGGGGGCATTTTGCCGAGTTCCTTAACCACGATTCTCTCGATCTCCTTGGTATTCTCTACCTGACCACCTGAGTCGGTTTGGGGTACGGGCGGCTAGAACCTCGCGTCGATGCTTTTCTTGGCAGCATAGGATCATCCACTTTTTATCCGCATCGTGTCTCAGCCTATGTGAGAGACGGATTTGCCTATCTCTCGGCCTACGCACTTGCACCAGGACAACCATCGCCTGGCTTGGACTACCTTCCTGCGTCACACCTGTTAATACGCTAACCGCACCAGAATGGGGTCGTGCGCTAGGCCCAACGCGTCACCCCGAAGGGATCAGTCACTGGGATTCAGACACTTAGCACTACTGGATTAGCTTGGGCGGTTCTTCGCCGGTACGGGAATATCAACCCGTTGTCCATCGACTACGCCTGTCGGCCTCGCCTTAGGTCCCGACTTACCCAGGGAAGATTAGCTTGACCCTGGAACCCTTGGTCTTTCGGAGGACGTGTTTCTCACACGTCTTTCGCTACTCATGCCTGCATTCTCACTCGTGTAGCCTCCACGGCTGGTTTACACCGCCGCTTCGCTGGCCACACGACGCTCTCCTACCCATCAACACGGCTGGACCACGAAGGCCTACCAATAATGTCAATGCCACAACTTCGGTGGCGTGCTTGAGCCCCGTTACATTGTCGGCGCGGAATCACTTGACCAGTGAGCTATTACGCACTCTTTCAAGGGTGGCTGCTTCTAAGCCAACCTCCTGGTTGTCAAGGCAACTCCACATCCTTTCCCACTTAGCACGCGCTTTGGGACCTTAGTTGGTGGTCTGGGTTGTTTCCCTCTCGACTATGAAGCTTATCCCCCACAGTCTCACTGCTGCGCTCTCACTTACCGGCATTCGGAGTTTGGCTGACGTCAGTAACCTTGTAGGGCCCATCGGCCATCCAGTAGCTCTACCTCCGGCAAGAAACACGCAACGCTGCACCTAAATGCATTTCGGAGAGAACCAGCTATCACGAAGTTTGATTGGCCTTTCACCCCTATCCACAGCTCATCCCCTCAGTTTTCAACCTAAGTGGGTTCGGTCCTCCACGACGTCTTACCGTCGCTTCAACCTGGCCATGGATAGATCACTTCGCTTCGGGTCTAGGACATGCGACTGAATCGCCCTATTCAGACTCGCTTTCGCTACGGCTACCCCTCAACGGGTTAACCTCGCCACATATCGCTAACTCGCAGGCTCATTCTTCAAAAGGCACGCTGTCACAGCTACTAAGGCTGCTCCAACGGTTTGTAAGCAAACGGTTTCAGGTACTATTTCACTCCCCTCCCGGGGTACTTTTCACCTTTCCCTCACGGTACTTGTCCGCTATCGGTCATCTGGGAGTATTTAGGCTTATCAGGTGGTCCTGACAGATTCACACGGGATTTCACGGGCCCCGTGCTACTTGGGATACTCTTCGCGCCACGGTTGGCATTTCGACTACGGGGTTGGCACCCTCTATGACCGGCCTTTCAAGACCGTTCGTCTATACCATCGTGTAACGCCGCCATCTCGGCAGAGATGACTGAAAAGTCCCACAACCCCCAACGTGCAACGCCTGCCGGCTATCACACACGCTAGGTTTAGCCTGTTCCGGTTTCGCTCGCCACTACTAACGGAATCGCGGTTGCTTTCTCTTCCTGTGGGTACTGAGATGTTTCACTTCCCCACGTTCCCTCTACCCGCCCTATATATTCAGGCGGGAGTCACTAGGTCGGCACGCCGCCCAGCGGGGTTTCCCCATTCGGACACCCTCGGATCAAAACTTGCTTATCAGTTCCCCGAGGCTTATCGCAGATTGCTACGTCCTTCTTCGGCTCCAGATGCCAAGGCATCCACCGTTTGCTCTTAAAGACTTGAAATCACATGAGTTTGAATCAGAATCGACACCAGACCCGAAGGCCTGGCATGAAATTGACTAATGATCTTTAAGATCATCTTGTGCAACCGACCGAAGCCGGCTGCAAGATGCTCGCGTCCACTGTGTAGTTCTCAAAGTACGGGCGGTACCCCTTCTCGCCACCCCCACAGGGGAAACAACAAGAGGCCCAGAGGTACAGAAACGATCCGAAGATCGCATCCGGTCCCTCAGGACCCAACAGCGTGCA